>NZ_JBIAHG010000041.1:1923-56872 GCF_042870385.1 Streptomyces sp. NPDC006602 | reverse complement strand
ATGGACTCGTCGCCGCTGAGTACGAGTTCGCGCAGTGAGCGGTCGAGGTGGGGGTCGAAGGCCGCGCACACCTCGTCGAAGGCGGTGGCGAACTCCCCGTACGTCTCGTACAGTTCACGCCCCATCCCTGGGCGTTGACTGCCCTGCCCCGTGAACACGAACGCCGTCCCGCCGCCGTCGGCCGTGGTCTGCCCCCGTACCACCGCCGGATGTGTCTGGCCCTCGGCCAGCGCCGTGAGCGCCGCCGCGGCCGTGTCGTGGTCGGCGGCCAGCACGACGGCGCGGTCCTCGAAGTGGGTGCGGGTCGTGGCCAGGGCGTACGCGGTGTCGAGCGGGCGCTCCCCGGAGGGGGCGAGCGTCCGTACGTGGTCGCGCAGCCGTGCCGCCTGTTCGCGCAGCGCCTCGTCGCCGCGGCCGGAGAGAAGCCAGGGCAGCGGGCCGGAGGGCGCGGCGGGCACGGGGCGGGCGTCCGCAAGCGCCGAAGTGCCCACGACCACATGGCAGTTGGTGCCGCCCATGCCGAACGAGCTGACCCCCGCGATCAGCGGCTCGTCGTCCTGCCAGGGCCAGGCGCGGCCCTCCGTCACCACGTCCAGGCCCAGCTCGGCGAGCGGGATGGAGGCGGGCGGCGTACGGAAGTTGAGGCTCGCGGGCAGGCGCCCGTGGTGGACGGCGAGGGCGGTCTTGAGGAGGCCGACCAGGCCGGCCGCGCCTTCGAGATGCCCCACGTTCGTCTTCACCGAGCCGACGAGCAGCGGCGGCGCCCCGGCCTGCGCGCGCGCCGCGCCCAGTGCGGCACCGAGCGCGGCGGCCTCGATCGGGTCGCCGACCGGTGTGCCCGTGCCGTGGAGCTCGACGTACTGCACCGCCGTCGGCGTGGTGCCCGCGCGGGCGTGGGCCTCACGGATCACCGCCTCCTGGGCCGCCCGGTCGGGGACGGTGAGACCGGCGGACGCGCCGTCGTTGTTGACCGCGCTGCCCAGCAGCGTGCACAGCACCGGGTCGCCGTCGGCGAGCGCCGCCGCCAGCGGCTTGAGGACGACGGCGACGCCGCCCTCGCCGCGCACGTACCCGTTGGCCGCCGCGTCGAAGGTACGGCAGCGGCCGTCCGGCGACAGTGCGCCGAACGTGGCGCTCGCGGCCGCGCTCGCCGGGCCCAGGACCAGGTTCACCCCGCCCACGATCGCCACGTCCGACTCGCCGCGGCGCAGGCTCTCGCAGGCCAGGTGCACCGCCACGAGCGACGACGACTGGGCCGAATCCACGGTCACGCTCGGCCCGTTGAGACCCAGCACGTACGACAGGCGGTTCGCGAGGACGCCCCGGTTCAGGCCGGTGATCGTGTGCCGGCCGACCGCGGCCGCGCCCTGGCGGTGGTGCAGGGCCGCGTAGTCGTCCCAGATGGCGGCGGCGAACACGGCGGTGCGGGTGCCGGCCAGGTCCGCGGGGACAATCCGGGCGTTCTCCAGCGCCTCCCAGCCCAGCTCCAGGAGCAGCCGCTGCTGCGGGTCCGTCGCCGCCGCCTCTCGCGGCCCGATGCCGAAGAACGCCGCGTCGAACCGGTCGACGTCGTCGAGGAACGCCCCGAACCGGGGAGTATCCCCCAGCTCCCGGCCCTCCGGCGCCTCGCCCACCGCGCTCGCGCCCCGGTCGATCAGTTCCCAGAACGCGGCGACGTCCGGGGCACCCGGCAGTCGGCAGGCCGCGCCGACGACGGCGATCGCGACGCCGGGCGCCGACGACGCGAGGGGGGCCTCAGCGGTCGGCCGGGCGGCGGGGGCAGTGGGATCTGTGGGCATCGTGGGCTACCGGCTCCCTCGTCGACGACGGCACGGACCCGACGGCCGCGCCGTGTTCCTTCCTGCGGGATCACGCCCGGCCAGCGTCCGCGCGCCGCCTAACGGTGGTCTTTCGGCACGCTAAAGCCGTGCCGGGCCGGGCCCGGGAACGCCGAAAGCCCCGGCGGCACGGGGCCACCGGGGCGCGTTGCAGGGTGCTCTCAGGCGGACAGCCGGGGCAGGCAGTCCTCGGCGAAGACCCGCATCGACTCCCGCGCCGCCTGCGACGGGAAGCGGCCGAAGCGGAAACCGGCGATGGCGTACGACACCCCGACTTCCGTGAGCCGGGCCAGGCGCCGTGTCACCTCGTCCGCCGAACCGGCCACCAACAGGCCCTCCGCCGCGGCGAGTTCCTCCTCGCTCAGCTCCTCGGCCCGCGGATACGGTGCCGCGCCGCCGAGCGGCACACCACCCTCGGCCAAGGCTCGCGACGTCGCCAGCTGCCGGGCGACCTCACGCACGGCCAGGCGCCGCGTCGCCGGGTCCGTACCGACGTACACGAAACGGTTCACGGCGATCTCGCGATCGGCCGCGGGCACCTCCGCGGCCGCCAGGGAACGGCGTACCGCCCGGCAGTGGTCCAGGACGGCGGGCTCGGGCATCGCCGCGTTCACCATGAAGTGGAAGCCCTCGCGGACCGCGAAGGCCACCGAGTCCGGGCTGAGCGCGGCCGCCCACACCGGCGGATGGGGGCGCTGCGCGACCCGGGGCAGCACCGTGGCCGGGGCGTCGATCCGGTGGAAGGCGCCCGCGAAGGAGGCGTCCCGCTCGCTCAGCAGCTTCCGCAGGACCAGCGCCGTCTCCTCGAAGCGGGCCCGGCTGTCGTCCGGCTCCCGGCCGAACACCCGGAACTCGTGCGGCTGGTAGCCCCGGCCGATCCCCACGTCGAGCCGGCCGCCCGACAGCACGTCCAGCGTCGACACGTCGCACGCCAGCCGCACCGGGTCCCACAACGGCAGCACCAGCACGGACGTGCCGATCCGTAACCGCGGTGCCAGCGCGGCCACCTGCGCCAGCAACAGCAGCGGCGACGAGGTGAGGCTGTACGTCGAGAAGTGGTGCTCGGTGACCCACAGCCCGTCGAAGCCGGCCCCGTCCGCCCACACCGCGTCCTCGAACAACTCCGTGAACAGGGCCTCGGCGTCCGCGCGTTCGGGCGACGGCGCCAGATTGAGGAACCCGATCCCCACCCGCAGCGTCGCGGGCGCGGCGCCGCTCACGGGTGCAGGCCCCGGCGCAGCGACTCCAGATGCTCGGCACCGATCCTGCGCAGCTCGCCCGGATCGGACGCCTCCCCGAACGCGTGGTACTGACCGGGGAAGTTGTGCAGCTCCACGGGCACGCCTGCCCGGGCGAGCCGCAGCCCGTACTCGATGCCCTCGTCGCGCAGCGGATCGAACTGCGCCGTCGAGATGTATGCGGGCGGCAGACCCGACAGGTCCTCGGCACGGGCCGGCGCCGCGTACACCGGGGCGCTGCCCAGCAGATCGCCCAGATACAGCTGCCAGCTCTCCTCCGCCAGGCGCCGGCTCCACACCGGGGTGTCCGTGAACGCCGTCATGGAACCGCTGTCCAGGCGGTCGTCCAGGACCGGCGTGCTCAGATGCTGGAACACCAGCGGCGGACCGCCCCGGTCCCGGGCGAGCAGCGCCGTACCGGCGGCGAGCGCCCCGCCCGAACTGGCCCCCGCCACCGCGAGCCGCCCCGGGGCGACGCCCAGCGGGCCCGTGTTGCCGGCCAACCAGGACAGCGCGGCGTAGCAGTCGTCGAGGGCCGCGGGATAGCGGGCCTCCGGGGCGAGCCGGTAGCTCACCGCGACCACGACCGCCGAGGCGTGCACCGCGGCCTGGGCGGCGCTGCCGTGCACGGCGTCGACATCGCCGAGGACGAAACCGCCGCCGTGGATCCACAGCACCGCGGGCAGCGCAGCCGCCGTGTCGTCCGGACGGTAGACCCGCACCCGGACATCGGGCCCGCCGGGCGGCCCGGGCACCCGCTCCTCACGCACCCGCACACCCGGCACGGGCGGCAGCTGGCGCACGTCGAGGAGCGGGCCACGGTGCTCACCGAGCGCTTCGACCAGCCGTCCGGTCACCGGCATGTCAGGCCCCCTTCCCTACGGACCGGACGTCCGCGATGCCCGTGACGTCCGCACCGGGCCCGGCGGGTCCGGCGTCCGCGACAGTGCTGACGGTTCGGTCGGCCCCGCCGGTCGTGACGGTCCCGTCGGTCCCAGCGTCCGCGGCGCCCGCGACATTCGCACCGGCCGCATCGGGCCCGGCGACCCCGTCTGTCCCGGAGACACCCCCTGTCCCGGCGACCACGGTGGCCGAGTCGTCCGCGACCAGCGCGATCGCCTGCGACGGGCACAGGGACACCGTCTCGCGCAGCCGCGTCTCGTCGGCCTCGTCGGCCACCCGCGCGTCGAGCACGAGCACGGTTCCCTCCTCCGACTGGTCGAACCGGTCGGGCGCGGACAGCACACACTGTCCCGCGCCCAGGCACCGGCCCGGGTCCGCCGTGATGCGCATACGACGCACTTCCTCTCCCGACCACCCGCCCCGGGTGGTCACCATGTGACGGGCAGTTCCCATACGCCCTGCACCCCGCCGGGCTCCTTCACGGGCAGCCGCTGCGCGGGCACCGCGAGCCGCAGCCCGGGCAGCCGGTGGAACAGGGTGCTCAGCGCGATCTCCATCTCGGCGCGCGCCAGGTTCTGGCCGATGCACTGGTGCACGCCGTGACCGAAGGAGATGTGGTGCCGGGCGCCGCGCGTCACGTCGAACGTGTCCGACCCGGCGAAGGCCAGCTCGTCCCGGTTCGCCGTGGAGATCACCACGACCACCCCGTCGCCCGCGCGGATGCGGTGCCCGGCCAGCTCGGTGTCCTTCGTCGCGAACCGGGCCACCCCGTCGGCGATCGCCATGAACCGCAGCAACTCCTCGACGGCGGTCGGCAGCAGCGCCGAATCCGCGCGCACCGCCGCGAGCTGGTCCGGGTTCTCCAGGAGCGTCAGGACACCGAGCGCGATGGCGCTCGCGGTCGTCTCGTGACCCGCGACGAGCAACAGCAGCGCGATGTCGACCAGTTCGCGCCGCGTCAGAGCGCCGGTGTCGACCTGCTCGGCGATCAGCGTGTCGAGCAGACCGTCGCCCGGCTCCGCCTGCTTGTGCCGGATCAGCCCGTCCAGATAGCGGCTGAGCTCGCCGAACGCGGCCGCGCTCTCCTCCAGGCTCGTCGACCCGGTGACGACGCGGCGCGACTGGTGCTCGAAGAACGCATGGTCGGCGTAGGGCACACCGAGCAGTTCGCAGATCACGACGGACGGCACCGGCAGCGCGAAGTCCGGCACCAGGTCCGCCACCGGGCCGCGCTCCTCGATCCGGTCGAGGAGGTCGTCGACCACCTTCTGGATCCGCGGCCGCAGCAGCGCCACCTTCTTCACGGTGAAACTCGACAGCATCATCCGCCGCTGCACCGTGTGCTCCGGCGGGTCCATGCCGATGAAGTTGCGCACCTTGCGCGCCGACTCGAAGCGGGGCGCGAGCGCCGGGAAGTGCGGATGGACCCGGTCCGAGGAGTACGTGGCCGCGTCCAGGAGCACCTGCCGCGCCTCGGCGTGCCCGCTGACCGCCCACACCTGCCGCCCGTTGTAGAGCCGCACCCGGGACACGGGCCCCTCCTCGGTGTACCGGTCGTAGCCGGCCGGGGGGTGGTAGGGGCAGCCGCGGGGCAGTGGGTACGCGGGCGGCTCGGCGGCCGGCGCGGGTGCGGCCTCGGTCGTCTCGGTCATTCCTTGACCTCCAGGACTTTGGGGGCGGCCGGGACCGCGGCGGGGGCCGCCGACGGGCGCGGCCGGGGTGCGGAGAAGCGGCGCACGAGCGGGGTCTCCACCCAGCTGAACAGGGCGTGGGCCAGGGCCAGCGACACCGCGAACGCGGCGAGGGCCAGAGCGATGCCCGCCGCGGGCGACCAACTGGTGTCCTGGACAAGCCACTTGTGACCGTAGGTGACGACCAGGCCGTGCACCATGTAGAACGCGAACGAGATCTCCCCGAGCCGCACCAGGACCCGGCCGCACAGCGGCGAGCGCCGCCCGCCGGTGTCCGCGAGGGCGGCCGCCGCGACCAGCGGCGCCAGCCACAGCGCGGCGGACCCGGCCACCGAGAACAGGTACGGGACGTAGGAGACGACGACGTATCCGGCGACCGCGATGCCGACGGCCGGGGCGAGGGAGATACGCGGCCAGCGGCCCGCGCGCACGATCAGGGCCAGCAGCATGCCGAGGACGAACTCCAGGGCCCGTACCGGCGGGAAGAAGTACACGAACCAGATCTGCTCGAAGGAGTACGTGCCGTCGGCGATGCCGGGCAGTTTCGCGCCGGAGATCGTGGAGCGGGCGATCAGCGGCGCGGCGATCATCAGGGCGGCCACGACGGCGACGGCCGGCCACAGCAGCCGGGCGGGGATCGCCTTGAGGGCGCGCAGCAGCAGCGGGAACGCCAGGTAGAAGAAGGCCTCGCAGGCCAGCGACCAGCTCACCGCGTTCATCGAGTTGGCGGTGGCCATGTCCGGCAGCCAGGTCTGCACGAGGAACAGGTTCGCCAGCGCCTGCCCGCCGCTGATCTTCTCGGCGGCGACGGTCATGAGGACCGCGGCGAGGACGAAGGTCACCAGATGGTTGGGGTAGATCTTGACCAGGCGGCGCCGCCACAGGCGCGGGGCCGTGTCGTCGGTCCGTGCCGACCAGGTCAGTACGAACCCGCTGAGGACGAAGAAGAAACAGACGCCGTAGAAACCGGCCTTGGCCAGGATGTCGCCGAGCGAGTCCCCGAGTCCGCCGCCGATGTAGCGGGACGGCAGGAACGTGACGTGGAAGGCGAACACGAGGAAGGCGGCGATGAAGCGAAGTCCCGTCAGGGACGGCAGTTTCCGGGCGGTGGCGGGCGCTGGTGGGGACTGCGGCATGGTCTCGTGCTCCTGGGTGGGAGGGAACGGGCATGCCGAGGCTGGCAGTCGCCGATTGGCCGGATCTAAAGCTGTCCTTTGGCCGGTGTACGGGGACGGCGGCGGGGTGCGCGGTCACGTGGGCTCCCCGACGTGGTCGCCGCGCCGCGGGCGGGGCACGGCGTCCAGGAGGGCCCGCGTGTAGGCGTGCCGGGGCTCGGCGAACACCTCGTCGACGGGGCCGCTCTCCACGACGCGACCGTCCTTCATGACGAGGACGCGTTCGCTGATCTCCCGTACGACGGCGAGGTCGTGGGAGATGAACAGGGTGGCGAGACCGAGGTCCTGCTGGAGGGAGCGGAGCAGCCGCAGCACCTGGGCCTGCACGGACACGTCGAGCGCGGACACCGGCTCGTCGCACACGAGCAGCCGCGGGCGGGACGCGAGGGCCCGGGCGATGGCGACGCGCTGGCGCTGGCCGCCGGACAGGGCGAGCGGCCTGCGCCCCTGGTGGCTCGCGCCGAGTCCGACCTGCTCCAGCAGCCGCAGCGTCTCGGCACGCCGCGCCTCACGGGGCGTGCCCGCGGTGCCGAGCGCCTCGCCGATGACGCGGTCCACGCTCCAGCGCGGGTCGAAGGCGCTGAGCGGGTCCTGCGGGACGAGTTGCAGGGTGCCGCGGCGCGGGCGGCGCTCCCGCTCGCGCAGCCCGCTCCACGGCTCGCCCGCGAGCCGCACCTGCCCGGCGTCCGGCGGGAGCAGGCCGAGGATGATCCGGGCGAGTGTCGACTTGCCCGATCCGGACTCGCCGACGATCCCGAGGGTCTCGCCCGGGTACAGGCTCAGGGAGACGTCGTGCACGGCGGTGCGCCGCACCCCACGGCCCGCGCTGAACTGCTTGGCGACACCGGTCACTTCGAGCAGCGGGGGGCCGGTCCGCGGCGCCCGCTCGGGGCGGCGGGGCGGCCGGCCGCGCCCCGGGACGGCCGCCAACAGGTCCTTGGTGTAGGGGTGTTGAGGGGTGTACAGGACGTCGGCGGCGGCGCCGTGTTCGACGATCTCGCCCGCGTGCATGACGGCGATGTCGTCGGCGAGCGCCTCGACCACGGCGAGGTCGTGGCTGATCAGGAGCAGTCCCGTGCCGTCCGCCTTGAGGGCGCCGAGGAGTTCCAGGACGCGGGCCTGGACGGAGGCGTCGAGCGCGGTCGTGGGCTCGTCGGCGATGAGGGCGCCGGGCTCCGCGGCCAGCGCCGAGGCGATCAGGGCGCGCTGGCGAAGCCCGCCGGACAACTGGTGGACGTAACTGCGGGCACGCTCAGCCGGTTCGGGCATGCCGACGCGGACCAAGAGGTCGACGACCCGGCCCGGTGCCTCGCGGCGGGTCGCGAGCCGGTGGATGAGCAGCGGCTCGGCGATCTCCCGGCCGACCGGGCGCAGCGGGTCGAGGGCGACCAGGGCGTCCTGCGCGACCAGGCCGACGCGGCGGCCGCGCACCGCACGCCACTCGCGCGGCCCGAAGGCGAGCGCGTCCTGCCCGTAGAGGCGCAGCCGGCGCGCCGTGACGTGCGCGGTCGGCCCGGCGAGGCCGAGGAGGCTGCGGGCCAGGGCGCTCTTGCCGGACCCCGACTCGCCGACCACGGCCAGGCAGCGGCCCGCGTCGAGGCTGAGGGAGACGTCGCGTACGGCGTGCACGGCGGCCGGGCCCGACCCGAACCGCACGTCGAGCCCGTCGACGTCGAACAGCGGTGTGCCGGTCATCGCGGGGACCGTTCTTCCGTACGGGCCTGCGCGTGGCGTCCGATGACGGTCACGGCGAGGACGGTGCCGACGAGCAGCAGACCGGGGAACAGGGCGATCCACCAGGCCTGTTCGAGATAGCCCTGCCCTTCGGTGAGCATGGCGCCCCACTCCGGCGTCGGCGGCTGCGCGCCGAGCCCGAGGTAACTGAGCGCCGCGCCGGTGGAGATGGAGGCGCCGAGCGTCACCGTGGCCAGCACCATGAGCGGGCCGACCGTGTTCGGGACGATGTGCCGTACGACGACCAGCGGGCGCGGCACGCCGAGCCCGACGGCCGCGTCGACGTAGCCGGAGCGGCGCACGACGAGCGCCTGGGAGCGCACCACGCGGGCGAACCCGGGGGCGGTGCCGACGGCGACCGCGAGCGTGGTGCCGAGCACCCCCTTGCCGGTGATCAGGACGACGAGGAGCGCGAGCAGCAGCCCGGGCAGGGCCAGCAGGGCGTCGGCGGCGCGCATCAGCACGGCGTCCCCGAACCGGCCCAGCAGCGCCGCCCCGAGCCCCCAGACGACGGCCTGGCCCAGGCCCACACCGGTGGCGGCGGCGCCGATCGCCAGCGAGTAGCGGGTGCCGTGGACGACCCGGGCGAACACGTCACGCCCCAACTGGTCGGTGCCGAACCAGTGGTGCCCGTCCGGCGGCAGCAGCGCCCGGGCGGGATCGGTGGCGGCCGGGTCGTCGGGCGCGAGGAGCTGGGGTGCGAGGGCCGCGAGCAGGATGACGGCGAGGACGAGCGCGGCGGCGGCCGCGGTGGCGGTGGCGGCGCACGGCCGGTTTCCGGCCGGGTGGCGTGACGTGGACATCAGGCGGCGCTCACTCCCGTCTCCTTGCGCAGCCGCGGGTCCACCACGGCGTACGCCAGGTCGACGAGCGCGGCGACGACGACGAACACGACAGCCGACAGGGCCACCACGCCCTGGATCACGGGCAGATCGCGGTCGGCGACGGCCTGCAGGGTGATCCGGCCGATGCCGGGCCGCGCGAACACGTTCTCGACGACGACGGCGCCGCCCAGCAGGGTCCCGGTGAACCAGCCGGCCAGGGTCAGCGCGGGCAGCGCCGCGTGCCGCAGCGCGTGCCGGGAACGCACCCGGTGCTCGGCGAGGCCGCGCGCCCGGGCGGTCAGTGTGAACGGCTGGTCGAGCGCGCCGAGCAGTCCCTCGCGCAGCACCGGGGCGAGCACCGCAGCGATCGGCAGGGCCAGGGTCAGCACCGGCAGCACCAGGGAGCGCGCGTCACCGGAGTCGGCGACCGGCAGCCAGCGCAGCCGGAACGAGAACACCGTCAGGAGCAGGATGCCCAGCCAGAACGAGGGTGTGGAGACGACGACGAGTTCGACGACCGAGGACAGCCGGCGCGGCCAGCGGGCGCGCCCGGTGGTGAGCAGGGTGACGGCGACGGCGAGCAGGACGGCCACGATCGTCGACCACAGGGCGAGCTGCGCGGTCGGCCCGAGCTGGTCGGCCAGGACGTCGCCGACCGGCTGCTGCAACTGGTAGGAGTCGCCGAGCTCGCCCCTGGCCAGCTGCCCCAGATGGCTCAGGTACTGCAGCGGCAGCGGCCGGTCCAGGCCGTACTGGTGGCGGATCGCGTCGCGCTGCTCGGCGCCGACCAGCGCGTGGGAGCCGACGATCGCCTTCACCGGGTCGCCCGGCACCAGTTGGAGGACGACGAAGGCGCAGGTGGCCGCCGCCCACACGACCAGCAGGGCGGAGCCGAGCCGGGTGGCCGCGTAACGCAGCACGAGCGGGGCGCGCCTCGGCGGTGTCATCGGCCCTCCACCCAGGCGCCGTAGAACTCGGGCCACGCCGAGATCGACAGCCGCAAACCGTGCACCTTCTTGCTGAAGCCGACGACGGAGGTGTTCACGTAGGCGGGGACGACAGCGGCCTGACGGAGCGTCCAGCGCTGCACCTCGGCGTAGTTCGCGGCGCGCTCGGCCGGCTGCTGCGCGGTCTGGGCAGCGTGCAGCCAGCGGTCGACCTGGTCGTCGGCGACGTGCGCGAAGTTGTGGCCGCCGCCGACCGACGTCTCGGTGGACAGGAAGAACTGGCTGAGGATGTCGCCGTCGGCGCGTGCCCATCCGGTCTCCACCACGTCGTAGCGCCCCTTGTCGAGCCGGTCGGAGACCTCGGTGGCGTCGGTGGAGGCGTCGAGCGCGAGCTGGATGCCGGACTTCCTCAGGTCGCCCTGCACCGCCTGCGCGAACACGCTCGGCTGCCCGTAGACGGGGGCGCGCACGGTGAGCCGCTTGCCGTTCTTGGTGCGGTAGCCCTTGGCGTCGCGGCCGGTCCAGCCCGCCTCGTCGAGCAGCCGCCCGGCGAGCTCGCGGTCGACGGGCCAGGACTTCTCCAGGGACGCGTCGTAGCTGTGCGGGGTGGTGGGGGAGAGCGTGCTCCAGGCGCGGGTGCCGGTGCCCAGGAAGACGGACTTCACCAACACGTCCACATCGATGGCACGTTGGAACGCGCGGCGTACCCGCACGTCGGAGAAGAGCGGGCTCGTGGTGTTGAGGTAGAAGCTGTCCACGGCGCCGGGCGTGGCCTTCTTCACCACGCCCAGGCGGGTGTTGCGCGCGACGGCCGCGTACTGGTTGGCGGGCAGCGCGCCCGCCGCGTCGACCTGGCCGGAGGTGAGCGTGCCGACCCGGGTCGCCGCCTCCGGCACGAACCGGACGGTGACCTGGTCGAGGCGGGCCGGACCGGAGTGGCCCGCGCCCTGCGGCGCCCAGGCGTAGGCGGCGTTGCGGGTGTAGACGCGCTGCTGGCCGCGCGCGTACCGGCCCGCCTTGAACGGTCCGGAGCCCACCGAATCGGTGCCCGCGCACAGCTTGTCGTTGCCGTCGTCGAGCGAGGCGGGGGAGGCGATGCCCAGGTTGGTGGTGCTGGCGGCCTGGAGGAAGGGGGCGTAGGGACGGCTGAAGCGGACCTGCACCGTGTACTTGTCCTTGACCGTGGTGGAGCGGTACGGGCCGAGCAGCCCGGCGGCGTACTGGGACTGGGTGCCCTTGGCGGTGATGTGGTCGAAGTTGGCCTTCACGGCTGCCGCGTCGAAGCGGGTCCTGTCGTGGAACGTGACGTCCTTGCGCAGGGCGAAGGTGTACGTGCGGCCGCCGTCGCCGATCGTCCACTTCGTGGCCAGCCACGGCTTCAGGGCGCCGTCCGGCGTCTGGTAGACGAGCGAGTCGAAGACCGGACGCTGCGCGAACGCCGTCACGTCCTGCGCGCTGGCGTGCGGGTCCCAGCAGTCCGGCTCCTGGTCCGCGGCGTAGGTGAGCGTGCCGCCGGACCGTGGCGCTGCAGCCCCGGCGCCGCCGGTACCACTGCCGCCGCTGCTGCAGCCGGCGACGGCGAGCGCGAACGGGACGAGCAGGGCTGCGGTGCGGACGGTCCGGCGTGGATGCATGGGGGCTCCGTATGGCGCGAAGGGGTGCGAGTGCCGAGGGAACTGTCGCCAGCTGGGCTAAGAGCTCCGAACAAAAGTGGAGCCCGGCTCGCGGCGTCTGGCACGCACGCTCGCCGCGTTGCCGGAAGCTCCTAGTAGCTCCGCTACGAGGAGCTTCCGGCGCCTTGCGATCGCACGCACCAGACGCCGCGAGCTGATCGGACTCCACTTTTGTTCGGAGCTCTAAAGCGGAGCTGAAACGCTCTCGGCGGAGCCGGG
This sequence comes from Streptomyces sp. NPDC006602, assembly GCF_042870385.1. Taxonomy (NCBI): domain Bacteria; kingdom Bacillati; phylum Actinomycetota; class Actinomycetes; order Kitasatosporales; family Streptomycetaceae; genus Streptomyces; species Streptomyces sp. NPDC006602. Next base: position 44,630 of record NZ_JBIAHG010000041.1, on the reverse strand, counting down.
CCTCACCTCGGCCGCCGCCTGAGCGAGGAGCCGGAAGGAGTGCAGCCGCTCCTCCTGGTCGGGGACGACGGTCAGGGCCATCACCTCGTCGGCGCCGGTGGCCGCCACGAGCGCGTCCAGTTTCTGCCGCACGGTGTCCGGGCCGCCGATCAGCTGCGGCTCGGCGAGGTCGTCGAGGAAGGTCCGCTCGGTCGGTGTGAAGGTGTGCGCGGCCGCGGTCGCCGCCGAGGGGAAGGCGTCGAAGCGCGGCACCTGGCGCATCCGGATCTTGCCGAGGAGATACGGGGCCGCGACCCGCCAGGCCTCCCGGTCGCTGTCCGCCACGGTCGCGAGCGCGGCGATCAGCGTCCGCGGCCGGTCCAGGTACGGGGAGGGCCTGAAGGCGCTGCGGTAGGCGTCGAGCGAGGGCAGGGTCGCGTACGGGTTGATCTGGTGCGCGTACGCGTACGGCAGCCCGAGCGCACCCGCGAGGTGCGCGCTCGACGGGCTGGAGCCCAGCGCCCACAGGTCGGGCCGGCCGTCCGCGGCCGGTACGGCGATGATGCCGGAGGCCGGGTCGACGGGCGCGAAGTAGCCGCTCAGCTCGGTGAGTTGGTCGGCGAAGTCGTCGCCGCCGCGGTCGGGTGCCCGGCGCAGCGCGCGGGCGGTCAGCGGGTCGGTGCCCGGGGCCCGGCCGAGGCCGAGGTCTATACGGCCCGGGTGCAGCGCCTCCAGCGTGCCGAACTGCTCGGCGACCACCAGCGGCGCGTGGTTGGGCAACAGCACCCCTCCGGACCCGACCCGCAGGGTCGTCGTGGCGGCGGCGAGCCGGCCGATGAGGATGCCCGGCGCGGACGTGGCGAGGCTGGGAGTGTTGTGGTGCTCGGCGACCCAGTACCGCCGGTAGCCGAGCGCCTCGACCTGCGGGGCGAGGGCGACGGTGCGTCGCAGCGCGTGGGTGGCGGAGTCCTCCTCGAAGACGGGTACGACGTCGAGGACGGACAGGGCGAGCGGGGTCTCGGATCGGCTCATCGGTGAACTCCTGTGCGCTCAGGGGCTGTCGGCCCGGAGCTGTGCCCGCCGGCGCGGGGGATCGACCGGCGGGCACAGCGGTACCGGGGGCGGAGGTCAGGCGTGGTCCGCCACGGGTTCGGCCGCTGCGGCCTCCGGCGCGGGCTGCGGCTTGCCCGGCAGCAGCAGGCCCGCGACGAGGACGACGACCGCCGCCGCGACCGGCCACCAGAAGGCGTTGGCGAAGGAGTCGGCCGTGGGCGCCGTGTGCGCGCCGCCGCCCTGGAGCAGCAGCGCGACGACGGCGATGCCCAGGGACGCCCCGATCTGGTTGAGGATGAACACCGCGCCGGTCGCGCCGGCGACGGCCTCGCCGGGCACGGTCCGGTACACCGAGCCCATCGTGGGCGCGCCGACCAGGCCCATGCCGAAGCCCGCGGCGAGCTGCGCCACCGTCAGCGCCACCTGGGAGCTGTCCGCGTCGGACTGCGTGAACACCAGCGCCCCGGCCCCGATCAGCAGGGCGCCGACGGGCACCAGTCGCTTCGCGCCGATCTTGTCGGCGAGGTTGCCGGCGACCGGCATGCCGATCAGCGTGCCGAGCCCGAGCGGCGCGAGCAGCAGCCCGGATTCCAGAACGCTGTGGCCGCGCACCTGCTGGTAGTACAGCGGCAGCAGGAACAGCAGCGAGAACAGGCCGCCGCCGAGCAGGAACATCGTGGCCACGCTCGCCGAGAAGCCCTTGCTGGAGAACAGCCGCACGTCGAGGAGCGGGGTCTTGCTGGTGCGCAGCGCGTGCACGGTGTAGCCGACGAACAGGGCGAGCCCGAGGACGAGCCCGATGATGACGGTGGCGCTGCCGAAGCCGTGCGCACCCGCCTGGGACAGGGCGTAGACGAGCGCGGCGAAGCCGGGGCTCAGCAGGGCGACGCCGAGCGCGTCCAGCGGCACCGGCTCGGAGCCGCGCGGCGGGTCGGCGGGCAGCACCCGGATCGCGAGGACGATCGCGGCGAGCGCGAAGGGGATGTTCACCAGGAACATCCACTCCCACGAGAGGTTCTCCAGGAGCAGACCGCCCACGATGGGGCCGACGACCGGGCCGAGCGTGATCGGCACCGAGATCAGGCCCATCACCCGGCCCATCCGCTCCGGGCCCGCCGCGGTCGCCACGACGGTCATCATGATCGGGTCGACCATGCCGCCGCCCAGACCCTGCAGGACGCGGAAGGCGATCAGGCTCTCCGCGTTCCAGGCCACGGCGCACAGCGCGGAGCCCGCGAGGAACAAGGTCAGACCGAGCAGCCACATCTTCTTCGCGCCGAAGCGGACCGTGGCCCAGCCGGCCACCGGGATGGCGAGCGCGACGGCCAGCAGATAGCCGGTGGTGACCCACTCGATGGTGGAGAGGGTCGCGTGGAACTCGCCGCCGAGCGTGCTGATCCCGACGTTGACGATGGTCGCGTCCAGGTAGGACATCATCCCGCCGAGCACCATCACGCCCACCACGGTGAGCAGTGCGGCATCGAGCCGGGCGGGCCCGGTCCCCTCCGCCTTCGTTACAGACACAGCAACTCCCTTTAACTGACTCACCCTGTGAATTGAACTGGGTAGTTAAATTCGGTGGCTGGCACGGTAGCATGGCCGTATGAACGTTGGCGAGAGCGAGAAGACCGCAGCCGTGCCCGCCGAGCGGGGGCGCATGGACAAGCGCAGGGCGATCGTGGACGCGGCGCTGCGCGTCTTCGCGCGCGTGGGCTACACACAGGCGAGCCTCGACATGATCGCCACCGAGGCGGGCGTCTCGAAGCCGACGATCTACAACCACCTCGGCTCGAAAGAGAACCTGTTCCGGCACGTCATGACCGAGACGGCGGCCGGCTCCAACGCCAAGACGCTGCACGTCCTGCAGGACTTCCCCACCGACCCCGAAGGGCTGCGGCCCGGCCTCCAGGACGTCGCGCACAAGCTCGTCGACTGCTACTGCGACGAGCGCTCCGAGGCGGTGCGCCGGCTCCTGTACGCGGAGGCCGTGCGCTTCCCCGATCTCTTCGACGCCGTCCGGGCCAGCGGACCCGACCAGTTCACCGAGGCCCTGGCCGGCCGGCTCGCCCGCCTGTCGAACGCCGGGCACCTGCGCATCGAGGACCCCGTCCGGGCCGCCAACCAGTTCATCGCCCTCATCTACGACGAGCTGCCGGGCATGAGTGCCCTCGGCACCCGCTCGCTCGACCCGGAGCAGGTCGCCGAGGTCGTGACGGCCGGCGTCGAGACGTTCCTGCGCGCCTTCGGCACGGGCTCGGACGGGGAGCGGGTCAGCGACTGAAGCCGCCGAAGGCGCCGCGGTAGAACAGCAGCGGCTCGCCGTCCGCCGTCGCGTCCAGGGCACGCACCCGCGTCACCACGATGGTGTGGTCCCCGGCCGGGTGCTCCGCCTCCACCGAGCACTCCAGCCAGGCCAGCGAGCCCTTAAGGACGGGCGTCCCGCCCGGCGATCGGGTCCAGGGCAGGCCGCGGAACTTGTCCGTGCCCGACGCCGCGAGCCGGTTCGCCGCCTCCTTCTGCCCGGCCCCCAGGATGCTGATCCCGAGCAGTCCGGCCGCCCGGATGCGCGGCCAGCTGCTGCTGGTGTGCGCCACGCAGAAGGACACCAGTGCCGGTTCGAGCGACACCGAGCAGAACGAGTTCGCCACCAGGCCCGCCCGCGTACCGTCCGCCGGATCGGTCGCGGCCACGGCGACCACGCCGGTCGCGAACCGGCCCAGCACGTTGCGCAGACATCGGGTGCCGCCGTCGAGCAGCATCTCGCTCACGCGGACCGCTCCCCGCCGTACCGCAACCGGGCGAACTCCCTTGTCAGCGCAGTGCGTTCGGCCCCGTACCCGCCGCGCATCCGCAGCACCGACAGCAGCGTCCACAGCCGCGTCTGGGCGAAGTGCGATGGCGAGCCGTGCACGTCGTCGTGGGCCAACAGCCGTATTCCGCACACCTCTTCGCGCAGGTGGCGGGCGTCGGCCGGGGGGATGATCTCGTCGCGCAGACTGGTCACATGGGCCACCGGCACCCGCAGCGCGGCCAGTTCTTCCCCGGTCAGCGCCCAGTCCCGGATCAGGTCGTACACCTTCTCCGGCGCCGTGCCCGTCAGATGGGCCAGGGTGTCCGTGGTGACCTGCGGCACATGCCGCTGCCATCCGGTGTCCGTGAAGAAGTCCCGCACCGGCAGACCCGCTCCCACCACGCCCCGGATCCGGTCGTCGCGCAGCGCGGCCCGCAGCGCCAGATGCCCGCTGAAGCTCAGCGCCAGCGCGTACGTGCGGGACACGTCCGCGCGGCCGGTGACCGCGTCCAGCAGCGCCGAGAACATGCCGGGGGAGTCAGCGTCGTAGGGCAGCGTGTTCTCGCCGACGCCCGGCATCTCCGTGACCACGCCCGCGAAACCGAGTTCGCCGAGCTGCGTCAGGACCGGCGCCCACTGCTCCTTGACCGAGACGATGCCGCCGGTCATCACCAGCAGCGGCCGCTGCTCGGCGGCGTCCAGGCCCACCGTCCAGCAGCGCACCCGGCCCGCGGGCAGCGTCACGTCGAGCCGCTCGATCGCCGGGAAGGCGGCCGCGCGCCAGGCGTCGAACGCCTCGGTGCAGCGCTCCAGGGCGTCCTGCCGGGCCGGGCCGTCCACGAACGGGAAGCGGGCCATGTTGTAGTGCACACAGGCGTCGAGCAGGCGGCCCTCCCCGGCCAGTCGGTCCGCCTCGGCGCTCCACTCGCGCACCCATGACCCCGGCGTGCCGTCGCCGTCGTCACGGATGCGGGCGAGCAGCGGGTCGTAGTGCTCGGGCGGCAGGCCCTGCGAACGGGTGTGGGCCACCACGAAGTTCTTCAGTTCCGCGATGTCGTTCATACGCTCTCCAGCGCTTCCTTGAGCTCGGTCAGCACGTCCGCCGCCTCGGCCCCGTCGATCACCCGGTGGTCGAAGCAGAGGCTGAGCCGCAGCACGGGCGCCACGGTCACCTCCCCGTCGCGCACCACGGGCCGGTCGGTGACCCGGCCCACGCCGAACGTCAGCGTCGTGCCGCCCACCGACTGGAAGGAGTCCACCGCCCGGTGGCCGAGCGACGTCACCGCGACGGTGCCGGTCAGATGCGGCCGTAGCGCCAGCGAGCGGGCCGCCCGCCGGAACCGCCGCCGGGCCGCGAGCAGCGCGCCCCGGTGCAGCGCCCGGATGCCCTCGAACTCCGGGGCCCGCTGCGGATCGCTCTCCCGCACCCGTTCCAAGTGGCGTTGGATGTCGGCCAGTCGGGCCTCGTGCAGATCCGGCACGACCGTGCCGAGCACCACCCGGTGGCCGTCAAGCGTGCGGTCCAGGGTGAGCTTGCCGCTGACGAACGGATAGCGGGCGACGCGTGGCCGCCACGGCGGGCCGCTCACCGCCGCGTTCGCCTCCGGGTGCTTGGCCAGCACCCCGCCCACCGCGTGCAGCACGTACGCGGTCGTCGCGTACCGCACCCCGTCGGCCTCCAGGGCCGCCGCCCGGTGCGCGCGGACCGCGCTCATGTCGACCTCGGTGTCCAGGAAGACCGGCGCGAACTCCCGGATCACCTCCTGGAAGAACAGCGTGTGCCGGCGCTGCCGGGGCACCGGTTCGCCGACGCGCGGCGCGCTCATGACGCGGTCGCCAGACGGTAGACGGCCTCCAGGGACGGAGCCTCCAGGACCTCGGAGAGCGCCAGCGGCCGGCCCGTCTCCCGCTCCAGGATCGTGCACAGTGACAGCAGGTGCACGGAGTCCCACGACGGGACCGCGTCGAAGCCGAGACCGATGTCGTCGGCGGTGACGGACAGGGCGAGTTCGTCGCGCAGCAGGGCCACGAAGTCGTCGATGGAATTCACGGGGTGTTCCCTCCGGGTTCGGGCCGCAGCCTCGCGATCAGACGGATGTGCTCCGGCGGCTTCGGCAGCTGGGCCAGGTCGTGCCGGAACAGCTCCCCCGGCCCGTCCGCCGAACCGGACACCGCGGTGAAGCCGGAGCGCGGGTAGAAGTCGGCGACCTTGCCGTTCTTCGCGCTCGGCACATAGCGGCCGAGCACCTGCCGGGCGCCCGTGGCCCGGGCGTCCGCCAGCACGGCGGTGAGGACGGCCTGCTCGATGCCGCGCGAGAACACCCGGCAGCTCAGCAGGAAGTTGTCCACGCGCACCGTGTCGCCGTCACGGTGCAGCAGCACCGCGCCGACCAGGCCGTTGTCCCCGAACCGGTCACCGGACGCGATCACCAGGACCTCCGCGTCGGGTGCCTGCGCGAGCGCCTGCACGTCGGCGGTCTGCAGCCGCTCGGTGGTCAGGTTGAACTGGTTGGTGCGCAGCGTGATCTGGGAGACCCGGGCCAGCTGACCGGCCGTGGCGGGCGCCACCGTCACCGTGACATCCAGCTCCCGCAGATAGCCCTCCAGGGAGTCGAAGTCGTCCAGGAAGTCCCGGCGCGCCCGCTCCTCCTTGTACCGGGCGGGCCGGGCCCGGTCCTCGGCGGTCAGCTCCCGTACGTCGAACCAGCCGTCGCGCAGCAGGTCCCCGACGTGCCGGGCCGGTTCGTCGCCCACCGCGACCACGGCGACGCCCGGCAGCTCCCGGCGCACCAGGCCGCGCTCGAAGGAGCTGTCGTCGACGAAGACGACACTGTCCACGGACAGGTTCAGGTCCGCGACCAGCTCCGTCAGGTTCTCGTGTTTGGGCCGCCAGTCGGCCCGCACCTGCACGAAGTCCCCTTCGCGCAGCGCCAGTTCGGGATGGTCGCGCAGCACCTTCACGACCGGTTCCAGGTCGTTCTTGCTGACCGCGGCCAGCAGCACGCCCTGCGCCGACAGCTGCCGGGCCACGCGCTGGAAGCGCTGGAACGCCTCCCCGCGATAGCCGCCCGCCACCTCGATGCCCTCCGGGCCCGCCTCGCCGAGGACGCCGCCCCACAGCGTGCCGTCCAGGTCGAGGGCGAGCACCTTCTTTCCGGCGCCCGCGAACTGGCGGAGCAGATGGCCCACTTCACGGGCGTACGTGGCGAGCAGCTCCGGCGACAGATGCGCCTTCGCGTACACGCTCTGCCGTACGTCGCGGGCGGGCAGCCCCTCGGCGAGCAGCGGGTCGAGGTCCACGGTGACGGTCTGCGGCCACCGCTCGGGCAGCCGCAGCAGGCGGGCGTTGGCCTCCCGCCACGCGGCGCCGAGCCGGGCACGGGAGCGCAGGTCGACGAGTTGCGCGGTCAACTCCCGTGGCAGCGGGAGGGTGTTGAGGACCAGGGTGGCGCCGGGCGCGGCCCGCGTGAACACCTCCGCCACCCGCTCCACCAGGTCGACCTTCTGGCTGAGGACCCGCTCGGCGTCCTCGGCCGTCCACGGCAGCGGCAGCTCGTCGGCCACCAGGGCCGCGTCCAGGACGCACAGCACGAACGCCGGTTGGCGCGCGTACAGGGCGCTGTCCGGGGTGATGAGGTCGAAGACCCAGCTGTCGAAGTCCGACAGCTCCACGCGGGCGAGGAGCCCGTGCCGGGCGGCCTGCGCGGTGAGCGGGGGCGGCAGCGCGGACAGGGTGCCGTGCCCGGTCACGGCGATGAGCGGGACGAGCGTGTCCGGGTGGGCGGCCAGCACCTCGTCGGCGTCGAGCCGGGCCAGCAGATGGCCCGCGCGGGCCAGGCCCGCGTCGTCGAGCTGCGCCAACAGGCCGCGCACGCGCGGGTAGTGGGCGGCGAGCAGGCCGTCGCGGTGCAGTGCGGCGAGTTCGGCGGCGGCGTCCTGGGTCACGGGGCGCTCCCTTCCAGCGCGAAGCCCGCCTTGAGCCACTTGCTGGACTCGATGGAGATGCCCAACGCCCGCTCACCCGCGCCGAGTTCGGCCAGCGCCCGCTCCAGCTGGAGGAAAACGATGGCGTTGCCGCAGTTGCCCGCGTCGTCGACCACCGACACGTCGCGCGCCGTCGGCAGCGCGAGCCGGTCACTGATCAGCCGGGTCATCCGGCCCGACAGCTGCGGCGGCAGCAGCAGGCCCACGTCCTCGGGGCGCCAGCCGGTGTCCGCCAGGAGTTCGTGGAGCACCTCCTCGGTCATCCGCGGCACGTGTTCCTCGATCGCCTTGTAGTCCTCGGTGGCGGCCGGCCGGTCGCTGTCCCGGTCGGCGGGCCCGAACCACTCCAGGACGGCGCCCGGTTCCCGGCCGAGCCCGACGAGCCGGGTGAACAGGGCCCGTACCGCCGCCGACCCGGGGCCCGGCTCGGCGGACACGACGGCGGCGCCCGCCGCGTCGCCGAACAGCACGAAGTTGACCAACTCGGCCGGGTCCGCGCGGCGCAGGTCCGTTGTCACGTCGTAGAACCGGGCGATGACGTCACCGCCGAGGGCCAGGACCCGGCGGGCGGCGCCGCCGAGCACCAGCTGCCGGGCCACGTCGAGCGCCTGCACCGCGCCCGAGCAGCCCGACTGCAGCTGGAAACTGCGGACCTGGTCGATGCCGAGCCGGTCGGCGACCACGTTGACCGTGGCGGGCATCAGCCGGTCCGGGGTCGCGGTGCCCAGCACCACCGCGTCGATGTCGCCGGGCGCGAGCGCGGCCGCCTTCAGCGCCTTGCGGCCGGCCTCCTCCGCGAGGTCCGCGAGCGTGCCGGTGAGCCGGCCGGACTCCAGGTCGAGGGCGAGATGCCGCGACCGGGTGCCGATGAACGCCTCGACCCACTGCTCCCACAGCGCGTCCATGCCGAACCGCCGGGCCAGCGCCGCGTTGTCCACCGCCGGTCCGGGCAGCGCCGAGGCCGCCGACAGAATGTGCACGTCCTGCTGGGACATGTGCCGTTCCTCCTTGGGGGCCGCGACTAGTCGGAGAGCAGGATCCGTGCCTCGGCCGACGCCCGGACGCCGGTCATCCGCCACGTGCGGAAGCCGGTCAGGCCCGCGTAGCGGCCGCTCGTCCCGGTCGCCGGGTAGAACACCCACTCGCTGGTGCGCACGTCGTGGAAGTCGGCCCACCCCTCGGCGTGGATGGTGCCGTCCTCTAGAGTGATGTCCTCCGAGTAGTAGGTGAGCAGCCCGTCGTCGCCGGGGCGCACGTACTTGATGGTGAAGGTGCCGTGCGAAGTGCCGATGAGCTTGCCGGTCTCGTCGTACAACTCGTCGTCGAAGGTGCCGCCCTGCCCGATCTGCGGGTCCTCCAGGTTGTGCACGTCGTCGACGACCTTGACGACGACTTCCTTGGGCACGCGCAGCACGATCTGGTCCGCCATGGTGGATGCCTTTCTCGATGGGGTGACTCGCCGGGGTGAGGTGAGGAACAAGGGGGTTCGACAGGGAGTTCAGGGGGTGGACAGCGCGCGCCGCGCCGGCTGCCCGGCGACGAGCGGCTGCCGGTCGGGTGTCACCCCGGGGCCGGTCACGTCGAACACGGCGGCGCCGGGCGTGCCCGGACCCGGCGGGCGGGGGAAGAAGCCGCGCACGCCGCCGCGGGCCGCGACGGCCCACACGTCGTGCCGCGTCCAGGTCCCGGTGTTCACCGGGTCGTTGTCCGCGAACGTGTACGGCGCGTATTGCAGCCCGGTCGGGTCGGGCTGCGTGAAGCGGCCCCAGAAACCGTTGTAGAAGTGGTGGTCGAGCAGGTGGGCGCTGCGCAGCAGCTGGTAGGCGCCCCGGTAGCGGAAGGGGCAGGCCGCCGCGGCGTCGCCGCGGGCCGTCACGGCGCCGTGCGGGGTGTAGCGGTAGCTGGCCGCGACGTGGCCCTCCTCGTCGAGCAGGGCGAGGACCGAGCCCTGCTGGTCGGTGACGGTCCAGTAGTGCCGGCCATCCGCGGTGAGCACGGCGAGCAGGGTGCCGTCGGGGGCGCGCACGACGTCGGTGGGCACCCCGTCGTCGAGGACGCGCGCGATACCGAGCGGTGTGTAGGTGAACACGTGCGTGACGGTGCGGCCGTCGAGCGCGGTCTCGGTGATCCGGCGAGGCATCTCCTGACCGAGCGCGTCGTAGCGCATCTCGGCGACCAGCTGCCCGCCGAAGACGCCCGCCAGCGTCTGATGGGTGGGGCTGTAGCTGAAGGAGCCGGTCGGGTTCACCTCGTCGGTGAAGTTGCCCGCGCCGTCGTAGCCGAACTCCGTCTCCCCGAACCGCACCACCTGGCCAGCCGAGTTGAGGGTGAAGTCGATCGAGCCGAGCCGGACCAGATGGTGCGCGTCGTCGTAGGAGTACGTGACGTCACCGGCCCGCGCCAGCCGCTTCAGGCCGTCGTAGGCGTACGCCGTCGTCTCACCGTCGACGGTCGCGGAGCGCAGCACGTCGGTGTCGGTGCCGTCCGGCAGCGCGTAGTCGTAGGCCGCGCGCAGCAGCTCCGCGCCGTCGCGGCCGCGCACGACCAGCGAGGTGCGGCGGCCCGACGCGTCGTAGCCGATCTCCTGCACGGCCGTGCCGGTGTCGAGGCGGACGGGGCGGTGCGCCGCGTCGTGTGTGAGGCGGACGGTGCGGCCCGACGGGCCGGTGACGGTGGCCGGTGTGCCCGCCGCGTCGTAGGTGTAGCGGGTGGTGCCGCCCGCCGTCGTCAGGGACAGCGGGGCGCCCGCCGCGTCGTACGTGAGGCGCACCTCTTCGCGGCCCGCGCCCTCGGTGCGGACCGCGGCGGCCAGGCGGCTGCCGGCCTGCGTGCGCACCCACGTGAAGTCGTACGACCAGCCCGCGCCCGCCTTGCGGACCACCCGGCCCAGCGCGTCGTGGACCAGCGTGAGCAGGACGCCGCCCGAGTCCTCGTCGCGCACCTCGGTGAGCCGGCCCGACGCGTCGCGCCGGTAGCCGGTGCGCCGCCCGTTGCCCGCGGTGACCGCGGTGATCCGGGACAGGTCGTCGCGGTGGAGGACGGTGCGGCCCAGCGGCGCGGGCGGCGCGACCGTGGTGAGCAGGCCGTCCGCGTCGTACTCGAAGGCCGTCGTGTCGCCCTTGCCGTCGGTGAGGGAGAGCAGCCCGCCGTGGCCCGGATCGTAGGCCCGCCGGTCGACGGGCGCCGTCCGGCCGGGCGCGCCGGTGGTGACGAGGCGCCCCTGTGTGTCGTAGGCGAGGAGCAGCGTGTTGCCCGCCGGGTCGCGCAGCGCGGTCGGCAGCGCGGGGTGCTCCGCATCGTCGTAGGTGGCCGTGGAGCGCGCCGACGTCGGCAGCGTCAGCTCCGTCAACTGCCCCTGCGGGCCATGGGCGTAGCGGGTGGTGTGCCCGGTGGCGTCGGTGGCCGCGGCGAGCCGGCCGTGCGCGTCCCACGACCAGCGGGCGAGCTCCCCGGCCGGGCCGGTCACCGACAGCGGCCGGTCCTCTGTGTCGAAGGCGTGCACGGTCACCCGGCCCACGGCGTCGGTCACCGTGACCCGCCCCGGCGCATACCCGAACCGGACCCGGGCGGGCCCCTGCGGACCCTCCCAGACGACCTCCGCCACGGCGCCCGCCGGGTCGTACGCGATGTCGACGGCGCCGCCGTCGGGCAGCAGCAGACCGGCGAGCCGACCCTCCGCGTCCCACCGGTAGCCGGTGTCGTGACCGCCCGCGTCGGTGTGCCGCGCCAGCCGCCCGTCCCCGTCGTACGCGAACGCCGCGGCCCGCGTGCCCAGCGGATCGAGCACCGCCGTGACCCGCCCGTCGGCGTCGCGCGACAGCACCGCCCGGCCGCGCGCGTCGGGGCCCGCGCCCTGCGTCAAGGCCCAGCCGGGTCCGAACCCGTCACCGGTGTCGTCGGGGCCGTCGGGTTTGCCGCCGCCGCGGTACTCGCCCACCACGCGCAGTTCACCGCCGGGTGGGCCCGCCACGAACAGGTCCTGCCGACGCAGCTCCAACTCGCCGGTGGGCAGGGCCACATGGAGTTCCTGCGTGTCTCCGAGCGGGAATCGCCACTGGACGGCATCGGTCAGGAGGTCGCAGGGCACGGTCACGGGTGAGCTCCTCGGTCCGGTCGGCGGAGCGCCAGCCTCACCCGGGGGTCTAAAGCTGTCCTAAGGGCCCCGGCTCCCGTCCGTGGGGCTGTGGATGAATGATGTATGACACTCCTGTTACGCGTTGTTCGCCGCCACTCGGCCCCCTTACGCTGGGCCGAGTCGAAGCTGTCCCGTGCGCCGTCTCGGCTGCAACGCGCCCTTGAGACCGTGTCCGCGGGACCCGGGGGAAAGGGACGTCAGACGTGACCACCACCACGACCCGAATACGGACCTCCGCGCCGTTCACGGTGCGGAGTGTCGAACTGCGGCGGCTGCTGGCGGCGGTGGACCAGTGCGCGGTCCGCCGGGGCGGTGTCATGGAGGTCGGCGGTGACCCCGGCGCCGGTAAGACCCGGCTGCTGACCGCCCTCGCCCAGGAGGCCCGCGTCCGCGGCCTGACCGTGGTGCGCGGCACCGCCGCGGAGAGCCACGCGGATGTCCCCTTCCAGCCGTTCCTCGAAGCGTTCGGCAACTGGTTCCCCGGCCCGGGCGACACCGCCCCGCACCCGGCCGCCGCCCTCGTGCGCGCCTTGGCCGGCCCGCCCCCCGGGTCCCGGCGCACCGACTTCACCGGCCGCTGCCGCTTCTACGCCGAACTGCGCACCCTGCTCGCCGCCTGCGTCGCGGCCACCGACCGCGGACTGCTTGTGCTGCTCGACGACGCCCACTGGAGCGACATCGGCTCCGTCGAGCTCCTCGACATGCTGGTGCGCTGGCCCGTCACCAGCGGACTGACCGTGGTCGTCGCGCACCGGCCGCGCCAGACCCCCGTGGCGTTGCGCGCCGTGCTGCAGCAGGGCCTCGAACTCGGCGCGGTCGAACCGGTGCGGCTCGAACCCGTCACCGTCACCCAGAGCGCGCACCTCCTCCAATGGGCGGGCCACTCCGAGGAGTTGACGGCACTGCACGCCCGCGCCGCGGGCAACCCCCTCTACCTCACGGCCCTCGCCCAGACCGCCCCCGGCACCCCGGACACGGAAGCCGCGAGCACCCTGACGGCTCGGCTGCTCATCGAGACGGCGCACCTCGACGACACCGAGCGGACCGCCCTGTACGCGGCGGCGGTCCTCGGCGACACCTTCGACGTCGATGGAGTCGCCGAGGTCGCCGCCCTCGACCGCGACGCCGCCTGCCGGGCGCTCGGCGCCCTGCGCCACCGCGACCTCGTGCGCACCGCCACCACCGGCCGACTCACCTTCCGGCACCCGCTGATCCGCCGCGCCCTGTACGCGGAGTCCGACACCTGCTGGCGCGCCGGCGCCCACCGCCGGGCCACGCACCGGCTCGCCGCGCTCGGCGCGCCGCCCGTCGAACTCGCCCCGCACATCGAGCGGGCCGGCAGCAGCCCCTCCGCGGCCGACCTCGCCGCACTCGCCGAGGCCGCCCGCGCCGCTCTGCACCTGGGACGCGTGGACGACGCGGCGCACTGGCTGACCCTGACGCTCGGCGCGACCGGCACGGCCCCCGACGGCACACCGGAGCTGTGGCGCTCCGTCGTCCGGGCACTCGCCGCCCAGGGCGCGGTGGAGGGCATCCGCACCCTCGGCCGCGGCTACCTCGCGTCTCCCGCGGCGGCGGCCACCGACCGCGCGGCCGACGTCGCGTTCCTGGCCGGCGTCTACGGCGGCCTGGGCCACGCCGACGAGGCGCGGGACCTGATCGCCGCCCACCTCTCGCGTGCGGCGGACATCGACCGCGCGCAGGCCGCGACGTTCCAGGTACAACTGCGCCTGGTCCAAGTGCTCGCCGGAGCACTGCCGACCCGCTCCGACGTCGAGACCCTGGTGCGCGGCACCCGCGACGCCGACGCGGCCACCGCGGGCGGCGCGCTCGCCCTGCACGGCCTGTGCGCCGTGCTCACCGGCGACATCTGCACCGCGGAGGCCCGCCTCGGCGCCGCCGCCAAACTCCTCGACTCCGTCGACGCCAAGGCCGCCACCGCCGCGCTCCTGCCCGAGCACCTGCTGACGCTCGGCTGGGCCGAATCCCTCATGGGCCGGCACGCCGCGGCCCTCGACCACATCGAGCGCTCCGTGCCGCTCGTCCGGGAGAACGGCGACGAGCACCTGCTGGCGCCGATGCTCAACACCCTGTCCTACGCGCACTACCAGAGCGGCCGCATGGCCGACGCCCTCGACGCCGCCCAGGAGGCCCGCACCATCGGCCGGGCCGTCGGCCGCACCGACCAGGCCGGTCTCGCCGACGCCGTCATCTCCGCCGCACTCGCCCAGCTGGGCGGCGCCGCCCAACTGGGCCGCGGCCCGGCCGCCGCAGCCCCCACCGAGCAGGTGCCGCGGACCCCGCTCAACGCGCTGCTGCACGCCGAGGCCGCCCTGGCCCGCGGCGACGGGGAGCGCGCCCTTTCGCTGCTGCTGCCGACCGGCGCCGCCTGGCGGGTGTCCGAACCGGTGCCGGTCCTCGCCGCCCGCGGCTACGAACTCCTCGCCGCCGCCGCGCTGTTGAGCCAAGCGCGCGACAAGCAGGCGGACATCGCCCAGTGGGTCGAGCACGCCGCCGAGGCCGCCGCCGGGATCGGACTGCCCGAGCAGAGCGGTCACGCCCTGCTGGCCCGTGGCCATCTGCTGGCCCAGCGCGGCCGGGCCGAGGAGGCGGCCCGCACCTACGAGGACGCGGTGGAACTCCTCGGCGGCGAGACCCCGGCGGGCGTACGGGCCCGGCAGCTGGCGCGCCGGGCCAGGGCCGGGGCGGGCCGTGGCACCGTACTGCTCGCCGAACTGACCGTGCGCGAGCGGGAGGTCGCGGACCTGGCCGGTCAGGGCTTCAAGTCCAAGGACATCGCCGAGCGGCTGAGCGTCAGCCCCCGGACCGTGGACGTCCATCTGACCCGGATCTACAGCAAGTTGGGGGTCGACTCGAAGGCCGCGCTGGTCCGGCTGATGGCCGTCGCCGGCTGAGCGACCACGACGGCGGAGGCGAGCAGCCCGCCGACCGCCGTCCAGCGTCCCTCGAACGCGGCGACCGGCTGCCCGCCGAGCAGCGGGCCCGGCACCAGGAGCCGGGCCCGGAACGTGCCCTGCCGGACACCGGACGGCGGCACCGCGAAGACGAGGTCCGCCTCCGGGAAGTCCAGCAGCCGCCCGGTCAGCGGGAACCACGCCTTGTAGACGGCCTCCTTGGCGCTGAACAGCAGCCGGTCCCAGGCGATTCCAGGCACGGCGGCGCGCAGCCGCGGCATCCGCGCCCGCTCCTCGCGCAGCGACACCGTCTCCAGCATGCCCGCGGGCAGCGGCATATCGGGCTCCGCGTCGATGCCGAGCGCGGCCGTGGCCGACGCCCGCGCCACAGCCGCGGCCCGGTAGCCGGCGCAGTGCGTCATGCTCCCGACGATCCCGTCCGGCCACCGCGGCGCGCCACGGCGGCCCGGCAGCAGCGGCGGCCCGGCGAACCCGAACCGGGCCAGGGCCGTGCGCGCGCAGTGGCGTACGGTCGTGAACTCGCGGCGCCGGGACTCCACGGCGTGCGCCATCAGCGGCTCCTCGGCCGGATGCAGCCGGGCCTGCGGCGGGTCGCCGTACGCCTCCGCCACCTCCGTGCCGGGCGGCAGCAGTTCGCGGATCATCGCGGTTCCCGCGGTGCGGGCAGGATGCGGCGCGGTGCGCCGGTCGGCCGGGCGCGGGCGCGCCACTCCCGTGGATAGCCCACGGACACCTCCTCGAAGCGGACCCCGTCGTGCCAGGTGGTGCGCGGAATGTGCAGATGCCCGTACACGACCGCCGCGGCCCGGTAGCGCAGGTGCCAGTCCCGGGTCGCCTCGGTGCCGCACCAGGCTGCGAAGTCGGGGTGGCGCAGGATCCGGGTGGGCTCGCGCACCAGCGGGAAGTGGTTCACCAGGACGGTCCGCACCTGCGGGTCCAGTGCGTCGAGGCGGGCCGCGGTCGCGTCGAGCCGGGCCCGGCACCAGGCGTCGAGCGACGGGTACGGGTCCGGGTGCAGCAGTGCCTCGTCGGCGGCCACCACCCCGTTGGCGTGCGCCCGCGCCAGCACCTCCTGCTTGGTGTGCGCATCCGGCTGCCGGAACGTGTAGTCGTACAGCAGGAACAGTGGTGCCACGGTCACCGGGCCGCCCTCGCCGTGCCACACCGGGTACGAGTCCTCGGGTGTGACGACCCCCAACTCCCGGCAGACAGACACGAGATGGCGGTAGCGCTCCTCGCCGCGCAGCGTGACCGGATCGAGCCGGTGCGTCCACAGCTCGTGGTTGCCGGGCACCCACACCACCTTCTCGAACCGCTTGCTCAGCAGCTCCAGCGCCCAGACGATGTCCGAGACGATCTCCCCGGTGTCCCCCGCGACGATCAGCCAGTCGTCGTCGTGCCCGGGCCACAGCGCCTCGGTCACCGCACGGTTGTCGTCGAAGGCGACGTGCAGGTCGCTGATGGCGAGCAGACTGCCGCCGGCCGCGCCGCTCACGCCGGACCGCCGGGCAGCCGCGACCCGACCAGCCGCGCCACGGCCGCCCACTGGTCGGCAAGGAAGAAGTGCCCTCCCTTGAACACCCTCAACTCGAAGGTGCCAGTAGTGTGTTGAGCCCATGCGGCGACGTCGTCGACGGACGCCTCGGTGTCACCGTCGCCGGCGAGCGCCACGACGGGACACGACAGCGGTGCACCGGGGGTGCCCGTGTAGGCGGCCACGGCACGGTAGTCGGCCCGCAGCGCAGGCAGGATCAACTCCTGTACGTCCGCGTCGTCCAGGAGCCGCGCGTCGGTGCCGCCGAGTCGGCGGACCTTGTCGAGCAGCGCGTGGTCGTCGGGGAACGACTCGGTGCTGCGCCGCGGCCGAGACGGGGCCCGGCGGCCGGACACGAACAGCGCGCCCGGGCCGTCGTCCGCGTTCCGGGACAGCAGGGCGGCCGTCTCGTACGCCACCGACGCGCCCATGCTGTGGCCGAGGAACGCCCAAGGAGCGCCGGTGAGGCGGGGGTCGTCCGTCAGGACACCGGTGATCGTTTCGGCCAGCCGGTGCAGGTCTTCGACAGCGGGCTCCCGGTGCCGGTCCTGGCGGCCCGGGTACTGCACGGCCAGGACCTCCACGTGGGGCGGCAGCGCTGCCGCGAGCGGCTGCCAGTATCCGGCAGCACCGCCCGCGTGCGCGAAACAGACCAGGGTGGCCGCCGTGTCGCGGCCGAGCCGCAGCCGGCGCAGCCAGCGGGCATCGGCACCGGTCCGTACACCGGTTACGAAGGCCACCTCAGCTCGCCAGCGGCAGGTCGAGGTGCCGGTCGGAGGTCAGGATCGCCTGGTGCATGCGGCGCAGCGAACGGCAGGGCTCCAACCCCAGTTCGGCCCGCAGCACCCGCTGCGCGGATCGGTACACCTGCAGCGCCTCGGCCTGCCGCTCCGAGCGGTACAGCACCAGCATCAGCTGTCGGTAGAACACCTCGCGCAGCGGGTACTGCGCGGTCAGCCGGGACAGCAGGCTGATCACCTCACGGTGCCGACCGAGCGCGGTACGGGCGTCCACCAGGAGTTCAAGGCAGGCCAGGCGCTCCTCCTCGACCCAGGTGCCGAACGAGGCCAGCGCGGTACCCTCCGCCGTACCGGCGAGCACCGGGCCACGGACGAGGGCGAGCGCGCGGTCGAAGTCCCTCGACGCCCGTTCGTAGCGGCCCGCGTGCTGGTGCTCGCGGCCGGTCCGCATGGCCTCCTGGAAGTCGTCAACGTCGAGCCCCGCCCCTCCGCGCCGCAGCAGATAGCCGGCCGGGGTGGTGGCGATGGCCCGTCCTTCGGTGTCGCCCGCACGGACGAGGAACTTGCGCAGTTGCGAGATGTAGACATGAACGGCCGCGGCCGCACGGCGCGGCGGGCGCGTCCCCCATAGCTCGGTGATCAGCTGGTCCTTGGTGACGCTCTGCCCGGCGCTGGTGAGCAGCAGGGCGAGAAGGGTCTCCATCTTGGGGGCACTGAGGGAGAAGTGGTCCTGCCCGTTCGTCACGCGCAGCGGGCCCAGTAATTCGTATCGCATCGACACCTCCTGCGAGGGGAAGCCGGTCGTGGTCGCGCCGGAGATCACATTCGCGCCTGCGCCGGTGTCCGCGCATCAGTGGAACTGCGTACGTGACGGCCTTTGGCCGGTAATCGCCCGTGGAACCACGCCGGTTCGGTGCCTTCCGGACGCCACGATCCAGCCTTCACCACACTGCTTTGGTCTCGCTTAGGCGAGCCGGGTAACGCTTGCCGGCATGCGCACCTTCGTCGTCCGTCTCCTCCGCGTCGTGTACGAAAGCATGGTCGCCTTCGGGCAGCTGTGGACGCTCCAGCCGCCGCCCCCGCCCCCGCCCCCGCCCCCGCCCCCGCACACGTCCGCGGACACCCCCGCGCCGCCGCCCCTGACCGGCCCGCCGCCGGGCCACCCGGAGCGGCTCTCCCCGGACCTCCCGCTCACCCCAGTCGAAGAGGCCCTGGCACGCGCGCTGCGGGACGGTGTCGGCTAGCTTGATCTTTAACGTCCGACGTCGAATGGTCCGTCGAACTTGATCACTCGGTTCGCTAACCGGCGTACGCCAAAGCGGCCTTCGTCTGAACATGTGCTCCGACCAAGGAACACACACGTCCAGCGCGAAGGCCGTGAGGGTGAGTCTGCTGCATCACGATGCCCATCGAGAGGCGTTGGCACAACTGTCATGCTTCCGGGGCGAGTTCTACTCCTGCCTGACCGCTCGTTCGGACGCACTGTTCGAGCTGGCTGACGCAGTTCTGTGCGGTGACGGGCCGGTGAGGTCACTGGCCGAGCTGTCGCTGGTGGGCGAACACCGCCGCGGCCACGGAGGGCTCTACGGTGCCGTGGCCCGCGGCCGGATCGACACCGGCCGACTGCGACGGGCCCTGGCCGCCGTGCCACTGCCGCGAGCCGCCGACGGCCGGCTGGTCCTGGCCATCGACATCACCTGCTGGCTACGGCCCGACGCCCACACCTCACCGGAACGGATCCTGTGTCACACCTACGGCCGGGGCAAGGACCAGCACATCCCCATCCCGGGCTGGCCCTACTCGATCATCTGCGCACTCGAGCCCGGCCGCAGCTCGTGGACCGCACCCCTGGACGCCCTGCGCCTTACGCCCGGGGCCGACGCCGCCACCATCACCGCCCAGCAGCTGCGCGATCTGCTCGGGCGACTGATCACCGCGGGGCAGTGGCAGGCGGGCGACCCGGACATCCTCATCATCGCGGACGCCGGATACGACGCTCCCGCCTCGCGTTCCTCCTGAGAGACCTGCCGGTGCAGGTGCTGGCCCGGATGCGATCGGACCGAGTGCTGCGCAGAGCTGTTCCGCCCCGCCAGCCGCACATGCTCGGCCGCCCGCCCCGGCACGGAGGCGAATTCGTCTTCGGCCAGCCCGACACCTGGGGCATCCCGGACACCGAAACCGTCACCGACCCACGCCTCTACGGCACCGCCACCGCACGCTCCTGGAACCGGCTCCACCCCAAGCTGACCCACCGCTCCTCCTGGGCGGCAGCCGACGGCACCCTCCCGATCGTCGAGGGGACCGTGATCCGCCTGGACATCGACCCCGCCGTCACGCACGAGGCGGTCTACCGGGTCAGTCGTGCGGGATCACGGCGATGGGGCAGGGCACGTGGTGGATCAGTGCGTGGGCCACCGGGCCGGTGTGGGAACCGACGGCGGCTCGGCGCCTGCGGCGGCCCACCACCAGCAGGCCCGCTCCGCCCGTCGCCTTCACGAGAACTTGGGCCGGACGCCCCTCATACAGCGTGTCGCGCACGAAGACGCCGGAGAACTTGTCGCGCCAGGGGGCGAGCAGCGCCGCGAGCTCCCTTTCCGCGTTCTCCTTGATCAGCCCGCGCTCCTCGGCGTCGGGGATGCCATGTCCGAAGGGCACGTGCCAGACGTGCACGACGCGCAGGGGAGCCCCTCGCAAAATGGCGTCCCGCGCGAAGGTGCGCAAAGACGACGTGCGGCGCCGCGTCGCTGAGGCCGCCGGCATCCTTGGCCTCGACGACTACCTCGGCCGCAAGCCCAAGTCCCTCTCCGGCGGCCAGCGCCAGAGGGTCGCGATGGGCCGTGCCATCGTCCGCGAACCGCAGGTCTTCCTCATGGACGAGCCCCTGTCCAATCTGGACGCGAAGCTGCGGGTCCAGACCCACACGCAGATCGCCTCGCTGCAACGACGACTCGGCACCACCACGGTCTACGTCACCCACGACCAGGTCGAGGCTCTGACCATGGGGGACCGAGGGGCCGTCATGAAGGACGGTTTGCTGCAGTGGGTGGGCACGCCCAAGGAGGTTTTCCAGCGCCCCGCGAACGCGTTCGTCGGCGGCTTCATCGGCTCGCCCGCGATGAATCTCTTCCGTCTCCCGCTCACCGCCAACGGGATCGATCTGGGCGGACTGGTCCTGCTGCTGCCCCGTCCCCCCGGCCGCCGCCGGTGACGAGGGCGATCTTTCCGGCGATCGACCGGTCGGACCGCTCAGTAATCGAGGAACTCGAGAACCTCGGGGACGAACTCCCGGTGGTACTGGAAGACGCCGCCGTGTCCGGAGTTCGGGTAGATCTTCAGGCGGGCGTTCGGGATCCGGCGGGCCATGTCGGCCGAGTTGCTGCTCGCGACCATGAGGTCGTGATCACCGTTGGCGACGAAGACCGGCTGGGTGATCACCGAGAGGTCGTCGGGTTCGTGCAGTCCGGCCGCGCGGATGGCCTTCAGCTGCGCGCGTCGAGCCTGCAGGGAGATTTTTTCGTCGCGGTTCTGGGTGCGCTCCTTGAGCCGGGCGAGGTAGTCCTTCGCGGCCCGCTTGCCCTCGGCGTTGCGCGGGAAGAACAGGAACGTCCGGGCGTCTTTCAGAGTGAGCGCGGACTTGATGTACGCCCCGACCGCGACCTTGTTGATCTCCTTGATGCCGCCGCCTCCGCGGGGACCGGTCCCGGCCAGGACGATCCGGCGCACGAGCTCGGGTGCCTGCAGGGCCACCATCTGTGCGACTCCGCCGCCGAGCGAGAACCCGAGGAGGTCGACCTTCTCGAGTCCCATCGCACGGATGAACGCGACGGCGTCGCGGCCCATGTCCGCGACGTCGGGCGGCACGGATCCTCCGGACGCGCCGACCCCGCGGTTGTCGAACGTGATCACCCGGCGACGGGCGGCGATGCCGTCGATGATCCTCGGGTCCCAGTCGTCAAGGACAGCCATCAGGTGGTGCAGGAACACCACCGGAACACCACCGGTCGGACCGAGCTCGCGGTAGGCGAACGGCACCCCGTCGACGTCGATCGTGCGGGTGGGCACGTCGATCCACTTCATGCTCTTTGTCGTCTTCATCTGACCTCACCGGATACGGCGCGAGGACCGCGGCCCCGCGCAGTTATATTACGGTCATTTAACTTACGGCTGTAATATATATCGGCCAACTGGAGTGGTGGCAAGTGCTCTCCACCCGCCGAGGGAGGGTTCTGCCTTGCGCATGAAGTCGCGGGTCTTCCGGCGAGACCAGGATCGGCATCCCCTCGCGCAGCCTCAAGGACCGTTCGCGCGCCTCCAGGTCGCCCCAGCGCCCGAGTGGGCCCAGGGGGTCATGGGCAGGCGTGCAGCAGCACGTACGCCCTGCCGCCGGTCAAGCTCGCGACCCCGCCAACTCCCGCCACGAAGGCGGTCTTGCTCGGGCTAGCGGAGCGGGCCGTGGTGACCGATCCGGCCGACTGCACCGACGCCGAGGTGTGCCGCATCCTCACGGGGACGAATCAGCCGCCTCGACGGTGAGCGCCCTCACTGAAGGGGGCGGCCGGTCCTGCCTAGCGTGAAGGCTCCCGGGGCGTACCGCCCCCGTTCACGCTGAGGAGCAAGGCCATGCTGCGTGCGGTGTGGAACGGACAAGTGATCGCGGAGGCCCCGCGCACGGTGATCGTCGAGGGCAACCACTACTTCCCGCCCGAGTCGCTCAACCAGCAGTACCTCACGCCGAGTAGAACCAGGTCGCTGTGCTTCTGGAAAGGGGTGGCCCGCTACTACAGCCTTGAGGTCGACGGGCTGACGAACCCGGATGCCGCCTGGTACTACCCCAAGCCCAGCCCTCTGGCCCGGAAGATCAAGGACCATGTGGCGTTCTGGCAGGGCGCACGCGTGGAGGGCACACCCGAGCCGGACCGGCCCGCCGACGGCGGGAAGTAACAGGACTCATGAAGCACGGCCTGCCCACCATCGCCGCCCGCAACACGGCCTTGTTCGGCATGGCCGGAGAACTACCGCCGATCGTCATCAGCGACCTCTTCGGCGTCCACAGAAACACCGCGACCCAGTGGGCGGCGCTCGCCCAGGACAGCTGGGCCGGCTACCTCGCGTTAGCGAAGCTGCTGGCAGGTACGAGTAGCGAAGCTGATCTCGGAACTGACCAGCGCCTTGGGCGCCCCCTCCCGAAGTTGCACGAAGATCGAGAGGAAGGCGACCAGGTTCATGGAGCACCGGAGGTCACGCTGACTGCGCGTCCTCGCGAAGGCGAGGGAACAGCGGCTGTGCTGTGGGCAGAAGCCCCTCGACCGGTGTCAGCTGTCGGGTGATCCGCGTGGCGGCATCTGGGATGAATGGGCGTAGTTCATCGGCCAGCACGCGGCATGCTGTGACCAGCGCGACGAGGACGGTGTCGAGCTGCTTCGCCGCTTCACCGTTGCCCCTTCACGGCAGCCGCATACACAGAGGCATCCGGGGCAGCGCTGGGCGAGGCAAGCATCAGTAAGCATCACCCGGTGCCCCACGCACGCCGAATTGCGCATGGCACGTCGGCTACCGCGAACAGGTCCGCGCCGAGATGTCCGGCGTTCCCGTCGCGCCGGTCGCGCCGGTCGCGCCGGTCGCGCCGAACGCCCTGCCCCTGGCCGGCCGGCTCACCGCCACCCCGCACGGCTCGAAGACCACCCGCACCGAATCCTGAGGAGTGCCGACCATGACCCACGAGGTGATCACGATCGGCGCAGTATGGCACTGGATGACGGGGCACTGGGAGTGCGGCCCGGGCGTTCTCTTCCTGCTGCGCTCCGGGCTGCGAAGGGCTGTGCCGCAGCTGTCCCCGAGTCGCTGCGGCACAGCCTATGTCCGCTCAGTACGGACTGGCCGTCGTCGATACCGTCGATGTGACCGGCTGCGCAGGCGCACGCCACAGCCGCCCGGCGCCCCCGGACAGCGAGGCCGCCATCGCCGGGTGGATCGCTGGCAAGAGTCTTCAGGCGCTATGCGATCGGCGCCCGGCCGCCTTCTTGGCAGTGGACTTCTTGGCCGGCTGCTTCTTCGCCGCCTTCGCCGAGGTCTTCTTCGCCGTCTTCTTCGGCATCTCCTGGACGTCTGCGTCCTCGCCCCGCGAGGCCTTGGCCTTGCTCACGGACTCCGTCAAGGCGGCCATGAGGTCAAGCACCTTGCCGGGCTTCTCTGTCTCCGGCGCTTCGGGCAGCTCACGGTCCTCCCGCTTCGCTTCGATGATCTTCGCCATGGCGTCGGTGTAGGCGTCCTCGAACTCCGGGCCTTCGAGGTCCTCACGGCTCATCGTCTCCATCAGCGCGAGCGCGCCCTCGATCTCCTCCTCGGAGACCTCCGTGGGCGGAGGGAGCAGCTCGGCAGGGTCGCGGATCTCATCCGGCCAGCGCATCTCATGCAGCACGATCACATCGTTTCGTACCCGCAGCAGACCCAATCGCTCCCTGCCGCTCCACGCGTACTTCGCGACTGCCACCTTCGACGACCGGCCCAAGGCCTGCACCAGCAACTTATACGGCTTCGCGGCGACCTGCCCGTCGGGCGCGAGGTAGTAGCCTGCCCCGATCTGTATCGGATCAATGCTGTCGAGGGGCACGAACGCTTCGATCTCGATCGCTTTCGCGGTCGGCAGCGGCAGCTCCCGAAGTTCTTGATCGCTGATCGGGATGACCTGCGTTTTAGTCAGCTCGTAGCCCTTGCCGATCTCAGCGTTCGAGACCTCGCGGTCCTCCAGTTCGCACACCTTCCGGGTGCGGACCCGGCCCATGTCCTCCAGGTGGTACTGGTGGAAGCGGATGCTGTGGTCCTCGGTTGCCGACTGTACGTGGATAGGCACGGTGACCAGGCCAAACGAGATGGCACCGCTCCAAATGCTCCGGGGCATGGCAAAACCTCCGCGATGTCCCCGAGCAACATCACCCTAAGAGCTCACAGCCCGCCTCGCACGTTCACCGGCAGGCACACTCCATCCCGGCCACTTCGCGGTCTGCGAACGACCTCGCGCGTATGGGGCGGCGTGCCCGGCCGGGCGTTCGAGGCGGGGTGCCGTGCGAGTGAGCCCCGGCAGGTGGCGCCGAGGCTCACTCGCAGTGGTGTCTCAGCGGTCCATCAGTACAAAAACGCCCCACCCGAGGTATTCGCGCTGGTACCTGGCGTGCTGGACGGGTGACGCAGCGAGTTCCGCACGCATCTCGTCGGCGAGCTCGTCGTCGGAGTTGGCATCCAGCCAGCGGCGGATGTTGAGCCACTGGGCCGCGACGTACCGGTCCCAGCTGTCCTGGTCGGCAAGGACCATTTCAACGACATCACAGCCCAGGGCGCCGAACTGTTCGAGCAGTCCCGGCAGCGGGAGCAAGTCGTCCTTCCGGGCCATGTGACAGCCCTCGACGGTGGCCTGGTCCTGAGGCTCGCGGCGCCAGTAAGGTTCGCCGATCAGCATCATCCCGCCGGGAGCGAGACTGCGCCGCAGGAGTTCGACGGTGCCCGCCACGCCAGAGCCGATCCAGGTGGCGCCGATGCAGGCCGCGATGCCGACCGGATCGTCGACGACGTGGCCCGACGCGTCCGCATGCACGAAGCCGACCCGGTCGGCAACACCCAGCTCCACAGCCCGCGCGCGGGCGGCGTCGATGAACACGGTGCTGATGTCCACCCCGCTGCCGGTCACACCGTGGTCGCGCGCCCAGGTGCACAGCATCTCGCCCTTGCCGCAGGCGAGGTCGAGCACCCGGGTGCCCGGGGACGGGCTGATGGCCTGGCCCAGGATGGCCAGTTTCTCGCTGGTGAACGGGTTGCAGAGGCGATGGCTGCTCTCGCGGATGGTGAAGCTACGTGGCAGATCCACTATGGGGATTCCTTCGGTCCGGGGAGGTCAGAACGGCTGGGGAAGACGGCCGACGCAAACTGGCCGCGATTACCTGGACCGTCATCAAATGCACCTCTTCGGACGCGTGAAGGCTGTGACCGGTCGAAGGTACGTCCGCTGAGATCGTCGCGTCCATCGCATTTCGCGTCCCCTCCCGGACGAGGAGACTGCCGCACTGCAACCATGCGCCGTTCGGGCTGCGGGCCGTGGGGAAAGGGCCTGCTCAGCAGGCACCTCGCCGACGGCCGACGGCCGGGTCGGCGTCTTTCAGCATGCCGAGCCGTTCTTGCTGGAAGGCGGCGATGTCGGGGGCAGCGGTGGCTCGTTGATGGCGTCGCCCCGGTGGTCGGGCGAAGAGAGGGGGCCGACGTGGACGCGACCTGGTATGTCCCACGCGTGGCTGCCGCCACACCTTCCGTGAGCAGGTGCCCGGAGTGCTGGAGCGATACCAGCTCCTCGTTTGCCACTGCGCAAGGGCCAAGTGATGGACGTCAGTTGGTGTGCGCCTGCGCCGCGGACAGGCTGCCGTCATCGGCACACGTTCGCAAGCTGTCGTGCTCCCTCGCGAACTGTCGTGCTGTGACTGAGCGCTGTAGTTGGCCCGTTCGGCAAGGTCGGTGCTCAAGGTGTCAACCGTTGGGTCGCGCCGCCGGCGCTCTCGACGGCGGCCGGACGCCCTGGTTGTCCGGAGCAAGGCGCCGCCCGCGAAACGCACCGGCTCGGAGGCTCAGTCAGGTCTCCGGCAGTACGAGCCAGATCTCGGAGAAGGCGAGGCCGTGCTCGCGACTCACCGCCCCACAGTGGCAGCCCAACGTGGCCCGGCGCCAATCGCAGGTCACGGTCCACGGGCCGTTCGTGCCTCCGCACTTCGGGCAGCCGACGGTTTCGGCTGCCCATACCCCCGGCGCGGGTCTGGTGTGGCGGCGGAATCTACCCGCGTACCGGGCCTGCCAGGGCTCAACCGGCGGTGTGAGCGGGACGGCGCCGGGCACGCTTGTCGCGGCGAGAGCGGTGAACAGTGCGGCCAGGTCGGGGAGCAGGGCTTCGCCCTCTTCGGTCGGCGGCGCCGCGCTTTCCGTCGTCCCCGGCACGGTGCCATACCTCGGAGCCGCCGCCGCAATGGGTGGATTCGGGGCCGTGTGCCAGGGCAGCAGGGCGCGGGCGACGGCGGCCA
This sequence comes from Streptomyces sp. NPDC006602, assembly GCF_042870385.1. Taxonomy (NCBI): domain Bacteria; kingdom Bacillati; phylum Actinomycetota; class Actinomycetes; order Kitasatosporales; family Streptomycetaceae; genus Streptomyces; species Streptomyces sp. NPDC006602. The sequence goes on along the minus strand of NZ_JBIAHG010000041.1, from coordinate 18,425 downwards.
GGAGGGCGGCGGCAGGCGGGCTGACAGTACCGGCGTCGAGGTGATGGACGGTAGTCCGGAGTATGCGTTGAAGCCGTCTGTCTCGGTCCGTCGCCCGGGTCTGTGCCGCTGCACCCCGCCGGGTGGGGAGCGGGGCGGTGAGACGGGCGAGGACAGCCACAACCGCCTCGGCGTCCGCTGAGGACAGGCGTCACTCGCCCGCAGCAGGGAGCTGCCAGGCTCTCCCGGCCTCCAGGGTGAGAGCGCGTGTCAACAGAGGGCACCTGGAGCCGATCTTCTTGAGGTGGCCGCGTATCAGGTCGGCGAGCCAGTTCAGGGTGGCACTCGACAGCGGCAGGCGGGCGGTGTAGACAAGGCCGTCAGGGCCCTCGACGGAACTGTTGTTTTTCGTCACACAAACTCAACTGCCGTCGGGTGCCCCTCAGTTACGGACGCGCCCCGTGCGACTACGGACGTGCCGTGAACCGCCCGTCGCCCCGCTTGTGCAGCCAGCCGCGGTCGGCGAGCTTCGTCATCTTCGCCCGCAGAGGTTCCAGCTTGCCGCGCACCGAGGCGTCCAGACCCAGCCGCTCACCGACCGCCCTGACCTGCACCGGGCCGTCGGCCTCCCGCACGATCGCCAGGATCTTGCGGTAGTCGCCGGGCAGCGCACCCTCGTCGGCCGCGTCGCTGCGGTGCGGGATGAGCAGGACTGCCCGCCCGGCCACCTTCGCCGATACCGGGGCGACAGCCCCGGCGTCGGCCCGAGCCTGCTCGGCCAGGCGGTTCAACACCCGCTCCGCGATCGCCAGTTCATCCCGCTCGGCCTGGACCTCCTGGAGCTGCTTGGCCAACTCCTCCGCGAGGGCGTCCAGTTCGCTCCGGCGGGCGGTGATCCACTGCCGCTACTGCATCCCCGCACCCTCCCGCGTTCTCACGGCGTGCCGACCTGCTGACGGATCGTAGGCGGGGCCGGTCATGGGCGCAGCCGAACCCGGCATCCCGCCGGAGCCGGACATGCCCGATGATCTACGCCATGGTCATCGGCCGCCGACCGGCACGAGCACCCAACTCGCCATTCACACCAGACCCGTGACCAGCGACTTCACGATCTACACCGCCCAGGGAGGATGCCTCACGGGTGCGGACCGGCAGTGCGCCGCGGGCGATGGCCTCCCTGAGAAACCTGGCCATCGGCGCGCTCCGCCTGGCGGGCGGGACAAATCGCCGAGGGCCTACGCCATCACGGGCGGGACATGACCCGGCCGCTGACGACCCTCGGACTCACGTGATCATTCCCGGCCGATCGCGAGAACGACGGAGCCCTGCCCCCGAGTTATGTTTTTCGCGGTCCTGCAGTTATGTTTTTCGCGGTCCTGCAAGAGGGCCGCTGGCCTCCGGGCCCGGCATGACTGTGTCCCCCTGTCGAAGACATGACCTGGGGGCTGGTGTCACCGGGCCCGGGAGGTGCCGTCGGAGACGCTGATGAGAGGCCCGGCCACCACCCGGTCCGGCGCAATGCCGGGCAGCTCGCGGGCGGCAGGTCTGCATAACGTCGCACTCCACGCCGAGGTGCTGGAGCGGGTCCGGCAGGTAGGCGGCGCGGAAACGCCGCGCTGATCTCTTCTCTGGGGCACGGCTGCTGGCCAGGGCGTTCGTCGGCTACTACCTCTTGGCGAAGGCGTCGGCATCGACTTCAGCGAGGAGTTTGACCAGCGTTTCAGCTTTGCGCGGGTGCGTTCGATGCTCTTCGGTATCAGGTCGTAGGTCACACACAGGTTGGCCCTGGCGGCCGGGGACCATCCCCCCTCACTGGCTTGTGGATGGTCCCCGGCGGAGGCTTGAACGGGCGGAATGCGAGTCAAGGGCGGGGCAAATGGTCAGCTGCACTCGCGACCGGACAGCGATCGGTACAGGGCTTGCTTCCAGCCGGAGCTGCCGCCGAAGTAGCCGCCGTAGTACCTGAACATGTACGTGCCGCCGCTGGTCCTTGCCCGCAGGAACAGGTTGGTAGTGAGACCGTTCGTGGCGCGGTATTTGATGTACTGCATGCTGTCGCTGTAGTTGCTGCCTTCGATGAGGCGGTCGTCCAGCTTGTCCCAGGTCTTCGGGCCTACGACGCCGTCGACATCATCGCCTGTAAACCCCAGCCTCTTCTGCAGCTGCTTGACACCCCACGTCGTGGTTGAACCAAAGGCGCAGTCCACATCCGGGGCATCAATGATGAATTCCGCGTAGAGGATTGACTGGATCACTCCCACGGAGTTGCTGTTCCAGTAGGAGCTGCCCGACCAGAGCGTGGCCTCGTCGGAGAAGTCGTTCTGGGCGCCGGCGTTTTCGTCGATGTACCCGCTGCTCACACTGGCGGCGGCGGGACTGGTGTTGAAGGTGATGCTGAATGCCAGAGCGGCGGCGCCGGCGATGAGGGTGCGACTGATTCTCGACATGCTGGTTTAACCCTTTCAGGGCTGGTTGAGGTGGTTCAGCGAGCGGTTGCTCGCTGCTGGCGGGCGAGGGCTTCGGCGGCCTCGCGGCGGTCGGTGGCCAGTGGGTCGGCGGGGACGCCGGCTCCACGCCCCGGGTGTTCGCGCAAGCCGCGCAATTCGGCGGCGAGGCGGGGCAGGCGGGGGCTGCCGGGGGTGACGTCGATGCTGAACAGGGACTCGTCGGGCTGCTTGTCGTCCCCGCCCCAGCGGACCACGCCGTCGAGTTCGGCGAGGATGTCGCGGAGCACGGTCAGCTGATCCAGGAACCAGCCTCCTGCGGTGCCGGCCGGGTAATGGCCGGGGCGGATCCGCAGAGCGGTGCCAGAGGCCAGGTTGGAGGCGGGGGTCGCCTGGGCGATGCCTGACGGGTGCTGCCAGCCGGTGACATCGCCAGGGCGCAACTCGTCGATCTCGTAATGGTGGCGGCGCAGCAGATGGACCAGAACGGTCTCCACATCGCCGATGCGGGTGGCGACGGTGAGGCCGGTGCCAGGGACGGGGCGGGTCCAGACGGTGGAAACGTCGTCCGCCTGCTCCTCCATCACCCAGCCGTTGAGTGAAACGGGGCGTTCCTTCGCCGCGGCGCCCACGGCTCCTGCGGAGCTTCCGGAGGCTGCCACGTCGGCGGCGGAAGCCGTCGGGGCGGTGAGGAGGGTGCCGGAGGCGAGTCCCAGCCCCAGGACCGCCGTGCCCTGCACCATCATGCGCCTGCTGATGTACGTCATGTCGAGCGCCTCTTCCTCGATGTGCTGTGGGCAGGGGTCAGTTCGCCGCGGCGCGGTGGCGGGCGTAGTAGCTTTCCATGACGCGGTACACGCCGCCGACGTCCCGGCCGTACTGTTCGGCGGCTTCGTTGGTGCCGTTGTAACGGGCGATGATCCGTTCGCTGTCGGAGTCCGAGGTGTCCAGGCCGGGGCGGGGCAGACTGATCTGGAAGGCGTTGTAGACCGTCAGGTAGGCCGCGGTCTCGATGTTGTACTCGGGGTCTTCGTGCAGTCTGGTCCACACGGTGGAGAGGTCGTCCTCGAGCGTCAGCAGCGGCTCATTGAGGAGGCCCTGCTCCACGCAGTAGTTGCGGGCCTCGATGGCGACCCAGCCGAAGATCTGGCCCCAGCCGGTGCTGGAGTCGTCCTTCAGGCCGGCCTTGACGGCTTCGTCGGCTATGGGGTCCAGCGGGTTGAACTGCCGCAGTTCCCACAGCACCGGTGCCTGCACCAGTGCCTTGCGCAGCCGGAGGTTGCGGGCCAGACGGGTGAAGAGCCAGTCCATGGAGACGACTGCGTCGATGGCCTGGGAGTTGGATATGCCGCCGAGGGTGATCCAGTCGTCGTCCGTCCAGCCGTCGCCTCCGGTCTCGGGGACCCCGATACTCTCGAGGTAGGTGCGGATCTCGGCCTTCATCGCCTCGTGGTCGGCGGCGACGATGTCGACGTCGAGAGTCTCGGTGTAAGAGGCGGGGTTGAAGGTCCGCTCGCCGTCGTCGCGGCCCGAGGCGATGTTCTTGTCGATCTCTATGGTGCCCTCGCCGGAGCCGACGGTGAGGGTAGCGATCTGGTCGAATGCCCAGTTGGCGGGCAGGGCGTAGCCGAGGTTTCCGGAGAAGCCGCTGGACATGTCGGAGACGAAGCTGGCGTCGGCGTAGCCGGCGTCCGAGACGCGGCGGCACACGTTGCGTGCGCCGTATACGCCGATCCGGTAGCGGGAGTAGGTCGTGATCACGTGGTGGACGCCACGGAAGTGCGGCAGGACGGAGGCGGTGACCTCGCCGTCGAGGGCGTCGAAGTCGACGGCGAAGTAAATGCGGGTGCCGTCCTGGAAGCCGTGTCGTCGTGCCCAGACGATGGCGTCGTGGGCGTCGTGCAGGCCCTGGCTGTAGGAGAAGTAGTCGGCGCTGCCGCCCCAGGTCTGGTAGATCGGGAAGCAGCTCAGACTGGCCGCGGCGATGGTGTCGAGCTCACCGGGCTTGATCATCTTGTCGAGGGTGGAGCCGGCCACGTTGCTCAGGTACCGGCCGACGTGCCGGTATCCGGCGTCGTGGAGGGCCTGGGCGCGGGCTGGGGTGACGGTGGTGATGCAGTCGCAGGCGGTGCCGGGGCGGGACTGGTCGCCGTAGGAGATCAGCAGCGACGCCCACGTGGAGAAGTCGACGGTGCCGGTGTGCGGCAGGGCGACGTACGACTGGAACAGCGCGACCGCCTCCGCGACCTGTGCGTCGTAGGAGGAAGTGAACGCCACCGGGCGGTCGTTGAGGACCAGGGCAGCGGTGAGCAGGGACACCCAGACACCGCTGTTTCCGGAAGCCAGGGGGTGGCTGCGCAGGCCGGACTGGGTGGTGGGGCCGAAAACGCCATTGACGGTGCCGTCCGCCATGCCGAGCTCGTACTGGATCGCGTACAGCATTGACTTGGCAACACTGCGGGAGTGGTGACCGTCACAGGGGATGACGAAGAAGTCGGCGCGGCCGATGTAGCGTCCGTTGAGCCAGCGCTGGACAGTCTGCACGGCCGAGCTGCCGGCCCGGTCGCCGTAGGTCACCAGCACGTACGGGTCCATGTTCAGCAGGCCCTTGAACACCTTCGGGGTGAGGCCGGTTCCTTCGACATTGCCGACGCCCATGTCCTGCTTGAGCTGTGTCACGGACGTGGTGACGCGCGGCCCCCAGACACCGTCGATGTCGCCGCCGTCGTATCCCTTGCAGTAGAGCGCCGACTGCACGATCTTCGCGAAGTTCTCCGACGGTACGGTCGCTGCAGTGAGCGACGGGTACGCCGCTCTCAGGGTGGTCAGGGTGGTGGGGCCGAAGCTGTTGGACAGGGCGGTGATACCGAGTTCGTACTGGAGCGCGCGGGTGAGCGCGTACATCGTGGCCCAGCCAGTTTGCCCGTCCTCCTCAAGCGTCGTGCCAATCACGTCGCTGTATGTGTTGTTCACGAACTGCTGTGCACGCAGCACCAGTTCATCCATGACGGTCTTACCTTCCGGCTTCAAGTCCCCTACTCCGGGCAAAGAGGGGCATCCTCTGACTGCGGTAGTTGAAAGACTTGGCGGGGACGCTGCTCGCCCGAGCGTCACCGTGCTGTGCCAGGGGCCTGGGCGAGGAGCCCCGGGATCGGAGCGGTGGGGCAGAATGCTTCTGCCGAACTGGATCGGGTCTGGAGCCGCCGGGCGTCCGCCCGGCTGCGCAGGGCCAGTTGGTGGAGCGGGGCCTTGCGCACGGTCGATCACCATGCCTCAGCGTCGGCGGTCGCCGCCCTACCCGGTTCGTTGGGCAGGAGCCCGTCGGTGTCGTCGAGGGGTGCGATCCTGGCAGGCCGGGTTGCCTCGTCGGGCCAGCCCGCTGGGCTCGCCCGGTTGGCGGGCCAAATCGAACGCGAGCCCTCGCCGTTGACGACCACCTTGGGGTCAGCCTCCTCAGAGACGGGCACGACTGCCTCCTGTCGGTTCTGGGCGGAAACAGCTCCTTCATTTCTGCAGAACGCAGAGCTTGGAACAGCGCCCGTGATTCGCCCTCGGGCGGCGCGTATCGAAAGTTACGTGACGGACTGGAGGGATGCATGTCACGCCAACACGTGACAACGATGGACCTTAGAGCCATCGTGGGCTTCGGACTTTGTCATCCGTGCAGGAAACTTTGTCAGTAGTGCACCACCTCAACCTGCGTTCCACAGTTGAGCGGGGTTCTCGGGGGTGTGACCGGGCATCGGCGCCCGCGCCGGTGCGGTGGCCAGGACTTCCAGGACGTCGACGGTGAGCCGGGCAGGCTCCGCCGGGCTGTCGGACTGGGGGAGGAATCCCGCCACGTGCAGCAGGTCGCCGGGCTGTATCTCGGTGAGCAGCGCGTACGCGATGCGGGGTTCTTCGGTCGTGCAGGAGAAGGCCGTGTCGTCTGCGGGGTCGTCTTCCCTGTCAAGTTCTTCTGTTCAGTCTCCTGGCAGTGCTGGCTCCCGGTGGGGATGGTCACCCCGCTGAAGTCGACCGTCCGGCCGGAGAACACCGCACGGCTGAAGTCGACTATGCCGCCGGAGAACACCGCACCGGAGAAGTCTCCGCCGTCGAAGGTGACGGCGGTGAAGTCGAGGTGGTGGCCCCGCCAGGAGTGCGGATCCTCGGGGGCAAGGCGGAGGTGATCGCGGATGAGGCGGATGACCGTGTGTCGGATTTCGCGCAGTGCGAGGTATGTGTGCCTGCTTCTGCGTCGCCATCAGGGAGGTCGGCCTCAGCCGTGTAATAGGCAGACGGAGGCAGGCGCACAGTACGTCGAAGTAGTCGGCCCTGCACTCCGGCTCTGGACCAGATCAGGAAGCCGCGGTGGGCGGTTGACTTCGAGACACCGAAGCAGGGCGGCAGGGCCCGCCAGGCACACCCGCCGACCAACACGTAGATGATGGCCACGAACAGCGTCTCATCAGGCGTGTTGGCTGTTCCGCCGCCCTGCGGCCATGTTCGGTGTTCTGGGATCAGCGGCTTGGTGATCTCCCATAAGCCGTCCGGCACGATCCAACTCCAGGTTCCTCGCCCATGCCGGCAGCGTCAGCAGCTGCCCGTGCTGCCTGCACCAACAAGCCGGGGTCAGCAGGCCACGAAAGTTGCCAAGCAGCATTTGCATTCTGTGCACGACGATGCTGAATGCGCATTTCCGACACAGGAGTTGATCTCATCCGGCATCCTGCTGTGGTGAGCCGACTCCCACGGTACGTGCGGCGAAGGTGGGTGCGCCTGTGCCTGTTCGCCCTGTTGATGGTTGTGTCCCTCGGCCTTGGCTGGGCGATGTTGCGCTCGGATGAAGAGCAGGGGATTGAGCAACTGGTCGGCTGGGCCGGACTGTTCGTCTCATTGGCTGCGCTGGCGGTATCACTGGCCGGTCTCTTCCCGCCGCTGTCGCCGCCGGCGGACACGGCGCAGCTCGCGGACGACCTTGCGGTGACGGTGCGCGATCAGTGGGAAGAGGAGGTCGCAGCCCGTCGCTTGCGCGACCCACGGATTATCCCGCTGGCTTGGTCGGCCACCGACCGGCCGGTGACCGCGCCACCGGAGGCCGTCGTCGGCCCGGTCGGGGCCCGTATCCTGCGGCTGTCACTGAACGGCCGGCTGGACGACGACTTCACCTCGGCCGGTGCCGAACTGGCCGAGAGATACCGGCAGATACCCAGCGGCAGGCTGGTTGTGCTGGGGGAGCCCGGTGCGGGCAAGACCGTACTGGCCACCATGCTCTCTCTCGGTCTGCTTACGGAACGTGAGGCGGGAGCACCGGTGCCCGTGCTGCTGGCAGTGTCCGCCTGGGACCCGGTCAGTGAGTCGCTGGACGATTGGATCGTGGGCACACTCGCCACCGCCTACTACGGTGGCCGGCCCGACATCCCGAAACGGTTGCTGAACCAACGGCGGCTGCTGCCGATCCTGGACGGTTTGGACGAAATGCCCGAGGCGTCCCGACGCAGCGCCGTACGCGCCCTCAATGAAACCTGCGGTGAGGATCGCGGAGTCGTACTGACCTGCCGCTCGGTCGAGTACCAGGACGTCATCGAAGGTGGCTCACCGGCTCTTCGCCGAGCGCCGGTGGTAGAGGTGGCGCCGGTGCCGGTATCGGACGCCATCGCCTATCTCGGTGACGTGAGCTGGCCCGCCGACGTTGAGTGGGAGCCGGTCTACGCGCACCTGCGGGAAAACCCCGACAGCCCGCTCGCGGCCGCTCTGTCGACGCCGCTGGCTCTCACTCTGGCCCGCACCGTTTACCGCAACTGCGACCGGGATCCGAGCGAACTCCTCTCCTTCGACGGATCGCACGCCGTGGAAGACCACCTCGTCGACCACGTCATCACCGCGGCCTATGCTCCGCCACCGGGAAGCCGCGAGGGTCACGCTGACGGGGAGTGGCAACGCAGAGCCGAGCGTACCGAGCAGTATCTGACGTATCTGGCGACCTACCTCCACCGATACCGCGAACGTGATCTGGTGTGGTGGCTCATGAGCAACCGGCTGTTCTCCCGCTGGGCCGGGCTCGTCCTCGGCATCGCACTGGGCCTGCTCATCATGATCGCCGCCGCCGCCGTCAACCGAACTGTGAACCTCGCCAGGGGTGTGATCCATGAAGATTTCTTTGAACTGAACCAAGCAGCTGAGATCGGCGCCGGCTGCGCGATCCTGATCATCATCACCTGGTATGCGGCACCGGACCGGCCGCCCGGGAGCTTGTCATTCAGCCGGCGCGGGTCCCTGGGCCGGCTGCGCAGAGGGTTCGCCGCGGGTCTGAAGCTGACGTCCATCCTGACCGTGCCCACCGCGGCCACCACGGCTGTCGCCATCACCTTCTCCGGAAGCTGGCCCACGTCGTTGGTGCTCGACTTCTGCCGGATCGTCGCAGGGGCGGCGGGAGGAGCTCTCGCCGTCAACCTGGCCCTCGCCGTGCACGCATGGCTCGATGCCCCACCGGAACGTGCTACTGGTGCCGGCCCGCTTGAACTCCTGCGCCAGGACCGCACGTCCTCCCTGGCCGGGGCGCTGACCGCCGGAGCATTTCTCGGCGCCATCGCAATGCCGCTGGTGATCCTCGCTATTGCCGTCGGATTCATGGTGTTGCTCGCGCTCACTCATGCGTCCGCCCCCCACATACCCTCCGATCTCGTCAACCAGATCGTCGCTGACACCGATCCTTACCAAACACTCCAGACGACCATCGGCAACACCCTCCTGCCGGCGGTGGCCTTTGCCCTGCTCATACTGCTGACCCGGTCCTGGCCCAGATTCGCGCTCCTCCGCCTGGTCCTGGCTGCTCAAGGCAAACTGCCCTGGCGTCTGACACGGTTCCTCTCCGACGCCAGGGACCGGCAGCTGCTGCGCCAGTCCTCGGGCACCTACCAGTTCCGCCACATCCGGCTGCAAGAACGGCTCGCCAGCCGTTCGCTGGCCCAGGACCGCGCCCCGACACCCCGGGCCCGGAGCCTCCGACACCGCCGCATCCAGGTGGTCACAGTCGTCACCGCCCTTCTGGCCTGCGGGCTCGCCGTGCGCCACGTCCTGCCAGAAGACACCTCAGGTGTCGTCATGGTGACCGGTGACGTCCAATCAATGGTCTTCAGCCCGTCGAAGAACCACACCCTCGTCACGGTCAGCCCCTCCGGCGAGGTACGGCGATGGGATACCCGTACCGGCGAACAATCCACGAGCGGTGCAGTCAGGCTCCCGGGCTGGCGGCAGTGGGATTCGACGCCCGTCTTGGCCGCACGCAAAGACGGAGTCTTGATAATCCCGAACCATTACGGGGGTTATACGGACAGGGACGACGCGCGAGTGCTTCCGTGGGACGGGGCACGGAATCGCGAGACCGTCATCTTCGACGGAGCCCTGCCTTCCGCCGATGCTCCCTTCCGGTTCCGCCCTGCAGCACTGAGTGTTGGAGGAAAGTACCTGCTCACTGCGCTGGAGGACGAGCACGGCGTCACGAAGCGTGGCATGGTGCGGAACACCCACACCGGCGCACCGATCAGCAAACGACCGTCGGAGAAGCCCAACGGCAGACGTCTGGCACTGAGTGCGGACGGCACCTACCTTGTCCAAGTCCTCCAGGATGAGGTTGTCCAGACCTTCGTGCGCAACATGCGCACTGGCAAGCGCATCTGCTCACTTCCGGCCTACCCGGACTCCACTGAGGTGGCGATCAGCGCCACGGGCAGACGGCTCGCCACTTCCGAGCGCAGCATCGTATGGATATGGGACGAGAAATGCCACAAGGCCGGAAAGTCGATCACCGGCTACAGGAACGTCACCGCGCTCGCACTGAACGCGGATGGCACCAAGCTGGCGGTCTCCGCCGACGGCGTCACCCGGCTGTGGGATCTGCCGCCCGTTGCTGACTGATCGGGCATGGACTGCGCGGGGTCCTTGGCTAAGTCGTCGACAAGCGCCGCCTGCTCTCCGTGTGAGTAGCCAACGCCAGACTCATCAGGTTGGCGATGGGCGGAGCCCATCGACGTTGTCGGAGGCAGGTGCCCGTTCTGCTTGCCTCTCGCTCTCTTGGAGCACGGCGCTGGCGAGGGTGAGCCTGGTTACCTGCTGGCGAAGTTCCTCGATCTCGGCCTTCTGATTGGTGACGATCCTTCTGAGCTTGGTGACGGTGTCCCGAAGTCGCTTCTCGGATTCCGGGACCTGTTCGGTTTCTCTGCGGACACGTTCGTAGAACTCGATCTTCAGATCGACGTGCCGTTTGTGGAGGGCCATGCGGTGGACGCCGGCTTCGGTGGCGAGGGCGACGACGGTGAGGCTGCCGTTGGAGGCCGTGGCCTGTCCGGCGAGGAGCCGGTCCATGGCCTCGCGGATGCAGGCGCGCTCGTCCTGGTGTTGCTGGTTCATGTGAGGGCCTCGGTGGATTGGGCGGTGGCGTCGTGCGTGTCGGCGGTTGCCCAGAGCCTGGCTGCATTGGCGCGTAGGCGCTTTCCGATGGGCTGTGGTGCGTGGTCGGCGAGCTGGTCGATCTCGTCGGCGCGTTCGCGTAGCAGGCGGGCGTGCGTGTCGGTGCGGACGGTGTTGCCGCAGTCGGGTCGGCAGTCGTACTGCCTCGGGGCAGTAGTGCCGGGCTCAGGTTCGCATAGGGCGTTGTCATGTTTGAACGCGCAGATCAGAAGCGCGTCGGGGTTGTCGTAGAGCACGACCTTCTCCAGTTCCGCCTTGAGCTTGGCGACGCGCTCTTCGGCCTCACGCTGGGCGTCGTCGGTCTCGCGGCGTGCGGTCAGCTCGTAGAGGTCGCTGCGGATCCGGGCGGCCTTGTTACGGATCACGGCGGCCGGGTGCTCCTTCGCCCAGGAGAGCAGGGCCTCGATCCCGTCGCTGTCCACCGGACGGTCGGATGCGGGGCCGGCCGCCTGCGGGGCGTCCGTGCCGGTGTCCGGGGTGGGGGCGTCCTGGTCGCTGTACTGGAGGGCTTCGGCCAGTTCGCTCTCCGACAGTCCGAGGGTCTCGCGGACGTGCTCGGGGCTGTCGCCGTTGTTCAGCATGGAGGCGGCGGTGGCGGTGAAGGCGTTGGCGGGCATCGGGTCTCCGGTCGTCGGGGTGTCAGGGCTGGTGAGGTGCGGGAGCAGGGTCACGAGGTCGTCCTCGCCGCAGGGCAGTCCGAGCGCGCCCAGCAGGTCGGCGACGTCGTCCTTGTCGCGGGCTGGTGGGCGACCACCAGGGAGGCGGCGGCGCTCTGGCCGCTGCCCAGCGGGGTGAGTTCGAGGGCCTCCGCTTCGAGGGCCTCTTTCATGTCGGTGAACATGACTGGCCCTCCTACGCGGCGGCGGTGCGGGGCTTGCGCTGCGCGAGATCCAGCAGCTCGCGATTGCGCTTCTTCTGGGCGTCGGTGAGCGGCCTGGCCTTCGCGCCGTGGCGGTGCCAGATCGGGGAAGCGGGCGGCTCGGGATAGGCGAGGACGTGGTCGACCTCGCGTTGGGTGCTGCTCAAGGGAGCCTCCAGGTGGAGGGGTTCAGGCGTGGTCGTCGTCGCGCCGGCGCTTGGGCTGGACGTCGGAGGCGAACCGGCCGAGACGGGCCTCGGTGGGATTCGCGGCGATCCAGCGTTCGGCGCACGCCTTGTGGACGGGCTCCCCGTAGTGGGAGCGCATCGGCGTGGGCTTGTCGCACAGCGCGCAGGGGCGGTCCTGCCAGCGGTCGAAATGCTGGCCGTCGCGCCAGTCCAGCAAGCCACCGGGAACCGGGATCAGGCCCGGTTCCCACAACGGCTTCTTGCTGCTCCTGCGGGTCACGGCCGCAGGTGGGGCAGCTGCTGGAAGACTCGGTCCACAAGGTCCTGCGTCGGCTTCCAGGCCGGGAGCGCGCCCGTGGCGGGCACGGGCGGCGGCAGTTCGTGGACGTCGGCGAGGACCAGGTGGTGAACGTCGCGCTGCGCCCAGGGGCTGGTGCAGTGTTCGGGCCCCTGGTCCAGGTGGCAGTCGGTGAGCCGGGCGACGCCGATGACCGCGCCGCGGTGGAGCTCGCGGCCGCGGATCGCGGTGGCCACCAGCGGGTCACGCAGCACAGCGGGCTCTGGCTTCGCCTTCCCGGCGTGGAGAAGGACCCAGCCTCGCCACGGCCAGTGCACGGGCCTGTTCTCCGGGTTCTTCCCGGCGAGGATGCAGGTGGCCCAGGGCTGGCGGATCGTGATGCCGCGGATCCAGTCGCCCTCGGGCAGGGTGGCGATGCTCATGCGGCTCGCCCCCACATCGCCGTGCCCGGTCGGCCCGCGCGCCGCCCGTTGATGGACGGCACCTTGGCGTGCTCCTTGGTGGCGAGGACGGCGCGGCCGGAGTGCTTGCCGTCGTAGAGGGCGGCGTCGGCGGCGCGCTGTGCCACGGACAGGTCGCGGGTGCCGATCACGTCCAGGACCGCGGCGCCGACCGAGGCGGCGACGTCCACGGCCTGGCCGTCGTCGAGGACCACCGGGATGCGCAGCATCCGCACCAGCTGCGCGAGGCGGACTTCGCGGCGGTCGCGGGGCAGGTGCAGCACGACGGCGAACTCGTCTCCACCGAGCCGGCCGACGGCCGCGCCCGGGCCCGCCCAGGCGGTGAGCCGGTCGGCGGTCGCCCGCAGCACGGTGTCCCCGGCCGCATGGCTCAGCCGGTCGTTGACGTCCTTGAAGTGGTCCTGGTCGACCAGGACCACGACGGTGTCGTCGCCGTGGCGGTGCAGGACCTGCCGGGCACGGGCGGTGTAGGCGTCGCGCCGAAGGAGGCCGGTGAGCGGGTCCCTCTTCGCGGCGGCGAGCCGCCTGTGCAGCGCGAGGGCGTGCACGGTCCAGCCGATCAGTGGCACGGCGGCGGTCGTCAGTAAGAGGGTGCGCTGGCCGATCCGGCCGTGAACGCGCAGGAGGGACGACATACTTGGGTTCTCCGTCTCGTCTCGTACGGGATGGATGGGCCCGGGACAGCCGACGAAGCCGCCAAGCAAGTGCGGCTGTCCCGGGGCGGAGCTACAGCGCGAAGTCGCTGCGGGTGGTCCAACTGACGGGGTTGTGCCAGAGGCCGGCCTTCGCGGCGGGCCACTCCATCTGCCAGCCGGGCCGAAGCCCGCGCGCTCCCCAGCTGTCCGGCTGCTTGCCGGGGATCTCGAGTCCGGCCGTGTGCGCGGCGAGCGCGGCGTCGTACACCTCGTGCGCGCGGCGCAGGGCCGCGGTGGGGGAGTCGGCGACGCCGGTGAAGACGTGCAGGCCGCGCCGGTCCGGGTCGGTGGTGTCGTGTATCGGGACGTCGACCTCGTAGATGCGCAGGTGCATGACGTCCAGCTCCTTTCTCTGCTCGGTGTTGGTGCCTCGGTGTTGAGGGACCACCGCGACCGCCCCGGCCTCCGTCGAACCGGGCCGCGGCGGCACGGAGCGTCCGTCACGCCGGTGAGGGCGGGTCAGAAATCCAGGTGGCTCGTGATCTGGCGCCGGGGGTCCCCGGCGCTGGTGTGGACGGTGCTGCGGTGCGCGGCGAGGCCGGCGCCCCCGCCCTGGATAGGCAGGTGACAGTCCGGGCAGCCGCGCCACCACTCGTCACCGGCCAGGAGGTCGGCCTGTGCGAACGGGTGCAGGCGCGGCGGCTGGGGCCTCATCCCGCCTCGCGGGTTCCGCCGACCGACTCGCGGGTTCCGCTGATGTATCCGATGGCGCTGGAGACGTAGCCGGTGTCCATGAGGCTTCCAGAGGTGTCGATCCGGTCCCACAGGTCGTCCATCTGCGCCAGGGCCCGCTTGAGCTGCTCGGTCAGCCACTTCGAATCGAGCCGGGCTTCGACCGCGACCAGGCGGTCGGTGTCGGGGCACTCCTGCGGCCAGGTAGGCGTCGACCCGGCGGACTTCGTCGGCAGTGAACGCCGCGACGATCTGCCGGTCCGCTTCGGCCTGCGCGTCGTCGTTGGAGCGGGCCATCCCGCGCGCAGCAGGCGGCCTCGCAGGCGAGCTCCCAGTCGTCCCAGTCGGGGAAGGCGCTGTGTTCGCGGAAGGTCATCGGAGTTCCCGATGGGTTCGCGGAGCGCCTCCAGGGCGTTGTCGTCGGCCTCTTGGTAGACCTCGCCGTGGACGGTGCAAAAGTTGTCCTCGTTGTTGTTCAGCTCGTCCGATGAGCGCGCGATACAGGCAGGGAGCCGTCAGCTGCACGGGGCGCTGCTGACGGGTGGGAAAAGGGCCTCGGAGCCCACCCCCGCGACGAGCAGGACGACGACGCACCAGGCGGCGAGCCGCCGGACGGGCTCGGAGAGCAGCTGCACTCCTCCAGCTGAGCAGCGTCAGGCGAGGCGGCGCCCCGGCAGGAGTGAAAGGGGAATCGAGCCACGCTTGGCAGGGCGGGGCGCGGAGCACGACCGTCTGGTGGGCCGCACGTTCAGGGAGTCGCCGATCGGGCCCCCAGGGACGGGCTCCCTGAGACGGTGCGCATTATTTGTTTCTGAGGATGTCTGTCAACTGCTTTGCGACATGTGACGCGTTCAGACCTTAGGAATGGCGGAATCCACTGGTTGCGTGGTCCTCCGATAGGGCTCCGCAGGAGCCCAGCGACAGCAAGGGGGCCGTCATGAGTGATGACGAGCGACGGAGCAACACGAATCCGGAGGGCCCCGAACACGACCCGCACGGGCCGTCCGACGGTCAGGGCGAGGAGCTCGTGGGCGTCGAAGTCCGTACGGCGCTCATCAGCGGGGAGACCTTCACCGACCAGCCGGTCCAGTACAGCGTGGTCGACGGGGTGGCAGTGTTCGAAGGCGACATCATCCTCGGGCTCGACGCGGACCTCCAGCGGCAGGCGGGCCAGATCCGCTCCGAGGCGGCCCAGTTGGCGCACGGCGTGGGGGACGAGGTCGCTCCCGGCGAAGCGGTCGACGCGGCGAAGCCGCCGGGCGGGCTTCCCGAGTCGGCGGTGATCGTCCCGGGCCAGAACAAGCGCTGGCCGGGCGGGGTGGTTCCGTTCGTCCTCGACAACACCCTGACGCCCGCCGCCCGTACCGCGATCACCGGCGCGATCAACCACTGGCACCTCAACACCCGCCTACACCTGCGGCCCCGCACAGGGGCAGACGCGCAGTGGGTCGTCTTCCGGGACTCCGACCAGTGCTCGTCCTGGGTCGGCCGGCAGGGCGGTGCCCAGGACATCAACATCGCCGCCGGCTGCGGGCGGGGAGCGACCATCCACGAGATTGGCCATGCCGTCGGTCTGTGGCACGAGCAGAGCCGCGAGGACCGCGACAAGTTCGTCACCATCCTCTGGCAGAACATCCAGGCCGGCCAGGGCCACAACTTCGACCAGCACGTCTCCGACGGCGACGACATCGGCGAGTACGACTTCGGGTCAATCATGCACTACGGGTCGACGGCGTTCGGCACGACCGACCCCACCACGGGCCTGACGAACACCACGATCAGCCCCAACCAGCAGCTGCCTCCCGGCGTCGTGATGGGGCAGCGCAACGGCCTGAGCCAGTCCGACCGCGGTGCGGTCGCGTGGATGTACGGTTCGATCTATCCGAGCCCGTCGAACACCTGGGTCGGCCGTTTCCAGGGGCAGCCGGGGACCGAGCTCCTCCACTACTCACCGGCACGCCACCACTGGTACCTCGGGCAGACCGTGAACGGCGCCATGGACTTCCGCGACGTCGGCGACACCACCGGCTTCGGTGACCTCGACGACGGCCGCCCCGTCTGGACCGGCGACTTCACCGGCAACGGCCACACCGACGTCCTCTTCTACTACCCCGGCGACGACAACTGGTGGCTCGGCACGCTGCAGAACGGCCAACTGACCTGGTCCCTCATCGGCAACACGGCCGGCTTCGGGCACGCCATCAACAAGGCGTTCCTGTTCTGGACGGGCGACTTCACCGGCGACGGCCGCGAGGAGGTGCTCTTCTACTACCCCGGCGACCACAATTGGTGGCTCGGCACGCTGCAGAACGGCCAACTGACCTGGTCCCTCATCGGCAACACGGCCGGCTTCGGCACCCTCAACGACGGCCGCCCCGTCTGGACCGGCGACTTCACCGGCAACGGCCACACCGACGTCCTCTTCTACTACCCCGGCGACGACAACTGGTGGCTCGGC
>NZ_JBIAHG010000041.1:0-1824 GCF_042870385.1 Streptomyces sp. NPDC006602 | reverse complement strand
CACGCTGCACAACGGCCAACTCGTGTGGATGTTCGTCGGCAACACGGCGGGGTTCGGGCACGGTATCAACGATGGCCGCCCGTTCTGGACCGGCGACTTCAACGGTGACGGCAGCACGGACATCGTCTTCTACTACCCCGGCGACGACAACTGGTGGCTCGGCACCCTCCAGAACGTTCCTGGGGAGAACGCGCAGTGCAGGCCGCTCCGCTCCCAGATCTCCTCCCAGGAAGCGGAGATTCGCCAACTGCAACAGCTCAGGAACGGTCTCGACCCACGCGACCTCCTGGACCGGCAGGAGATCCGCGAGCTCAACCGGCAGATCACAGCACTGCGCCAGCAGATCACCCAAGAACAGCAGGAGATGGCGGGCTTGCAGTGCCCGGCTGTGCCCAACCCCGGCGGGCTCCAGCTGACCTGGACCCTCGTCGGCAACACCATCGGCTTCGGACACGCCATCAACGATGGCCGCCCGTTCTGGACCGGCGACTTCAACGGCGACGGCCACACCGACGTCCTCTTCCACCACCGAGGCGACCTGAACTGGTGGCGCGGGAGCATAGTGGGAGATGCACTGAGCTGGACGAAGGCGGGCAACTGGTAGGCGGTGAGGACGAGCATGCGGACGCACCTGCGCTGCTGCATCGAGCTGCCCACCGCGGCCGCGCTCGGCCCAGCGACGCGGGTGCACCTCACCGTGGAGGACGTGTCCCTGTCCGACGCCCCCGCATCCACTGTCCTCCACCGCGCCTTCGCGCTCTCCGATCCCACCTCGGGCCCGTACGAAACGGACCTCACGCTCCCCTCGCCGCAGGCCCGCTACGCAATCCGCATACACATCGACGTCTCCGGCGACGGCCGGATCACCCCGGGCGACTACGTGAGCACAGCCCAGCACACCCTCGCACCCGGAAAACGGACGACGGAGCTCCGGGTGCCGGTCACGTGCGTGTCCCCGCAACCTGACGCGGAATGACGCAGGGACCTGGCTTGCCAGCCAGCGTCGGCTTCCCGGCTCCGGAGGGCCCGATGACCACCACCAGCGCGTTCATCAGGCAGGTCCGGATACAGCGGCGGAGTCAGCCGGCGCGCTCTCCGGACACCATGCCGCTCACGACACGCTCAGCCTCTTCCGGCTACTCGCTGAGGACTGCGTAGAGCGCGGCGGTTTCGGCGAATGCTGTGACGGGCGGTGACGAGGTCATGCGCGTTCTCCTTCGGGACCCAGGACGCGGGTGGCCCAGTAGAGGCGGACAGGGACGTGGTCGGTGATCAGGCAGCCGCGTCGTGCAGCGGGCCGGAGGTGTCGCCGTCGCCGTCCTCATCAAGGCGTTCGGCGGACGGGGAGAGCAGGTGAGCAGCTGCGCGATGCCGGCAAGGACGCCTTCCTGCGGGGCGTCCTCGCGGTGCAGCTCACGCAGGAGCTGCGCGAGCTCCTGGTCGGTGACGTCGTCGGCGAGTTCGTCCTCGATCTGCTGCAGGGCGAGGCGGGCGATCCCGGCGGAGGCGCGGACCCGGTCCACGCGGGTACGGGGCGTGGTCATCGCAGCCGCCGTCACAGTGCGGCGCCGACTGCGACGAGTGCGAGCAGCGCCAGGGCGGCGAGGCTGAGGTGCACCGCGTGGCGCAGGCGCGTGAACTTGGCGACGGCGATGGTCGACAAGACACGGATGCGGGCCGGGCGGATGTCGCCGTCCATGCAGGCGCGGATCTCGTCTTCGTCGACCTGTGAACCGCCCCGGTTCGAATGGAGACTCGATTTCATGAAAGGATCGAGTCATGGCACGACCTTCCCGTTACCCGCTTGAGCTCCGCCGTCGTGCG
>NZ_JBIAHG010000040.1:0-58224 GCF_042870385.1 Streptomyces sp. NPDC006602 | reverse complement strand
GATGTCCTCGGCACGGGTGGCCCGAAGGCCGTGCTTCACGAAGAGTCCGGCAGCCGCTCGGGCAATCTCCATACGGGTCGCGGCCTTGCGTCGTTCGGTGAGGGAGACGGCTGTCGCCGTCGGCGGCGAGGGGTGGGTGGGACTGCTCACGTTCGGCAGGCTATGCCCATGTGGCAGAATCTGCCATCCGGCGGGCCACCCCGGGGTTCAGGTACGGGGTGGCCCGCCGCTTCAGCGTGTCCGGCACCGACCCGGGGTGGCCGCACCCGCAAAAAAGAGCCGGACCCCGGCGCCCGGGGGGAGGGGCGCCGAAGCCCGGCTCGGGAGTCCCGGCGCCGGGGGGGTGTGCGTCGGGACTGGCTCGGTGGGTCGGTGGAACGGTAGGTCCGTAGCTCGGAGGGTCACGGAGGCCGACAGCGGAAGCGCTCCGCTCCACCCGAACTCCTGGACCCTGAAGTCTTGTTCCCGGGGCCACGCCGGTTGAAGCGGCGTTACAAGGCCATGTTTGCGCTGTCTTTCGCCACCCGGCGTACGCGGCCACCGGCGGTCGTACGCCTCCCGGAGCCGCGCCCGCGCGGGAGGGTCACGCCGCCGCGTCGAACCCGGTGTCCCGCGCCAGCTTCTTCAGCTCCAGGAGCGCGTGCTTCTCGATCTGGCGGATCCGCTCGCGCGTCAGGCCGTGCTCCTTGCCGACCTCGGTCAGCGTGCGCTCCCGGCCGTCCTCGATGCCGTAGCGCATCTTGATGATGGAGGCCGTGCGCTGGTCGAGGCGGCCGATGAGGTCGTCCAGCTCCTCGCTGCGCAGCAGCGTCAGCACCGACTGCTCCGGGGATTCCGCCGACGTGTCCTCCAGGAGGTCGCCGAACTGGGTCTCACCCGCGTCGTCCACCGGCATGTTGAGGGAGACCGGGTCGCGGGCCCAGTCCAGGACGTCCGTCACGCGGGCCGGGTTCGAGTCGAGCTCGGCAGCGATCTCCGCGGGCTCCGGGTCGCGGCCGTGCTCGCGGTTGAACTCGCGCTGCACACGGCGGATCCGGCCCAGCTCCTCCACCAGGTGGACGGGCAGGCGGATGGTGCGCGACTGGTCCGCTATCGAGCGGGTGATCGCCTGACGGATCCACCAGGTCGCGTACGTCGAGAACTTGAAGCCCTTGCGGTAGTCGAACTTCTCGACCGCGCGCACCAGGCCGGCGTTGCCCTCCTGGATCAGGTCGAGGAGCGGGAGGCCGCTGCGCGGGTAGCGGCGCGCCACGGCGACGACCAGGCGGAGGTTGGAACGGATGAAGACGTCCTTGGCCCGCTCGCTCTCGGCGACCAGGGCCTCGAGCTCCTCGCGGGTGGCGTCCGCCTTCGACTCCTCGTCCCCGTCGAGAATCTGCTGTGCGAAGACACCCGCCTCGATGATCTGGGACAGCTCGACTTCCTTGGCGGCGTCGAGCAGCGGTGTACGCGCGATCTCGTCGAGATACATGCCGACCAGGTCGCGGTCGGCGATCTCGCCGCCATGGGTGCGAACACTGCTTGCCGCGTCGGTCCCGCCGGTGGCGGACTGACGACGGGCGACGGCACGGGTTGCCATGCGTGCTCCCTTGCGATGGTGAGGTCAGCGGGTGGTCCTTAGACGCTGGGCACTCTCCTCGGGTGCCCTGCTTCTGATGGAAACAACGACTGGAATCCGGACAGAATTCCCAACCCACCCCGCTATTTTTCTGATCATGCAGTACCCTGCCTGGCCACACGAGGAGGCCCGATGTCGTCGGAACGTATCGAGGTGCAGGTCAGGCCTGGAGTCGAAAGCGACCTCTCAGCCCTCACCGACATCTACAACCACTACGTTCGTGAGACGCCCATCACATTCGACACCGCGGCCTTCACTCCGGAAGAGCGCCGCCCTTGGCTGCTCTCCCACCCTGAAGACGGCCCGTATCGCCTGATGGTTGCCACACGGGCGGACACACAGGAGATTCTGGGCTACGTCACATCCAGCCCTTATCGCGCGAAGCCCGCCTACTCGACCTCGGTGGAAGTCACCGTCTACCTGGCTCCGCACGCGGGCGGCCGCGGCATCGGCACGCTCCTCTACAAGGCCCTCTTCGAGGCTCTGGCCGGCGAGGATCTGCACCGTGCCTATGCGGGCATCGCGCAGCCCAACGAGGCGTCGACGCGGCTGCACGAGCGCTTCGGGTTCCGGTACGTCGGCACATACAAGGAAGTGGGCCGGAAGTTCGGCCGCTACTGGGATGTGGCCTGGTACGAGAAGGAGCTGTGACGAAAGGGCCCGGGGAAAGGCCCTCCGGGTCAGCCGAACTGCACCGACCGCTTCGCCATTCCCAGCCAGAACCCGTCGATCATCGACTTCTGCGCGTCCAGCTCACCGGCCACGTCCGCCGCGCCCATGGTCACGAACAGCGGGGCGAAGTGCTCGGTGCGCGGGTGGGCGTACCGGCCGGCGGGGGCCTTGTGGAGGAAGTCCAGCAGGGCGTCCCAGTCGCGGGTCTCCAGGGCGCGGCGGCCCCAGTCGTCGAACTCGGACGACCAGGTGGGCACTCCCCCGCCCGCGTGCCGCAGGGCGGCCAGGTTATGGGTGAAGAAGCCGGAGCCGACGATCAGCACGCCCTCGTCGCGCAGTGGCGCGAGCTTGCGGCCGATCTCCATGAGGCGGACCGGGTCGAGGGTCGGCATGGAGACCTGCAGGACCGGGATGTCGGCCTCGGGGAACATCTCCACCAGCGGGACGTAGGCACCGTGGTCGAGGCCGCGGTCCGGGATGTCCTGGACGGGGGTCCCGGCCGTGCGCAGCAACTTCCGTACGGACTGGGCGAGTTCGGGGGCGCCGGGAGCCGCGTACTTCACCTGGTAGTAGTGCTCGGGGAAGCCCCAGAAGTCGTAGACGAGGGGGACGGGCTCGGTGGCGCCGAGGGCGAGCGGGGCCTCCTCCCAGTGGGCGGAGACCATGAGGATCGCCTTGGGACGCGGCAGGCCGACCGCCCAGGCGGCGAGTTCCCCGGGCCAGATCGGGTCGTCCGCGAGCGGCGGGGCCCCGTGACTGAGGTAGAGGGCGGGCATGCGCTCCTGAGTTGCGGCGGACATGGCGGCGACTCCTCCTTGGGTCGTTCGTCGTTCGTTCTTCGTGGTTCAAAGTTCGTAGTTGGCAACTTCAAGCCTGAGGCTCCACAGCTCCAAGTTGCTTCAACTTTTAAGCTTCTGCTTTCAGACCCTACGCGCTACTTGTTTAAGATTCAAGGAGAGCCCTCGTACAGTGGAATACATGAACACGGCACCCGCACCCGCTCAAGAGCCACGTTGGCTCACCGAAGAGGAGCAGCGCGTCTGGCGCTTCTATGTACACGCCACCACGCTCCTCGAAGACCACATGGACCGCCAGCTCCAGCGTGACGCGGGCATGCCGCACGTCTACTACGGCCTCCTCGTCAAGCTCGCCGAGTCCCCGCACCAACGGCTGCGCATGACCGAGCTGGCCATGCACGCGAAGATCACACGCTCCCGCCTCTCGCACGCCATCGCCCGCCTGGAGAAGAACGGCTGGGTACGGCGCGAGGACTGTCCCTCCGACAAGCGCGGCCAGTTCGCGGTGCTGACGGAGCAGGGCGAGGAGGTGCTCAGGCAGGCCGCGCCGGGCCATGTGGCGGCCGTACGCAACGCGGTCTTCGACCGGCTCACCCCCGAACAGCAGAAGTCCCTCGGCGAGATCATGCAGATCATCGCCGAGGGACTTCAGCCGAACGAAGCGGGTGCGGACCTGCCCTGGCTCCGCTGAGCGCGGCCGGGGCAGGTCCGGTGTGGCGTACGTACGAGGCGTCCCCTCCCCGTACGTACAGCCGGCCTGAAGGGGTACGACCGGACGGCCGCCGTCAGTGCGCGATCACCGGCACCGGCAGCTCGTCCTCGGCGCCTTCGCCGGAGCCGGTCACCGTGGTGGTTCCCGGGCGGCCGGTGTTGATGAAGGTGGCGGCGACCGTCGCGGCGAGCACGAGGATGCCGACGGCGAACCAGATCGCGTTGGTGTACCCGTGCACCTGGCCCTCCAGCTGGACCAGCTGCTGCTGAGCCCGGGAACCGGCGCCGCCGATGTGGTCCTTGATGTACGAGGTCGTCGCCGAGGCGGCGATCGTGTTCAGCAGGGCCGTACCGATCGCGCCGCCCACCTGCTGCGAGGTGTTGACCATCGCGGAGGCGACACCGGCGTCACGCGGCTCGACACCGTGCGTGGACAGCGACATGGCGGGCATGAACGCCGTACCCATGCCAAGGCCGAGCAGGATCATCCCCGGCAGGATCGTGCTGGAGTAGGTGGAGCCGATCTCGAGCCGGGTCAGGATCAGCATGCCGAGCGCGGCGACCAGGAAGCCCGGAGCCATCAGGAAGCGCGGGGGGACCCGGGTCATCAGGCGGGTGCCGATCTGCGTGGAGCCCACCATCATGCCGCCGATCATCGGCAGGAAGGCGAAGCCGGTCTTGACCGGCGAGTAGCCCTTCACGATCTGCAGGTAGTAGGTCAGGAAGAGGAACAGACCGAACATCGCGATGATCGCGAGGCCGAGGGAGAGGTAGACGCCTCCACGGTTGCGCTCGGTGATGACGCGCAGCGGCAGCAGCGGGGCCTTGACCTTGGACTCGACGAGGACGAACGCGGCGAGCAGGACCACCGAGGCCACGAACAGGCCGACGGTCGTCGAGTCGCCCCAGCCGTCGGACTCGGCGCGGGTGAAGGCGTAGACGAGCGTGACCAGACCGAGGATGGAGAGGATGACGCCCGGGATGTCGAGCGGCGAACGGTTGCGGCCGCCGGCCGGCTCACGGATGACGTAGTACGCGCCCGCGGCCGCGATGATCGCGAACGGGATGTTCACGAAGAACGTCCAGCGCCAGTCCAGGTACTCGGTGAGGACACCGCCGAGGATGAAGCCCACGGCACCGCCGCCACCGGCGATCGCCCCGTAGATGCCGAACGCCTTGGCGCGCTCCTTGGGCTCCGTGAACATCACGGCGAGCAGGGAGAGCGCGGCGGGCGCGAGCAGTGCGCCGAACGCACCCTGCAGGGCGCGGGCGCCGAGCATCATCGCCTCGTTGGTGGCCGCGCCGCCGAGGGCGGAGGCGCCGGCGAAGCCGATCAGACCGGCGACGAAGGTGCGCTTGCGGCCCCACAGGTCGGCGATACGACCGCCGAAGAGCAGCAGACCGCCGAAGGCGAGAGCGTAGGCCGTGATGACCCACTGCCGGTTGCCGTCGGATATGCCCAGGTCCTGCTGTGCGGACGGCAGGGCGATGTTCACGATGGTGGCGTCGAGGACGACCATCAGCTGGGCGAGCGCGATGAACGACAGCGCTTTCCAGCGGTTGGCATGTGCTGTTTCAGACATGGGAGTACCCACTCCGGGACTTCGTGACGGAAATTCGGGACGTAGTGGTGGAAAAGGTGCGTCTAAGGAGCACGGCTCATCGACGGTGACGGCCGAAGTCGGCGTGAGGACCGAGCCGGTGGGGCGACCGAGTCCGTGTGACGGCTGCCGGTGCGATGGCCGTCCGTGTGATGACTTGTGGGGAGCGCTGAACTGATCGGTCAGGACTTCCGCAGGTCCTCCATGGTGATGGGCGTGCCCGGCAGGGAGGAGCGGGCCGGGGCCCGCAGTCCGTCCAGGAACAGCTGAAGGTGTCGGTGTACGAAGCGGTCGGCGCTGTCGCATCCGGTGCCGGCCGGGGGCCGGCTGAGCTGGGCCACGACGACCATCACGTCGCCGACGCCCACGTCGGTACGAAGCTGTCCGGCCGCCTTGGCGCGGTCCATGAGCGCGTCGATGATGCTCTCGAGCCGCTCACGCGCCGCCTCCAGGTCGGGGTGGTACCGGTCGAAGGTGCTGGCGACCATCGGGCACAGCGCGCTGACCCGCTCGTCGGCGGCGACGTGCACGAAGCGCTCCAGCGCCCCGAAGGCGTCGCCGGTCTCGGCGAGCGCCCGCTCGGCCGCCTCCGCCGTACGGTCCATGACCGAGCAGACGACCTCGCGGACCAGGGCCTCACGGTCCGGGAAGTTGCGGTACACCGTGGCGTTGCCGACGCCGGCCCGGCGGGCGATCTCGTCGAGCGGCGCGTCGGGGCCGAACTCGGTGAACATCTCCCGGGCGGCGGTGACGATCCGCTCCCTGTTGCGCAGGGCGTCGGCACGCGGCCGGGCCACCTTGCGCTGTACGGGGGTCGCGGTCTGCACGGTGTACTCCTGAGTCTGTCGGGCTGGCGATCCGGGGAAACCGTCCCCGTTTCGCTCGGACACATGACTAAACGGGGAAGTGGTCCCCGGTTATTTCCCGCTCACCGGAACATTTTCCGTGACCTGGGTCACATCTCCCTGAGGCGGGAAACCCACGTTCGGGCTCCTCCAGCGCGCGCCCGCGCACCCCTCGCCAGAGGGTGATCGAAAGGGCGCAGCCTTCCGACTCCAGATCACCGGCTGCCGCGGACCGAAGGGGCCATGCATGCAGCCGAGCAGTCGAATACGCCCGCGCCGCGTGGCCGCCCTCGCGTCCGTGACCGCGCTGACCTTCGCGCTCAGCACGTCGGCCGGCACCGGACACCTCACGCCGGGCACCACGACGGCCGGCGCCGGGCCGAGCGCCCTGGCCCGCACCTCCACGTACGGCCCCTGCATGATCAGCGGCGACCCCACGGTCCAGATGTCCGAGGGCATCCCCACCCCCGGCGGCTACTCCCGCTCCACCGGCACCGTCCGCGCCCTCACCCTGATGATCGACTTCTCCGACGCACCCGGTGCGGGCAACGCCCTCGACCGCTTCCACGAGTTCTTCCCGCAGACCCAGGAATGGTTCCGCACCAGCTCCTACGGCCGCCTCGACTACCGCACCGAGACCCCGATCCCGCGCTGGCTGCGCCTGCCCAAGTCCTTCCGGGCGTACGACATAGGGCGCGGCGCCCCCTTCGATCCCGGCTACCGGCAGTTGGTCCAGGACATCGTGGCCGCGGCCGATCCCGAGGTGGACTTCCGCTCGTACGACTTCCTGAACGTGCTGGTCACCCCGAACGCCGGCCCCTCCGCCCTCGACACGGTCCTGTCCGTGACCTTCGCCGGCAACCACGAGGCGCCGGTGGCGGACGGCGTCCCCGTCGCCAACGCGTCCTTCGTCTACTCCCGCCAGGACGACGGCTCCGGCACCTACGGCCTGACCGGCTACCGCGTCCTCCCCCACGAGAACGGCCACGTCTTCGGCCTGCCCGACCTCTACACCCAGGAGGGCGGGGGCGCGGTCGGCCACTGGGACATCATGAGCGAGGACTGGGGCGCCGACAACGACCTCCTCGGCTGGCACAAGTGGAAGCTCGGCTGGCTGGACGTGACCCAGCTGAGCTGCGCCTCGGCGCCGGGGACGACGGAGTACACGCTGACACCGCTGGCCCGGGCGGGGGGCACGGGAGGCACGGGAGGCACCAAACTCGTCTTCGTCCCCCTGGACCGCCGCACCGGATACGCCGTCGAACTGCGCACCCGCGAGGGCAACGACGAGACGGTCTGCCGTCCCGGCATCCTCATCTACAAGGTCGACGCCGGTGTCGACACCGGCCGGGGCCCGGTCACCGTCCACGACTCCCACCCCGACAGCGGCGGCTGCACCCGCAGCCCCAACGTTCACGCGGAGCTGTCCGACGCGCCGTTCATTCCCGGGGAGGAGTTCCAGGACCTGAGGCGGGGGGTGCGGATCGAGGTGGCGGGGGCGGAGGCTTCGGGGAGGTATCGGGTGCGGGTCAGTCGGGAGTAGGCGATGCCCGGGCGGGGGCCGTGTCGTCGGGGACGGCATCAGCTGCGGGTGGGGAGGACGGCGACGGCCGGTGCGGACGGCATCCGCCGCCGGTGGGGGGCGCCGGCCGCCGGTGCGGATTACGGTAGGCCTGCCCTGACCGCCGTACCGGAGAACCGATGCCCGCCGAGACGACCTGGAACGCCACCGCGCAGGCGGCCGACTCCCCCGCCGCACCCGCCGCCGCACCCGCCGAGGCGGTCGCCCCGCTGATCCGTGGAATCGGCGTGCTGCGGCGGCTGACCGAGGCCGGCGGGACGATGAGCGCGAGCGGACTGGAACGGGCCACCGGCCTCGCCCGCTCCACGGTCGACCGGATCACCTCCACCCTCGCGCGCATGGGGTACGTCCGTCTCGACGGCCGGGACGTGACTCTGACCCCTCGCCTGATGGAACTGGGCAACGCCTACCTGTCCGCCCTGCGTCTGCCGGCGCTGCTCGACGCCCGCGCGGACGCCCTCGCCGACGAACTGGACGAGTCGGTGTCGCTGGCGGTCGGCGACAGCGACGGCATCCGCTTCATCCACCAGGCCACCCGCCGCCGCACCATGTCCCTCAGCTTCCGCATCGGCGACCTGCTGCCGGCCGAACGCACCGCGCCGGGCCCGCTGTTCGCGACGGAGTGGACGGACCAGGACTGGCAGACCTGGCGCGCACGCCGGGCGGCGGACCCGGAGGACCGGGGCTTCCCGGCCGTACCACCGCGTGAACAGGCGGGAAAGGACGAGGAGTTCGTATCGGCGGTGGCCCGCGCCCGGGAGAACGACTGGGCGCTGGACGACCAGTTGATCGAACCGGGGCTGGTGGCGGTCTCCGTACCTGTACGTCATCCCCGTACCGGTCGCATCGCCTGCGTGGCGAACGTGGTGAGCCACACGAGCCGGCACTCGGCGGCGGACCTGCGCGAGACGCTGCTGCCACGGTTGCGGGCCGCGGTGACGGACATGGAGAGGGAGCTGCGCGAGGCGGTGCCGGACGCAGGGGCGTCCTCGCCGTCCGGCCTGGCGGCCTGGACCGGTGCCTCGAAGCACGAGCTGGGCAGGGACTTCGTCGAGTCCCTCGCCCGTGGCCTGACCGTGCTGACCGCCTTCGGCGAGGGCCGGGCCGAACTGACGCTCACCGACGTGGCGCAGGCGACGGGACTGGCCCGGGCGACGGCACGCCGGGCGCTGATCACGTACGAGCACCTGGGCCTGGTGACCCCGGGCAGCACGCAGCGCACGTTCGCGCTGACGCCCCGCGTACTGTCCCTGGGCTTCCCACCCCTGTCCCGTACGTCCCTCTCCCGCATCGCGACCCCCCACCTGGCGGATCTCTCGGCCAGGATCCACGAGTCCGCCTCACTGGCGGTCCTGACGTCGTCGGGCCAGGAGATCCAGTACACGGCGCGGGCGAACGCGAGCCGCGTACTGAGCGCCGACATCACGATCGGCGCGCGGCTGCCGGCGGCGGCGACGGCACTGGGCCGGGTGTTGCTGGGGGACATACGGGAATCGGGGTATGCCCTGGTGGACGAGGAACTGGAAAAAGGCCTGCGCTCCATCGCCGTCCCGGTCCACGACCGCACGGGCACGACGGTCGCGGCGACGAACGTGGCGCTGCACGCGGCACGGCGCACGGTGGAGGAGCTCGTGAGCGAGATCCTGCCGGAACTGAGGTCGACGTCGGACCGGATCGAGGAGGACCTGGGCGTGGCGGGACGCTTCACCAGGGTGCCGCTGTCGTGACGAGGGCCGGTGTCCTTGTCACGGCGTTCTGATGGTGTCGCGCGATGTCCGGGCATGCAGCTCGGCGAAGACCTGCGGCGTGATCTGGGGAAGATCAAGCGAGGCGACCGGCGCGGGCCTCTTCGTAGTCCGGCTCCGGTGTCGGGCTCTTCTTTCCGGCAGCAGGCAAGGTGATCAGCAGCACAGCTGCTCCGAGGAGTGCGATGGCCGCGATCCAGCCCGCGCCGACGTGCATGGCATGGATAAACGCGTTATCGGCAGCCTGCGCAAGAGAGGGCCGGTGGATAGTGGTGGCGACGTGGCGGGCCTGTTCGGCGGAAACTCGCGCCTGATCCTGCACCGCACCGGATGCACCCTCCAGCGAAGGTTCGATCGCACGTCGGTACGCGATCGACATGATCGTGCCGCCTACTGCGATTCCGATCACACTGCCGGTTTGTCGCACGGTGTTGGTGACGGCCGATCCGGCACCGGCCTGTTCCAACGGCAGGTCGCTGATCAATGCGGCCGTGACGGGGCCGATCACCATGCCGACCGAGAAACCCTGTATCAACAACAGGATCTCGATCCGGACGAGAGGAGTGTGGAGTCCGAGGACCCCGTACCCGCCCATGGTCAGCGCAGCCACGGTCAGCGCCGGCACGGTGACAAGGCGCAGCGGCAGACGGCGAACCAGGCGCGCGGCGAGAGGCGCCCCCGCGAGCGCGCCGACCGCGGTCGGGATATTGGCCAGACCCGCCTTCATCGGCGAAAAGCCGAGCGCACCTTGCAAGTAGAACGCGTTATAGAAGGTGATGGCGGCCACGCCGAAGAGCAGCAGTCCGAGCGCCACGTTGCCGCCACCGAATATGCGTTGCGCGAACAGTCGCGGATCAAAGCTGGGCGCCTTGAGGCGCAGTTCGACGAGTACGAAAACGGCCAGCAGAACCAGACCAACGACGATCGGCGCCCAAACGTCGGTACGACTCCACTCCGCCACCTGCCCCGCCCGGATCAGCCCGTAGGCCAACGCCACGAGCCCACTGATCGACAGCAACATTCCAGCGGGGTCCAGTGGTCGCCGAGTGGGGCTGCGGAAATTCGGAACCAGCACGGCGAGCCCGATCAACGCCAATGCCGCGACCGGAACATTGATCAGAAAGACCGAGCCCCACCAGAAATGATCGAGCAGGAACCCCGCCAACACCGGGCCGGCAGCCATTCCGACACCGGCCGACGTCGAGAAAATGCCGATCGCTGCAGCCCGCGCGGGGCCGGTGAAGGTCCACATGAGGATGGCCATCATGGCGGGCGTGATCAGCGCGCTGCCCACCCCCATCGCAGCTCGAGCTGCAATCAGCTGGCCCGCGTCGCTTGCGTACGCCGCCCACAGCGAGGACCCGGAGAAGATCACCAACCCACTGGAGAACACAGTCCGGTGACCGAACCGATCGCCCAATGCTCCTGCAGTGAACATCAATGTGGCGAAGGCCAGGGTGTACGCACCGGTCGCCCATTGCAGCTGACCGGGATCGGCCCCCAGTCCACGGACCGGGTCCGCGAGGGTCTCCAGCGTGGTACTGAGGACGGTATTTTCTATCCAAATCAGCAGTGAACACAGCATAAGAATGGCAAGAATCAACTGCTGCCTGGACTTCGGCAGCGTTGGAGGCGCGGTCATGAACACCTTCGGATATCGATGGGCGGGACCTTGACCGAGTGGAATATAAGCAAGCCCCACAACGCTGTCAAGCTTGGAGTTTCTCGCCAAAACTATTGCGACCGAACGAACTATATGCCTCTGCCAGATTTGCAGACTGAGCAATTTCGTGCCTCTGGCGAATTTGCGGACCGAGCGCTTTTGTGCCTCTGGCGGATTTGCGATTCGAAGGAATTCACTTCCGGTGGGTTGCGACTGAGCGGATTTCATGCCTCCAGTGAGCTGTCGCACCGCGTCGCCCGTGACGTAACAACGATAAGCACCCTTTGTACTACGTAGCGGACGGAGACTGGCCGGAGGTCATCCTGACCCACGACGCTCCACTGAGCGCCCACTGCGGGCTGCTCCTCACCAGCGATCTGAACCGCACCATGCGCTCCCGCAACAGATCCCGGAGTCCACCCTCACCCACCAGCAGCTCTACCCCTACCGCAGCGACTCCGAGTCCGTACACAACCAGTTGGACCAGAGCATGTGGAACAACCGCATGATCTCCTACGGTCTCGAACGCCAGAAGGTCTTCCTGCTCGGCTTCGCCCTCGCCCAGAACGCCACCAGCCGACGCGTCTCGCTGGAGCGATCAGGGGCACTACAGGCGGTGGGAACAGGGCGGAAGCCGGCGTAGTACTGCCGAGAAGATCAGTCGGCGGCTCTCTGCCTGCTTCCATGACGGATCAACCGATGGGGACAGCCGGGCACCGGGATGCGGACGCTCACGCCGCACGATGACGCGGGTGCCGTCGGGGTAGCCGGTGAGGTCGATCATGCCGGTCAGCTCGGCGGCCTCTGCTCCGTCGCGCAGGGATCCGTCCTGTTCCAGGGCCGGGTGCCGGTCGGGCAGGGCCCGGATGTGGTGCAGGAAGCACAGCAGCGGGTGGTAGCCGAAGCCGCGCTTGTAGGCGGCGGCTGCCTGCTCCTTCTCGGAGTGGCAGGTGACCAGGGTGGCGTCGAGGTCCAGGACCAGGCAGGGCAGGTCGCGCCCGCCCGCGCGGGACGCTGGTATGCCGTCGCGGGTGTCGGCGGCTTGCAGCCAGGCGATTTCGCGTGCGGTGGGTGTGGCGGCGACCGGGCCGAACACCTCGCGCTGGTCACGCAGGACAGCGAGGTCAGTGATGGTCTCGCCGCCGTCGGCGAGCATCACGGCCAGGTCGACCGCCACCCGGCCGGGGGCGTGCCCCGTGCCGCGCGGCCGCAGCCGACGCAACCATCCGCCACGGCATGGCTGGGGCAGGGCTGCGAGGCGGGTGAATGCGCTGGTCGGGCCGGTGACTTCGGCCAGATCGGCCGGCAGACGGGATCCGGCATGGCTGACCACCCCGCGACCGTCGGCCGAGACCACAAGTCGGGGACGTGACCCGGTGGTGTGCACGCGGAAAGTGCCTTCCCCCGCGAGACGACAGAAGCCTTGGACAAGCCCTGTCGTCCCAGTTCAGAAGGCACTTTCGCTGTGCCGCTCATGCTCCGGACACGACCCCGAGTGAAACGCGCGGGCCAGGGCGTGTTTCCGTGCCCGTTGCCTCGCTGCCGGGCTCAGAACCCGGGGAAAATCCTGCGCAGGTCGTCGAGGGTGAGGGTGTCGCCGGTGAGGGTCACGGAGGACGGGGTGTGGGCGGGGGCGTGCCGACCGGCGACGAGTCGCAGCCACCACTCGGCGGGAGCCGTCAGCACGGCGTCGGCGTTCTCGGGTTCGCCGGTGAGCGCGACCGTCTCGCCCACCGAGAGACCGAAGGCGCGCTCGGGTGCGGTGGTGTGCACCGCGACGGCGACGGGGCGGTTCTCCAGGGCGTCCGCCTTGCCGAGGAAGCCCAGCATCATGCCGGCCTGGTCGAGGAGCGGCCCGGTCGCGGCGGACGCCAGGGTCGTCGACGGGTCGAAGGCCACCTCGACGTCCCACGAGTGGTGGGCGAACTCACTGAGCCGGAGCCCCGCCGCGGTCGCGACGTCCACCGGCGCGGGCAGGAAGCCGAGGTCGATCCGGAGGTCGCTGCGGGCCCCCGCGTCGAGGCCCTCGTAACGTTCGACCAGCGCCTGGTTGGCGGTGACGAAGCCTTCGGCGCGCTCGGCCGGGGTCATCGCGTCCCAGCGGGCCCACACCGACTTGTTGAAGTCGCCGTCGGGGGCACCCGTACCGCCCGTCGCGCCCTCCAGTGCGGCCAGGCCAATTTCGGCGCCGCTGCCCAGATGGCTGAGCACCTGGGAGACGTCCCACTCCGACGCGCCGGACGGGCGGGTGAGATCGGCGGCGGTGAGTCTGTGCACCACAGCGGCGAGGTGGTTGTGCCCGCTGCGCAGGGCGCCGATGATCCGGTCTGTGGCTTCGGTCATGTTCTTTTCCCCAATGAAGGCGATCTGATTCGGTGTTGTCGTCACACGGCTGTCGGTGTCACACGGCGGTCTGGAACGAGCGCTTGGAGAAGCCGATCGTGTACCCCTCGACGGTGGTCCGCACCGGCCGGTCGGGGTGCGCGGCGGCGCCCAGGGTGATGAACAGCGGGATGTAGTGGTCGACGGTCGGATGGGCGTACGGCATACCGGGCGCCCTCGTCCGGAACGCGGCGAGTTCGTCCACCACGCCGCGCGCGAGGGCGTCGGCGGCCCAGGCGTCGAAGTCGGCGGACCAGACCGGGACTTGGCCTTCGAGCATCGCACGGGTGATGAACGGCAGCCCGTGCATCATAAAGCCGGAGCCGATCACCACCACACCCTCCTCGGCCAGCGGGTACATGGCCATCAGCGGCACCCAGGCCCCCCCCCGTGGTCGAGCCCTCGGCCGGCGTGCTGGTGGACCGGTTCGCCGTCCGGCATGGTTCCGGCGACTCGGCGGGCGAGCGCGGTCGCGTCAGGGGTGTCGTACCGCATCGTGTAGTAGCGCGGGTGGAAGCCCCCGAAGGCGTAGACGAGCGGGGTGTGCGCGGCCGGTCCGGACAAGGACAGCGACCAGGCAGTTACGTGACGCGGGCCGGAGAGGTCACACGAGCCTGACCGGCCCGGCGTCGATCGGCAGGCGGACCAGGAGATAAGGCTTGCGGCGCAGATCCTCGCCCTCGTGGAAGAGCGACATCCGGTTGAGCTGGTTGGCGGTGGCGTACAGGTGCCGGTCCGAGGCGACGGTACAGCGGGTTTCCGGTGTCGAGGATCCACAGCCGGTCGGCCGGGTCGACGACGATGCTCTGCACCGACTGGAAGTGCCCGGCCAGGTCGGAGGCGTCCTCGCGGTTCACCTCGGCGTTGGGGTAGGCCACGGGCTTCCCGTGCCGCAGTTCGGCGACGGTGAACGGGACGTCGTCGCCCCAGCGGGGGAAGTTGACGAAGATACGGCCGTGGCGTGAGACGGTGACACCCGTCGGCATCGAGCCCCAGAAGCGGGCGACGACCGTGTACTGACCGGCGGTTGGGCCAGCGGTTGGACTGGTGGCGTGGGCGGGTCCGGCGAGTTGGGCGGCGGCCAGCGATGCGGTGGTCGCGCCGAGGAATGTACGTCGTTTCATGGGAGCGTCTCCTGTTGGGTCTGGCGCACCATGAACTTCGCCGTGGACAGCAGTTCTCTGGTGCGCGGGTGGCGGGCGGTGAGGTCCATCGTTGAGAACGCCCTGTCGTGGATGCGCAGGGCGAGACGGTCGCGGTGGAACCCTGGGGATGCCCTGCTTTCCTGCGCTGATTCGTGTCCTGAGAACAACAGTCATCGCAGGTAGCAGGGCATCTCCAGGGTGGATCCAGGCTCAGTGGGCCATCACGGGCTCGCCCTCGGACGGCTCCAGAGCCCGATTCGGCAGCAGGAACGCCGCGATCACCGCACCGACCACGAAGAACCCGGAGCCCCACGCCAGGGTGGCCGTGTAGCCCTCGACCCCGGCCTGCGCCGCGGCCAGCGCGCCGGGCTTGTGCGAAGTCAGGTAGTCGGTCGCGGCCGACGAGGCGACGGTGGTCAGCAGCGCCGTGCTGATCGAGCCGCCCACCTGCTGACCGGTGTTGATCAGTGCCGAGGCGACGCCCGTGTCCTCGTGGTGCAGGCCTGAGGTCGCCCCCTGGAACGCGGTGGTCATCACCGCGCCGATGCCGAGGCCCAGCAGGATCAGGCCGGGCATGATGTGGGCGGCGTAGGTGCTGTCCAGTTCGAGCCGGGTCAGCAGGGCCATACCGGCTGCGGCGACCAGGAAGCCGGCGCTGACGACGATCTTCGGGCCGACCCTGGGCAGCACCAGCGAAGGCATCGTGGTCGACGAAGCGACGACGGCCGCGACCATCGGCAGGAACGCCAGACCGGTCTTGATCGGCGAGTAGCCGAGGCTGGCCGCGAAGTAGTAGGTCAGGAACAGGAAGATCGAGAACATCCCCATGCCCAGGACGAACACCGCCAGGAACGAACCACCGCGGGTCCGGTCCAGCACGACGCGCAGCGGCAGCAGCGGATGCGCGACCCTGGACTGCAGCCAGACGAACACCGCGAGCAGCACCACGCCGACGATCATGGAGCCGAGGGCGACCGGGTTGGTCCAGCTGGTGGACTCGACGTGCGCGAACCCGTAGACGACGGCGAACAGCGCGGCGCTCACCACGACGATGCCCGGAATGTCGAGTTTAGGCTTCTTGGTGATCACGGGCTTGGCCAGCAGCAGCAAGGCACCGATCAGGGCGGGGGCCGCGAAGGCGACGTTCACGTACATCACCCAGCGCCACGACGCCCATTCGGTGAGCATGCCGCCGAGCAGCAGCCCGATCGCGCCGCCCGCACCGCCCAACGCACTGAAGATACCGAAGGCCTTCGCCCTTTCAGACGGTTCGGTGAAGGTCACGCTGAGCAGTGAGAGTGCCGCGGGCGCGAGCACTGCGGCGAAGAGGCCTTGGGCCACACGTGCCGCGACGAAGATCTCGAAGCTGCCGGCCGAGCCGCCGACGACGGACGCGGCCCCGAAACCTGCCAAGCCGATCACGAAGAGGGTACGTCGGCCCAACAGGTCACCGAGTCGGCCGCCGAGCAGCAGCAGGCTGCCGAACGCCAGGGCGTAACCCGTGATGACCCACTGCCGGCTGCCGTCGCTGAAGCCGAGGTCTTGCTGCGCCTCGGGCAGTGCGATGTTCACGACGGTCGCATCGAGCATGACCATGAGCTGTGCCATGCCTATGACGGCCAGCACCCACCAGCGCACGGCATGTGAGCCGCGAAGGCCCGACTCTTTCTTTCCGGAGGCGGGCGCCCCGCGGTCGATGCTGGTACTCATTTTTTCCCTCGCTTGCTGGGCATGGCTGAAAGCCGTCTGGAATCTGATTGGTTTCCTCACCGATGAAGGTGAGGTGAGTGGGTGACGGGCTGAGATCTCAGGGCTTCGAGATCATCGTGTGGCCGCTTTGGGGCTTGCCTCGGCGATCTTCTGGAGGGCCGCGTCGGTGTCCGCGGTGGCCAGCATCCTGTTGATGTCGGCGCCGGCCAGTGCGCCGGCCGCTGCGGAGGCCCCGACCTGGGCGACCAGATCGGTGGCGTTGCCGGCCACCCACACACCCGGCACCTCGGTGGTGCCGGCCATGCCGGAGGCGAAGCCGCGGCCCGTCGGCAGGTCCTGCACCGGCAGGCCCAGACCTTCCAGGCCCTGGGTGCGGGCCTGCATCGGCGAGGCGACCGCGAGGACGCGGCGGGCCACGACCTGGCCGTCGGCCAGGCGCACCCCGGCGAGGGCACCGTCCTCGTCGTTGACGACCTCGGTGACCGGGGTGTCGATGACGCGGATGCCGCGGGCGGCGAAGCGGGCGCGGCTGTCCTCGTCCAGGTCGGTGCCGCGGGTGAAGTAGGTCAGGTCCTCGGTCAGCTGACGGAACAAAAACGCGTGGCCGATGGAGGCCGGGCCGGTGGCGAGGATGCCGATGGGCTCGTCGCGCACCTCCCAGCCGTGGCAGTACGGGCAGTGCACCACACTGTGTCCCCAGTGCTCGGCGAGTCCGGGCACCTGTGGCAGCACATCCGTGAGGCCGGTGGCCACCAGGATGCGGCGGGCGGTGATGCTGCGGCCGTCGGCCAGGGTGACGGTGAACCGCAGGTCCCCGTCCGCCGACGGGGCGGCGGACTCGGCCGAGACCACCTCGCCGTTAACGACGCGTCCGCCGTACTGGCGCACCTGCTCCCGGCCCCGTCGAAGGATCTCGGACGGCGGGGTGCCGTCCAGGGCGAGGAGGCCGTGCACGGCCTCCGCGGGCGCGTTGCGCGGGGAGCCGCTGTCGATCACGACGACCGAGCGGCGGGAGCGGGCGAGGATCAGTGCGCCGTTCAGCCCCGCGGCGCCCCCGCCGATCACCACCGCGTCGACGGTCCCCTCGGCCAGTGCGTCGCTCGCGTACAAAGGAGTCGCCACAGCCATGGCCTCCTGCCTTTCCTTGTCAGTCATGGTTCGGTCAGCCCTTCGAGTTCTGGGTGGTCGGAGGGGGGTCAGCCGTTCAGGAAGCCGAGGATGTGGTCGGCGACCGTCTTGGGCTGCTCGAGGTGCAGGAAGTGCCCTGCGCCGGGTACGACGATGCGTTCGAGGCCGTTCGTGTACAGGTCGTCCATGCCGTCGCTCAACTCCACGGACATGCAGTTGTCGTCGGCCCCGTGGAGGTAGAGCGACGGGACGGTGAGGGCGCCGAAGACCCGGGCTTGCAGGGCTTGGGCCGCCTCGTCCGCGGGGGGCGTGAACAACTGGCGGTAGTAGCCCAGGATCTCGGTCAGGACTCCGGGAGCACCCAGGGTTTCCTTGAGCGCGGCCCGCTCCGCGTCCGGCAGTTCGTAGCCGGGCGACCATTCCCGCCAGAGCCGGTCGATGAAGGCGAAGTCGTCGAGTTCGATGGCCGCCTCGGCCATGGCTGTCTGGAAGAAGAACATGTACCAGCTGAGTCGCTGCTGGTCACCGTCGGTGACCAATGCGTTCAGCAGTTGACGGCCAGGGGGACCCGCCATGGTGACAAGCTTGCGGACACGTCTCGGGTCGAGGCTCGTAGCCGCGTACGCCGCCGCGGCGCCGAAGTCGTGGCCGATGAGATCCGCCTGCTCGCGCCCGAGGGCTTCGATGAGGGCGAGGACGTCCTGGCCGGTCGTGGCAATGCGGTAGGAGCCGTCGGGGGCCGCGCCGCCGGGCCAGTATCCGCGCTGTGCGGGCGCGACCGCCCAGTACCCTTCCTGCGCGAGGCGGTCGAGGGTCCCTGTCCAGCTGGCGGCATGGTCGGGAAACCCGTGGAGGCACACGACGAGCGGCCCGCTGCCGGCCTCAAGGATCGGGACCTCCAGTCCGCCTGCCTGAACCGTCCGATGACGGACGCGGTCGGTCGCCTGGGACCCCCTGGCCGGGGAGTCCTCGCCAAAGGGCGGTCGCTGGGTCATCTGTGTCATGAGTTCAACCTCCAAGCCGCCTTCGCGGCGTCGCGGTCCGGCAAGCCCGGACCAGGTAGCAAGTAAGCGGCGTAGGTGATCGCGTACGCGCTGAGCACCACGCTCAGGTTCGACAGCGAGGACTCGTGGATACCGCGGCCGATGTAGGACAGCCCGACGTTCGTGATGTACAGATCCAGTACGGCGATGAAACTCGCCGTCGCGAGGATCGCGAGGACCAGACCGGGCCTTGCCGGCCTGGAAAGCGTCGCAACGCCGGGCGGCGCGGAGGAGTTCAAAGGCATGGGTTGCCCTCGATCGCGCCAGACGTGCACGCAGCCTGTTTGGTGAGCTCAGGACGTTGTGTACTGAACAGTCAGAAACCTAGGCGGTTCTGTACTGAGTTGTCAAGTGCGGCAGGTCGACCCTCGCGCACCACGACGATGCCTGGAATGTCGAGTTCGGGCTTCTAGGCGATCACAGGCTTGGCCAGCAGCAGCAAGGCACCGATCAGGGCAGGGGCCGCGAAGGCCACGTTCACCTACATCACCCACCGCCACGACGCCCATTCGATGAGCATGCCGCCGAGCAGCAGCCCGAACCGCTCGATGGTTTCGGGCCCGTAGATGCCGGCGAAGTCCTCGCCGAGGCGAACAGCAGAAGACCGCGCTGCCACGCTGTGATCGAGACTCAGCGTGGACCAGGTAGGGGCCGGTTTGATGCCGCATCTTCTTGAGTTGGAAGGATGCATGTCATGCCGAAGAAGGTGGATCCCGAGCTGAGGGCCCGAGCCGTCCGGCTGATGCTGTAGCACCGTGCCCAGTACCCGACCAGATACCGCGGCGGTGCTGACGGTGTCCAAGCAGGTCGGGGTAGGCAGAAGTCGTTGTGGCGCTGGGGCGCCGAGGCCGAGATTGACGGCGGCGAGGCGCCCAGGGTCACGACCGAGGAGAACGAGGAGATCCGCCGGCTGCGTGAGGACGTGGCGATCCTGAAGGCGGCCACAACTTTCTTCGCCGGGGAGCCCGACCCCCGCAACGGCTGGTGATCGCCTTCATCGGCGAGCAGCGTTCACCTGACGGTTCTGACCGACCGGGTTGACGGTTGCATGGCTGGTCGCCGGGCGGAGATCCGCCCCATCCCGCCGTCCGCAACAACGCCATGTCAGAGTCCGTCCCGCGCCGCCCATCCCGGTGGTCTCGCCGCGAGGGTCGAGTGATCCGCTACTGGGCCCATGCCGCGATCCGTGCCGCGATCGCCTCGGGGGCCTCGATGTGCAGGAAGTGACTGACGTCGGGGACGACCTCCAGCGCGTGCGGGGCGGCGAACCGATGTCGGTCGTCGACCTGCGCGGGGAGGATGCAGCCGTCGTCGGCACCGTGGAGCTGCAGGAGGGGCATCGCGATCGTCCGATGAGTGGAGTGCCGAACAGGTTCTGCGGCACAGATGAATCCTGACATCCACCACTGACAGCCCTGGTCGGCCAGGCTCAGCGCAGCGTGTCCGCCCAGTTCGCCGGCACGCGCCCCGCCGGTCCCGGCGTGGGCTGGTCGGCAGGGTGGGCGGCCGGGGGAGCCAGGGCCGGACCGGACTCGTAGAGCTCGGACGTCTCGAAGTTCCAGAACCAGGCCTCGCCGGGCTCGTAACTGCGGATCATCGGATGGCCGGTGGCCCGGAAGTGGCCGGTGGCGTGCTTGGCGGGTGAGTCGTCGCAGCAGCCGATGTGACCGCACTGGGCGCAGCGCCGCAGATGGAACCACCAGCCGCCGTCGGCGTCGCACTCGACGCATCCGGCACCGCTGGGCGGGACGCCCGGGTCGATGCCGGTGTCCTTGGTCATGAGGGCTCCTGGGCCGGGTCGGGGACGGTATCGGGCTCGGTGTCGGGGTCGGTGGCGGTGAGGGGGAGCAGCACCTGGAAGCGGGTGTCGCCGGGCACGGACTCGACTTTCAGGTCACCGTGGTGCTTGTTGACGACGATCCGCCAGGAGATGTCGAGCCCCAGCCCGGTGCCCTCGCCCACCGGCTTGGTGGTGAAGAACGGGTCGAAGATCCGGCCGCGGATCTCGGCCGGCACTCCCGGGCCCGTGTCGCGGAACTCCACCAGCAGCCGGTCGTGCACCAGAGCGGTGCGTACGGTCAACGTCCCTTCGCCGCCCGCGCCCTTGATGGCGGAGACCGCGTTGTCGATCAGGTTGGTCCACACCTGGTTCAGTTCGGCCGGGTAGGCCGGAATCCTCGGCACCGAACGGTCGTACTCCTTCACGACCTTGACCTGGGGACCGATCTTGCCCGACAGCATCAGCAGCGTGCTGTCGAGGAGTTCGTGCACATCGGCGACCTGGTAGGGGGCGCGGTCCAGCTGCGAGTACTGCTTGGCGGCATCGACGAGGTGCGAGATACGGGTGGTGGAGTCCTCGATCTCGGACATCAACAGCTCGGCCTCGACCGTGTAGTTGAGGCACTCGATGGCACTCTGCAGGATTCCCGGCTCGTCGACGGCCGCCGCGATCTGCTCCAGCCAGTCGACGTCGAGACCGCCCTGCACGAAGGTCGGCGCGATCTGCCAGCCGTTCTGGACACCGTGGTCGTCGAGCCAGTCGGCGAGTTCGTCCTCCCGGTCGGACGCTTCGAGCGGGCTCAGTGCCGGCGCCTTGGAGACCCGCTCGGCCGTACGCTCCTGGAGGTCGACCAGGGCCTTCAGGGCGTCGCCGTGGTGGGGGCCCGAGGCGATGACGCCGAGCGTGTTGCGCATGTGCGCGACCCGGTCCCTGAGCGACGAGGTGGCCCGTACGGCCGCCGCGGCCGGGTTGTTGAGCTCATGGGTGAGACCCGCGGACAACGAGCCCAGCGCCAGCAGCCGTTCGCGCTGCCCGACGGCCCGCTGAAAGGTCTGCGAACCGAGGGTGATCCCCTCCAGGAGATGGACCGCCATCGGAAACCACTCGTGGACGAAGTTCGCGAACGATCCGGCGGGCAGGACGAAGAACCGCGTCGGCTCCGACACCCGCAACGAGTTCATGTACCGCTGCGGTTTTCCGTCCCAGAGGTATGCCATCACGGCCCCCGCGTACACCCCTGGCTGGGACGTGCGGCTCACCTCGATGTCGTCGGCGCCGACCCGGCGGGACATGACGAGCGTGCCCTCGATCATCACGTAGAAGTCGGTCGCCGGGTCACCTTCGGTGAACACCGGCCCGGGGTCGAACAGTTCGACCCGCCCCTCGCTGCACAGTCTGCCGAGCTGCTCGGCGTTCAGCTTCTCGAAGAGGAACAGCGAGCTGATCTCCGCCGCGCTGCACGGCATCAGCCGCCCGCTCACGACTGCTCCAGATACCGGTGTACGAGCATCACGGCCATGGCTCCCTCTCCGACGGCGGACGCGACCCGCTTCGCGGACTCCGCGCGCGCGTCCCCGGCGACGAACACGCCGGGGATGTTGGTCTCCAGGTGGTACGGCGGCCGGTCCAGCTCCCAGTTGGCCGGTGGCCGCCCGTCCGCGGTCAGATCGGGCCCGGCGAGGATGAACCCGCGCTCGTCCCGCAACACCGTCCCCTCCAGCCAGTCGGTCAGCGGGGCCGCGCCGATGAACACGAACAGCCACTGCGCGTCGACCCGTTCGGTCTGCCCGCTCGTCGTGTCGCGCAACGTCAGCTGTTCCAATTGATTGTCGCCGTGCGCGGCCTCGACGACCGTGTGGGCCCGCACAAAGATGTTCGGCGACTCGGCGATCTGCTGGATCAGATAGTGCGACATCGACGCGGTCAGGTCCGCCCCGCGCACCAGCAGCGTGACCGACTTGGCGCCCCGGGACAGGTACATCGCCGCCTGCCCGGCCGAGTTGGCGCCACCGACGATGTACACGTCGTGGCCCTGGCAGGCGGCGGCCTCGGTGAGCGCGGACCCGTAGAACACCCCGCGGCCCGACAGCTCGTCGGCCCCCGGCGCCTCCAGCTGCCGGTAGGACACACCGGTCGCCAGGATCACGCTGTGCGCCGCGATCGCCGACCCGTCCGCGAACCGTACGAGCCGCGCAGCCCCGCTGCTCTCCAGACCGGTCACCTCACGGGCGGTGAGGATCTCGGCGCCGAACTTCGTGGCCTGGCGTCGCGCCCGGTCGGTGAGCTGGCCGCCGGACACCCCGTCCGGGAAGCCCAGGTAGTTCTCGATCCGCGAACTCTGCCCGGCCTGCCCGCCGGTCGCCGACCGCTCCACGAGCACCGTCCGCAGCCCCTCCGAGGCCCCGTACACGGCAGCGCCCAGCCCGGCCGGCCCGCCGCCGATGACGACCAGGTCGTAGAAGTCGGCCGTGGGTGTCGTCGCCAGTCCCACGTGCGCGGCCAGTTCGGGCACCTCCGGCTCGACGAGCGCCGTACCGTCCGCCGTGATCACCACCGGCAGCCGCTGCCCGTCCTCGCCCGCCGCGGCCAGCAACCGCTGCCCCTCGGGCTCCTCGGTGGAGTACCAGCGGTACGGCACCTGGTTGCGGGCCAGGAACTCCCGTACGTCCGACGAGCGCGCCGACCAGCGATGCCCGACCACCTTGGTGCTCGGCACCGGCCGGAAGTCACTGCACCGCCACGCCTCCAGGAGGTCGTCGAGCACCGGGTAGAGCTTCTCCTCCGGCGGGTCCCAGGGCTTGAGCAGATAGTGGTCGAGGTCGACGACGTTGATCGCGTCGATCGCCGCGTCGGTGTCCGCGTAGGCGGTGAGCAGTACGCGGCGGGCGCCGGGATAGACGTCCATGGCCTGTTCGAGGAACTCGATGCCGTTCATCTGCGGCATCCGGTAGTCGGCCAGGAGCACCGCCACCAGATCACCGCGCAGCTTCAGCTCCCGCAGCGCCTCCAGCGCGGACTCGCCGGACTCCGCGCGCACGATCCGGTACGACTTGCCGTAGCGCCGGCGCAGGTCACGGGCGACGGCCCGGGACACCCCGGGATCGTCGTCCACGGTCATGATGACGGTCCGCGCAGCGTCCGCGGCCTGTGCCATAGGTCTCCCACCCCGAGTGATCGGATCACCGGTCGGCGCCGGCTCGAGGCCGGCGTCGCCTTTCAGCCATCGTATGTCCGATCGCCCCGCTCCGGTTAGCTCCGCCGAGAGCCAAGCACGCAGAACTCGTTGCCCTCCGGGTCCACCAGTGTGGTCCAGGATTGCTCTCCTTGGCCGATGTCCGCGTGCCGCGCCCGAGGGCCGGCAGCCGGTCGACCTCGGCCTGCCGGTCGGCCCCGCGCCGCCCATCCCGGTGGTCTCGCCGTGAGGGGCTTCGGTGTCTCTGGTTTTGGACATGTGCGTCTGCTCAGGCGCCGGGTGTACTGCGGGGTCAGCCGGCCAGTCGGTTGAGCTTGCGGACTTGTCTGTCGAAGGCGCGCGAGGGCACGATCCGGCGCAGGAGGCTGACGCGTGCGGCCATCGAGCCGGCTGTGTACCGGAGCTTGGGCTGGGAATCGGTGGCGGCCGCGACGATCACCTTAGCGACAACGTCCGGGTGGTCGGCGTTGCGCAAGGCCGTGGCCAGCACGTCTCGGGAGACCTCCCGCTGTGCGGCGTAGATCGGCAGGGGCGAGTCGGGTGCCATGCTGCTCGCCTCGAAACTCGTGCGTGTGTAGGTCGGCTCGACCAGCAGCATCCGGACGCCGTGCTCGCGAAGCTCGTGATCGACGGACTCGGCGTAGCCCTCGACCGCATGCTTGGTGGCGGCGTAGACGGCCATGAAGGGCGCTGGGATCCGACCGAGCATCGAGGAGACGTTGACCACGCGGCCACTGCCCTGGGCGCGCATCTGGGGCAGCACTGCGTTGGTCATCCGCATCAGGCCGAAGACGTTGATGTCGAAGACCTCCTTGGCCTGGTTGATCGAGCTCTCCTCGCCGGCGCCGACCGCGCCCACGCCTGCGTTGTTGACCAGGACGTCGATCCGGCCGAACCGCTCGATCACTTCCCCGACCAGGGAGCGGACCGAGTCGTCGCCGGCCACGTCGAGGTCGAGGAACGTCACTCCGGCGAGCGGCTCGGCCTTCGCCGCGTTGCGGCTCGTGCCGACCACCGCGAAGCCGGCGTCCACGAGGGCGAGCGCTGCCGCCCGCCCGATCCCGGAGGAGGCGCCCGTCACGAGGGCCACGGGGGAAGCTGCTGTCTGCATGGTGGTTCCTTCGGTTGTGGGCATGACCGACACGAGCCCGGGGTGGTTGTGTACTGAACAGTCAGGAACCTAGATGGTTCTGTACTGACTTGTCAAGAAGGGTGGGTCGGCTTTACCTTCGGTGTATGGCCAGACCACGAAACTTCGACCCCGACCACGTCCTGCATGCCGCCGAGCGGCAGTTCCGCACCACGGGCTACAACGGCACGAGCGTCGACGACATCAGCGCCGCCACCGGCCTGGGCCGCGGCAGCCTCTACGCCGCCTTCGACGGCAAACACGGCGTGCTGCTGCACGCGATGACCGGCTACTTCGCCCGGCTGGGGCAGGGTCCGCCGAAGATCCTCGCCGGACCCGACGAGGGCGCCCTGGAACGACTGCACGCCTACTTGCTCCGCGCCGTCCACGGGGTGCCACTCGCCCCCGACGTACCCCCCGCCCCCGACCGGACGGCGGCGGCCTGCTTCGCCGCCAAAATGGCCCTGGAGATCGGCACCTCCGACCCCGAGGTGAAACGCCTGGCCAACGACTGCTTCTCCGTAGTCCGGACGGCGGTGGCCGAGTGCGTGCGAGCGGCCCAGCGCAACGGCGACATCGACCCCGACGCGGACCCCGACGACCTCGCCTACCTCCTGCTGACCGTCATCCGCGGGAGCGATGTCGTAGGCGCCTACGGCCACAGCCCCGCCCGCCTGACCTCGATCGCGGAGAGCGCGTTCGCCTTGCTGCCCCGCCCACGCCACCCCTGACAAGGCCACGGCCGGGCTCATTGCACCGGCATCTGACGCGGTCGGCCCACTCCGATCGCCACGGAGACACGGCCCGCAGGCTTACGCGCCGCCGGGCGGTCGTCCGGGCGGCTGGCCGAAGAACTGCGCCCGCATCCAGTCGAGTTGCTCCACCGCATGCGCGGTGTCGCCGAGCCTGAACTGCACGGTCAGTCGCCGAAC
Source organism: Streptomyces sp. NPDC006602 (assembly GCF_042870385.1). Lineage (NCBI taxonomy): Bacteria > Bacillati > Actinomycetota > Actinomycetes > Kitasatosporales > Streptomycetaceae > Streptomyces > Streptomyces sp. NPDC006602. The sequence goes on along the minus strand of NZ_JBIAHG010000040.1, from coordinate 32,548 downwards.
GCCTCGCCGCCAGCAGACAGTGGTACTTCGGCCGCCGCTCCGCCAACTCGGACCGCGCGTGCAGGAATGCGTGCCAGTGCTCCGCCTCGGTGCCCTCGTAGAGCTGGGTGGCGTCCCCGCGGATGCGGGCAGCAGTACGGACTCCCGCTGGGCGTCGACGAGTCGGCGACCGGTCCGATCGTCGCCATCCTGCGCGAGCGTCAGCCCGAGGTCCTGCTCCCCACGTGGCGAACGCCCCCGTACCCGGGACCACAACCAGGCACAGGCGACCACCCCGCTGACGCGCAGGATCACCCCGACCCACGGCCACCACCGCGCACCCGGCCGCTCGTCACCGCCCAGGGGTTCCAGTTCGAGCCGCGCCAGCCACAGGTCTGCGAGGTTCACCCCCGACCTGCTGCTGGACATCACACCCGTGTCCGACGTCGAGACCAAGACGACGGGCTGCACGACCGCGCAGGACCACATGGTCCGTCCGAGCTGACGGCAATGGGCTTCCCTGCCTTTCGCGAGGGGTCTCGGCGCAGGACACGGTCAAGGCCGACCCCGGCCCGTGAACGCGCCCGCCGTGGTCGCCGTGGTCGCCGGCACCACCGTCCGACGTACTTGACAACTCAGTACAGAACCACCTAGGTTTCTGACTGTTCAGTACACAACCGTCCTGAGCTCACCGGACAGGCTGCGTGCACGCCTGGCGCCATCACCGTCCCGTCGCTCTACCTCCACGGGGCCGACGACAACTGCTTTTCCGTGGAGGTGAGCGACGGCATGGACGACCTGTTCACGAACGGCTTCGAACGCATCGTCATACCCGGCACAGGGCACCGGTCGCCAACCACATCCTGGGCTTCCTGAACGACTGACCCCCCGCCAACCACCCAGAACTCGAAGGGTTGACCGAACCATGACTGACAAGGAAAGGCAGGAGGCCATGGCTGTGACGACTCCTTTCGTGGAAAAGCACCGCGGCACCGAGGCTATGCTGGCCCTCCTCGACGCGATGGACCAGATGCCGAGCGCCAGCCTGCTGCGGGCCCGCTCCTACGAGCTGCTGTCTCTTGTCCCGGGCTCGTCTGTCGTGGACGTCGGCTGCGGTGCCGGGCGGGCCGTCGCCGAGCTGGCCGAGCGTGGCGTTCACGCGGTGGGCGTGGATCCCGATCCGCGGATGCTGGCCGCGGCCCGGAAACGGTGGCCGGCGGCCGAGTTCCGGGAGGCGGGGGCGGAGGATCTGCCGTTCGCCGACGGAAGTGTGCGCGGCTACCGTGCCGACAAGGTCTTCCACGCACTTCAGGAGCCATGGCGCGCGGTGGCGGAAGCGCGGCGCGTCCTCTGCTCGGGCGGCAGGATCGTCCTGGTCGGGCAGGACTGGGACGCCATCATGGTCGACTCTGATGATGCGGCGCTCACCCGCACGATCATGCACGCCCGCGCCGACCTCCTGGGCACGCCCCGCGCCGCCCGCCAGTACCGCAACCTGCTCCTGGACGGCGGCTTCAACGACGTCACCGTCGAGGTGCACACCAGCGTGTTCACCGATCCCGCGATGCTGTCGCTGCTCACCGGGCTCGCCGAGTCGGCCTGCATGAGCGGTGCCGTCGGCCGTGACCAGGCCGATGAGTGGCTCGCCGAACAGCAGCGACGCGCCGAGGCCGACCGCTTCCTCATCGCCATTCCGTTCTTCGTGGCTGCCGCCTCCGCCTAGAGAGCAGATGGAGCACGGGCTGCGGGGATCCGCTTGACCGGGGAACGGTGACCACGCCTGCCAGGCGCTCGTGGCCGATGTGGGTTTCCTTGGCCAGCTGGGGGTGGCCCCCTTCCGTGCGAGACGCCTGGTCATGAGGGTGATGACGGCCCAGACGATCAGGGTCTCAGTACTGGATGAGCCGTTCGTAGTCCCGGGCATGGCGGCGTGCGTGCATCATCCACGCGGGCGACCTCGACGACCCGGCGGCGGGGCAGCACGACGAAGCCAGAGGCGTCCTGGGGCGGCTGACCGGCTTGACGGTCAGGTTGTCACCGGCCCGGTCGAACGGCCGGTCAGCTCGGCGAGTTCACGGCGGGCCTCCGCCTGGTCGTCGAGTACGACGGCGACGATCCCGATCCGCACGAGCAGTGGCGCGACCTGGCGTCCGCGCCGATCGCCGACGACGTACCGGAGTCGGCGGACGGGCGCCGCGATCATGTTTTCACGTCGGCAAGGCGTTCCCGACAGGGACCAGGAGGACTGACCTGCGACATCACCTGGGACCAACTGACGGGTGCCGGGCTGCAGTTGCGGCGCTCGGCGGACGGCGGGCGGCACGTCGACGTGGGGGTCTACGGCGACTACGCCTTCGTCAACCGCGGTTACACCGCCGGCCCCGATGCCTCGGACCGCTGGCAGGAGAGCCGGACGCCCTTCGACCTGTCCGCCCGCACGGTCCGCCTGCGCGTCCTCGTCGACCGCACGTCCGTCGAGATGTTCGTCGACGACGGCCGGTACGCGCACTCGACCGTGGTCTTCCCCGACCCGTCCGACACCGGGCTGGCCCTGCTCACCATCGACGGGCAGGCGGTGTTCCGGAACATGGTGATCCGGGAGTTCGCGGTCTGATCCGAAGGGAGGTGGCCGGTGGGATGACCGCGACGGACGAGGTCGGCGGCGGCGCCTGGCGCGCCGGGGCTCTCGTCGAGGAACAAGCGCGAGGGCCGCACCGGGCGCGCTCGGTTCCGCGTCGGCCGAGCTTCGGGGCCATGAGGTGGGGCGGGTCCCGCGTGAGGCAGCGGCCGCTGGGGCGTGATACGGGGGCTTCGGCTCGGCGTGACAAAATGGGGGCCGTTCGTCCGTCCTTTGATGCTGCGAGGTTCTCCGTGAGCAAGCACGTGGCCCGCGAGCCGCTGCGCCGTAATTCGCGGTCCAACCGGGCGCGCATCCTGGCCACGGCCCGTGAGGAGCTGGGGCGGAACCCCGATGTCACGCTGGAGGAGGTGGCGCGGGCCGCCGGGGTCGTCCGGCGCACCCTCTTCGGGCACTTCCCAGGGCGGGCGGCGCTGCTGGAGGCGCTCGCCGAGGAAGCCGCCGAGACGTTGCGGAACGCGGTGGAGGCCGGGCCGGAGCAGGGGGAGTCGGCCGAGCGGGCGTTGGCGTGGTTCGTACTCCGGATGTGGCCCGTGGGCGACCGCTACCGCATGCTGGTGGCGCTCACCCGGCGGGACCTCGGCGCCGAGCGCTTCGCCGAGGTGCTCGCGCCGGCCCGGGAGGCCGCCATCGGGATCCTGGAGCGCGGGCAGCGGGACGGCGTCTTCCACTCCCATCTGCCGCCGGCCGTGCAGAGCGCAGGCCTGATGGCGTTGATCGTAGCTCTGGTGGAGTCCGTCAACACCGGCGCGCTGGAGGACGACGGGCACCGGATCGCCACGGCCACCCTCATCGCGGCCGGCGTGCCGGAGGATCGGGCGAGCGCGGTGGTCGAGGAGGTTGCGTCGGCGATGGCTACGGCTCTTCCGGCCCACGGCACCTGATTTCTCTCCGGCCGACCCGTTCGACGAGGTGTCCCGGGCGTCGTCGCGGCGGAAGGTGACCGACTTGCCGGAGAAGTGGGCGGTGAGGCCCTGCTCCGTGGTGGTGACCGAGCGCAGTCGGAGGCCGTCGGGGATTTTCCGCGGCGCGATCGGCTCGGCGAAGACCTGGCCGAGCGACTTCTCACCGGCCTCGGGCAGGGCGACGCGGCCCGCGACCTTGAAGTCCTTGCAGGTGACGCGGTTGCCGGAGGCCGCCGAGACGGTCGTCGTCGCGGTGACCTCGAAGCCGAGGGTGGTCAGGACGCGGGCGCGGATCCGGTCGGAACCGTAGCCCCGGGTCAGTTCCAGGCCCAGGGCGTCGGACAGGTCCGCGTACGACAGGAAGGCGGTCGCCTCCGCCGAGCGGGCCCGGGCCTCGCTGTCGTCGTCCGACTTCGTCAACCCGTCCATCCTCCGGGCGAGTTCGGTCACCGGCGGCGGGCGGTCGGAGCCGTCGGCGGGTTCGTGCGAGTACGAGAACTCGCACTCCTGGTCACGGTCGTGCTCGGGGCGGGGCGGTACCTCGGCCCTCCTCCAAGGGGCTTCAGGGGACAGGGAGTTGGGGGCGGACATGTGTGTGAGTGCGAGTGGTGTACGGGCACGGGGTTTCAGACGGGACTCGGGGGCGACCCGGACTTCCGTACCTGATCGACCTTCGCGATGGCGGTGTCCGGGGCGACTCCGGCGGCGATGAGGGCGGCGGTGGCGGCGCCGGTGCCGTCGTCGGAGCACAGGCCGCGGTCGATGCAGTCGAGCAGGGCCAGCAGTTGGGCCTCGATGGCTCGGCCGAGCGGGTCGGGCGGGACGGTGGTCTGGAAGACGCCCTGTCGGCGGCCGTGGGCGAAGACCCTCGCGGCCATGTCGCGGGCGGGGGTCAGCAGTTCGTCGACGCGTGCGCGTGCGAGGTCCTGGCCGCGGGCCAGCCGGATCAAGGTGCGGTAGCGGTCGCCGACGGGCCACACCATGAGGACGAATCGCGCCAGGTCCGCGACGGCGTCGGGGGTCGGGGCCGGGGCACCCGCGACGGCGCGCCGGATCGCCTCCGCGGCCTCGGCGGCCAGGCCCTCGACGAGCGCGGCCCGGCCGGCGAAGTGGACGTACACGGTGCGCCGGGCCACACCGGCGGCACCGGCGATGTCCTCCAGGCTGCTGTCGGGGTCGCGGGTCAGTTCCCGCCGAGCCGCGTCGAGGATCCGGGCACGGGTGGCCCGCGCGTCCCGCCGCTGCGCCGAAGTCGCGGTCGAAGTCGGCGCGGGGGACGAAGTCGAAGTCGGAGCAGGAGGGGGCGGCGTCTCGTGGGGCCGGGCCGGAGACCGTCCCGGCCTCGTCGTCGGTGTTCGTGCTGGTCGGCTGGTCACGTCGGTACCTCGAGGGCAGGTGGGAGGAGAGAGTCATCGCGATAGTTGCACAGCGAGGGGCAATAAACTAGTGTGCACATCGATGGGCAATTAAGTGCTTTCGCTCGTCCGCCCCGTCCCTCTCAGGAGCTACTGATGTCCTTCCTTGCAAATACCCCCGTGGAGAAGATGACCGGGCCTTACGCGCGGCGCTGGTGGGCGCTGCTCGTGCTGTGCCTGAGCCTGCTGATCACGGTGATGGCGAACACGTCGCTGATCGTCGCCGCCCCCGACATGACCACCGAGCTGGGCCTGAGCAGCAGTGATCTGCAGTGGGTCGTCGACTCCTACACCGTTCCGTACGCGGCGCTGATGCTGGTGCTGGGCGCGATCGGCGACAAGTACAGTCGGCGCGGCGCGCTGGTGCTGGGTCTGCTGATCTTCGCCGGCGGTTCGGTGATGGGGAGCATGGTCGACGAGACCTCGCTGGTCATCGTGGCCCGCGCGATCATGGGTGTGGGTGCCGCGGTTGTGATGCCGGCCACGCTGTCCCTGGTGGTCGCGACCTTCCCCCGGAGCGAGCGGGCCAAGGCCATCACCGCCTGGGCCGCGACCTCCGGGGTGGCGGTAGCCGTCGGCCCGCTGGTCTCCGGCTGGCTGCTTGAGGACCACGCCTGGGGCTCGACCTTCCTGATCAACGTGCCGATCGCCCTCGTCGCCGTGTTCGGCGCGCTCGCTCTGGTACCGCCGTCCAAGGCGGAGGGCATGGGCCGGATCGACTACGTCGGTGGTCTGCTGTCGATCGTCACCGTCGGCTCCCTGATCTACGCCGCCATCGAGGGCCCGCACTTCGGCTGGGGCGCCGGCCCCGTCACCGCCGCCGTGGTCGCCGGTGCCGGTCTGGCCGCCTTCGTCGCCTGGGAGCTGCGGCACCCGCACCCGATGCTGGACGTCCGAAAGTTCGCGCTGCGGCCCTTCAGCGGCTCGATGCTCGCGGTGATGTTCTTCTTCTTCGGTATGTTCGCCGTGCTCTACTACTCGACGCAGTTCCTGCAGTTCGTCCTCGGCTACGGCGCCCTGGACACGGGCCTACGGCTGCTGCCGCTGGGCGGTGCGGTGTTCCTCGGGTCCGCGCTGACCGGGTTGTTCACCCCGAAGCTGGGGGTGAAGGTGATGGTCGTGACCGGCATGGCCATCGGCACGGCGGGCATGTTCCTGCTCACCCAGATCGACAAGGGGTCGACGTACGGGGACTTCCTGGCACCGCTGTTGATGCTGGGCCTCGCGCTCGGACTGGCCATCTCCCCGGCGACCGACACGATCATGGGCTCCTTCCCCGAGTCCGAGCTGGGCGTCGGCGGCGGTGTCAACGACACCGCGCTCGAGCTGGGCGGGGCGCTGGGCATCGCGGTGCTGGGCTCGCTGCTGGGCACGGCCTACCGCGACGAGCTGACCGACCTGGTGGGCAACCGGCTCCCGGCGGAGGCGATGGAGACCGCCAAGGACTCGGTCGGCGCCGGCCTGGCTGTCGCGGAGCGGGTCGGGCAGGATCCCTCCGCCGGGCCCCAGCAGGCCCAGGCCGCCGTGGACGCCGTCCACCAGGCCTTCGCCCACGGAGTCGCCCAGACCAGCCTCATCGGCGGGATCATCATGGCCGCCGGAACACTGATCGTCCTCGCCATCCTGCCGGGACGGCGCGGCTTCGCGAAGCAGAGCGCCGAGGCAGGAGCCGGGACGACGGCGAGCGAGGCGGCCACTGTGCGGGAGCACACCGGGTCCACCCGCTAGATCGCCGGCGGAGCGTCCACTGGATCGCCGGGGACGCATCCGCGGGATCGCCGGGCACCGCGTCCGCCGGATCGCCGCCCGCGGACGAGGCGGCCCAAGCCCTGCAAGCCCGGGTCTTCGGTGCCCTCACCGTCCCGTCGCTCTACCTCCACGGGGCCGACGACAACTGCATGTCCGTGGCGTTGAGCGACGGCATGGACGACCTGTTCACGAACGGCCTCGAACGCATCGTCGTACCCGGCGCGGGGCACTTCCTGCACCTCGAGCAGCCCAAGACGGTCGCCGACCACATCGTGGGCTTCCTGAACGGCTGACCCCCCTCCGACCACCCAGAACTCGAAGGGCTGACCGAACCATGACTGACAAGGAAAGGCAGGAGGCCATGGCTGTGGCGACTCCTGCGTACGCGAGCGACGCACTGGCCGAGGGGACCGTCGACGCGGTGGTGATCGGCGGGGGCGCCGCGGGGCTGAACGGCGCACTGATCCTCGCCCGCTCCCGCCGCTCGGTCGTCGTGATCGACAGCGGCTCCCCGCGCAACGCGCCCGCCAAGGCCGTACACGGCCTCCTCGCCCTGGACGGCACCCCGCCGTCCGAGATCCTTCGACGGGGCCGGGAGCAGGTGCGCCAGTACGGCGGACGCGTCGTTAACGGCGAGGTGGTCTCGGCCGAGTCCGCCGCCCCGTCGGCGGACGGGGACCTGCGGTTCACCGTCACCCTGGCCGACGGCCGCAGCATCACCGCCCGCCGCATCCTGGTGGCCACCGGCCTCACGGATGTGCTGCCACAGGTGCCCGGACTCGCCGAGCACTGGGGACACAGTGTGGTGCACTGCCCGTACTGCCACGGCTGGGAGGTGCGCGACGAGCCCATCGGCATCCTCGCCACCGGCCCGGCCTCCATCGGCCACGCGTTCTTGTTCCGTCAGCTGACCGAGGACCTGACCTACTTCACCCGCGGCACCGACCTGGACGAGGACAGCCGCGCCCGCTTCGCCGCCCGCGGCATCCGCGTCATCGACACCCCGGTCACCGAGGTCGTCAACGACGAGGACGGTGCCCTCGCCGGGGTGCGCCTGGCCGACGGCCAGGTCGTGGCCCGCCGCGTCCTCGCGGTCGCCTCGCCGATGCAGGCCCGCACCCAGGGCCTGGAAGGCCTGGGCCTGCCGGTGCAGGACCTGCCGACGGGCCGCGGCTTCGCCTCCGGCACGGCCGGCACCACCGAGGTGCCGGGTGTGTGGGTGGCCGGCAACGCCACCGATCTGGTCGCCCAGGTCGGGGCCTCCGCAGCGGCCGGCGCACTGGCCGGCGCCGACATCAACAGGATGCTGGCCACCGCGGACACCGACGCGGCCCTCCAGAAGATCGCCGAGGCAAGCCCCAAAGCGGCCACACGATGATCTCGAAGCCCTGAGATCTCAGCCCGTCACCCACCCGCCTCACCTCCATCGGTGAGGAAACCAATCAGATTCCAGACGGCTTTCAGTCATGCCCAGCAAACAAGCAGCAGGAGCGTCGCGCCGAGGTCAACGCCACACTCCTCGACTTCCTCGCCCGCCTCGATGACTCCACATCCTCGGCTTCCCGAGCGGCCGACCCACCCCGAACGAGAAACCATCACGCGCTGAGAGGCAAGCCATGGTGTTCATCGTCTTCGCGCTCCTGCTCCTGGGGCTCTTCCTGGGCTCCGTCGCCCACATCCCCATACCCGTCAGCTTGATCGCCGGGGCCCTGATCGCCATCTGGCTGACCATCTTCATGGTGCGCGAACGCCGATCCGGACGCAGCGAAGGAGACGCCTGACATGCAGCTGACCGCACCGGAAAAGACAACTCCGCTCACTGCAACCAAAAGGACGGACCGTCGCCGGGACGCCGACAGCATGGCTGTAGCCTCCTTCATCCTCGGCCTACCGGGTCTTTTGGTGGGGAACATCTTCCTCGGCCCCACCGCCATCGTGCTGGCCACCATCGCCCTGTGGAACGGGACGAAGCGACAAGGGCGGGCCTGGTTCGGTATGGCACTGGGCATCACCGACCTAGCCGTCCTGGCGATCCTGGTCACCGCCGACGGCACCGTCTCCTGGAGCATTTGAAGACCGTCGGGCAGTTCGCGTCTGACAAATGACCAGCGTCTGCGAGTTGCAGGCCTTGTGCCGCTCGTGGTCGGCGTGTGCAGGGATGTCGGCGTACAAGTGAACGTGCGCCACTTCGTACGGAGGCCATGGGGCGGCACCCGCCTTCACCGGCGAGGTGGATCTTGCACGTCAAACCGCCCCGGGACCTACCTCGTCACCGCGCCACTGCTCGGCAGGCTGGCCGACCGCCTCGGTCGCAGGCGAGTGCTCGTTGTCTCGCTCCTGCTGTTCACCCTCGCCAACTTCGCCACGGCCCTGGCGCCGAACTACCCGCTGCTTGTGGTGGCCAGAGTCGTCGCCGGAGCGGCCGCAGCCGGCACGGGACCGACGATCTACGCACTCTCCAGCGCCACAGCTCCCGCAAACCGACGGGCCACCCACCTCGCGCTCGTGGGATCCGGACTGCTCTCCGCGCTATGGGCCGGCGCCCCGCTGGGCGACGTCCTCGGCCACCACCTGGGGTGGCAGTACGTGTTCGCCGTCCTCGCCCTCGCCACGGCCCTGCTCGCCTTGGCCAAATGGCGGGTGGCAGGAGGTTCCCGCCCCGCACGGCAGTACGGTGGCGGCCACCGACCAACGGCACGGGACCGGGAGACTACGGGGCGATCCGGCACTCGTCGCCATCACAACGCTGTGGGCGCTGGCCGTGTACCTCCTGTACACCTTCCTCGGCGCGGTCGGGAGCAGCGCCTTCACCGGCTCCGGCCAGCTCAGCACGTTCTGCTGGAACTGCGGCTTGAGGACCTTCCCGGCCAGCAGCGAGGGACGCGTCGCTCAGGAACGTGAGCGGGTGGGGGAATGCGAGCGTGACCGCGCGTTCGATCCGCTCCGGCGCGGTGACGCAGGCACTGCGGGCCAGAGCCGCTGGTTTGTCAGACCCCCTTGGGGCGCGGGCCCCCGGGGCGAGCAGTGCGCGCACGTAGCGGGCGAGCTGGTACTTCGGGTCACTGGTCTGCGCCTCGGAGCGAGCCGGTGCGGGGAAGGTCCTGTTCGGCCCAGTCGGCCATGGCGTCGAAGACGGCCTGAAGTCGTGTGCCTGCTTCGGTGAGCTGGTACTCCACCCGGGGAGGGACCTCCGGGTAGGCGGTGCGGGTGACCAGCCCGATGAGGACGAATCGCTGTAGCCGTGAGGACAGGGTCTTGGGGCTGATCCCCGGTAGCGCGGCGCGCAACTCGGTGAAGCGCTTCGGGCCGGTCAGCAGCTCCCTCACGATCAGCGTCGCCCATGGCCCGTCCAACACGGTCAAGAACCGGGCAATCGGACATTCCGGCAGAGGGTGCTCCAGATCACTCACACTTTCCCCATTAGTTCATTTGAGGGAACTGATTCCCTTGGGGAACTATAGCCGGGTCAGCCCACACCGCACCCCTTGGAGGACCTCATGACCGCGATCAGCACGAACAACACCGCAAGCGAGATGGTGCGCTCGGCCACGAGCACCGCGTTGCGGGTCGCCGCGCGCGAGCTGGAGCTCTACGACACCGGCGATGTCGCCGGCGCGGACGAGGTGTTCGCCCCGGATGTGATCGATCACAACCCGGCTACTGAGGCCGCCTCGGGCATCGACGGCATGCGAGCGTCGATCGCCGCGGTCCGCGACGGGTTCACCGGCACACAGCACCGGATCCTCTTCCAGCAGGAGCTTCCCGGCGGCTGGGTGGTCCTCCACTGGCGGATGACCGCCACCCACACCGCAGACGCCTTCGGGCTCCCCGCCAGCGGCAACCCGGTCGACATCAACGGCCAGGACATCATGCACATCATCGACGGCAAGATCACCGAGATCTACCACGTCGAAGAACTCCTCAAGCTCACCCAGCAGATCAGCGCCGGCGCGCAGCAGTCGAAGTGAAGATCGAGATCGTCACGGACAACGCCTACCGTTCCTAAAGACTGAGTGGGAGTGAGTCTTGTTGCCAGGACTCTTGCTCAGCCGGGTGTCCCGAACGGTGTTGGGCACCCTGGTTCCCCGCTTTCGCTCCACGGCCGGGCGGCGCGCATCTGGTGCGAGGTCCGGGAAGGTGGGGGCGGGTTTCCTCACGCCGTCGGATCTCCGGTCGGGCCTGGGCGGTCCGATGCCCACCACGATCACTCTGGTTGGGGTGGGGCGGTGCCGTCCGTCGCCGGATCGGATGTCCGAGGGCGCGTCGCCCGACCGCGATGCTCGCCGCATCGTGCCGGGACATCTTGCGTCGCGGGGTGGTCAGCGGTTTCTGCCAGTGCTGGGCACCCCAGCGAGAGGTGTAGGCCGGATCGACCGCAACGATCGCCACTCCCTGTTGGGCAGCCATAGACACCAGCCGGGCCTTGAGTCTGGCGGTGGGGAAGCGGGACAGCAGCCGGCGGAAGCGTTTGTTGCGGCCGTGCTTCTCCCGGCTGGTGCCCTCGGTGAAGTCGAGGTCCTCGATGGCGATCGCGGCGGCCCCGCACCGCCGGGTGTGGTGAAGCAGCCGGGTCAGGGCATGCCGGATCTGCGCGTCCCGGTGCTCCGCGGTGCCGGTGAGGTCGTAGAAGTAGCGTTGTGGTTCGCCGACCGGGTTGCCGTGCACGTCCAGGTGCCAGGCGGCGAGGTGGTCGTCGTTCATGTCCACCCCCACCACACCCCGGGCCAGGGCCGCCTCCAGGGGCAGGACCGGGGCGGCGGCGCGCTGCCAGGACGCGGTGACGTACCAGCGGCCGCGCACTGTGTCGTGGTGGATGCGGTAGGCCACCGCCCGGTTCGCGGTGACCCGGTCCCGCCACTCCTGCCCCCGGTGCCGGAACGCCACCGTCGCGTCCAGGACGTAGCGGCCGTGGGGTGCGTTGGCCAGATGGGCCAGCGGGGCCGGGAGCTTGACCGAGACCTGTCCGGTGTCGGTGACACGGATCGTCTCGTTGCCGAACCGCTTGCCCGTCTCCCCGTCGGCGGTCAGGAACATCCGCTCCGCCCGCCACCGCTCCCGCCAGACGTGTTCGCTGAGCTCGGCCGCCTGAAGGTAGTGGCGGGTGTTGGCGAGGCGTTTGCCGCCGCGCACCACCCGCACCCGGCCCGCCTTCCAGTCCGCCTCCACGACCACGAGACGGTCCTTGAGGGTGTGCAGGCGGCGGGACTTGGCATGCCACTCGCCCCGCGAGGCATAGCCGCGCACCAGCCCCTCGCGTTTGTCGGCCTTGGCGCCCAGCGGCCGGGCCAGCCGCGCCTCGATCGAGGCGATCCGCCCGCGCAGCCAGGCCAGATGGGCGGCCTGACCGCGCCTCGCCAGCGCCCACTGGTCGTGGGTGGCCTTGGTGATGCTGCCCGCCCACCGCGCCGACGACTGCCCGGTCAGCGCCCGCTTGCGCACCGCCCATGAGGCGGCATCGTGCGCCAGTCCCTGCCGGGAGCGCTCGGCGAGATCCCCGGCGGCCAGCGACCCCAAGTACACGCCGACCTCGGCGAGTACCGCCGCGTCCGCATCCGACACCCGCAGCCGGTCCCGGACCGCCACTCCCGCCGGGCCGGGCACCACGAACGACGCCGCCACCTCCCGCAGCCCGCCCACCCCTCCACCCCCGCCCGGCCGAAGATCCCCCTCACCGCAGTCAACGAGCAGCCTCCGCAAAGGTCACCCATTCGACCCAGGAACTCACGTTCCCCTCTCGATCACGGAGGACCACAGCACACCCAGGCCGGAGGAGCCCCCTGACGCACAGCGGAACAGCCGCTTCCAGCCCCGGCACTCACTCACGCTCACCAGAAGGCACTCATGCTCAGCAAACCGGCAGCAGTTCCCGAGCCCTGAGCCCTGATCAGCAAGCACTCCCTCGACGTCGCGGCGCATGCCGACTTCGGGCGCCGCGACCGACCGGGGCAGAGCCCAGGCCTCGGCAAAGTCTTCAGCCGCCTGTTTCGTGATCATGTGAGGTTGAGGTAGGTGAGGGGCCGTTCGGCGCGACGCGCGTCGCGTCGCAGGGGGGCGGCGATGTTCAAGACGCCGGTCAGACAGAGGGCGCCGGCGGCCCGCTGGCGGAAGCTGGCCATCGCCCGTGGTGCGTTGCCAGTCCGCAGCTGGGAGGCGTCTTCGGCGAAGTCGTGTCTCTCACATGATGCGAGGCTTCCACCGGCCAGTGGCCACGTCACAGTGGCCCCTCGGCGACTGGGGAGGCATGATCAGGGCCGCCCCCGATGAGCTGCCCGCGTCTCTGGCCCATACATCGGCTTCATGGTGGGGACGGCACCAACCGGTCCCCACCTCGGTGCAGCACCTCAAAAAGTACGACCCCGAGTGGACCCAGGCTTGTGTGCCTGTTCCTGAACCGCCTCGCTGACACTGGCGCTCCAAGGGCGCGGAACGGGCCGCACCGACGAGGTTTGTGAGAGCGCGTTGCGGTATGTGCGGGGGCTACTCCGTGAGGGCGCCCATCGCGCGGTCGAGCAGCACGGCCAGTGGCACAGTGCCCTCACAGGTCACCCAGCCCGCCGATGCCGCGTCCGCGCAGGCGAGGGCGGCCGCGACCAGAGCAGTCGGCCGGGGATCCTCGGGATGATCGGGGCCGGTCCCCAGTCGGCGTGCGATCTCCGGGACCATCATTTCCTGCCAGCCCAGCTGCTTCTCGTAGTGCCGGGCGCGCAAGGACGGTGTCTCCTGAAGCATCCGCAGATAGCTGAGCGTGTGCTCGGGCGCCGCCTCGTTCATGCGCGTCATCACGTCGAACGCCCGGCGCAGCGCCTCCCACGGCCGCTCCTCGTCGGGCCGGGCGGCGAGCGTGTCGGCGATCTGGCGGCCGATCTCCTCCAGGTCGACCAGAACGATGTCCTCCTTCGTTCCGAAGTGCCGGAACAGGCTGGCGCGCGACAGCCCGGCCTCGGCGGCGATCTGGTCGACGGTCGTCCGGTCGAAGCCCTGCTCGATGAAGAGCCTGAGCGCCACCTCTGTGACTTCCGCCCGGATGGTCGCACGCATGCGCTCACGCAGCCCGGGCTTGGCGGCGGAGCGGGTGGAAGTCCCGGCGGAGTCAGTCATGCCTCAAGAATACACGACAGCTCAACTTGATACTGAGTCTCATGCAGGTGTACGGTCTCTTCATAACCCCTCGTTTCGAGTAGGAGTGTTTCCATGAGTAAGATCTGGTTCGTCACGGGGTCCTCGCGTGGCTTCGGCCGTCAGTTCGCCGAGGCGGCCCTTCAGCGCGGCGACAAGGTGGCGGCGACTGCCCGCAACACCGAGTCCCTGAAGGACCTGGTCGCCGCGCACGGCGAGGCGATCCTTCCGCTGACCCTGGACGTGACGGACAAGGCCGCCGCCACCGAGGCCGTGCAGCGGGCGCACACGCACTTCGGCGGCTTGGACGTCGTCGTCAACAACGCCGGCTACGGCCTGTTCGGCGCCGTCGAGGAGCTGACCGAGCAGCAGGTCCGCGACCAGATGGAGACCAACTTCTTCGGCGCCCTGTGGGTGACCCAGGCCGCCCTGCCGCTGCTGCGCGAGCAGGGCAGCGGCCACATCGTGCAGATCTCCACCATCGGCGGCGTGACCACGTTCCCCAACCTCGGTGGCTACCACGCCTCCAAGTGGGCCCTGGAAGGACTGACCGAGTCCCTCGCCCAGGAAGTCGCCACATTCGGGATCAAGGTCACCCTGGTCGAGCCCGGCGGCTTCGCCACCGACTGGGCCGGTGCCTCCGCCAGCTTCGCCGAGCAGCTGCCCGTCTACGACGGCGTGCGCACGGCCGTGGCCGAGGGCTGGCGGAACATGAAGATCGGCGATCCCGCCGCGGCCGGGCCGGCGCTTTTGAAGGTCGTCGACGCCGACGCCCCGCCGCTGCGCGTCTTCTTCGGCACCGCGGGCCTGGAGTTGCTTCCCCCCGTGTATGCCGAGCGCCTCAAGACCTGGCAGGACTGGGCCGACGTCTCCACCCTGTCCCAGGGCAACCCGGCCTGAAGTAAGCAGCGGTACGCCTCTGGCCGTCGACCCGACCGGGTCTTCGACGCCCCCCACAAGCGCGCTTTTGATGCGCCGCGACCACAACCACAGCGGATGCAAGGAAGAACCCTCATGACCACCGACAGCACCCGCCCCAAGGCACTCATCGTCGTCTCGTCCGGATCACAGCTGCCGCTGACCAAGCCGGAAGGGGGCAGCATCACCATCGGCTGGTTCCTCGTCGAGCTGGCCGCCGTTCTCGCCCAGTACGAGGACACTCACGACTTCGTTCTCGCGACGCCGGACGGCAAGGTCCCCACGCTCGACATCAACGGCATGGCGCTCGGCATGCACGGCGGCGCCAGCCTCGGCCCGGACAGCATGCGCGTAGCCATGCAGAACGAGCAGTACAGCGTCGAAGAGGTGCGCGAGAAGAACCCCGAGCTGGTCGCCCGCCGTGACGCCGAGCTCGCCCTCCTGCGCCGCCACCTCGGCCGGATGCCGGTCTCCCCGAACCTGCCGAACACCGACAAGGAGGGCGGCTCCATCCGTGAGGACCTCGTCGCCAGCCTGGAGGCCCTGCCGGAGCACAAGTGGTACTCCATCGAGGAACTGCTCGCCCGGCACCGCGACGCAGCGGACGACTTCTCGCTCGCTGGCTTCGACTTCATGCACGCGCCGGGCGGCCACGCACCGATGATCGACTTCCACGACAACCCGTTGGTCGGCGAGCTGCTCCACCAGCTGCGGGAGAACGACGTCCCGATCTCGCTGATCTGCCACGCGCCCGTCGCGATGACGTCTGCCAAGTACCGTGTCGACGCCGACGGCAAGGTGAGCGTCAACGAGGACCACGCGTTCAAGGGCGCCCACATCACCACCGTGCCCGAGCACGGCGAGCTGCAGATCCTCGACGGCGGCTACCCGAAGATCCCCGGCGAGGAGACCCGTCTGGCCTTCTTCGTCGACGTGGCGCTCAAGGACGCCGGCTACAAGGTCGACGTGACCGAGAACATGGCCGAGGTTCTGGTCATCCGGGACGACACCCACGGCGTCCTGACCGGCAACGGGCCACATGCCGTCGACGAGCAGACCGCGCGCCTGAACGAAATCGTGCAGAGCCGCAAGAACGCGGCCGCACTAGCCTGACAAGCGCCCTGGCCGGTTGCGTTTCGACCAGTGCGGGCGGAGATCAGGTGGCCCCTCGAGTGATGGGCTGGGTGCCCATCGGCCCGAGGGGCCACGACGCCCACCCAAGGGAAGCAACCTCTGTCGACGTGCGGCGACGACGGCCTCGATGTGGCGCTCACACAGAGGCGCCGGCGTCGTACGGGACCTCGTACCCGGCGGTCCCGGGTGTCCGGCGCGGGGGTCAGCCGAGCAGCCCGTCGCGCACCGTCACGGGAGTGCAGGTCGGAGTGGCAGACACCGCTGGCCCGCAGCCGGACCCGCACCTCGCCCGGGCGAGGATCGCCCAGTGAAGCACCGTACGGGTCGCGCCGAGCCGGTGCGCCAGTTCGAGCTTCTCCGGCGACGCGCCGGCGACGTGGAGGAGGGACTCACCGCCATCCGGGAGAAGCGCGAGCCGAAGCTCGGCGCGGATTTCATAGCTGGCGACGTGACCGCGCCCGGCATTGCCGACGCGCTGGTGCAGGAGACCGTAACGCGGTTCGGCCGGATCGACATCCTCGTCAACAATGCCGGCATCGTGCACAGCGGCACGGTGCTCGAGACTTCCGATGATGACTTCGCCCAGATCATGGCGGTGAATGTAGAGGCGGTGTTCCGCTTCTCTCGCGCCGCCGTGCGTCACATGATCGCGCAGTTTGATGCCGATGGACGCGGCGGTGCCGTCGTCAACATCGCCTCCGACTGGGCCTTTGTCGCCGGACGCGGCGAGCTCGCCTATTGCACCTCGAAAGGCGCCGTGGTGCAGATGACCCGGGCGCTTGCCATAGACCATGCGCGCCAGGGGATCCGTGTGAATGCCGTCGCCCCCGGCGATGTAGAGACGCCGATGCTGCTTTCCGGCATCGCCGACCGCGGCAAGAGTGCAGCCGAAGGCTTGCGTGAGAACGGTGACAGGATCCCCATGGGCAGGGTCGGCCGACCGGCCGAGATTGCCTCCGCCGTCGTCAGGGGTGGCGGTGGTCATGCTGCGGCTCCTTCCTGGGCGAGGAGCACAAGCCCGCTGGTCAGACGTGGTGCGACGCTCTCCGCAGAGTCACCTGAGCAGACAACGCGCTTTTAGGCACTTCCGAGCTGAGCGTGTACGCGGGGCTGGCGGGTCACGTCAATGCGTCGCAGAGTCTCCGACGGGGTTCGGGCGCGTCCTTCTGCGCTGGCCCACATCGAGCATCTCGGCGGATGCTCGACGCGCTGACATGGGGCTCCACGCGCAAGGTCCTGCTGAGCCTCGCGGACCAGGTCTAACGCGAACGGCGACACAGCCTGGTTCGCACCAGCGAAATGTGAGCCCCGGCCTGCGGGCAGCGCATGAGGCGGCTACCTCCACCCACAAGGGGCGGCCTGTCATGCCAGGCGACCCGAGGCGGCAGCAAGCAGCCCCACAAGCTGACACAGGGAGCAGAACGGTCCAACCGCCCTCGGCCCCTGCTCCCTCAACGCCCGCCAGTCATGCGCTGCGAGCCACAGGCACGGCAGGTCAGAGGCACTCCAGCTCGCCTTCCTGCCCTCCTGTCCCTATACAGAGGACTCTCGCCGACGCGCATCCGCTACGCTATGACTGGTCAGCCGTTGGTACGTCGCGTTGTCTGCTCAGGTGACTCTGCGGAGAGCGTCGCACCACGTCTGACCAGCGGGCTTGTGCTCCTCGCCGAAGATCCACGCCCTGGATTTTCAGCAAGGTTTTCTACAAGCCCCCGCCTTCGTAGCTCAGGGGATAGAGCACCGCTCTCCTAAAGCGGGTGTCGCAGGTTCGAATCCTGCCGGGGGCACCAGGCAAAAGGCCCCGGACCGATCATGGTCCGGGGCCTTTGACATCTACTTCTGACATCAACGGGTGCGGTCACTGACGACCGGGGCACCTCTTCCTGAGGAGCCGGTCCATGTGGCTCATGGCTTCGCGCTGGGTGTCCTGCACGACGTGCGTGTACACGTCCATGGTGATGCTGATCTGGCTGTGCCCGAGGATCTCCATCACGACGCGGGGCGCGACTCCGGCCGCCGTGAGGAGAGTCGCCGTACCGTGCCGGGCGTCGTGGAGCCGGATGACGCGAAGGCCGGCGGACTCGGCGACGCGGGTGAAGGACCGGTAGACGTTCCGCGGCTCGACCTGGCGACCGGTGCGGGTGGTGAAGACGTACCCCGACTCGTGCCACTGCTCCCCCGCCTTGGCGCGTGCGGCGGACTGCCGCATGCGGTGCCAGCGCAGCGGGGCGATGCAGAGCGCGGGCAGCGGCACGACGCGTCGGCGGCGGCTCTTGGGGTCGTCGTCGTACAAGACACCACGACGCCGCTGGGTCTGCTGGCGGACGTAGAGGACGCGGTTTTCGAGGTCGAGATCCGACCACCGGAGGCCGATGATCTCGCCCCGACGAAGGCCCATGGCAATGGCGAGCACGAAGGCCGCGTAGAGCGGATCCCTGCGGGACGCCGCAAGGAAGTCCAACGTCTCGTCCAGGCTCCAGGGACTCAGCTCCCGGTTGTCCGTGCGGGGAGGCTCAACGAGCTTGGCCACGTTGCGCGCGATCAGCTCCTCGCGGCAGGCGGAGGACAACGCGGAACGCAGAACGCGGTGTGACTCCTTGGCCGTTGCAGCGGTGGTCTCCTTCTCCAGGCGAACGAGGAAGCGGCGCACGTCGGCGACGCCGAGGGTTTCGAGCCGCTTGGCACCGAGCAGGGGCACCAGGTAGAGCCGGACGTGTGCCTCGTACTTGTCGTACGTGCTGAGCTTCCGCCGAGGCTTGATCACGTTGTCCAGCCAGTACGGCAGCCATTCGGAGAGCTTGGCCGAACGAGTCGGCACGGGCACGCCCTGGTCGACCTTGGCGAGCAGCTCCCGGCGCTTGGTGTCGCACTCCTGCCAGGTCTTCCCGTAGGCGAACTTGCGGGCGCGGGTGCCGTCCGGCTGGAGCACGTAGACGGCGCACTGATAACGGCCGTCCTTGCGCTTGGTGATCGTGCCTGCACCGTTGGGGTTTCGCTTGCGCTGACTGGCCATCAGGCAGCCTCTTCGATCTGGCCGAGGATGAAGTCCCGGACGGCGTCGGCGGGGATGCGTCGAGCACCATCGATCTTGATCGAGACGAGGCGGTGCGAGCGGATCAGGTCATAGACCTTGGAGCGTCCGAGCTTGAGCCGCGCCATGACGTCGGGCACGGTCAGCAGTTCAGGGGTGGCGGTGGTCATGCTGCGGCTCCTTCCTGGGCGAGCTGGTCGCGTAGGGCTTCGCGGGCGGTTTCGCGGTTGTGTTGGAGGTCGCGGGCGATGGTGGCAGCGAGGGCGGATTCGCCGGGGGTGTGTCCGTGTCCGACGTACTGCCAGTCGGCGAGGACGAGGACGGTGTCCGGCTCGACGTCGTCCAGGCCGAGGGCTTCGCGTTCCTGGGCGGCGCGGAAGTCGGCGCGAGCCTGGCGGAGTTCGCCGAGCGTCGTGGAGTAGCGGCGGGACTTGGAGGAGAAGTGGCCGCGGAAGCCGAGCATGTGAGCCCAGGCCCAGATGCGGCGGTCCGGGTAGAGCGGGTCGAGCCGCTTGCACGCTTCGATCAGGCGGCGGGTGTGGTCGGGCACGCCGTGGCGGTCGAGTTCGGAGAGTTCGCCGATGCGGCGGTCGAGGGTGCCGGTGTTCTCGGCGGCCTTGGTGGCGTACTTGGCGACGTAGGAGGCGACGGCCTGTTCGGTGATGTCGGAGCCGTCGCCGAAGGCCTTGACCGGGCGGACGTCGAGCTGGGTGCCCCAGCGGAAGGTGCGGGCGGGCTGGTCTGAAACGGCCGGCGCAGAGACCGAGGTGTACGAGTGCGCGGCGGCGGCACGGATCGAGTCGGCGAGCAGGTCGACCGTTGCCCATGACGGAGGAGCCGTCTCGGGTCCCTCGGGGCCATCGACCCGGATCACGGCGTGGAAGTGCAGCGCACCGCGCTTTTGGAACTCGGCGACCTTGCCGTACGAGATGCGTGCATGATCGGCCAGTTCGCGGCGGGTGAGTCCGGCGCGGGCGGCAATCTCGCGGCGAAGCCGAGTCGTGAAGCGCTGCCACAGGTTGCCCGCATGGTTGTTGAAGAGGACGGCGGCGGCGTAGTCGTACGTCGCCGGATTGAGCGCCGTGCCGAGCGCTGGATCATCCGGTGTGTGGCGGGTGCCGCAGCGGCAGGTGCCATGGTCGGGCCGGTTGTGGACCGGGCCGAAGGACGGGGCGGTGAGGGTCACGAAGACGCGCGGGTGATCGCGGACCGTGGACGGGATGTCGCGGCGGTTGTCTCCGGCCAGACCCGCGCGGATGAGGTGGTAGGTGTCGCCCGCGTACGTCCAGGCGCAGGAGGGGCAGCGGGAGGCGCGGCGGTTGCCGCAGGCGACGCGGACGCGTCCGCCGGGCTCGTTCTCGGTGGAGTAGTGGTGCAGGGTCTCGCCGGTCGTCCTGTCTTTGGCGAGAGTCCAGCCGGTCAGGTGGATGGGGTCGGCGCAGCCGCCGGTGCGGCGGATCTGCTCTTGCCAGCGGTCGAAGTCGTCGGCCGAGGCCACCCTCAGCAGATCGCCGAGGGTGACCGGGTCGAGCAGCAGGTCAGGCACGGGCGCCCTCCCGGGTGCGGGCGGGGCGGGTGCCGGTGCCGTTGCACACCGGGCAGTGGGCGGTGATGGTCCGCAGGTGGCCGTTCTGATCGCGGCCGCCGAGGGTGATGGCGGCGGAGGCGAAGCCGTCGCAGTTGGGGCAGATGCGGGGCGGCGGTGGGGTGCGGTGCGTCATGCTGGGACTTCCTTCCGGATCTTCGGATTCGGCAGGGTCAGGGCTCCCGGGCGGTGGAGACTTGGCGGTTGAGGCCGCCCGGGGGCCGGTCAGCGCCGCTTTGCCTCGCTCGTGATGAGCGAGCGAATGACCAGGGCGCAGATGGCGACAGAGACGCCGGTGATGGCGACCGCCAGGAGCATCGAGACCAGGACGGCGCCGACGACCAGGACCACGGCCGTTCCACCACCGAAGAGGGCGACGACAGCGCCGGGGGTGAGCTGGACGGCAGGCCGGGCGGAGACCGGAGCTGAGGCGACCGGCGCAGGCACCGGGGCAGCGGTCGGCTGCTGCTGGATGACGGCGGTCGGCTCGACAACGGCAGGCGGGGCGATGTGGCCGGTCGGCTGGGGCATGACCGGGATCTTGGGGCGGAACATGACGGATCTCCCTTCGCAGGTGGTTACTTGATGGCGGTGTCGATGACCGGGGCGAGCAGACTGTCCGCGATGAGGTAGCCGCCGAGGAGCAGCACCAGGACCAGCCACAGCGGCGGGCGGATGAGCTTGCAGCCGAGGTAGCCGACGACGGCGAGGGCGAACCAGAGGGGAACGTCCATGGCGGTGGCCTCCTAGCGGACCTTGCAGCGGTGGGTGCGGGCGGCGAGCTGTGCGGCGCTCTGGCTGGAGTAGTCGGCGGACCAGCCGCACCGGTCGTTGGTGCACACGGCCGCGTGCTTGGTCTGGCCGTGGCGGTCGCGGTGGGTGCCGATCTGAACCGGGCCGATCCGCATCACGGTGTGGAAGTGGTCACGGGCAGGCATGTCGTCAGTGGTCCTCTCCGGTGAAGTCGTTGGTGTGGTCGATGAGCCACCGGCGGATCTCGTCTTGTTCGTCGTCGGTGGCCTGGTTGATGGCTGCCTCGCCTGTCTGCATGGCTTCTACGAGCCGGTTGTTCCGGGTGAGTTCGGCCGACCGTTCCAGGGCAGCGCGGATCTGCGGACGCATGAGGGTTCCTCCTGTCAGGCGAGCTGGGCGGCGATGGCGTCGGCGAGCTGAGCCGGGACGCCGAGGCGGGCACGCAGGGTGTCGGTGTCGATCGGCGATCCGGTGCGGGCCTGGTGGTCGTCGGCGACTTTGCGGGCGTGGTCGACCAGGGCGGCCGGGACCGATGGAGTTGGGTCGGCGGCGGGGAGGGCCGGGGTTTCTTCAGCCGCGGGGACCTCGGCGAGCTCCGGTTCCTGGGCAGGGCCGGAGGCGACAGGTTCCGGGATCTGCGGTGCGGTTTCGGTGGCTGCGGGTGCCGGCGGATCCGGCATCCGGTTTTCGGCCGTGGGCGAGTGGGCGAGGAGGGTGCCGCCCATTAAGGCCAGGGCGGGCCAGGCGGCGACGAGGATGCGCAGCCAGGCCGGGACCTGGTGGAGGTCGAGGAGTCCGGCGGTGGCGACGTTGGCGCCGAGTGAGGCCACCAGGGCGATGAGGAACCAGGACCAGGCCAGTCGAGACGGGCCGTCTGAGCGCAACCGCCGCCAGGAGGCGACCAGGAGCAGGTCGACCGAGATCGGGTAGGCCCAGGCCTTCCAGCCGTCCTGTCCGGCAGCGGCGGCGAGGTCGTGCAGGTGGGCGAAGGACAGGGCACCGGCGATGACGGCCTGTACGAGTACGGCGTCCGGTCGCATCGAGCGCGGCGCGGACTTGCGCGTGTCCACGGCGATCAGTCCTCCTGCCGTGGGTAGCTGTGGCCCACCGGCGGGTAGGCGCCGTCCGCGCAGTGGGCGAACTCGGCCTCAAAAGCACTGCTTAGGACCACAAGGAAGTCGTCCATCGCCGGGTGGAAGTGCAGGTGATTGCGCAGACTCTCGTACAGGAAGCCGAGCCTGTTGGCGTCGTCCCGTTCGGCCGGGTCGAACTCGTACCAGGGTTTGCGGGGCATCGGTGTCCTCCCGGGTGTTAGGCATGGGCGGGGTAGGGACCTGGCGCGAGGCGGTCGCGCCGACCGGGTAGCGGGAAAGAGGTCAGGCGGTGGCGGGGGCTGCCTTGGACAGCGGCACACGGGCCGACGACGCCGGGCTGAGAGCGGGCCGGAAGGCGGCGAGTGCGGGCAGATCCGGGGTGCGCTCAGCGTGCCGGTTGCAGATGTTCACGGCCTCGCGCAGCGAGGTGTGCGGGGCGCGGATGCGGGCCCAGCCACCGGTCGAGTCGCCGGTGACGGCGATGCCGGGGGTATCGGTGGGAATCTGGATGGCGGCGAGGACGGCGTCCGGGGCGATGTCGCCGAAGGCCATGTTGGCGGAGGATTCGTCGTTGACGCGGTGGGCGGTGCGGCCGGTGAGCTGGGCGCGGAGCATGGTGATGCCCTTGCCGAGTTCGGAGCCGAAGCGCTGCCCGCAGATTTCCAGGTAGATCCCGGCGGCGCGGCCGAGCTGGGCCAGGCGGACCAGGGCGGTGATGATGCGGTCCCGGCGCTTTTCCTCGTCCTTGGTGGCGAACAGGGCGAGTTCGGCGACCTCGTCGACCAGGACGACGACCGGGACGGGGCGCAGGTCCTCGGGCAGGTCCCAGATGTCGGCGGCGATCTCCGTGTCCGGGACGTTGACGCTGATGCGCTGCTGGGCGCGGATGAGCTGGTAGACGTCCTCCATGTGCGTCACCAGTGCTTCCAGCAGGTCGAGAGCGGTGTCGGGGTTGTCGGCGAGCGCGGAGAAGCGACGGGCCAGCGGGAAGAGTTCAACGCCCTGCTTGCAGTCGATGCCGACCAGGGCGACATCCTGCGCCGCGAGCCCGGCGACCAGGTTGCGCTGGTAGACGGACTTGCCCGACTCGGTGGCGCCGAGGGTGAGCCCGTGCGGGACAGTGCGGTAGTCGCGGTAGTGGATCGCGCCGTCCTCCCGCAGCGCGACCGGGATGCGCATCGGTGCCCGGTCGGTCTTGGCGGGCATCTGCACCCGCTTGAGCACGTCATAGCCGGTCATCCGCAATTCGACGACACCGGACCGCAGTTCGCGGGAGGTCACGCCGTACATCCCGAAGGAGTGGCGCAGCCGGTCGGTGGCGGCCGAGACGTCGAAGGCGTCCTGTCCGGGGCGGAGCTTGAGCCGCAGGACCAGGCCGGTCCGGGTCGGGCGGATACGCAGGATGCGCGGCGGACGGGACTCAGGGACCGGGCGGTTGGCCATCCGGGCGAGAGTGAGGCGCCAGCGGGAGGGCGGGACGGTCAGGCCGCAGGCGTCCATGACGGAGGCGTATCGGACCAGGACCCGAAGAGCAGCGAAGGTGACGCCGAAGGTCATCCAGTACCAGGCGGGGCGCCGCCACCGCAGGATCACTGCGGCAGCGACGACCAGCACCAGAGCGAC
This sequence comes from Streptomyces sp. NPDC006602, assembly GCF_042870385.1. NCBI lineage: Bacteria > Bacillati > Actinomycetota > Actinomycetes > Kitasatosporales > Streptomycetaceae > Streptomyces > Streptomyces sp. NPDC006602. Next base: position 8,608 of record NZ_JBIAHG010000040.1, on the reverse strand, counting down.
CGTGAACCAGGTCATGGTCAGGCCGCCTTGGGCTTCGAGGCAGCGGCGGCGAGCGAAGTGACGGCGACCGCGCGGAAGGCGATGCCGTGCCGCTTCTGGCCGTTGAACTCGTTCTCCCACGCCGAGGCGACCAGGCCGGTCAGGGCGACCGGGGTCCCCATGGTCAGGTCCTCGGAGACGCCGGGCTCCGGGACGGTGAGCTTGAGGATCTCCACCTCGTCGGGCGTGGAGAACATGACCTCCACGGTCATCAGGGTGACGCCGTCCTTGTCGGTGGCGATCTCGCCCGTCCGGCGGTCCTTGACCTTGGGCTGCGGGGCCTTGGCAACCATCACGGTCGCGTTGGAGGTGTCGACGGGAATCTGACGCACAGCAGATCACTCCTCTATAGAGGGCGGGACTCCGTCACTCATGTATATGAGTGACATGAAGAAGAGTGCCTGACTCCTATACATGAGTCAACCCGCCGCGGAGAAGAACTCGCGACGGGCTGCGGGGAGTTGAGTGCGCGTCAGTCGGCGGCGGGGATCCTGTACTCGAAAACGAACTGGTCAGCGGCCATGAGCGTGTCGCAGACCTCAACTACAAGACCGTCGGTCGTACGGGCCTCACGGATCAAATGAACTACCGGCGCACCGGGGCTGAGCGCCAGCTCGGACGCCTCCGCCTTGGAGGCAGGGCGCGCTTGCAGCGTCTCGACGAACTCGGCGAACTCGTGCCCATGGTCTTCGAGTCGAGCGTAGATGCCACCGCCGCCGGGGTTCTCGGCGAACAACTCGGGGATCTCCTTGACGACGTCCCACGGGAGGTACGACGTTGCCGTCTCGACCGGGGTGCCGTTGCGGAAGTAGAGCCGTCGCCGGGCGAGGACCTGAGTGCCGGCGGAGACGCCCAACCGTTGGGCCGCATCCTCGGGGGCCTCCATCGGGCCGATGTAGAGGACGCTCACCTTGGCCGTGGCGCCGGACTGTTCTGATTCGGCGAGGTATGCGGCCTTGCCGCCCTGCCGGAGCGAGCGCCGGAAGCGATCGGAGGAGCGGTGCCGTACCGGCGGCCGATCCTTCACGATCGAGCCCTTGCCGTGACGAGTCTCGACGAGCCCGCTCGCGCGCACCTCCACCATGGCCTTGCGGATCGTGCCGCCCGAGACGCCGTAGCGCTCGACGAGATCCGACTCGCTCGGCACCATGTCACCAGGCTTGAGGATCCCCACCCGGATCTGTTGAACGATCTCGTCGGCGATCTGTACGTACCGGGGTACGGACCTCTCTCCTCCTACCGCAGTTCCCATAGTCCTTCTCTTCCTCCTATGCTCCTGTACATGAGTCAATCACAGGAAGCAACGTCGCCGCCGCTGCACTCCGTATCTGTGGCCGGAGTAGTGGTGCGCGAAGACGGCCGCCTCCTGGCGATCCGCCGGGCGGACAACGGCACTTGGGAGCTCCCCGGCGGCGTACTCGAACTCGACGAGGCCCCCGAGACGGGCGTAGCCCGCGAAGTCCTGGAGGAGACGGGCATCCACGTCGAGGTGGACGAACTCACCGGCGTCTACAAGAACACGACCCGCGGCATCGTGGCCCTGGTCTTCCGCTGCAAGCCTTCCGGCGGCACCGAGCGCACGTCGAATGAGTCGACGGCAGTCTCCTGGCTCACGCCCGAGGAGGTCGCGGAGCGCATGGCCGAGGTCTTCGCGATCAGGCTCTTGGATGCCTTGGACGGCAACGGCCCTCACGTGCGGAGCCACGACGGCAAGCGCCTCATCCCAGCGGGATAGAACTTTCCCTACTTCATCAAGGCCCGCGCACGGCGCGGGCGCGCGCCGCCTCTGCGGCGCGGCCTGCCTCCTGTCTGCGCCCCGGCTGGCCGCGCCCGGCGGCGCGCTGCGTGCATGCGGGCGAAGGTAGGAAAACCGTCTGTGGCTGGGGCGGTCGGCTCCGCGACTTTAGCCAGCCACTTTGGGGCGAGCCTCGAAGATCATGGCCCCAACGTCGTGCCTTAACGGGCAGGTCCACAGACTGCCCGACGCGCCGGAAGCTTACGGGGCCATGATCACTCGCCCCAAAGCAGCTCCCGGCCAAAGTCGCTACGCCGACCTCGTGGGCAGGCGCACGCCTCAGAGCTTCAGGAAGGAAGCCAGCACCTGCAGGCCGAAGACGAACGCAGTCGCGAGCAGCACAAGGACCATTTGTCGTGCCCGACGCCGCTCCGCTGCCCGTCGCTCCGCGTCGTACTGACGCAGTCCTTGAGCGACCGCTCTCGCAATGTCATCCTCGTTCACGGGTGCCCCCAGGCAGTTGATCGCACAGCCTGCCACATACGTTCGAGCCCAAACAGGGAGGGCGAGAGTCTGGTAGGCCGCATGAGCGCCGACCAGGCCCCACAAGGCCATATGGGTGCCGACGGGCCTGGACGAGCGGGAGAGGGTCGTCCGTGCCCGCTACGTGCCCGATCGGGCAGCGACCGGAGGGGAATAACGGGAACATCGGCGAGCACCCCGGGAACGCCCAGGTCGCCGTCTCGCCAGCTCAGCCCGGACCCGCATACGCGATCTTCCAAACTGGCGCTCCTGTCACCGGGATCAGGATGAGATGCTGCGGCTCACGTCACCAGGCAGGTGGCTTGCCAAGGAGGGGGAGTTCGTTGCGCGCTGAGCAGTGGTCCAGGCTCGTGTATCTCGTTCTTGCGGTGGTGTCGGCTGTGCTGTTCGTGGGAGTGATGATCGCTCTGTTTCGGACTGGTTCGTGAAGCGTCACTGGACGCAGCCGGAGTGCAGTACAGGAGCGAAGTACCGCAACCGTGGCAACCACAGGAAGTCGTCACGGGCCGCTAGCATCCCCGTGACCAGGCCGGGAGACCTCAGAAACCTTCCCACCCGTAGTTCGCATCGAGGGGTCGTGGCACGGTCCTCGGGCCGTGCCACTCTCGTGCCAGAACGCACGGGGACCCACGGGGAATTGGGGTTCGCCAGGGCGTACCGCCGGCCTGTTCCCAAGGCAAGGGAATCCGCAGGTCACGCCTGCAATCGCCCAACCTCGCTCCTAAAGCGGTGGCTTCCTGGCAACCAGCGGCAGTGGCCAACTAGCGCAGGCCACGAGTGCGCTGCCGTCCTCGGTGAGGAAGAGCAGGGTGAACCGTGTCCGATTGTCAGGATCGATCAGCGCTGTGCGCACAGGCCGGCCATATTCCCTGATGAGCTGCACTGCTCGCTCCAGGCCAGGAGGTTCGAATCCGCGCATCCGCATGCGCTGAAGTCGGCGACTGAAGACTCCGGCATGCGCACCAGTGGGTTGTACCCGCTCCTCCACCGAGTAGGGGGCGCCGCTGCGGAGGGCGGCCAGAGCTATCACGGACGCCTCGTCATCACCGGTCAACAGCGATTCCAGCACATGCCGTTCCATGGTCACCCCGTTTGGATCGTGCGGTACAGCAGCCAGGTACCGCAACCCTAGTAACCGCCCCCGCAGGTAGTGTCCCTCCGGGCCCGCCCAGCGGCCGGTATGACCCCCGCTGACCGATCGGGCTAGAGCTACGGATCAGATGCTGCTCCTCCGCAAGCCCCACAGGACGCATCAGCGGTGAGTGTCTAACTGCGTGACAACGCCGACGAACAGCGGCGGACAACCGCGGACGTCTGCGGACCATCGCAGCAGGTGAGAGGTACATCGGCTGGAGGTCAGGCACTCGCCGCAGTTGCTTCGGGACGAAGAGGTCGTGGGTTCACACCCCACCACCCTGACGCGGCTCTCAGCTCGAACAGGCGACGACCTGACCGACGACGGAGAAGCGCTGCTCACACTCCGGGCAGGTTGCCTCACCGAAGGCATAAGTCAGGACGCGCGCGACTTCCTCATGACCGTCGGCCAAGGCAAGGTCGTAGAGGCGCCGGCCGAGACCTTTCAGGGCTCGGGGATCGGCCGGATGGAGAGGGAAGGTCTCGACGTCGTCGGAGAGGGCGTAGTCCTCCGCCGTACTGAAGAAGCCCCGCTCTCCGAAAATCACCCACAGCGACGCGCACCCGTCGGGATCGGGGCACTCGAGCTCGTATTCCTCGCTGACGACGCCCCAGATCAAGTCCTCCGCCCAGTGGATGTCGCCCTCCAGGTTCAGGACGGCCTCAACCAGATAGCAGTAGTCGTTCCGGTCGGCGGTGACCTGCCGCCACCGATTCGCGGCGCCCAACAGGCGTGCGACTTCCGGCACGTAATCGTGCCGCAGGTTCCGGGTCTCGTACCGCTGGTCGGCCTGGACGAGAAGGGCGCCGGCCAGGTGGAGGGCCGAGGGCGCCGTGTCGGCTTTGCCGACCTCTGCGATGTCGGCCAGCGTGCGCAGCACCATCGGATGGGCGACATCCAGAGAGCCGTTGTGATGCAGCTCCGTCCAGAGGTCGCTCCAGGCCTGACTGTCCCGGCCCGTGGCGGCACGTTCCAGTAGGGTCCTCAGGCGGTCGGAATCGGCGTCGTCTGCACGGGGAACAGGAGAACTCGTCGTCATCTCCGGCATCCAAGCAGACTGCCGCAAGCGTACTTTCGCCGACCTGTCGATCGCTGTGGTGTGTGCTGGTCGGCATGTCCGGTGGCGGTGGGCCGACCAGCCGGGCGAGCCGTTGCAAGTCTGCCCGGTGCCGAAGCTGTTCCGCTGACATCCAACGTCGACATCAACGAGGGCGGACTACGGCGGCTATCGGCACCCACGTACGGCGCCAGCATGCGACGCAGACCGCAAGCTTTCTGGGGGTAGATCGAACTCCTAAAGCGGGTGTCGCAGGTTCGAATCCTGCCGGGGGCACAGAGAAACACCTGGTCAGAGGCCCTTCCGTCCGGCGGGCGGGAGGGCCTTCGTCCTCGCAGCACACATATGGCACACATGCCGTGCGCGCGGATGGTGGGGAGCTGTGCAGAATGCCCGTCAAGGATGAGCTGGCCCGACGCCGGTACGAGAAGCTGGTCGACCAGCTTGAGTCGCTGATGCGGACCGTCCTGAGGCCCGAGTATCAGGGCTACTACGGGCAACTGGTCCTGAGCAGCGATGACCTTGCGAACATGGGCGAACTCAAGGACGTCCGGCGTGCCGCTCGGGAGGCGGGTCGCCGTCTCGGCTGGAAGACAACCACCCGTCTCGTCGGTGTCCGGCTTTTCGTGCTCGACGAGCGGGAGGCACCCGAGGAGATCGAGCAGCTGGCCGGGGATGTGGCCGCTGCTGCGATTGACCGAGCTCGGGAGGAAGGCCGGCCGCGCGGCTGACCTGATCCGAGGGAGACGCAATGGGCCGCCCCACCGCAACAGTGCGGTGGGGCGGCCCCTTCGCGCACGGCTTCCCGGCACGGATTAGGCACACATCACGCGACACCCTCCTCCAGGGCGGCCACTGCCTCGGCGGCCTCGCGGGCCATGCGCTCAGCCTTCTCCAGCTTGGCCTTCGCTTTGGCCAGCTGCTTGGCGCGCCGCTTGTGCATCTTCTTCGAGACCTCGTCGAGGCGGTCCGGGAAGAGGTGCCCGTACGTGTCCAGAGTCAGCGTCGCGGACTTGTGGCCCAGCATCGTCTGTACGACGTTGACGTCCGCGCCGCTGGCGATGGCGAGCGAGGCGGCCGTGTGACGCAGCTTGTGCGGGGTGACCTTGAGGTGTCCCAGTTCGGCCTTCACGACCGCCGGCGCGAAGAACCGCTGACGGAAGTTGCGGGCCCTTAGCGGTCCGCCCTGCGGGGCAGTGAAGAGGAGTGCCTCCACCACGCCCGCAGCCGGCCGCGTGACCAGGACACGGACCACACGGCACCGGGTGTGGTCGATGGCGTTGTTGACGAGCTCGGCGACGATCTGCACCCCGACCCCGGCCAACTCGCCTATGCCCCAGGCGCTCAGAGCGGCGGAGACGAGCAGGCGCGCTCGGCGAGCGGATTCCGGCTCGCACGGCATCGTCTCGGTGTAGCCGGGGGCGCCGGTCGCGGTAGGTCTGGCTTCGGTCATGGTCACGAGAACATCCCTCCGGGGGTGGGACGCCCGCCCCGCGCGACGGGTGACGACGGGGCGGGCTCTCCTCATGCCGCCGAGAGGAAGGGGGAACCAGAGTGCTCTCGACGGGGTGGTACCGAGTCAACGACTTGAGCCCCGGGAGGAACAGGAAGGGTCGCGCTTCCGCCGGCCGTCCCGAACCGGAAGACTTTGCGTTCCCGTGACCTCGGGCCTGGTTCGGTCGGTGACCGCAGGTCTACCGTCAGTGCCATGGGAGCGAACGCCGTCCTCAAGAGCCAGATGAAGGAACTCGGGCTCACCCAGGAGGAATTGGCTGGTCGGATGAACACCGCGCTCGCAGGGATCACCGGTCGGCCCGGCGATGTCTCCGCCCGCACGGTCCGCAACCTGCTGAACGGGACCTCCCGCATCGGGCGTACGTGCGCGGCTCTGGAGCGGGTGTTCGGCTGCCCTGTCGAGGACTTAGGGTTCAGCGCACCACGCACCATGCAACACCCGCAGGAGGACCCCGTGCGGCGTCGTACGTTCATCGCCTCGGCCACAGGGACCGCAGCCGCCGCCGTTCCGTTGGTGAATCAGCGCCGCGCAGTCGGTATGTCGGATGTCGCTCGGGCCGCCGCCGGGATGAATGCCCTCGTCGAGGCCGACGACCGCCAGGGCGGACACGCGGAGCTGGAGAAGGCCGCTCTCAAGGGCCGCACCGGCGTGCTGGAGCTGCAGCAGCGCAACGCCGGCGAACGCGTCCGCCGCGCCCTGTACGCACTGGCTGCCGAGTACACGACCATCGCGGCCTGGTCCTGCATCGACGCCCGCAACCTCGACCAGGCGCAGAAGTACCTGAACGCATCCTCCACCTACGCCGGCCTCTCCCAGGACGGCCCCACCGAAATGCGCGTGTGGGTCAACCTCTCGATGCTCGCCTACCAACGCCGGAACTAGCCCGAAGCCCTCGCAGCGGCCCAGGCCGCACAAGCCTCCTCGGCGGCCCGTCGAGACCCCTTCTTCGACTCGCTGGGCCGGGCCCGCGCGGCCCTCGCCTACGCTGCCCTCGGCGACGGCCGCATTGCCGTGCGGTCCCTCGGAGGGGCCCAGGACACCTTCGTCAAGGCACCGGAGCGGGAGCGCCCTCGCTGGACGGCCTTCTACGGCCAGTCCGAACTCGATCACCTCGCCGCCGTCGTCCACTACAACAGCGGAAGCCACACCCTCGCCGAAGCCATGGCCCACCGCGCCCTGGCCCGGATCCCGACCGCCTTCCGTCGCAACAGGGCGCTCGCAACCGCGCAACTCGCCCTCGCCCAGCTCCACCAGGGAGAACCGGAGCAGGCAACGGCCACCGCTGCCGACGTTTTCACGATCATGGACGGCGGCACGCTCCCCGGCCGCATGCGCACCCTCATCGGCGACTTCCACCGGGGCCTGTTCGTCCTGGCCCCATCCGCCTCCTACGCACGAGACTGGGCAGACCGCATGCGAACCGAATGGAGTCGAGCGTGATCGACCTGCGTCACTTCCAGTACGGAAGCCTCCCGGAGGGCTTCCGGCAGATGCTCATCGACGTACACGCCGACGCCTACGCCGACCAGATGGACGACCCCTTCCACCAACGCTTCGCCTGGTTCGTCGACCACTGGACCGGCATGGACGGCTTCTCCTGCGTCGTGGCGGACGAGGCGGTCGGCTTCGCCTACGGCGCCCCGCTCGCCCCCGGCCGCGAATGGTGGCGTTCCACCGACTACGAGCCGAGCGACGGCTACAGCTCCACCTACGCCGTCTCGGAGGTCATGGTGCGCCCTGGCTGGCGCAAGCAAGGCATCTCCGAACGACTCCACGAGGCGCTGCTGAAGGAACGCACGGAGGACCTCGCCGTGCTCCTGGTCGACGTGACCCACCCCAAGTTCCAAGCCCTGTACGAGTCGTGGGGATACACCAAGGCCGGCGAGCAGCAGCCGTTCGCCGACTCCCCTTTGTACGCGGTCATGCTCAAGGACCTTCGAACGTGAGTCGGCTCCCCGGCCTGCGCCAAGGCTCCTGCGAGCTACGGAGTTTGGCGCCCATACGCCCCAACTGCGAAAGGTTCGGGATAATCGCCGCCACCTGATCCTGCCGGCCGGCACCAAATGCATCAAGCACTCGTGCAGTCTGCACAGACGCTGGGCACGACGGTCGCGGGTCCGGCTACCTTGCCTCACGCCTCTGGTCGTCAAGGAGCGCTGAGGCGGCTGTCGAACCCGTCGTGTACAAGACGTTCACAGGCGTCATACACGTCACCCGGTGCGCTCCGTTCGACCGCGAAGCCGAGCTTCGGGCACTCCATCACCCGTTGACGGTCGCCGACGAGCATGTCAGCGACGAGCTTCTCGTCGCTGATGGGATGCCAAGTTCTCTCCCATCCCCTGCCCCGCGACTCCACCGTCCTGCGCTGCTGCACGAGCCGGAAGTATTCCTCCCGCTCACGGGTCAGCTTCCTGCGGCCCTGAGCCACCGTCCGGGTCTTGCGGATCTCGAACATCGCACCCCTTGAACCGGGGTGTTGCGACAGCTGCTAGTAGGGCTCCGTTACGTCTGTCTGTCGGTCCTGTTTGGGGGCACGTTGGAGGTGTGGATGCACATGAAGTGAACCGTGCTCGGGCTAAGTTG
>NZ_JBIAHG010000039.1:44664-64748 GCF_042870385.1 Streptomyces sp. NPDC006602 | reverse complement strand
GGGCGTCCCACGCCGCCCTCCGGACGAGACCGCGGCTCCTACCGGAGATCCTTCTCGATTCAGGGCCGAACGGCCAGGGCCGGTCGGCCCTGTTTCGCCCCTCTCCTTCCCCGCACCACTGGCCGCTCATTCCACGAACGAAAACCGGCCCCGCCGCCGAGGGCCGACCGGCCCACCGGACAGGACGGCCGGCACCTGCCCTTGCGCCGACCCTCGCAGGAGGCTGGTAGCAACCAAGGGCAGAGAAGCCGCTGCATGCGAGGCCGAGGAGTACTGGTCATGGTCCGTTACGTGTACGACTTCACCGAGGGCGGTCGCCACATGGCCGACCTGCTCGGCGGCAAGGGAGCGAACCTGGCCGAGATGACCCGGCTGGGCCTGCCCGTGCCCCCGGGGTTCATCGTCACCACCGAGGCCTGCCGGGCCTTCCTGGCCACCGGCGCCGAGCCCGAGGGGATGTCCCGGGAGATCTCCCGGCACCTGTCGGCGCTGGAGGCCACCGCGGGACGGCTGCTCGGGCAGCCGGACGACCCGCTGCTGGTGTCGGTGCGCTCCGGGGCTCGGTTCTCCATGCCCGGCATGATGGAGACGGTCCTCGACATCGGCCTGAACGACGACTCCGTCCTCGGCCTGGCCAAGACCTCGGGCAGCGAGAGCTTCGCCTGGGACTCCTACCGCCGGCTCGTCCAGATGTTCGGCAGCACGGTGATGGGCGTCGACTCCTCCCTGTTCGAGCAGGCCATCACCCTGCTCAAGGAGGTGCGCGGCATCCCGGACGACGTACACCTGGACGCGGCCGACCTCGCCCAGCTCGTGGAGACGTACAAGGGCCTGATCGAGTACGAGACCGGTGAGCACTTCCCGCAGTCCCCCGCCGAGCAGCTGCGCCGGGCCGTTCTCGCCGTCTTCCAGTCCTGGAACGGCGAACGGGCCCGCCTGTATCGGCGGCGCGAGCACATCCCGGACGACCTGGGCACCGCGGTCACCGTGCAGCGCATGGTGTTCGGCAACCTCGGCGCCGATTCCGGCAGCGGGGTCGCCTTCACCCGCGACCCGGCCACCGGGCGACCCGGTCTGTACGGCGACTACCTGGTCGACGCCCAGGGCGAGGACGTGGTCGCGGGCATCCGCAACACCGTGCCGCTGACCGACCTGGAGCGGCTGAACCCCGCCTGCTATCTGGAGCTGCGGGCACACATGGAGACTCTGGAGCACCACTACCGGGACCTGTGCGACATCGAGTTCACCATCGAGCGGGGACGTCTGTGGATGCTGCAGACCCGCGTCGGCAAGCGCACCGCCGAGGCCGCCTTCGCCATCGCCGCCGAGCTGGCCGACGAGGGGCTCATCTCGACGGACGAGGCCCTGACCCGGGTCAGCGGGGACGGGCTGGCCCGGCTGATGTTCCCCCGGTTCGACACCTCGGCCGTCGGCGCACCGCTGGCGCATGGCATTCCGGCCTCGCCGGGTGCCGCCGTCGGAGCGGTGGTGTTCGACTCGGCCGAGGCGGTACGGCGGGCAGCCGCCGGTGAGAAGGTCGTCCTCGTTCGGCAGGAGACCACCCCGGACGATCTGCCCGGCATGGTCGCCGCCGAGGCCGTGCTCACCAGCCGGGGCGGCAAGACCAGCCACGCGGCCGTCGTCGCCCGCGGCATGGGCAAGGTCTGCGTGTGCGGCGCCGAGCAGATCACCGTCGATCCGCCAGAACGCCGCTTCACCGTGGGTGGCACGACCGTGCGGGAGGGCGAGGTCGTCTCGGTGGACGGCTCCGCGGGCACCGTGTACCCGGGCGCGGCTCCGCTGGTCGCCTCCGCGGTCATGCGGTTCCTGGAGACGGGCACCCACGGCGAGCGTTCCGCCCCACTGGTCGACGCGGTGGCGAGGGCCCTGCGACGGGCCGACGACGTACGGCGGCTGGAGGTGCGGGCCAACGCCGACACGCCCGAGGACGCCGCCCGGGCCCGCCGGTTCGGTGCGCAGGGCGTCGGGCTGTGCCGCACCGAGCACATGTTCCTCGGCGAGCGCCGCAAGCTGGTCGAGGAGATGATCCTGGCCCGCGACGACGTCGAGCGCGTGCGTGCCCTGGACGCCCTGCTGCCCCTGCAGCGGCAGGACTTCATCGGCATCCTGGAGGCGATGGACGGCCTTCCGGTCACCATCCGGCTCCTGGATCCGCCGCTGCACGAGTTCCTGCCCGACCGCACCGAACTCGCCGTCCGGGTCGCCATCGCCGACGCCCGGGGAGAGCTGCCGGAGCCGCACGACGTCGAACTGCTCGACGCGGTCAACCGGATGCACGAGGAGAACCCGATGCTCGGCCTGCGCGGCGTGCGCCTGGGCCTGGTGGTGCCGGGCCTGGTCGCCATGCAGGTACGGGCCGTCGCCGAGGCGGTCGTGGACCGCGTCCGGGCCGGCGGCGACCCCCAGGCGGAGATCATGGTGCCGCTGGTCGACACGGTCGAGGAACTCCGCCTCGCACGCGAGGAGGTGGACGCGGTGCTCGCCGAGGTCGCCAAGGCCACCGGCGTCCCCGTCCGGTGCCCGGTCGGCACGATGATCGAACTGCCCCGGGCGGCCCTGACCGCGGGCCGGATCGCCGAGGAGGCGGAGTTCTTCTCCTTCGGCACCAACGACCTCACCCAGACCGTCTGGGGCTTCTCCCGCGACGACGTGGAGGCGGCCTTCTTCTCCGCCTACCTCGACAAAGGCATCTTCGCCACCTCCCCGTTCGAGACGATCGACCGCGACGGCGTCGGCCGTCTGGTCGAGATCGCGGTCGCCGAGGGCCGCGCCACCCGCCCGGACCTGAAGATCGGCGTCTGCGGCGAGCACGGCGGCGACCCCGAATCCGTGCACTTCTTCCACGCAGCCGGCCTGGACTACGTCTCCTGCTCACCGTTCCGTGTCCCGGTCGCCCGCCTGGAAGCAGGCCGGGCCACCCTGTCGGGGACCGCGGACAGCGACAGCAGGTGACGGGGGGGCCGGGCGGCTCACCGCCCGGCTTGCCACGCATGGCATAACGAACACAAGGAGTACGTCACCTGACCGACACAGGCACCCGCGCCCAGAACGTCCCGGACGCGGTCCGGGTGCGGGCCACGGGTGACGTGGACGACACGGCACTCGCGTACCTGCGGGAGAAGATCGCCGCCGCCCTGCACCGGCCGGGGCTTCCGGTCGTCAGCGGCGAGGTCCGACTGGAGCGGGCCGCCGCGCACCGCGTCGAACTGTGATCTGGTGCTGGACCTCCGCTCCACGTCGTTCATCGACTGCACCGGACTGGGCCGACTGTGCCGGGCGCGCAGCCGTGCTCTCGCGCGGCATGGCCGGTTCAGGCTGGTCAGCGCCAGTCCGCACTTCCTGCCTGGGTGTCATGCGCTGGAGTTGGCGAGTCGCCTACTACTCCTACGATGCTCTGGGCACCGACCGGTACCCGCCGTTCAGCCTGGGCGAGGAACCGGATTACCCGGCACGGCTGGACATCGCCTATCCGGAGCGGCTCTCCCGCGGTCTGGTGCTGGTGAAGTGGTGGTTTCTGGCCATCCCGCACTACATGGTCATCGGCTTCTTCCTCGGCGGCGCCCACCTCGGCTGGTGGTCCGGCGGCCTGATCACCCTGCTGACGGTCATCGCGGTCGTGATCCTGGCCTTCACCGAGAAGTATCCGAAGGATCTGTTCGACCTGATCATCGGCCTCAACCAGTGGGTCCTGCGCGTCTCCGCCTACGCCGCTCTGATGACGGACAAGTATCCACCGTTCCGGCTGGACCTGGGCGGCTCGGAGATGGCGGGTCCGCAAGAGCGGGTGTGATCGCGGCCCCGGTGGCAGCAGTCCCGATTCAGCTCACTGGCGGCTCCTGCACGAGTTCGCTGCCGATGCGCGCGGCCCATGCCTCGATCTGCTGGAAGTCGCGGAAGTCTCCGCCCTTCCCGGAGGAGACGATCTTGCGGGCGATGAATCCCTTGGCTCCCTCCTCGAGGCAGCCTCCGAACGTGACGTGCTCCCGGGCGTCGAGCCGGATCATCGCTCGGCGGACGCCGGGCACGGGTGGGATGTCGCGTTCCGAGGCCGACGGGTCGAGGGGGCCGCTGCTGAAGAGCCACAGCGGACGCCCGGTCAGCTCGCGGGCGTGACGGTGTACGAAGCGGCGCGCGTCCTTGTGCCAGCGCCCCGCGTACAGGCCACCGCCGACCACCACGGCGTCGTACGACTCCACGCTCGTCACGGAACGGGCGGGCATCGCCTCGACCGTCAGGCCCTCCTTGCGCAGTACGTCGGCGATGGCCTCCGCGATCTGCGCGGTCGACCCGTTCGTCGTTCCGTAGGCGACCAGCACCTTGCTCACCATGGCGGTCCGCTCCTCTCACAGCCTTCATATACGTTCCTCAGAAACACCGGCGTGGCCGACTTGTCCGACCCGAGCTGTCGGCCACGGCTTCATGTCCCTTCCTCCCTCCTCAGCGCGTCGGTGCAGGCAGGGATCGTGGGGCCAACGCGGCAGCAGGCGTACGCGTGCGTCGAGACGGTTACCTCGCCGGTTGTCACGAGGACCGGGGTGCTGGAGTCCGATGCCTCGACACCCACGACCAGCGGGAGCTCCATCGTCCCCACCACCTTTCTGCCAGACCCCCTCTGAATACGGTCGCACCGCCCTTGGCCCACCGCGACACACGCCTTGACTCTTGGAATGCCTCCGCCCGGGTTGCGCCACGCCGCATTGCGACGATCGTGGAGTCATGCGGCCATTGGCAAACACCGCTGGGTCCCACCTCCGCCGCCATGTCCTTCGCATCGGCCGCGCGCTGTGACGCCATGACCGGACAAGGGCCGGCTCCACTTCGAGGTCGCGGAGAAAGGATGGCGATCGTGGTTGCGCAGACCGGCGTTTTCGGCGCCATGACCAAGGAGCATCGCGAACAGCTCATGTCGCTCGCCCGTGAGACGTCGTTCGCGGCAGGCGAGCGCATCTTCAACGAGGGCGGCAAGGCCGACCGCTTCTGGATTATCGACACGGGCACGGTCGCTCTCGACCTTCACGTGCCCGGCCGGCGCGCGGCGGTCGTCGAGACCCTCGGTGCCGGCAGACTGCTGGGCTGGTCCTGGCTGGTCCCTCCCCACCACTGGCACCTGGGGGCCGAGGCCGGCAGTCCGGTGCGTGCCTACGAGTTCGACGCGGCGGCGGTTCGTGAGATGTGCGCGAGGGAGCCCGGGTTGGATCACGAGTTGTGTACGTATGTCGTCGGCGTGCTCGCGCGTAGGCTCAGGTCCACCCGGGTACGACTGCTCGACCTGTACTCGCCCTACGGTGCGGGCGAGGTTCCCTGACCAGGCGGGACGAGGTGCTTCCCAATGCCGCAGTTCCCCACATCGTGAGCGAGCTGTCGGACGCGTGCCGACGCCCCCGCGCCCCCGGATGATCCGGTCGCCGGATGTCCATCCGCACAGCGCTCATGCCCCGGTGCGTTCCCAGTCCCTGCGCGGAGCCCTGGCGCCGAGTCGGGTGTCGCGGCTGCGGTAGACGATGTAGGGGCGGGTCAGGTAGCCGAGCGGTGCGGTGAGCATGTGACGACCGCGCCGATGTGATAGGTGTCGCGATCGCGGGCGACCTCGGCCACCCTGGCCACGTCACCGTCCTGGTGGGCGGGGCGGAGGTGACTGATCAGGCGCACGACCTCCTCGTGCTCCGCGGTGAGTTCGTCGATCTACTCCAGCGCCTGGCAGCCGCAGTACTCACACATCACAGGACTCCATTGCTCAGTGGGAGGGGGCGGTCGGCGTGCGGCGGGTGAGCGCGTGGCGTACGCCGGTGCCGGTGAAGGCAAGGGCGGCGCCGGCCACCAGGGCCAGCAGTACCAGGCCGATCGCATACGAGCCGTACGCGCCGTACAGCGAGCCCATCACCAGCGGCGGCAGGAAGCCGCCCAGGCCGCCCGCGGCGCCGACGACGCCGGTGACCGAGCCGACCTTGTTCGCCGGGGCCATCAGGGCCACCAGCGCGAACACCGCGCCGCTGGCCGCGCCCAGCGCGGCAGCCATCGACAGGAACGCGATCGTGCCCACCGGCGCCAGCGCCGGGGTCGACGACTGCACGAACGCTGCCGCCAGCACCACGGCGAGCGTGCCGACCAGGACCCGAACGGGACCGACACGGTCCGACAGCCAGCCACCGACCGGCCGCATCGCCACCGCCAGCAGCACGAACCCGGCCATGCGGTTGGCGGCGTCCGCCTGGCTGAGGCCGTAGCCGGTCTTGAGGTAGGTGGGCAGGTAGACGGAGAAGGCGACGTAGCCGCCGAAGGCCACCGCGTAGAGGGCGGACGCCCGCCAGGTGACGCCCAGGCGCAGGGTGGCTGCCAGGCGGCGGGCCAGCGGTTCGGTCGGCACGGTGCGTCCGGGGGCGTCCCGGAGCACCAGCGCTGCCACCAGTGCGTAGGCCGCGAGGACGATCGCGGTGATCAGGAACGGCGTCGACATGCTGTTCGCGTCGACCAGCTTCACGGTGGTCAGGGCGCTGATCGCGGTGCCGCCCATGCCCATGCCGAAGATGCCGATGGCCAGACCTCGCCGTTCGGGCGGGAACCATCCGCTGACGAAGGGCACACCGACGGCGAAGGCGGTGCCGCCGATGCCGAGGAACAATCCGCCCGCCAGGAGGGCGGCGAGCGAGGAGTGGCCGGCCAGGCCGAGATAGAGCACCGGAACGATGGTCACCGCGGACACGATCGGGAACATGACGCGTCCGCCGAACCGGTCGGTCAGCACGCCGACCGGGATCCGGCCCAGCGAGCCGACCACCACCGGTACCGCGACCAGCAGGGACTGCTCGAACGACGACAGGGCGAGGCCGTCCTTGAACCGGGGGCCCAGCGGGCTCAGCAGCGCCCATGCCCAGAAGTTCACGGCGAAACCGACCGTGGCCAGGGCCAGCATGAGCCACGCCCGGCCGGACACCGCCGCACCCGACGGTGCGTCGTCCCCCTTCGCCCTCAACACCTGGACCATGTTGTCCGTCCCTTCTTTTTCACGGTGATACCGCGGCTGGGTGGGTCGCGTCGGAACCACAGGCCCCTTGCCTGCGAGCAGCGCCCCGCAGCCACTGTCCGCTTCCGGGCACCGCACGCGGCATGGGCCGACAGTCCCTGCCGCCGGGCGGACAGGCCCCAGGTTCGGAGCCGGCCGACCCTCCCCACCTCCCCCCTGCACTCGGTTGCCCAGGCGGGACAGGGAATCGAGGGATTGCGGGAGCCGGTCCCACGCAGACGCGGAAGAAGGGCCGATCGGCCCTATCACCTGCGTGGTGCCCGCAGGGACGATGGACTGATGTTCCAAGACGACGCCATTCGCGCCCTCGACCGGCAGGAGTGCCTGCGTCTGCTGGTCAAGGTGACGGTCGGCCGCGTGGTGTACACCCGGCAGGCCCTGCCTGCGGTCCTGCCGATCAACTTCTCCCTGGACACGGACGCCTCGGTGCTGCTGTGCACCTCGGCCGGCTCCGACCTCGTACGAGCGATCGACGGCGTCGTCGTCGCCTTCGAGGCCGACGAGATCGATGCGGCAACCCGCTCCGGCTGGAGCGTGGTCGTCACCGGACGCGCCACCGTGGTCACCGACCCCGCCGAACACGAGCGACTGACGCACACCGGCCCCCACTCCTGGATGCCCCTGCGGGACGCGGTCTTCGTTCGAATCGAGTCCGAAATGGTCACCGGGCGCGAGCTCAAGGGGACGCCCGGCACGGGGTGAGCGGCACCACGCAGCACGGTGTCAGTCCGCTGGCTCGGCACGCACACGATCCGCCGCCGTCTCCGGTTCGGTGACCGACGGGCGCTCCAAGCATGCGGGCGCGCGTGGTGTGCGGGCGCCGTCCGGGCCGTAGCCGAAACGGATCAGCAGCTGAGGGCAGCATCGCCGCCGGGATCCGCCCAATTACGAGCCTCGGCCGCCTGGGTCAGGCGCAGCAGGCGCCGGGTTCCCATGATGTCGGGGACGTCCAAGCGCGCGCCCTCGGGTTGGAATGCGGTCGTACGGACAGATGGACATCTGCGGTTCGATCGATGCCGGCATGCGGATACCCGACTCCCCGGCCGACCGGCCCCACCACCGGGACCATTGGGCCCTTTTGCGACCACCCGGACTGGGCCGGAAGGCCGCCCGGCGGGGACCGCCCGACCCAGGTGCGGTGCGGCGCGCGACACATAGCGTTCCCGGCCATGGAGAACGATCAGAACCCACGACGTCAGGCGCCGCGTGCCGGTGAAGACTGGCCGCTGGCCGCCCGGCGACTGCTGACCCGCCGCGAGGTGTCGGCCGACGGACGCGCCGTGTTCGGCGAGGCCGACGGCAAGTGGGAGGGCTTCTACCGCGAGCGCTGGGCGCACGACAAGGTGGTGCGCTCCACGCACGGCGTGAACTGCACGGGTTCCTGCTCGTGGATGGTGTACGTCAAGGACGGCATCATCACCTGGGAGCACCAGGCCACCGACTACCCCTCGATCGGCACGGACTGCCCCGAGTACGAACCGCGCGGCTGCCCGCGCGGGGCGTCGTTCTCCTGGTACACGTACTCCCCCAGCCGGGTGCGCTACCCGTATGTGCGGGGTGCGCTGCTGAAGCTGTGGCGTGAGGCCCGCAAGCGGCTCGGCGACCCGGTGGCGGCCTGGTCGGAGATCACCTCCGACCCGGCGAAGGCCCGCGCCTACAAGCGGGCCCGCGGCAAGGGCGGCCTGGTGCGTGCCGACTGGGACGAGGTGAGCGAGCTGGTCGCCGCCGCCCAGGTGCACACCGTCAAGAAGTACGGGCCCGACCGCGTCGCCGGTTTCTCGCCCATCCCGGCGATGTCGATGGCGTCGTTCGCGGCCGGGGCGCGGTTCCACTCGCTGATCGGCGGCACCCTGCTGTCGTTCTACGACTGGTACGCCGACCTGCCGATCGCCTCCCCTCAGGTCTTCGGCGACCAGACCGACGTACCGGAGGCCGCGGACTGGTGGAATGCCGGCTACCTGATCATGTGGGGCTCCAACATTCCCGTCACCCGCACGCCCGACGCGCACTTCCTCACCGAGACCCGCTACAACGGCACCAAGGTCGTCGCGGTCAGTCCCGACTACGCCGACAACGTCAAGCACGCCGACGAGTGGCTCGCCCCGCACCCCGGTACCGACGGGGCGCTGGCCATGGCCATGGGGCACGTGATCCTGCGCGAGTTCCTCGTCGACCGCGAAGTGCCCTACTTCCAGGACTACCTGCGCACGTTCACCGACGCCCCCTTCCTGGTGACCCTGCGCGAGCACGACCACGGTCTCGTCCCGGACGGTTTCCTGACCGCCGCCGACCTCGGACACGACACGGAACACGCCGAGTCCAAGACCGTTCTTCTGGACGGGGCCACGGGCGAACCCGTGGTCCCCGGCGGCTCGCTCGGCTTCCGGTGGGGGGAAGCCGGACGAGGCCGTTGGAACCTCGACCTGGGCGATGTCGTCCCCGAGCTGAGCCTGTTCGAGAAGTCGGAGGACACAGTGGCCGTGGCCCTGCCCCGCTTCGACGAGGGCGGCACGGAGGGCGGCTCGGTCATGGTGCGCGGTGTGCCCGTGCGCCGGATCGGCGGGCGCCTGGTCACCACGGTCTTCGACCTGATGCTGGCGCAGTACGGGGTGCGGCGGCCGGGTCTGCCGGGCAGCTGGCCGACGTCGTACGATGACGCGTCGGAGCCGTACACCCCCGCCTGGCAGGAGACGATCACGTCCGTGCCGGCGGAGCAGGCGGCCCGGATCGCCCGGGAGTTCGCCCGCAACGCCGAGCGCACAGGCGGCCGCTCCATGATCGCGCTGGGCGCCGGCACCAACCACTGGTTCCACTCGGACACCATCTACCGGGCGTTCCTGGCGCTGGTGACGATGACGGGCTGCCAGGGCGTCAACGGCGGCGGCTGGGCGCACTACGTCGGCCAGGAGAAGATCCGCCCGATCACCGGGCTGCAGCATCTCGCCTTCGCCTTCGACTGGCAGCGGCCCACCCGGCACATGGCGGGCACCTCGTACTGGTACCTGAACTCCGACCAGTGGCGCTACGAGGCGTTCGGGCCCGACGAGTTGGCGTCCCCGCTCGGCGACGGGCGGTTCAAGGGCAAGTCGTTCGCCGACTGCCTCGCGGAGGCGGTGCGGCTGGGCTGGACGCCCGGACATCCCGGTTTCAACCGCAACCCGCTCGACCTGACGGACGAGGCGGCCGCCGCGGGCCGTCCGGTCGCGGAGCACATCGTGGACGAGCTGAAATCGGGGCGGCTGCGGTTCGCCGCCGAGGATCCCGACGACCCGGCCAACTTTCCCCGGGTGCTTACCGTGTGGCGGGCGAACCTGCTCGGCTCCTCCGGCAAGGGCAACGAGTACTTCCTGCGGCACCTGCTGGGCACGGACGCGGCGGTCCGCTCCGAGGAGACGCCGCCCGAGGGGCGTCCGAAGGACGTGGTGTGGCGGGAGGAGGCCCCTGAGGGCAAGCTCGATCTGCTGGTCACCATGGACTTCCGGATGACCTCCACCGGACTCCTGTCCGATGTCGTCCTGCCGGCCGCGACCTGGTACGAGAAGGACGACCTGTCCAGCACGGACATGCACCCCTTCGTCCACGCCTTCACCCCGGCCATCGCCCCGCCCTGGCAGGCCCGCACCGACTACGACACCTTCCTGACCATCGCCGACCGGTTCAGCGAACTCGCCGCCGACCACCTGGGCACCCGTACCGACGTCCTCGCCGTGCCGCTGCTGCACGACACCCCCGATGAACTCGCCCAGCCCGGCGGCGTCGTACGGGACTGGAAGAAGGGCGAGTGCGAACCCATTCCCGGACGGACCATGCCGAAGCTGGTCGTCATCGAACGGGACTTCGCCGCGACCGCGCAGAAGATGCGTGCGATCGGCCCGCTGCTGGACACGCTGGGCACCACCACCAAGGGCGTCACCGTCCGTCCGAACCGGGAGATCGACGAACTGCGACGGCGCTGCGGCACCGTCCGCGACGGCCTGGCCGCGGGACGCCCGTCCCTGGCCACCGCCTCCGACATGTGCGAGGCGATCCTCGCCCTGTCCGGCACCACCAACGGGCGCCTGGCCACCGAGGGCTTCCGGGAGCTGGAACGGCAGACCGGCAGCGAGGGCCTGGTGGAACTGGCCTCCGAACGCGAGGCCGAGCGGATCACCTTCGACGACACCCGCACCCAGCCGCGCGCGGTGCTGACGTCCTACGAGTGGTCGGGCTCGGAGACGGGTGGCCGCCGTTACTCGCCGTTCGTCATCAACACCGAGCACAAGAAGCCCTGGCACACCCTCACCGGCCGCCAGCACTTCTTCGTCCAGCACGACTGGATGACCGAACTCGGCGAGCAACTTCCGGTCTACCGGCCGCCGTTGAGCATGTCTCGGCACTACGGCGACCAGGAACTGCACGACAAGGACCGGGCGGAGGTCACGGTCCGCTATCTGACCCCGCACTCCAAGTGGTCCATCCACTCGAACTACCAGGACAACAAGTACATGCTCGACCTGTCCCGCGGCGGCCCGGTGATCTGGATGTCCACCGCCGACGCCGAGAAGATCGGCGTCAAGGACAACGAGTGGATCGAGGCGTACAACCGCAACGGTGTCGTCGCCGCCCGGGCCGTGGTCACGCACCGCATGCCGGAGGGCACGGTGTACATGTACCACGCCCAGGACCGCAACGTGAACGTGCCGAAGACCGAGGTCAGCGGCAAGCGGGGCGGCATCCACAACTCCCTGACGAGGCTGCTGCTCAAGCCGACGCACCTCGCGGGTGGCTATGCCCAGCTCACCTACGCCTTCAACTACTACGGCCCGACCGGCAACCAGCGCGACGAGGTCACCGTCATCCGTCGCCGCAGCCAGGATGTGGAGTACTGAGATGCGCGTCATGGCTCAAACAGCGATGGTCCTGAACCTCGACAAGTGCATCGGCTGCCACACCTGCTCGGTCACCTGCAAGCAGACGTGGACCAACCGCACCGGCGTCGAGTACGCCTGGTTCAACAATGTCGAGACCAAGCCGGGTGTCGGCTACCCGCGCCGCTACGAGGACCAGGAGCAGTGGAAGGGCGGCTGGATGCTCGACAAGCGTGGGCGGCTCGCCCTGCGCTCGGGCGGCCGGATCAAGCGGCTCCTGTCCCTGTTCTCCAACCCGGACCTGCCCTCCCTCGAGGACTACTACGAGCCGGTCACCTACGACTACGACAACCTCATCAGCGCCCCGGCGGGCAACGACATGCCCGTGGCCCGCCCGCGCTCGGTGCTCACCGGAAAGCCCACTTCCATCACGTGGGGCGCCAACTGGGAGGACGGCCTCGGCGGCGCCCCTGAGAACGCGGGCGGCGACCCCAACCTCACCGGCGAATGGGCTCAGAAGGTGAAGTTCGAGTTCGAGCAGACCTTCCTCTTCCACCTCCCCCGGCTCTGCGAGCACTGCCTCAACCCTGCCTGCGTCTCCGCCTGTCCGTCCGGCGCGATGTACAAGCGGGTCGAGGACGGCATCGTCCTGGTCGACCAGGACCGCTGCCGCGGCTGGCGGATGTGCGTGACGGCGTGCCCGTACAAGAAGGTGTACGTCAACCATGCCACCGGCAAGGCCGAGAAGTGCACCTTCTGCTTCCCGCGCGTCGAGGCCGGCCAGCCCACCGTCTGCTCGGAGACCTGCGTCGGACGCCTGCGCTACCTCGGGTTGCTGCTGTACGACGCCGACCGCGTCGGCGTGGCCGCGGCCACGCCGGACGAGAAGGACCTGCTCGACGCGCAGCGCGGGGTGTTCCTCGACCCGCACGACCCCGACGTGATCGCGTCGGCACGGGAGGCCGGCATCCCGGAGGACTGGCTGGACGCGGCCCGCCGCTCCCCGGTGTACGACCTGGTGATGCGCTACAAGGTGGCGCTGCCGCTGCACCCGGAGTACCGGACGATGCCGATGGTCTGGTACGTGCCCCCGCTCTCGCCCGTCCTGGACGCCGTCGACGCCGCCGGCGGCAACCAGGACGACCCCGACCACGTGTTCGCCGCCGTCACCCGGCTGCGCATCCCGCTGGAGTACCTGGCGGAGCTGTTCACCGCCGGGGACGCCGACGTGGTCGCCGGGGTGCTGATGAAGCTCACCGCCCTGCGCTCCTACATGCGGGAACGCACCCTCGGCGAGGAGGGCGACGAGGCCGTGCTCAAGGCCGTCGGCCTGACCGCCCGTGAGGCGGAGGACATGCACCGCCTGCTCGCGATCGCCAAGTACCAGGACCGGTACGTCGTCCCGGCCGCCCACAAGGAAGACGCCGCCGCGCTGACCGCGATGGAGAACCGCTGCCCGGTCGAATCGTCCGGCGACCCGGCGGACGCCGGTGGCCGACGGGTGATGCTCGGCCTCCCCACCCTGCGCCGCAAGACCGCCGGAGGCCCGTCGTGAGCCCGCTGCCCGCAAGCCTTCCCGCCCTCGTCCGCACCCGCGTACGGGCGGCCGTCCGCCGCCCGGCCCGGCTCACGCCCGAGGAGGTGGAGGCGCGCACCCTGCTGCTGCGGCTGTGCTCGCTGCTGCTGCAGTACCCGGACGCCGAACTCACGGCCGCGCGGCCGGTGCTGACGGCCACGGTCGAAGCACTGCCGCCCTCGTCGACCGCCGAGGACCTGACCGCCTTCACCTCCTGGTTCGCCGGCCAGGAACCGGAGGCTCTGGAGCGGCACTACGTCGAGATGTTCGACCTGCGCCGCAAGAGCAGCCTGTACCTGACCTACTACCTGCACGGCGACACCCGCCGCCGGGGCATGGCCCTGCTCACCCTGAACCAGCGGTACAAGGCCGCGGGCTGGGACACCGACGGGGGTGAACTGCCCGACCACCTCCCGGTCGTCCTGGAGTTCGCCGCCCTGGCGGGCCCGGGTGGCGGCGAGGCCCCGCTGCGCCAGCACCGGCGCGGGCTGGAGCTTATCCACCGGGCGCTGACCGACGCCGACTCGCCGTACCGGCACCTACTGGCCGCGCTGCTCACCCTGCTGCCGCCGCCCACAGAGGCGGACCGCGCGGCGGTGGCCCAGCTCGTCGCCGAGGGCCCGCCGAACGAGGAGGTCGGCCTCGACCCCTACGGGACGTACGGGGAAGGGGAGTTCGCCCCTCCTGGCACCTTCGTGCCGCCCATGGCTGCTCCGCCGACCCGCGTGGCCGACCCGGCCACCACGCCTATGGAAGGCACCCGATGAACGCCACATCCCTCTCCCCGCCGGCCTCCGCGTCGGCGAGCGGCACCGACCTCCTGCTGTGGGTCGCCATCCCCTACGTCTGCCTCGCCGTATTCGCGGTCGGACACATCTGGCGCTACCGCCAAGACCAGTTCGGCTGGACCACTCACACCAGCCAACTCCTCGAACACCGCTGGCTGCGCTGGGGCAGCCCGCTGTTCCACCTCGGGGCCTTCATGGTGATCGCCGGGCATGTCGTGGGACTCGCCATCCCTGACTCGTGGACCGAGGCCGTCGGCATCTCCGAGCACGCATACCACACCACGGCCGTCTGGGCGGGCTCGGTGGCGGGCGTCGCCATGGTCGCGGGCCTCGGCATGCTGTGCGCCCGCCGACTCCTGACCCGCCGGATCCGGCTCACCACCGACAGCAGCGACAAACTCCTCTTCCCGCTGTTGTCCGCCACCGTCCTGCTCGGCATCACCGCCACCGCCGCGCACAACGTGTTCGGCGCCGGCTACGACTACCGCTCCACCGTCTCCATCTGGTTCCGCGGCCTGTTCGTCCTCCAGCCACACCCGGAGGCGATCGCCGGCGCCCCGCTGCTCTTCCAACTCCACGCCCTGACTGCCTTCCTGCTCTTCGCCGCCTGGCCGTTCACCCGCCTGGTCCATGTGTGGAGCGCCCCGATCGGCTACCTGGCCCGCCCGTACATCGTCTACCGCAGGCGGGTTACACCGGCGGAAGCCTCGACGGCCCTGGGCCGCCCCCGGTCGGCCTCCGGCTCCCGACGAGCCGCATGAGCCATGGCCCGCGCTTGAAGCCGGTGGACCGCTGAGCGATCATCTTGGTACCGCCCTCGGCCAGCGAGCCCAGCACCTCGGCGTCCAGAGTGTCGTTGACGCTGCTGAGCACGACCTCGTGACCAGCGGCGGTCGGAGCGGTGTCCCGGTTCAGGAAGAGCCTCAGACAGCGCACTTCATGACGGCCATGGAACGCCCGATCGAAGGCCGCCCGCAGCAGCGGCTCCTCGTCCGTGAGGACTCCGTATGCGGCGATCTCCACGTGCTCTCCTTCCCTCGCGTCGAACGATCACCTCTCCACCGTAGGACGACAGCAGTGAGGGGACACGGCCCATCGGCCCCAGTGGTACGTCAGTCACTGGCATCGCCTGTAAATGCCGTATGGGCTGTCAGGTCCTGGTGCGCGAGCCACTCCTGCGTCTGGGTGACAATCACCGCGGCGCGACCTCTCCCGCTCGCGGTCGGTCAGGCCGGGAAGTGCACACGCTCGATCGCGCCCCGCGCGTCCTCCGAGCAGGCCGTCATTCTGGACACGTCCCTACGGGAACATCTCAGTCGTGCGGAACCACCGCGACCGGTGCGGCGGCATGGGCCAGCACCGCGTGGGTCACCGGGCCGATGTGCGGCCCGAGCGAAGCGTGGCGGATCTTGCGGCCGACGACGACCAGCGAGGCGTTACGGGACGCATCTGCCAGATGCGTGCCCGCCCGCCCGATCACGGCTTCCTCGGTCACCTCCACGCCGGGAAACTTCTCCCGCCACGGGCGCAGCGTGTCGGCCAGTCTGTCCCTTGGCCTGGCGGCCGGTTCGTCCTCCAGCCCCGTTTCCTGATTGCCGACCGAGCTTGCGGGGGACGCAGGCCGACTCCGGCCGTGGACGACGCGTAGGGCGGCGGCGCGGCGGGCGGCGGCGTCGAAGGCGAACCCGAGGACGGCGTCATCGGGTTCGTGCAGGTCGAGGCCGAGCACGACGTCACGGTACGAGGTGGTCCCTGAACCGGCCCCGGAGGTGTCCGCCATGGGCTCGTCCACGACACCGCCACCGGCTGGTACGAGGACGACCGGCCGCCTGGCCCGGGCCACCACGGCCGAGGCGACGGAGGCCAGCAGGAGTCCCTCCGTCCTGCCCAGGCCCCGCGACCCGAGCACCAGCAACTCGGTCTCCCGACCGGCGGCCACCAGAGCCGCGGCAGGCTGTCCGGCGACCGGGTCGGCGACGATCCGCAGGCCGGGGTGACGGTAGGCGAGTGAAGCCGCGACCTCACGCAGCATGCGCCCTGACTGGTCCGCCCCCGGCAGTGGCACGGCCTCGCCGCCGAAGGGCACGTAGGTGTGGAGCTGCTGCTCCCCGGCATGCACGACACGCAGAGTGGCCGCATGGAGCTGGGCTTCGCGGGCCGCCCAGTCGGCCGCGGCAAGGCTTTCGGGGGAGCCGTCCAGGCCGACGGTGATGGTACGGGACATGAGGGTGCCTCCTTCGGGTGTGATCCCCATCGTGCTGACTGGGCGCGTGCGGCAGGAGGGCCCACCGGTCCGTGTGTGCAGCCGACCGGCCCCGGTGCTGACACTGATGGTGGTGGGCGGCACACACGACCGGGGCACCGCCGCGCTGCTGCTGCGGTGCCCCGGTCGGATGGCTGCGGAGATCAGAGCAGCCAGCGGTTGCGGCTGACGAACGGCAGTCGCGCCCACGCCTTACCCAGGCCCCAGGTTGCGCCGGCGCCCGCGGCCGCGAGGGCGATCAGGACGACGGCGTAGATGAGGTGGTAGTCGACGAACGGGTTCGTCGACATGCTGGCCGCACCATCGGACAGGTGCTTGGCGGGCGGCCACTCCGCGATCCACATCAGGGCCATCATCGCGGTCCCGGCGACGGCCGCGAGCCGCAGCCCGATACCGGCGGTAACGGCGAGACCGATGCCCAGCAGACCGAGCATGAACAGCCAGTCCGCCCAGGCGTCACCCGCCCAGGCCTGGAGGGTGGACTCCATCGGTCCGACGGCCACACCGCTGAGGAAGCCCTTGGTCGGCGAGCCGCCGTCGATCCAGCCGTTGCCGGACCGGGTCGCGTAACCGAAGCCGAAGGTCTTGTCCAGGAACGCCCACAGAAAGACGAACCCGGTCAGGACGCGAAGCCCGGCGAAGACGTACGCGCGGGTCGCCGTCACCGCCGCGGTGGTCGTGTCGGCGGACTCCAGTGCCGCCGTCCGGGTCCTCCGCAGGGACGGGAAGTGGAATCCCGGGTGCCGTTGCGGGTGGTTGTGGACTGACATGATGTTCATCCCTTCCAACAGGTGATGCGTGGGGCGTCGGCAACTCTCTTTCCGTCTCCAATGTGCCGTGTCCGCAAGGCAGTTCGGAGGGGCTGCAAGGCCCGGAGAACCGGGCCGAACGTCCCGGATCGGCCGGTCCGTTCAGGCGTCCCGGACCGGCGGCACCTGAGCAGTTACGTTTGGATCACCAAGCCCCGACTGCATCAAGATGCCGTGTCACCGGTTGAGGCGGGTCATGCACCGCTCGTCGCTGTTGCGCTGCTGGTAGGTCCCGCAGTCGGGCACGTGTGTGGGTCCCCTGGATGATCCCGATGGCCGAGGCCGCCGGGAGGGACGACGACGACCGATGAGTTTTTCCGTGATTCGCAGTCAGAGATCATGGTTGGTGCGCCGCAGCCGCGAGCGTGGCCGAAGCGTGCACCGACTGAATCTGCTGAGAACCGGACACGAGACCGAGGAACCTTAGATGCGTACCCTGATCAGCACCGCTTTCATCTCGCTCGACGGCGTCGTGGAAGCCCCGGGCGGCGAGCCCGGTTACCGGAACTCCGGGTGGACCTTCAAGGACATCGAGTTCCTCCCCGAGGCATTCGAGATCAAGGGCCGGGAACAGAAGGAAGCCACCGCCATGCTGATGGGCCGGACCAGCTACGAGGTGTTCAGCCCGGTGTGGCCCGACATGGAGGACTTCGCCGACTACAAGGTGATGCCGAAGTACGTCGTCTCCACCACTCTCACCGAGGAGAACCTGGTGTCGAACTGGGGCGAGACGACGATCCTGCGCTCGCTCGATGACGTCGCCGCGCTGAAGGAGACCGAGGGCGGCCCGATCATCGTCCACGGCAGCGCCTCCCTGAACCAGGCCCTTTCGGACGCCGACCTGATCGACCGTTACCACCTGCTTGTCTTTCCGCTCCTGCTCGGGGCGGGCAAGCGTCTGTTCAGCGCCACGGACAAGGACGCCCAGAAGCTGAAGCTCGTCGAGCACGAGGTGTACGCCAACGGTCTGCAGAAGAACGTCTTCGACGTCGTCCGCTGACAAGGCTCCCGCGCTCGCCCTGCCGTCGCGTCCCCGGACGTGGCACTCGTCGGAGGGACCTGCTCGGTGGGCGTTGGATCACCGCGCGGACCAGAGGAAGATGCCCGCGATGTGAAGTCCGGCGAGGTAGATGGTCGCTGTCTCGTCGTAGCGGGTAGCGCGATCGAAGGCCGGTGGCCTCCGCCCCGGCTTCCCGCCGAGTCGGTGACGTCGCGGGTCGGCCGGGACGGGGATCACCGTCCGGATACCGCGTCTGCGCAAGTGGCTGCGGATCGCGCGGGAGGAATACGCCTAACAGGCATGTGTGTTGGCCGGTTGGGCCGGTCGGCCGGGGCCCCTTTTACGGGCCCCTGCCGCGTGCTGGTGAGTTCGCACGATCGTGGAGTCCACCGACACGGCCAAGGTCAGTTCCTCATCGGCGTCTGCCTTGGCCATCAGCGCAGAGAAGACCTGGCGCCGGGCGCGGCCGCGTCGCCTGCGAGGCTGCCGGCGCTCTGAGCAGACGGGGTGCTGGCGGCTCGGGGGAAGAGGACGGCTGCGGCGAGGGCCGTGGACGCCGGTCTCCGGCCGGTCAGCGCCGACCGGATCCGGGGTGGTGGTAGTGGTCGTGCTTGTGCAGCGGGTCGTCGTCGCGGCCGTGACCCCTGTGCATGTCCTGACCGTGGATGCTCTTCATCATGAAGAGCATCATCAGCGGGCAGGCAGCGACGAGGGCGAACCAGATGGGAATCCCCGGCGAGGCGCCGACCATCAGGGCTCCGGCGACGATCGCGGCGGCGAGCAAGTACATGCCGTAATTGCGCTGGTTCATCGCGAGTCTTCTTCAGTGGGCGGCAGAGGCCGCAGCCAGTACGGTCGACCCGGCCGACCGTTCGAAGCTCCGTCGGCCCGCCACCACGCTGCACCAGGCCCGGGAGAGGTGGCCCGCGGTGCGCGAGAACTATGTCCAGGAGCGAGCACCACGGACCAGCTTCACATCCCGATCGGTCGGCACCGCAGACTGGCGGTCATCCGCAGCAGAGTCGACGACGTCAAGCAGATCGCTCACCAGCACGACGTGAAACTGAACGACGTCCTGATGTCAGCCACAGCGGGCGGTCTTCGAAATCTGCTGCGCACCCGTGGGGAACACGTCGAGAATCTGGTACTGCGGGCCTTCGTGCCCGCCTCGCTCCACCAGGAGGGACCCGGCAAGGGACCCGGCAACCAGGGCGGGTCGATCAGGACGCCGCTGAGGAGGAGTGACGCCGGTCAGGCGGATCGCGGTCGCCGCAGCCTTGACCGGCGCGTCTTGATCAGGGAGTGGACCGCAGCGGCGGTGCCTGCCACGTCATGCCGGGCGGCTGGAGCAGGGGCGAGGGCTCGGGTCCGGGGTCATCGGTGTCGACGACTCCGGCGGCCGTCTGGTCGAAGTCGGCGGGCCAGCGGGTGTGCTCACTGGCCAGGGCGCCCCTCAGGCGTGCTTCGACAAGGTTGGCGGTGCTCAAGTCGGTGCCGCGCAAGTCGGCCATGCGGAGGTCGGCGCGGTGGAAGACCG
The DNA here is from genome assembly GCF_042870385.1 of Streptomyces sp. NPDC006602. Lineage (NCBI taxonomy): Bacteria > Bacillati > Actinomycetota > Actinomycetes > Kitasatosporales > Streptomycetaceae > Streptomyces > Streptomyces sp. NPDC006602. Next base: position 44,886 of record NZ_JBIAHG010000039.1, on the reverse strand, counting down.
CGCCGTGGGCGTCGGCCTTACGCAGGTTTGCCTCGCGCAGATCGGTCTCGGTGAAGTCGGCGTTACGCAAGTCGGTTCGACCGGCTTCGCTGGCACATCCGCGAGTGCCGCCCGGCGCGGGGGGGGGGGGCCCCCCCCCCCGGGGGGGCCCCCCCCCCCCCCCCCCCCCCGGGGGGGGGCCGGGGGCGGGCCAAACCACCGCCCCCCCGCCCCGGGGCTTAC
>NZ_JBIAHG010000039.1:0-44654 GCF_042870385.1 Streptomyces sp. NPDC006602 | reverse complement strand
GGGGGGCCATTCGCCTTTTTGGCCGCCCGCGTTTGGGTCTGGTTCTGGGGGGCGGCCCGCTGGGGGGCGCGCCCGCCGGCCCGCCCCCCCCCCCCCCCCCCGCCCGCATCGCCACGCTCGGGGCTTCGCAGGTCGCCGCTCACAGCACGCTCCGCCGTGACAGGGATCTGCCGTCGCCGCGACGTGCTCAACGCCGCGGCGACCTGCGGGAGTCGTGCCGGTCTCCGGGGCGTTGTTCCGGCCCTGGTGAGGCTGCGGGTCAGGCGGGTGTGATGTTCTCCGCCTGCGGGCCCTTCTGGCCCTGGGTGATGTCGAAGGTGACCGCCTGTCCTTCCAGCAGTTCGCGGAAGCCGGAGGCGTTGATGTTGGAGTAGTGCGCGAAGACGTCCGGTCCGCCGCCGTCCTGGGCGATGAAGCCGAAGCCCTTTTCGGCGTTGAACCACTTCACGGTTCCGCTGGCCATGCTGGTGCCTCTCAGTCGATGTCAGGAGCCGCACCGCGCGGTCCTGGAGGTGATCGCCCTGGTCCGGCACTGCACAGCAAAGCGCCCGCGCCAAAGCGCGGGCAGATCCTGCGAACCACGACAGCTGACGACGACGCTACACGGCAAAACCGGCCCTCACCAGTGAACAACAACCACGAGTCGCACCGCACTTCGGGAAGTTTCGGCCTGGATCGAGTCCGCATTGCCCGAAGGCGAAAGGGCAGACCCTCCATCACGCACCCGCGCCCCGGATGCACCGCTGCACCTGCGCAGTCTGGATCGGGCACACACCGACGGCGGCGGCACACGGCTGGAGTGAATCCGGCGCGTTCGCCTCCCGACACCGGCACTCGCTCACGGTCACGGTCACGGTCACGGTTACGGTCACCAGAAGTCACTCATGCTCATTGAGGCTTTGCAGCATGGCCACGGATCAAGTGACGGTTTCGATGCCCGCAACGCAGGGTCACGATGCTCATCGTCACCCCCGCGAGGGTGACCACCGCTGCAAAGTCCCGCCGCACCAGCGTGCGCTCGTCCGCCTGGTGTACCTGCGCAGACACGACACCCTTGCGCAGATCGCCGCCGACTTCGGCATCTCGGTGGGCACCGCACACGCCTAGACCATCGCTGTCATCGACCTGCTCGCCGACCGTGCCCCCGGCCTGCTGCGAGCCCTGCTGGCAGCCGATCCACCTGCGGAGGATCGGGAAGACCCGTCTGACCGGCTGCTGGGCGCCGCTTCCGCCCGCTCGTGGTCGAACTCCTCGGCCTGCTCGCGCAGCGCCTCGGCGGTCGGCCGCCGGGTCCGAAGGCCGGGTCGGCGTCGGCAGGCCCGAGACGTGCGGTCGGCTGAGCGCATGCGGCGCGAGCCCACACGGCGGGACCCTGTGTGAAGGTCAGGCCATGATTGCCGCAGCGGGGTGTCCGTCGGGGAGAATGCTGAACGATGATGTCGACGCCTTCCGGACCGGCACGGGCCGGGTATGCGCCCTTCGCCCACCTCACCGTGCCCAACGCCGCCCTGTACCGCCGGGTGATGGGCGCGTTCCTGGCCGCCAAGGAGCGCTTCGCGGTCCATCTGCGGCCCGAGGACGTGTTCGGGGTGCTGCCGCCGGAGCACCGGCCCGCCGACGTGGACGCGGTGGTCAAGGCGCTGGACAGCCTTGTCGAGTGGGGCAATCTGCGGGCGGATCCGGACACCTCCCGGGTCACCGCGGTCGAGGACTTCTACCGCAAGCGCTTCATCTACCAGCTCACCCAGGCCGGCGAGGCCGCCGAGCTGGCGCTGTCGGCGTATGACGAGGCGCTGGGGCGACGCGGTGCGCTGCAGGCGGTGGCCCTGCATGACATCGTCACCCAGCTGCGGGCCCTGTTGGTGATCGCCGCCGAGCAGGAGGAGGGCGAGCCGGACGCGGCCAAGGCGCATCTGGCGCTGTCCGCTCTCACAAGCCGGTTCGAGGCGCTGGCGGAGAACGCGCGGGCGTTCATGGGCTCCCTGCAACGCACCATCGACCTGCACGATGTGGAGGTCGAGGTTTTCCTCGCCTACAAGGACCGCCTGATCCAGTACCTGGAGCGGTTCATCCAGGACCTGATCACCCTGGGCGGGCGGATCGCCCTGCTCATCGGCGAGTTGGAGGAGCAGGGCCGGGTCGGTGGGCTGTTGCGGCTGGCGGCGGCCCGGGAGGCGGCCGACGCTGCCCCGGACGAGGCCGAGAGCGCCGAGGCGCGGGCGTACGAGCGGTGGGTGGGCAGGTGGTCGGGGCGGCGGCCTGGTTCGTGTCGGCGGACGGCCGCGAGTCGCAGGCCCGCCTGCTGCGTGGGCGAGCTCTTGGGGCGATCCCGCAACTGCTGGCAGTTGTGCGCCAGTTGAACGAGCGGCGAGCCGGGCGCTCGGACCGCTCGGCGGACTTTCGGACCCTTGCCCGGTGGTTCGCCGAGGCCCCCGACGACGCGGCGCGGCACCGGCTGTGGCGCGCCGCGTTCGGGCTGTATCCGGCACGTCACCTCACCGTCGACGCCGACACCCTCGACCGGCGCGCCGCCCACCCGGTGGCCGCCGCCACCCCGTGGGCCGAGTCCGAGCCGCTGCGCATCAGCCCGCAACTGCGCCGCACCGGCAGCTACGAACGGCGCGGCAAGACCCGCCGCGTACAGGACCGGTCCGAGCAGCGCAGGCGCCTGGCCGAGATCGCCGCCAAGCAGGCGGAGGAGATCGCGGCCGCCCGCGCCCGCCTCGCCACGGACGGCACCACGCGGCTGTCCGCGCTCGGCGAGCTCGACCCGCTCGCCTTCGGCCTCTTCCTTCAGCTGCTCGGCGACGCCCTGGCCACCTGGCGGCCCGGCATGACGGCCACCGTCGCGACCAGCAACGACGGCACGATGGAGATCCGGCTCACCGCCCTGGCGGACGGGACGACGGCCGAGGTCCGCACCCCGGGCGGCACCTTCCGCGGACCCGACCACCTGGTCGAGATCACCGATCTCACCCGGACCGGTCAGGTGCGCGCCGACGACAATGCGACGGGAGGGGAGCGATGACCACGCCTCTGGGCGAGGTGCTGGACAGCCGGCGCGCCGCCGAGTTCCACAAGGCCGCCCGCGCGCTGCTGAAGGAGCCGCTGCTGCTCGCGCACGGCCCGTACGCCGAGGAGTTCCGGCTGGTGCGCCAGCACGCCGGCGACCTGCGTGACTGGTTCGACCGCAACACCGGCTGGCCTCTGCGGGTGGACGCGGAGGCGGCGCGGCTGGGCAGGACACCCGGCACCCTGGCCGACCCCACCCATCCGGCCCGCGAGGCATCCCGCGCTCGCGCGCCCTTCACCCGCCGCCGCTATGTGCTGCTGTGCCTGGCGCTGGCCGCGCTGGAGCGGGGCGAGGCGCAGATCGCGCTGGGCCGGCTCGCCGAGCAGGTGGTCCTGGATGCCGCCGATCCCCATCTGGCCGCTGCCGGAATCGAGTTCACGCTGGAGCGGCGCGAGGAGCGGCTGGATCTGGCGGCGGTGGTACGCCTGCTCATGCGGTACGGAGTGCTGCGGCGGGTGGCCGGGGACGAGGACGCCTACGTCAGTGGGGCAGGCGATGTGCTCTACGACGTCCAGCGCCGCGTCCTGGCCGGACTGCTCGCCGCCCGCCGCGGCCCGTCGATGATCACCGCCGACGGCTTCGAGGACCACCTGGCTGAGCTGGCCGCCGAGAGCGCCCTGGACAGCGACGAACTACGCTTCCGCGCCATCCGCCAGCGGCTGACCCGGCGCCTGCTGGACGACCCGGTGCTGTACTACGCGGAGCTGACCGACACAGAGCTCTCATACCTCACCCGCCAGCGCGCCTTCATCACCGCGCGGATCACCGAACTGACCGGCCTGGTCGCGGAGGTGCGGGCCGAGGGCATCGCCATGGTCGACCCCCTGGACGACCTGACCGACGTACGGATGCCCGAGCAAGGCACCCACGGGCACGTCACCTTGCTGCTCGCCGAGCACCTCGCGGCCGCGAACGGCCCGGTCAGCCGCGGTGAGCTGGAGCACAGGGTGCGGGAACTGGCCGCCGAGCATGGCGGCTTCTGGTCCAAGAGTGCCAAACAGCCGGGCTCGGAAGCGGAGTTGGTCGACCAGGCCCTGGCCAAGCTGACCGCGCTCGGCCTGGTCACCGCCGCACCCGGCGGCGTCGCCCCGCTGCCGGCGTTGGCCCGGTTCGCGGTCGGCGAGACGGTCGTAAGGGAACCGGGAGTCCCTGCCCCCCATACCGCTCAGCGAAAGGCGTGAGAAGAGCTGTGACCGCCCTGCCCACTCCCGCACCCGGCCGGTGGCGGCCGCTGCGTATCGGCCTGGTCGACCTTTTCTACTACGACACCGAGGAGTTCTGGTTCCGGGACGGACGGCTGCTGCTGCGCGGCAACAACGGCACCGGCAAGTCCAAGGTCCTCGCCCTCACCCTGCCCTTCCTCCTGGACGGCGACCTGTCCGCGCGGCGCGTGGAGCCCGACGCCGACCCGGGCAAGCGCATGGAGTGGAACCTGCTGCTGGGCGGGCAGCATCCGCACCCCGAGCGAGTCGGCTATACCTGGATCGAGTTCGGCCGCCACGACGAGGCCGCCGGACAGGACCGCTTCCTCACCCTGGCCTGCGGGCTGAAGGCGGTGGCCGGGCGGGGTATCGCCCGCCACTGGTACGCCGTCACCGACCAGCGGATCGGGCAGGAGCTCAGTCTGCTCGACACCACCGGCACCGCCCTGTCGCGAGACCGGCTCGCGGAAGCTCTCTCCGGGCACGGCATGGTGTACGACACCGCCACCGCGTATCGCAGGGGTGTCGACGAGGCGCTGTTCGGGCTGGGTGAGCGGCGGTACGCGGCCTTGGTGGACCTGCTCGTCCAGCTGCGCCAGCCGCAGCTGTCGAAGCGGCCCAACGAGGCCACCCTGTCGCGTGCGCTGACCGAGGCGCTGCCGCCCATGGACCAGGCGGTGATCGCCGACGTGGCCGAGGCGTTCCGGTCTCTGGACGAGGAGAAGGAGGAGCTGCGGGCGGCCACCGAGGCGGAGCGGGCCGCCTCTGCCTTCCTGGACCACTACCGCCGCTACGCCCGCGTCGCCACCCGCCGCCGCGCCCGGCTCCCCCGCCACGAACACGCCCGCTACGAACAGCTGAACCGCGACCTCGCGCAGGCCGAGAGCGAGCGGTCGCAGGCCGAGGAGGACCGGGAGCGGATCGCCGGACGGATCGCGGAGCTGGAGGAGAGTGCCGCACGGCTGACGGCGCAGGAAGCTGCGCTGCGCGAGGGCCCGGAGATGCGCAACGCCCGGGAGCTGGAGCAGGCGGCGGCCGACGCCCGCCGCACCGCCGGCGACCAGTCCCGCGCCGAGGCGGACCGGGAGCAGGCCGCCCAGGTCCACACCCGCGCCCTCGACCGCCTCGAGAGTGCCGACAGGCGGCTCGCGGCGGCCGGGCAGCAGGTCGCGGACACGCTCGCCCGCGAGCGGGAGGCGGCCTCCGCCGCTCGCCTCGACGGTGATCTGCGCACCGAAGGTGCGCCGGAGGCCGAACTGCGCCACGCCGCCGACGAGTCGGTGGCCCGCAGGCGGCGCACCCTCGACCACGTGGAGGAACTGGCGACACGCGCCGAGCAGGCCGCGGCCGAGCGGCGCGCCGCCGCCCGCCGCCTGGATGAGGCGCAGACCGAGGCCGGGCACACCGCCGAACGGCACGCGCAGGCGGAGGCCGTCGCGGCCGAGGCGGGCCGGGAACTGGTCGCCGCCGTACGCGAACACCTCGACTCCTGTGAGGAGTTGACGCCTCAGGATCCGGTGGGCCTGCTGGACGGACTGCAGGAGTGGGTCACGCACCTCCAAGGCCCGTCACCCGCGCGCGTGCATACCGCCGACGCCCATCGCGCCCGCGCCGCGCACCTGGCCGACCAGACGGCCGCTCTCGGCCAACGGCAGACCGAACTGCACGCCAGGCGCGCCGAGACCGAGCGGGAGCTGGCCGGCCTCGAGGCGGGCGGCCAGCACGGCCCCACGGCACCCCACACGCGTACTCCCGGCGTCCGCGACCAAGCCCCCGGGGCGCCGCTGTGGCGTCTGGTCGACTTCCAGGACCACGTCACCGCAGCTGAACGCGCGGGCCTGGAGGCGGCGCTGGAGGCGTCCGGTCTTCTGGATGCCTGGGTGCGCCCGGACGGTACCGCCGTGTCCACCGACGGGCACGACATTCTGCTGTCGCCGGGCGCCGCGCTCGCCGGGCCGGTGCTTGCCGATGTGCTGCGCCCGGCTGTGGACCACGGTGACGCGCGTGCCATGGCGGTGGGCGAGCAGACGGTGGCCCGCCTTCTGGCCGCCGTGGGTCTCGGCTCCGGCGGCGACACCTGGGTGGCGGCGGACGGCCGCTTCCGCGTCGGAGCGCTGACCGGCAGCTGGTCGAAGCAGGCCGCCGTGTACGTGGGCGAGGGCGCCCGCGAGGAGGCGCGCCGGGCCCGGATCGCTGTCCTGCACGGCGAACTCGAGGCCCTGGCACACCAGTCGGACCAGCTGCAGGCCGAGCGGGCCACGGTGGCCCGGCGCCGCCGCACCCTGGACGCCGAACTGACCGCCGTCCCCGACGACGCCGCCCTGCGCCACGCGCACGCGCTGGCCGCGGCCGCCGCGGACGCCGCCCACCGCGCCCGCGCCCGCCAGGACGAACGCTCCGCCGAACTGGCCGCGGCGGCCGGGCAGGAAGCCGAGGCCGCCACCGACCTCACCGACACGGCAACCGCCGTCAACCTGCCCGCCGACCGGCCGCAACTGGCCGCTGTCCGCCAGGCGCTGGCCGACTACACCGCCGTCCTGGCCGCCCTGTGGCCCGCCCTGCGCGAGCGCGTCGACGCCGGGCGCACGGTCGCCGACGAGCGCGCGGAAGCCGAGCGAGCCGGCACCCGGGTGGCCGAACTGGCTCTGCGGGCCGAAAACTCCTCCCGCCTCGCGGCCGCCGCGGACGAACGCCACAGCACCCTGCGCTCCACCGTCGGCGCCGCCGTCGCGGAGCTGGAACGGCGCCTGGCCGCCACCGCCGCGGCCTTGGCCGCGTGCGACCGCGACCAGCGCATCTCCCGCGAGGAGCACACCACCGCCGGTCGTCGCGTCGGCCATGCGGAGGGCCGCATCGAGCAGTTGGAGAAGGACGTACGCGAGGCCGCCGCCTCCCGCGCCGAGGCTATCGCCGCGCTCCAGCGGTTCGCGGCCACCGGCCTGCTGACCGTCGCCCTGCCCGAGACGGTCGTGCCCCCGCTGGACGGCGGACCGTGGGCGGCCACCCCGGCCGTCGCGCTCGCCCGCACCATCGAGGCGCAGCTGTCGGGCCTGTCCGGCACCGACGACTCCGACGGCGCATGGGAACGCGTACAAAAACGGCTCAGCGAGGAGTACAAGAAACTCCAGGACGCCCTCTCACGCGGCGGCCACAGCGCCACCGCCCGCATGGTCGAGGACGGCATGGTCGTCGACATCGTCTACCAGGGCCGCCGGCGGACCGTGCCCGACCTGGCCGCGGCCCTCGCCACCGAGGTGACCGAACTTGCGCGCATCCTGTCCGCGCACGAACGCGAGATCCTCGAAACCCACCTGCTCACCGAAGTCGCCGGCACCCTTCAGGAGCTGATCGCGGCCGCCGAGCGGCAGGTGCGGGCCATGAACGCCGAACTTCAGGAGCGGCCCACGTCCACCGGCATGAAACTGCGATTGATGTGGCGCCCCTCGCGCAAGGCGCCTGTCGGACTGGCCCAGGCACGCGAACGCCTGCGCCAGTCCGCGGACGCCTGGGCGCCCGCGGACCGGGCGGCGGTCGGCGAGTTCCTTCAGGCCGAGATCGCCCGCCGGCAGTCCGACGACGCGGCAGGAAGCTGGCTGGAGGTGCTCACCGCGGCGCTCGACTACCGCTCCTGGCATGAGTTCGGCATCGAGCGCCACCAGCACGGCACCTGGGTTCCTGCCACCGGCCCGGCCTCCGGCGGCGAACGGGTCCTGGCCGTGTCCGTGCCACTGTTCGCCGCCGCCTCCTCGCACTACGCCACGGCCACCCCCGACGCCCCGCGTCTGGTCACCCTGGACGAGGCGTTCGCGGGCGTGGACGACGACTCGCGGGCCAAGTGCCTGGGCCTGCTGCACGCCTTCGACCTGGACGTGGTGATGACCAGCGAACGCGAATGGGCCTGCTACCCCCAGGTTCCCGGCATCGCCATCGCCCAACTCTCCCGTGTCGACGAGATCGCCGCGGTCCTGGTGACCCGCTGGGAATGGGACGGGACCGAGCGCGTACGGGGCTGCGAACCGGACCACCACCTGGCGGTACTCCCCGCTCAGGTGGCGTCTTCGGCCACTGCGGCAGGCGCGGCGGCACCCGGGCCCGCGCCGGCCGACGGCAGCGACCCCGGCCAGGACGCGCTGTGGGCATGAGCACGCCCGGGCAGCCCTCCTCCCCCGGGGAACCCGGCGCGCGCGTCGATCGATACCGTCTCGGCCGCCTGCTCGGTGACCCCGACCTCGCCTGGCTGGTCGAGCGCGTCCGACGCCGCATGGAGCGGGACGAACCCCTCACCGGCCCCGTCACGCAGGCCGCCCCCACCACTGCCGAACGCGCCGCTGCCGAACGCCTGCTGGGCCGCAGCCCGGGGGCCGGACGCTCGCTGACCGTGCGCCTCGAAGCGGTGGACGCCGTGCTGCGCCGCTCGGGCGTCAGCCCCGAGGGCCTCGCCACGGCCGTGACCGCCCTCACCGGCCCGGTCACGCGGCTCGCCGACGTACGCGAACGGGAGGCGAACGCCTGGCAGGACGCCTACGCCCCACTGGCCACGCTGCGGCCTGAACTGTCCGAGTGGGCCGACCTGTTGCGCAAGGACGGCCTCGTACGCCGCCTCGCCCGCACCCCGCACGCGGCGAAGACCCTGCTGACCGACGCCGCGACGGCCCTACGGGCGCTGCCCGCCGACCCGGCCGTGTCCCTGCCCGCCTTCGCCAACAACACTCTGGGCGACGCGCACGCCCTCGACGACGCAACACCGCTCGCCACTGTTGTCCTGTCCGGCGTACGCGCCCTGACCGGCTTCCCGGACGGCAGCGGAACCGAATGGCGCCGCGAGGCCTGGGCCTCGGCCGGCCTGCTGAGGGACGCCCTGTCCTCCACCGTTCTCACCCTGGGTCTGCAGGGCACCGCTGCTCTGGACTGGATGACCGACACAGGCGAGCCGGCCGTCCTGACGCTACGCCAGCTCAGCCACAGCCCGCCGAGCACGGCACCTGCGGTCGTATACGTGTGCGAGAACCCGACCGTCCTGGCCACCGCGGCCGACATCCACGGCCCCACCTGCCCGTCTCTGGTCTGCCTCCAGGGCCAGCCCTCGGCCGCCGCCCTCACCCTGCTGCGCCACCTGCACACCCACGGTTCCACTCTCCGCTACCACGGCGACTTCGACTGGGGCGGCCTGCGCATCGCCGACGCCCTGCTGCGCCGCGTCCCCTGGCAGCCCTGGCGCTACACCGCCGCCGACTACCGCACCGCGGCCGCCGCCACGCCCCTGGCCCCACCCCTGACCGGCACACCGGCCAACGCCGCGTGGGATCCCGACCTGACCCCGGCCCTGACCGAACTCGGGGTGCGCATCGAGGAAGAGGCCGTCCTCGACACCCTCCTCACCGACCTTGCGCCCTGAGGCCGTCGCGCAGGTTGAACCTGGACGTCGCGCGGCAACGGCCCGGCCGTTCCGGTAGGTAACGCGCCCCTGAGCCAGGCGTCGATGCAACGCACTCGGTGGGGTGACGGGGCTGGATATTCCCTCCGGGTTGTTGCGGCGCACGAGCGCGGAGGCGGCCGCCGACGCGCGACCTGACCAACGGCGGCCCCGATCCCCCGACGGCACGCGCCGCTCCGGTGGCCCGCCGTCCCCTGCCACCTGCTGTTCTTCTGACCACGGAGCCCAGTTGTTGCGGGACATGACGTTGGTGACACAGGCCAATGCCGGAAAAACCAAGGTGCCTCGACGGGTATCAGTCGAGTACCGTGCGGGCCATGTCGAGTCCTGAGTCAGACAAGGTGGGGGCTTTCGGTCACGCCGTCAGCCCTCTGAACCACTGAGCTCGTAGCCCTGTCGTCCTGCCGCATTCTGCGGCCGGGCGAGTGTGCCCTTGGGGCTGGCCGCGGTGACGAGATGACCTCCTCGTGCTTCTCCTCACCTCGGAGCCACTCGATGCCTCTCCCGCTGTATCTGCTTGCCATGGCGGTCTTCGCCATGGGCACCTCGGAGTTCATGCTCGCCGGCCTCCTGCCGGACATCGCGTCAGATCTCGACGTCACAGTCGGGACAACAGGCGCACTCACCTCGGCCTTCGCGGTCGGCATGGTCGTCGGTGCTTCCCTTGTGGCCGCGCTTGCCCGCAACTGGCCCAGGCGCTCCAGCCTTCTCGGGTTCATCCTCGGTTTCGCGGCAGCTCACGCCGTGGGTGCCATCACCACCAGCTTCCCGGTCCTGTTCGCCACCCGGGTCGTCGCCGCGCTCGCGAACGCAGGGTTTCCTCACCATCGCTCTTACGGCTGCCGCCACGCTGGCCTCGCCCGACAAGAAGGGACGTGCGCTGGCCGTGCTGCTGTCAGGCACGACGGTGGCCACGATCGCCGGTGTCCCTGGTGGGTCGGTACTCGGCACGGTGCTCGGCTGGCGGGCCATATTCTGGGCTGTCGCCGTTCTCTGCCTGCCTGCCTGCGGCTCTCGGCATCCTGAAGGCAGTCCCGGCGGGACATGTGAAGGAGGAGGCGAGTGGCGGGCCAGCCTTGCGAGCAGAGCTCGCCCAGCTCACAAGGCCGCCATTGCTTCTGGTGATGCTTCTCGGCGCGCTGGTGAACGCGGCAACGTTCGGGAGCTTCACCTTTCTTGCCCCCGTCGTGACCGACACCGCAGGGCTGGGCGAATTGTGGATCTCTGTCGTTCTGGTGCTTTTCGGCGCCGGTTCCTTCGCCGGGGTCACCGTCGCCGGACGGTTGTCCGACCAGCGTCCCGGTCTGGTCATCGCAGTCGGCGACCCGCTGCTGCTCATCGGCTGGCCGGTCCTGGCGGTGCTGGCCATCGAGCCGGTCGCCCTGTTCGCTCTCGTGTTCGCGCAGGGCGCCGTGTCGTTCGCGCTGGGCAGCACCCTGATCACACGGGTCCTCTATGAGGCCGCAGAAGCCCCCACCATGGCCGGGTCGTATGCGACCGCGGCACTCAACGTCGGCGCCGCGGCCGGCCCCCTTGTCGCCGCAACCACCCTCAGCACCGCGGTGGGTAACCTCGGGCCGCTGTGGGCAAGCGGGCTCCTGGTTGCGATCACACTGCTCATCGCGTTCCTCTTCCACGCTGTGGTCGCGGCCGGCCGAGGCGCCGATGTGCTCCAGCGACCCATGCGAACGTCCCCCTGAACATCGAGGGACGCCTCAGCCGCCCGCCGGTAGAACTCCTCGGTGCCGAAGTTCTCCGCCTGCTGCCGTTTCCCACTCGTGAGCGTCTGCCCGAGTGGGGCGGGCAACTGAGAGGGGAGGTCCTCTCCCTCGCCGGGGGCGATCCGCCGTTCACCCCGCATACTGCATCACGAGACGGCGTCTCGCCCGTTGACCATGGCCCGAACGTCTCCTATGGTTGAGGCACTTCTCGAAAGGACGGGACCAGCATGAGGCCAATCGCTCAGATCGGCGTCTTGGTCGTGTCGTGCGCCGGCCGCCGGACCTACGACGAGCCGCTCAGCTACTTCCCGCCCCGGGAGGGACTGCGCCCCGGCACGGCTGTCGGCGAGCCTCAGACCCCCTTCTGAGTGCAGTTCGTCGCCGCGCGACGAACTCCCGCCACACCGAAACGTTCGCTGTCCGGCAACGTTCGTCGTCCGTCGTGGCTTCGCCGACGGGCTTTCCCAACACGCTTTCGAGGAGTGCATCATCGTGACCACCACTGTCGGCCTTCAGCCGATCTCCGGGCCGTCCGCCTGGCGCGGCGACGAGCTGTCGAAGTCCACCGAATGGATCTACATACTCAGCGACGCCGAGCGCGCCGAGTTGGAAGATCTGGGACGGCGCTTCGTCGCCGACGACCCCGACCTGCGCACGGTCACCGTCGCCGACTACCCGTTCGACGCCTGTCGCGCCCTCAACGACGAGTGCGCCCGCCAGATGGACGCCGGCCGTGGCTTCATCCTGGTGCGTGGCCTGCGCACCGAGGAATACGGCGACCCCGTGACCGCGGCCATCTTCTTCATCATGGGCCTGCACCTGGGCCAGCCGATCGGGCAGAACCAGAGGGGCGACCTGCTCGACCACGTGATCGCCACGTCGAACATGACGCTGTCCGACGAGGGCGCGCTGCCCTCTCGCGTGCGGGACCGGCTGCCGTTCCACTCCGACAGCTCCGACGTCGTCGCCCTCATGTGCCTGCGCGGCGCCAAGGAGGGCGGAGCCTCCAGCCTGGTCAGCGGCACCACGATCTACAACGAGATGCTGCGCCGCCGACCGGACCTCGCTGCGCGCCTCTTCGACACCTACCACTGGGACTGGCGGCGTCAGGACCCCGACTCCCCGGAACTCACGTACACCTCGCCGATCATCAGCAACGTCGACGGCGTCTTCAGCACCTACGCGGGCAACTCGATGATCTTCAGCGCCCAGGAGTACCCCGGTGTTCCCCAGCTGACACCCGACCAGGCCGCGGCCATCACCCTCTTCGACGAGATCTCGCAGGAGCCCGGCCTGCCGATCGACATGGATTTCCAGCCGGGGGACGTGCAATGGCTGCTCAACTACGCCGCACTGCACTCGCGCACCAGCTACATCGACCACCCGGAGCCGGAGCGCCGCAGGCACCTGCTGCGTCTGTGGCTCAAGCGCGACGTCGACCGACCGCTGGCCCCTAAGTTCGGCAAGCACGTCGTCGTGATGGGTGAGCCTGCTACACCCCTGGTAACCGGCGGGCGGTTCCGCATCGCCGACGCAGTCACTGTCAACGACGACTGGGGAGTTTGAATCCGTCCCTCCCTGAAGGGAAGGGGATTCCTGGCTCAGGCGGCCTCCTGGAGCAGCGCTCCAGGAGGTCTTCCGCCATCAGCACCAACCGGGTCGACCAGCACCATGCGCCGATCGACGGTGGTGGGGAACGGCTCCTGGTTCTCGGCGGGGAAAGCCCGCCCGGATTTGAGTATGGTCCAGGGCGCACGATTCATGGCGCACGAGTCATGGGCTCCACACCGTCGGCGACCGTGACCGATGCCTCAGTCGGCAAGTACGGGCCTCCCTGTCCGTCGTGCGCCCCGACAGCCTCGCCACCCATGTGGTGAAGGCCCTGCCGGACGCGCCCCGAACCCTGCCCGCGACGTGTATGTACTTGGCCAGGGCGCCGGCGAGGAGAACCGCAACGCGGCGCGTATGGCCGTGCTGTTGGCCGGCCTGCCGGTCACCATGGGATGCGGAATCGGTGTCGACGATGAACGCGTCATGGATTATGTGCGCGGGTTCCCTCGGGGATGAGCACCTTCGCCGCCGTCTTCGCGGTGATCTCCTCGACCGTGACGCCGGGGGCGGTCTCGACGAGGACCAGGCCGCGTGACGGTCTCCTTGCCCGCGTTGATCAGGTCAGGGTCGGCCTCGTCCTCGTAGGGGAAGCGGCCGGTGCCGAGGATGCCGTTCTCCGACTCCAGTACGACGTGGACACCCTCGGGCAGGTGGTTGGGGATCAGCGTCGGCAGCCCGATGCCGAGGTTGACGTACTCGCCGTCGCGCAGTTCGCGGGCCGCGCGGGCGGCCATCTCGTCCCGTGTCCAGGCCATCAGACCCGCACCTCCCTACGCGTCACCGTGAGGTTCTCGATCCTCTTGTCGGCGGCCTGCTCGGCGCTCAGGGCCACCACGCGCTGGACGAAGATGCCCGGCAGGTGAACCTGGTCGGGGTCGATCGCGCCCGGTTCGACCAGCTCCTCAACCTCGGCGATCGTGATGCGGCCCGCCATGGCGGCGAGGGGGTTGAAGTTGCGGGCGGACTTGTTGAACACGAGGTTGCCGTGCCGGTCACCCCTCGCCGCCCGCACCAGGGCGAAGTCGGTGGTGATGCCGTGCTCCAGGACGTGCTCGACGCCGTCGAACGCGCGGACCTCCTTGGCCGGTGAGGCGACGGCGACGCCGCCCCTGCCGTCGTACCGCCAGGGCAGCCCGCCGTCGGCGACCTGGGTGCCGACCCCGGCCGGGGTGTAGAAGGCCGGGATGCCGCAGCCCCCGGCCCGCAGCCGCTCGGCGAGCGTGCCCTGCGGGATCAGCTCAAGCTCTGTCTCACCGCCCAGGTACTGGCGGGCGAACTCCTTGTTGCCGCCGATGTAGCTGCCGGTGACCCGGGATATCCGGCCCGCCGCGAGGAGCACGGCGAGGCCGGATTCCATCGCCCCGCAGTTGTTGGAGACGACGTCGAGTCCTGTGACGCCGGTGTCGTACAGGGCCTGGATCAGGGCCCCCGGAATTCCGCTGAGGCCGAAGCCGCCGACAGCGAGGGACGCCCCGTCCGGGATGTCCCTCGCCGCCTCGGCCGCGGAGGCGACCACCTTTTCCATCCGCCTGCCCACTTTTCTGCAGGGCGCGTGCGCGCCCCACGCTGATTGTTCGCTGGTGAACTTCAGTTCACGTGGTTCTGAGGTGAACGCCGGGATCCGCGGGCTACGCCGGCAGCTCGGTCAGCAGCCGGCGGTAGATGCGCGCGTAAGCGGTCAGCTGCCCCAGCGACAGGGCGTCGCGGCGAGGATCGTCGGCGGCAGGCTTCGCCTGCGGGCCCAGGCGCACGGTGTCGACGCCCCGGGCACGCAGCACGACGCCGTCGGTCGAGCCCGTCCATCCGGTGATCGGCGGCGGCTGCGCACCGAACTCTTCGTGCCAGGCCGCCCGGGCGGCCGTCACCACCGGGGCGTCGGCCGGCGTCGCCGCGGCTGCCGCGACCGGCTCGGCCTCGACCTCGACCGCGCAGTCGCGCAGCACCGACTGAGCACACCGGGCCCGCAGTCGGTCGGCCAATTCGGCCGCCAGCACCTTCGGCTCCACCAGGTCACCGGTGACGACGTACAGATCGATCCCCAGTTGGGCCGGCAGCAGGTCCGGCTTGTCCGGCCACCCGCCGCTGATCGCGCCGATGCCGCACGCCCGGCCGGTCTGCCCCGCCCGCGGGTCGGCGGCCAGGTAGGCCGTGCGCCAGCGGGCGAGCTCGTCCAGGACGATGCCGGCCGAGGTGACGACTCCCCCGGGCGGCGTGGCCGACTCCGGCATCATCGCGGCGCCGGAGCGGCCGGTCACCCGGACGCTCAGGTAGAGCGCGCCCGGCTCGTGCCACAGCAGGGTGGGCGGGCCGCACTTGGCGACGATCGCCGAGCGGGGCAGCGGATACGCGTCGGCGTAAGCCTCCAGGCCGGTGGTCCTCCCGGAGCGGCGATGCGTCCCGGAGCCGGCGAGCAGCAGCCGTCCGGCGCCCGCCTCGGCGAACGCGACGAGCGCCGCCGCCGCCGGCCCGCGGGCAACCCCGAGACCGAAGCCGGCCACCACGTCGCCGTCCACACCGAGTGGAGCGACGGGTGCGGCGTTGCCGGTGACGAGCTGGTTGTAGGCGCCGCCGTCGTCCAGCGACGTGTCGAGGTGGGAGTACAGCAGCGGCCCGGCCCCGTGCGCGGCGATCAGACTGCCACCCTCGGGGCCGTGCTCCGCCACCTGCCACTCGACATGCGGCCACCGGTGCGCGCACCAGGCGCGCAGCCGGTGGGCCGCCGTCCGCTCCGCGCCGCGTGGAGCGGGCGTCGCGTCGAGCAGGTGCAGGACGTCGAGCAACTGCTGTCTCAAGGGCAGCTGCTGGCTCAAAAACGTCCCCAGTCGTCGGACGCCGGACGCCACACGTCGATGTTGCGAGGGTCGGCCGGCATCCTGCGGGGCCGGTGCGTCTCGTGCTCCTCCGGCGTGAACACCCGGTGCCGGTCGCACAGTTCGAACCGCGGGCCGAAGCGCGGGTCGTGCAGGTAGAACGCGATCGACGTCGACGCCGAGTGGTTGACGATGTCGGAGGCGATCGGCGCGCCCTTGTACAGCGCTCGGGCGCGCATCCGCATGACGTGGTCGAGGCTCTTCATCGCGAAGCACAGGTGCGCGACGTAGTGCTCCTTGTTGTTCTGCACCGCGAGGCTGTGATGGTGGCGGTCCTCGCCGCGGAAGAACGTGGTCGAGCCGACGACGTAGTCCGAGGGTATGAACCGCAGGACGTTCTGGTAGAAGTCCTGCGTCTCCTGGTACTTGGTGGTGGCGATGAAGGGGTGCACCAGGTCGAGCGGCCGGATCTCGATGTGCGGCGGCTCGGCGTACTCCTGGAACTCGGTGAACAGCTCGACGATGAGGCCGTTGGGGTCCTTGACCGCGAAGCCGTTCTCGCACAGCGCCTGCTGGCGTTCCTGCAGATCGAGGACTTCGAGGCCGGCGTCGAGGACTCTCTTGTGCAGCTGCTCGAGGACCTCCTCGCTCTCCACGCTGTATCCCACCGCGGTCGTCCACCCGTCGGTGCGCTCGGGCGCGTTGATCAGCTCGATCGCGTGGTGCTCGATGTCGGCGCGCAGGTAGGCGTATTCGTCCGTACGCTGCTCCAGCTGCAGCCCGACGTGGTACTCGAGGAAGTCGATCGTGGCCTGCATGTCCGGAACCTCGATCCGGGCGTACTCCATGCCGTACGGGCCGTGCGGGCGGGTGCTCACGGGCGCTGTCCTTCCTGGGGCGAGCGAGGGACGCTCGGCGTACTCGAACGAGGTGATGGCCTGCCGGTCGATGACCGGTCGCCAGCGCGTGTGCACGAAGCTCTCGTGGGACTCGCTGCCGAGATAGGCGAGCAGGTCGTCCGGGCCGTCGAAGTCGACGGCCATGGTGTGGGTGAAGGTCTGGTCGCGGGTGCTGATGTTCGCGCCGAGGAGGAAGCCGCGCATGGCCGGGTACCGGTCCGGGAAGGTGCGCAGCTCGGCCAGCACGGACTCCCGTGTGGCCTGGTCGACTCCGTCGGCGAAGCGGAAGGACAGGGTGTGTCGGATCATCGGGTCACCGTCCGTCGCCGGCTAGAGGATGAAGCTGAGCCGGGCGCCTGCCGCCAGCGACTCATGGCCCAGGATCGAGCGCCGCAAGCGGAAACGCAGTCCGTCCTCGGTCGGCACCAGCACATGCTCGTACCAGCCGACGTAGGCGTCGAAGTGGCCGTCGCGGGCGCGGTGCACCACGAAGGACGCCGCCACCCGGAAGGAGTCCTCGGTGTGCTGGGACAGCCGCACGTTGGACACCAGCCGGTGGGTGCGCGAGTGCGGGTTCTCGGCGTGCGCCTTGCGGGACTTCAGGCGCTTGACCCTGGCGAGGATCAGGTCCCAGTCGTCGTCGACGAAGGATCCGGTCTCGTGCGGCGACCAGCCGGGGCGGTAGTCGGTGGTCGGGATCTCGTAGCGGGCGCCGGGCTCGAAGAGGGCCAGCCAGCCGTCGTAGTCCCAGTGGTCGAGGATGTCGGCCTCGGCGTAGAGGAAGTCCTCCACCTCCGGCCGGGTGATGGTGCGTCCCTGGCACTGCACGGAGTGGGTGTTGGTGGTCGCGGTCATCGCACGTCCCTCCCCGTGAGGAAGGACGCCGGCCGCGCGCCGTGGACGGCGAGGCCGTCATCGAGGCCGACGGCGTCGATCCAATGCCGCCAGAAGCCCCGCATCGCGCCTTCGTCGGTCGATCTGCCCTGCACGCCCTTGACCTCGTCGGCCATGCCGCGCGACATGTCGCTGTAGTCCAGTTCGGGCACAGCGGTGCCGGCCGTGGCCTGGATGCCGCGCTGGACCGCCTCGTACGCCTCGATGTCGTCCGGGGTGGCGAGCCCGCCCGGGCCGACGAAGCTGACGACCGTCTTCATGCGCAGGGCACGCGCGGCCGGGTCCTCGTCGCGCGGGACCAGCTGCCAGGCGCGTACGTCGGTCTGGTCGGGTGCCACCGGCTCCAGCTGCCGGATCGACAGTCCCTCGATGTCGAACAGCAGCAGGTTGGGGAAGACGAACAGGATGTGGCTCTCGTCGGCCACGTAGTGCGCCCGTTCCTCCCCCAGCCGCTGCGTCATCTCGGCCCGGTGTTGCTCGGTGCGCACGCGCTCGTCCTCGCCGAAGCGCGGTTCCCAGAGCATGCTGATGCGCCCGCCGTGCCCGGTCAGGACCAGCAGTCCGTGGCCGTTGCCGAGGTTGTACGCGTACTGGTTGTCGTCGGTGACGGCGAAGCCGCTCTCGCGCAGGTAGCCCACGAACGTGTTGTGGGTCGGCGCGAAGTGGTAGCCGTCCATCGCGTTCTCGACGGCGAGTTTCCAGTTGCCCCGCACGCTGTACTGCTGCGTGCCGGGCAGCGTGGTCATGCCGCCGACGTGCTGCTGTTCGATCATCGTCATGTAGTCGGCCGCATCCCCGAGGTGCTCGAGCAGCGGCACGACGTCGGGGTCGAAGGCGACGAAGACGTATCCCTCGTGGATCTCCAGGCGCGGGACGCTGCGCAGCCCCATGGACGCTTTGAACTCGTCGGTCGACTCGTACGCGTCGGCGTCGGGGATGGCGGCGAGGTCACCGTTGTTGCGGAATGTCCAGGCGTGGTAGAAGCACTGGAAGAGCCTGGCCGAGCCCTCGCTCTCGCGGCACAGCACAGTGCCGCGGTGCGGACAGGAGTTCAGGAAGGCGTGCACCTCGCCGGCGGTGTCCCGGCAGAAGATCAGCGGTCGCCCGCCGAGTGTGCGGACCTTGAAGTCGTTGGGGTTGGGGATCTCGGTCTCGTGGCCGAGGTAGAGCCAGGTGTGTGTCCATACCCAGCCGCGTTCCCGGGTGAAGATCTCCGCGCTGCGGTAGGCCTCGCGGTTGACCCGGAAGGTGAGCTGGTCCCAGTCCTCGACGATCATCGGCGCTGGGACGGTCCGGGGGTTGCTTCCCATTACGGCGTATGCCTCTCACAAGTCCCGACCCGAGTGGCGCGCTGTGAGACGCCATCTCGTATGTCGCGCCAGCTTCTCCTAGCACAGGCGACAGTGTCAAGCAATCGCCTGGTGGTTGACACCTGAGGCCGGTGCCGCCATCATCCATTCCACATTAGAAGACACCATCTCGCATTCCGTGCGACCGTGTGAAGGGCAAGAAGCCCGTGCCGTACGTCATCACTGAGGCATGTCTCGACGTCATGGACAAGTCGTGCATGGAGGAGTGCCCGGCCGACTGCATCTACGAGGGCGACCGGATGCTCTACATCCAGCCCGACGAATGCGTGGAGTGCGGGCGCTGCGAACCCGTCTGCCCGCAGATCTCGATCTTCCACCACGAGGACCTGCCGGATCGGGCCGAGCAGTCCCAGCGCATCAACGCCGAGTTCTTCACCCTCGAAATCGTCGGAGCCGAACCGCTCGGGTCGCCCGGCGGCGCACGCAAGGTCGGCCGGATCGGCCGCGACCACCCCGGGGTGGGAGCGTGAGCGGCTTCCGGACCGCCACGGACACCGGTCCCGAGGTGTCCGTCGACCTGCTGGTCATCGGCGCTGGCCCGACAGGGCTGTACGGCGCGTACTACGCCGGCTTCCGCGGCCTGAGCGTCGCTGTCGCCGACGCCCTGCCCGAGGTGGGCGGGCAGATCGCCGCGCTGTATCCCGAGAAGCTCGTCTACGACGTGGCCGGCTTCCCCGCCGTCCGCGGACAGGACCTGGTGGACCGGCTGGCCGAGCAGGCCGGTCGGTGGAACCCGACCTACCTGCTCGGCCACGGGGTCACCCGCCTCGACGACGCGGGGGAACACATCGTCGCCACCACCGACGCCGGCGCGCGGATCACCGCCGGGGCGGTGCTCGTCTGCGGCGGGATCGGCAACTTCGTGCCCCGCGAGCTTCCGGTGGGCTCCGACTACCTGGGCCGGGGGCTTCGGTACTTCGTGCCGAGGCTGGACGAGCTCGCCGGTCAGGATGTCGTGGTGGTCGGCGGCGGGGACTCCGCGCTGGACTGGGCGCTGTCGCTGGAGCCGATCGCCTCGTCGGTCGCGGTCGTGCACCGGCGTACGCGGTTCCGGGCCCACGAACGCACCGTCGAGCAGGTGCACGCGTCCTCCGTGCGGGTCCTGACGCCCTACGAGGTCGAGAAGATCTCCGGCGACGGGTCGGTGTCGGAGGTCGTGGTCGCGGGCTCGGACGGCGACCGGATCAGCCTGCCCGCCCAGTCCGTCGTCGCCGCGCTCGGCTTCATCGCCGATCTCGGCCCGATCGAGCAGTGGGGACTGGAGCTGCGCCGCCGGCGCATCCTCGTCGACCGCACACTGCGCACCAGTCGGCAGCGCGTCTTCGCAGCCGGAGACATCGCCGACCACGACGGCAAGGTCAGTCTCATCTCGATCGGCTTCGGCGAGGCGGCCCTCGCCGTCAACCACATCGCCGCCCTGCTCGACCCGGCACGCTCGCTCACGCCGGGGCACTCCTCCGATGCGTGAGTGCCTGACTCACGTTTCACCGCCGCAGCTCGCCGGGGAGAAGCGCCTCAGCACTTCCCGCACACTTACCCGGCCCTCACCGTTACGCTATTCAATACGACGTTCCATTCAACGTCTTACCACCTTACTAAGTACGGGACAGGAGCAAGAATTCATGGCCACGAAGGCGCAGCCCGGCACCGGTGAGCAAGGCGGTCCCGACACGACCGCGCCGACCATCCAGACGGTGCAGCGTGCGGCGCTGATCCTCGGCTCGTTCACGGTCGGCAAGCCGCACATGAGTCTCAATGAGATCACCGCGCGTCTCGGGGCGAGCAAGGCGACCGCGCACCGCTACACGAAGGCGCTGCGGGCGGCGAACCTGTTGCGGTACGACGAGCGCACCTCGCTCTACTCCCTCGGCCCCCAGGTGCTCACGCTCGCCACGGCCGCGCGGGCCGGCCTGCCGATCGTCGCCGCCGCCGAGCCGTACATGGAGGATCTGGTCCGGCGCATCGACGAGACGATCGTGCTGTCGGTCTGGGACGGCGAGGCGCCGACCGTGGTCCGCTCGGTGGACAACACCGACCACATGGTGCGCATCAGCGTCCGGGTCGGGTCGCGTCTCGACCTCACTTCCTCGGCACAGGGACGGATCTTCCTCACGTTCCTGCCTCCGGAACAGGTACCGACGCTGCCGCGCTCGGTCCGCAAGTCGTCCGAGCTCACCGAGGAGCTCGACGCCATCCGGCGACACGGGCTGTCGGTCAACTCCCCCGCCGTCAACGGGGTCCGCACCATCGCGGCGCCGATCTTCGAGGGCGACGAGATCAGCGGAACGCTCGCGGTCGTCGGCACGACGGCGACCGTCCCCGACGACGTCAAGTCGCCGATGGCCCAGGCACTGCTGGAAACCGCCCGCGCGCTGTCGCAGCGGCTGGGCACCTCGGACAGCGCACCCAACGGCGACTGAACCGCTTGTCGGGGCGGCGGCCGACTGATCTTCACCTGCACGGTCCTGACCGTGTGACAGATCGAGGGCCTCCGGGCGGAGTGGATGCGTCTGGCATCCACCCCCGGAGGCCCTCGATGTTCAGTAAGCCGGCCCATCGGTCACGGAAGCAGGTCGGCCCGGGGCGGGACGAAGAAGTCTATGTTCACGCAGGGGGCCTCCGTCGGCTCCACATAGTGCTCACTGCCGCGGGGGACCAGCAGGAACGACCCCGCACGCATGTCGTGCGCGACACCGTCCACGTAGTAGTTCGCCCGCCCCTCGGCGATATGGACCAGCTGGTCGAACTCCTCGTGCCGGTGCGGGTTGAGTGTCATGCCGACGTCGAGTTCGTGGTGGCAGATCATCATCTCGTCCGTCGCGTAGACGCGGCGGCGGACCCCCGGCCGTACCTGGGTCACCGGCAGCTCGTCCCAGTTGAGGACGGTGCCGAACAGGGCCGCGTTGCGTGTGGTCACTGCTTTTCCTCTCCGGCGGCCGTCCGCAGGGCGGTCGCCAACATCTGCAGGTCGGAGCCGACGACCAGGTAGTCGGCGTCACTCAGGCCCAGATCGGCCGCGGCGCCCCGGGCCGGCACCCACCCGCCGAACGCCACCGCCGCAAGGCGGGCGGCCTCGCGCACTCGGTCCACCGCGGCACGCAGCATCGCCGGGTCCGTCGGCATGGCCAGGTCGACCGCGAGGTCGGTGCTGCCGACGAAGCACACGTCGAGAGCGGCGAGTAGATCCGGCAGAGGATCGGTCAGCGCCGTCTCGATCTGGCCCACCAGCACCGGCGGATCGTCCTGCTCACCGCGCAGGAAGGCGGCCAGCGGGATCGCACCGAAGCGGGCGGCCCTGTTGGCGAGGCTGACCGACCGGCGGCCGGCGGGCGCGAAGCGGGTCGCCGCCACGAGTGCCTCGGCCTGGGAGACGCGGGTGAGCATGGACAGCTGGATACCCGCCGCCCCGGCCTCCAGCAGCCGGTTGACCGCGGCGGCGTCCACCTCGGGCACGCGGACGAGGGCCGGCAGGCCGCACGCGTGCGCGTGGCGCACCAGATCGACGGCGTTCTGCTCGGTGAGGGTGGAGTGTTCGAGGTCGACGACCACGAACACGAACCCGGCCGCCTCGGCCAGTTCCACCACGTCGGGCGTCGCCAGCTTGACGAACGTGCCGACGGCGGGTTCCGCCGCCGTCAGGGCCGCGCGCAGCCGGCGCCGCAGCAGGTGGACGTCACCGACGCTCATCGCGTCCCTCCCGGACAGGCGGGCGTCTCACGCCGACGGCAGACCGCGCCACGGCACGATGTCGACCTCGGCGCCGGCGTGCAGCACGACGGTCGGCTCCAGGCGCGGCGCGAGGATGGTGTTGCCCGCGGCGTCGGGCAGGGTGACCTCGTCGGTCCAGTTGACGACGGTGACGTCGGCCCGTCCGCCGACCGCCAGACGCCCGTAGCCCTCGGTGTCGAGCCCGAGCAGCTGTGCCGGGGCGACGGTTGCCCGCCGGATGCACTCCTCCAGCGGCGCGCCGAGCGCGACCAGCTTGGAAATGCTGGTGAGCAGGTCGAACACCGGGCCGCGCCAGTTGCGGGCGCTGGTGTCGGAGCTGAGGATGTCGGGCAGGAATCCGTCGGCGATCGCCCGGCGCGCCACCTCGAAGCTGAGGTTGCTCTTGCCGTGGGCGGAGTCGAACAGCACGCCCCGCTCCCGGGCCGCCATGACTGCGGGGTGCACCTGGTCGCCGTCGAGGATGCCGTTCGGCTTGCCGGTGTAGCAGTGCGCCACGATGTCGCCGGGGCGCAGGTGGTCCAGGACGACGGGCACCGGCTCCTCGGTCTCGCCGATGTGCACCATCAGTGGCAGCCCGGCCTGTTCGGCCAGCGCCACGGACTTCTTCAGCAGCGACTCCCAGTTCTCCCCGACGACGTCCTCGGACAGACGGATCTTGAAGCCGCGCACGATGTCGGGGTGGGCCTCGGCGGTCGCGAGCGCGTCCTCGGGGACCAGGGTGTCGGGGTTGAGCAGCTCGCCGAACCTGAAGTCGATCAGGCCGAGCACCGAGACGTTGAGGAAGTTGACGATGCGCAGCGGGTTCGCCTCGACCACCAGCTTGCGGAAGGCCGCGAACGTCGAGGCGCCGGCCGTGCCGGCGTCCGCCGCGGCGACGACGCCGCGGCGCAGGTGGGCCTCCTCGGCCGGAGCGCCGACGGCGGAGACGTACTGGAAGATGTGGGTGTGGCCCTCGACGAGGCCCGGCAGCACGGTGGAGCCGGTGACGTCGATCGTGCGGGCCGCGCCCGCCGCAAGCCCTTCCCCGATCGCGGCGATGCGGTCACCGGTGACCGCCACGTCGAGCCGGGCATTGGTGCCCGACGCCGGATCGATGACGGTGCCGCCGGCCAGGACGAGGTCGTAGGACGACGCGGAGGAGATGGGCATCGGTGTGTGCTCCAGGGTGAGGGGCGGTCAGCTGACCGGTTCGGTCAGCCGGGGGTCGCGCAGTGAGGCGTCCGCGGGACGCACGACGCGGGTGACAAGGGGCAGTACGCCGTCCACCTCGACCCGTACCTCGTCGCCGTCGGCGAGGAAGCACGCGCGGTCCTGGCCGGTGCCGGCCGGGGTTCCGGTGAGGACGACGTCGCCGGGTTCGAGGGCGGTGAACCACGACAGCCTGCTGAGCAGGTCGGTGACCGCGAAGATCATCCCGGCGCTCGTGTCGTCCTGTACGAGCTCGCCGTTGACCCGGGTCCGCACGTAGATCGCGTCGCGGTCGGCGAGGTCGTCGACTGTGCGGACGGAGGCGCCGAGCGGCGTGAACCCCGGGTAGCTCTTGGCGAGGGCGGGCACCCCCGTGGCGCGCATGACCTCGCGTGCCGTCATGTCGTTGGCCGCGGTGATGCCGGCGATCGCGGGCCAGACCTGCGACTCGGACGCCTGGTACAGGCGGCGCCCGACGACGACCGCGATCTCCCCCTCGTAGTCGGGTTCGGTCACGGCCTGCGGGATCACCACCTGCGCGCCGGGGGCCAGGACGCCGGACGGCGCGGCCAGGTACAGGATCGGCTGCTCGGGCAGTCCCCGGCCGGCCCGGGCCGCCTTCGACACGTAGTTGAGGCCTACGCCCCACACCGCACCGGGGCGGCCCAGCGGCGCCACGATCGTGGCCTCGTTGAGCGGGATCCGCCGGCGTACCGCGCAGGACGCCAGGCCCTGCAGTGAGCCGTCCTGCTCGAGGACCGCGCCGACGTGCGGAAATGCCGTGTCCAACAGGGTGATGGCCCCGTCCTCGATCCGGCCCAGGCCGGACTGCGTCGTCACTACTTGCATGACGGCATCTTTCAATGCGAGACGACATCGTGTCAAGCAATGCGAGACGGCATAACGCAAAGCGATACGCGCGTCAGGCCGGGGACACACAGGCACCCCGTCCGCACGAGAGGTGGACGGGGTGTCGGGGGGCTGGTCGGACTGCCGGCCGAGGGGTCAGGCGAGCTGCCGCTGCACCTCGCCGCTGTCCCAGTAGTCCGTGCGGCGCGTGATGAGGCCGCCTGCGACGGTGAACACGAAGACCCCGCGCACGCGTACGGGGCGGTCGCCCGCCGAGCGCATCCGGAACGTCATGACGTACGGCACCGCGGCCGACTCGCCGTCCACGAGGACGCGCTCGGGCGCGTAATGCAGGTCCCCGAAGTTCTCGAGGAACCCGGTCAGCGCTGCGCGGTACTCGGCGCGGCCCTTCCGGCTCTGTCCCATGGCCGACGTGTGCTTGTTGACGAAGTCCTCGGCCACGCAGGCGGCCACGGCGTCGGCGTCGTGCGCGTTCAATGCCGCGAGGTACGCCTCGACGGCGGCGCGGGTGTCCTTCAGGACGAACCCCACTTCGCCCGGACGGAGTCGAAGACCCGCTGGTCGTGGGAGATCTCGACGACGTTGCCGTCGGGGTCCTTCAGAGCGCAGATGTAGCCGACGGGCTCGGGCATCTGCCTCGGCTCCCAGTGCAGGCAGCCGAGCTCGCGGGCCCGGTCCGCGAGCGCGTCGACGTCCTCCCGTGTCGGCACCTCGATGCCGAGGTGCGCGAACGGGTGCAGCAGGCCCAGCTGGTTGCCCTTGTCCTTGTTGAACGACACCAGGACGAGCACGAACGGCGTCTCGGCCTGCTGGTCGTTGGAGAGCCAGACGCTCTCGCCGTCGGCGTCCTTGAACCGCTCGACCACGACCAGCGGAGTCAGTGTGGTGTAGAACGCGATCGCTTTGTCGAGATCGCCGGTCGGCAGCGCGATGTGAGTCCAGCGTGCCGAGGTGAGACCGGTGGCCACGGAACCTCCATGGTGAGTGGTGCGGATTTCTTTGAGCCTAGGCGTGCGCGCACGCGCGGGTCGATGTGCTGCGGACACAACACGCAGGCCAGCGATGCTGGCCCCGCGCGACATCGGTTCGCGGCCTGCCGCTGTGCGAGCCTGCGAGAGGACAGCGACAGGGCGTCGGCTGGGAGACGAGGGCAAGCGTGCACTACCGGATTCTGGGTGGGACGGGCATCGAGGTGAGTCAGCTGTGCCTGGGGTCGATGATGTTCGGCGCCTGGGGCAACACCGACGAGGCGGAGTGCCACCGCATGGTGGCGACGGCGCTCGACGCCGGGGTCAACGTCGTCGACACCGCTGACGTGTACGCCTTCGGCGAGTCGGAGGAGATCATCGGCCGGGCGCTGAAGGGACGGCGCGACGACGTCGTCCTGGTGTCGAAGGTCGCGAGCCGGATGCCCGCCGGCCCGCTCGACCGCAACCGGGGCGGCACCTCCCGGCTGTGGATCACGCGTGCCGTGGAGGGCAGCCTGCGCCGGCTGGGGACAGACCACCTGGACGTGTACCTCGTGCACCGTCCCGATCCCCTCACCGATGTCGAGGAGACCCTCGGTGCGCTCAGCGACCTGGTGCGAGCGGGCAAGGTGCGCGCGATCGGCACCTCCAGCTTCCCGGCCGAGGAGATCGTGGAGGCGCAGTGGGCGGCGCGGCGCGGTGGCCGCGAGCGGTTCACCGTGGAGCAGCTGTCGTACTCGATCCTGGCCCGGCACGCGGAGGCCGCTGCCCTGCCCACCGCTGGGCGGCACCGTATGGGCGTGATGGTCTGGAGCCCGCTCAACGGCGGCTGGCTGACGGGCAAGTACCGGACCGGCGCCGAACCGGCGGCGGATTCGCGGGCACTGAGAAACAGCGACCACTTCGACTTCGCCGACGAGCAGGTGCGCGAGCGCAAGCTCGCTGTCGTCGAGGAACTCGTGCGTCTGGCCGCCGAGGAGAGCTGCACGCTGGTCGAGCTGGCGCTGCGGTTCGTGCTCGCCCATCCCGGCGTCACCACGGCCGTGATGGGCGCGCGCACCCACGACCAGCTCCTGTCGCAGCTCACCGCGGTGGACCGGCCGCTGTCGGCCGAGGCACTGGACAGGATCGACGAACTCGTCGCGCCGGGCAGCGTGCTCAATCCGCTCGACGTCGGTTACACGCCGCCGGCGCTGGAGACCGTGGCGCTGCGCCGGCGCTGACGGCGATGTCGCACACCCACGGCGGATGCCGGCCCCGCGCGTTCGCGGCACCGGCGTCCGTCCTCGCCGGATCCCGGCCGTCACGTCGACCCGCGCTCGAAGGGCCGGCCGAGCGCGCCGGGCTCCCGGTGCTGGGTGGTGAACAGGAGCATGGCGAGGAGCGCGAGGAGATACGGGGCCGCTACGAGCAGTTGTGCGTTGAGGGTGACGCCGAGCGCCGGGAGCGCCAGGCGCATCGCGTCGGAGAGGCCGAAGACCAGGCAGCCGAGCATGGTCCGGCCGAGCCGCCACGCCCCGAAGATCACCGCGGCGATGACGATGTATCCGCGTCCGGCGGTCATGTTCTGGTTGAACGATCCGACCTCACCGACCGCGAGGTAGGCGCCACCGAGACCGGCCAGTGCGCCGCACCACAGCAGAGCCTGCCGGCGCCGCATGTTCACCTTGATGCCCGTGACGTCGGCGGCCTGGGGGTTCTCCCCCACCGCCCGCAGCTCCAGGCCCCAGCGGCTGCGATCCACCAGCCACCAGGTGAGGGGGACCAGCGCGAACAGCAGGAAGGCGGGCCAGCGTTCGGAGAACAGCGGCTTGCCGATGAGCGGGATGTCCTGCAGCAGCGGGATCGACAACATGTGGACCTGGTGCGAGACGAACTCGTTCGTCGTGATCAGGTAGCTCGTCAGCCCGAGCACCAGCGCGTTCAGCACCAGGCCGACGACGAAGGTGTTGATCTGTGCCCGGTGGGAGAGATTGCCGTGTACGAAGCCGAGGACGAGGCCGGTCACGACGCCTGCCGCGAGGCCGGCGGTGGCACTGCCGGTCGCGCTGGCGGTGGCGATCGAGGTGAACGCGGCGCCGAGCATCATCGCCTCGACGGAGATGTTCATCGTGCCGGCGCGCTCGGCCACGTACTCACCGCAGGCGGCGAACGCCAGTGGCACGGTCAGCCGGACACCGCTGGCGAGAATGGTGGTGGTGCTGTCCAGAACGCTCACGCGGCTGCCTTCACCTTGGTCGGGACTACGGACAGGTCGGGCGCCGCCTGCGGTGTGGCACCGCGACGCCGGCGGAAGAGATCGACGAGCACGGGCGGTGCGACGAACGCGAGGACCAGCAGCGCTTTGACGACATCGACGAGGTAGTACGGCACCCCCGTGGCCGAGAGGAAATCGCCGCCCGCACGCAGTACGGCGAACACCAGCGACACCGGGATCGCGACCAAGGGCCGGTTGCGTGCGACGAGCGCGACGAGCAGGCCGTCCCAGCCGAAGTTGTCCGAGAGCCCGGCCTGCAGCCGGTTGGTGCCGACCGGGCTGACCAGCAGCAGCCCGCCCGCCAGCCCGGCGAAGGCGCCGGACAGTGCCAGAGTGAAGCCGCCGAGCGCGGCCACCCTCACACCGGTGTGCTTGGCCGTCAGCGGATTCAGTCCGAGCATGCGCACCCGAAAGCCCCACCGGCTGCGCGTGAGGACCACAGCGACGCCGACCGCGGCGACCAGCGCGATGAACAGGCCGGTGTTCCACTGCACCGAGGGGTACTGCCCGAAGCCGCCGAGCCGGGCGCCTGCCGGTAGGGGGTTGGACGCCGCGTCGGCGATGCCCGAGGAGCCCTGCGCGCTCTCCTGCAGGAACCAGGGGGTGCTGACCGCGAAGGTGACGAGCTGGATGGCGAGGAACGTCATCAGCAGGGTGCTCACCGGGACGTTGACGCCGCGCAGTCGGAGCATCACCGCGCTGAGCGCGGCCCAGGCGCCACCGCCGACGGCCGCGGCGATCAGCACCACGACGACCAGCATCGGGCCGGGCACGGCCAGCCGCAGCCCGACCCAGGCTCCGGCCAGGCCGCCGATGAGCACCTGTCCCTCCTGGCCGATGTTGAACGTGCCGGCCGACGCGCAGACGCACGCGCCGACCGCGACCAGCAGCAAGGGCGCCGCGTTGAGCAGCGTCGTCGTCCATCCCGTGGCGTCGGCCAGACTCCCGGTCCATATCGCGTCCGCCGAAGCACTCGGCGAACCACCGGTCAGTACGAGCAGCAGCGCGGACGCGCCCGCGGCGACGGCGACCAGCACGGCGGTCAGGCCCGCCGTCATCCAGCCGTCGCGCCCGGGCCGGAGCCGGGCGAGAAAGCGCCGGGCGAGGTCGTCCCCGTTCGGCAGCGAGGCGGTACTCATGCGGCCTCACCGCCGACCAGCATGCCCAGTCGCTCGGGGGTCGCCTCCGAGACGGGGAGTGCTCCGGTGATCCGCCCGGACGAGATCACCGCGATCCAGGTTGCAAGGGCCATGACTTCCTCGAGTTCGGTGGAGATGAGCAGCACCCCGACGCCGTCGGCGGCCGCCTGTCGCAGCCGGGCGTACATGTCCTCGATGGCGCCGACGTCCAGCCCGTGGGTGGGCTGCGCGGCCACCAGGACGCTGGTGTGACCGGACAGTTCCCGGGCGAGCACGACGCGCTGCTGGTTGCCTCCGGACAGGCTGCGCACCGGCGCGTCGAGCGAGGGAGCGACGATGTTGAACTCGTCGGCGAGGCGACGGGCCTCGGCGAGCATCGCGCGCCGGCCCAGCAGGAACCGGCCACTGAGCTTGTCGAGCGACTTCATCGTCAGGTTTTCGGTGACACTCATGTCGAGGACGACCCCGCTTTGGTGCCGGTCCTCGGGCACGATGCCCAGACCGGCCCTGCCGAGCGCGCCGGGCCGACTCACGTCGACCGTGCGCCCGGCGACCTCGACGGTGCCGGCGGTCGGCACGAGGAGCCCGGCCAGGACCTCCCCGAGCACCGCCTGGCCGCTGCCCTCGACACCGTAGAGAGCGCAGATCTCGCCCGCGCCCACGGTCAGATCGATACCTTCGAGAACCCTCACCCCGCCCTTTTCGACGGTGAGGCCGGCGAGGCGCAGGACGGGCGGCTGCCGGTCGTGTGTCCCGCCTTCGGCAGGACGGGTCTTCTGCACCGGCAGCAGACCGAGGGCGGCGGCCTCGTCGTGCAGCGACACGTCACGGCCCACCATCTGGCGGGCCAGTTCCGGCGCCGTGGTCTCGGCGGTGACCGCCCGGAAGGCGACACGGCCCTTGCGCAGGACCGTCACCCGGTCCGTGGCCTGCACGATCTCGGCGAGCTTGTGGCTGATGAGGATGACAGCGCGTCCCTCCTCCTGCACCACGCGGCCGAGCACGGCGAACAGTTCCTGCGACTCGGCCTGGGTCAGCACCGAGGTGGGTTCGTCCAGGATCAGGATCTGAGGGTTGCGCCGCAGGCACTTGACCACTTCGACGCGCTGCCGCTCGCCCGCCGAGAGCGCGTCGACGCGCGCTTCGGGGTCGACCGGCAGCCCGTACCGTGCGGCGACCTCGGCGATGTCCGCGCAGATGGCCTGCTTGTTCACCGCACCTGTATCGCCGAGCGCGACGTTCTCCCACACGGTGAGCCCGTTGATGAGGCTGAAATGCTGGTGCACCATGCCGATGCCCAGCTCGGCCGCTTCCTGCGGGCTGTCCAGCGCGACCTGTTCGCCGCGCACCAGCACGGTGCCGGAGTCGCGCCGGATCAGCCCGAGCAGAACCTTCATGAGACTGGACTTGCCTGCCCCGTTCTCGCCCAGGAGACCGTGGATCTCGCCGGCGTCGACGGTGAGGTCCACGGCGTCACAGGCCGTGACGGACCCGTAGGACTTGGTGATGCCACGCAGCTCGAGGATCCGAGCCGCTGAGGTCGTCGGTGTCATCGCGTGTGAATCTCCTGGGTCGGTGTCGGCACGGTCAGCCGAGGCGCTTGACCTCGGCCTCCGGGTTGATCTCCTTGCTGCCGATCTTCTTCATGAACTGCGCCAGCTGCTGGTCCTCGTCGCCCTGGCCCTTGCAGATCTTGACGGTCGGGAAGGGGTCGACACCCAGCTGCCACACGCGCGCCGAGCCCATCTTCAGCTCGTCCTTGGCGAAGTCCTCCAGCGCGGCGCGGAAGTAGTCACCCGGGCTGAAGATCACCGAGATGTCGAACTTAGGGCTGGTCGAGTCGCACCGGTCAGTGCCCGGGGTGAGGGTCGGCACGCCGTTGGCGTTCGCCACCTGTGCCGCGGCGTCGGTCGCGCCCCCGAGGTAGGGGTAGATGACCTTGGCACCCTGGCTGATCTGGGCCTGGATGGCCTCCTTGGCCTTCGCCGAGTCGTTGAAGTCACCGGTGTAGGTGCTCACCAGGGTGGCCTTGGGGACCACCTCCCGGATACCGGCCAGGAACGCCTTGGCTCCCAGGACACTGAAGTCGGCCTTGATACCGGTGACGAACCCGGCCTTGGTGTAGCCGGCCGCCTTCATCTTCAGGCCCGCGGCGTAGCCGGCGGCGAGCATCGACTGGTTGGGGTTGTCGGAGGACAGCAGGATCCGCGGGGTCTGGTCGATGTTCGCCGACGACGGCACGTACCACGCGGTCTTGGCGCAGACCGGCTCCTCGGAGGCCGGGATGGCGGCCTTGAGCTCGCTGGCGGCGAGCGCGACCATGTCGACGCGCTGCTGGCACAGCGCGCGTGCCGCGGTGAGCGCGTCGCTCGCGGGCACGCTGCCGCGCTTGATGACCTTCCAGCCCTTTTCCTTGGCGAAGGCGTCCGCCGAGTCGACGAAGCTCTCGTAGTAGCCGTGGTCGTTGATGTCGCCGGGGCTGAGGACACCTACGACGACCTTCCCGTCGCCGTTGACGTCGGGCTCGTTGAGGCCTGAGCCGCCGGTCCCGCTCGCCGCGGGGGTCGTCTTCGCTGCCGTCGCCTCATTGCTGGCGCAGCCGGAGAGCGCGAGGGCTCCGGTGAGGGCGAGGGCGAGGCCGAGCGGGGCCCGACAACGCCGAAGCGAGCTTCTTGCGGTCATGTGCGTTCCATTCACTGGGTGGCACCGCCTTGTCGAGGCGGTGGCGAAAAAGGGGGGGTGGGTCAGTTGGCGGACGTGTCGGCCCGGTCGAGGTCGGCGTAGGCGACACGATCCTGGTGGAAGAGGGAGTCCTCACCCGCGGTCACGAACCACGGGAAACCCATCCGGCCGACCGCTCGGACCTGGGTGGGGTCGATGCGGCCCGGGGCGGACATGATCGAGTCGTCGGTGGTGATGCAGACGACCTCGGCGAGCAGGAGGTGCACGCCCGAGAAGCAGGACGTGTGGTCGCCGCGGTCGATCACCTCGTGCACACGGCACTCCAGGTGCGCGGGGCTGTCGGCCAGCGACGGCGTGTCGACGACCCGTGAGGGCACCGACCGCCATTCGGCGACGTCCATCTCGCTGACGCCGCGGGGGTACTCGCGGGCCACCGCCTCGATGTGCTCGGCGAGCTCGGCTGTGGTGACGTTGACGACGAACTCGCCCGTGCGCTCGATGTTGAGCCAGGTGTCCTTCGGCTCCGCGGTGGCCTCCCGCTGGGCGCCGATGGTGACCGCAATCAGCGGCGGTTCGCCGCTGACCGGCATGTAGTAGCTGTACGGCGCGACGTTGACCCCTCCGTCCGGGTCGAGCGTGGTGATCATCGCGATCGGCCGCGGTACCACCAGTTGCGAGAGCAGGCCCTGCTTGTGGGCCGGAGAGCGTCCGGACATGTGGATGACGTTCAACGGGTGGTCTCCTTTGCGGTGCCCGCCGGCCGTGTCGGCCAGGTCGGGCGGGGCGTGATGCCGGCGCGCCGCAGGAGGGCGGCGGATCGCTCGGCGGCGGCCTCGGCGACGGCGGCGAGGTCGATGCCGGTCGGCTGCCGGTCGCGGACGACCACGCGGCCGTCGACCAGCACGTCACGGACGGTGCGGGAAACGTGGCCCCACACGAGCTGGCGGGCCAGGTCGCCGCGGGGCATCCAGGCGGGGTCGCGGGTGTCGAGTACGACGATGTCGGCGGCCTTGCCGACCTCCAGGGAGCCGGTCCGGTCGCCCAGACCGACCGCCTCGGCGCCGTCGACGGTCGCGAGCGCGAACGCCTGCTCGGCGCGGATCGGGTCGGGCAGGTCACGGTCGCGTTCGAGGCCGGCGAACAGGTAGGCGGCCAGGAGGACGTCCGGGGCGTCACCGGCGTTGTGGGCGTCGCAGCCCAGTGCCACCCGGCCGCCCCGGCGCACCAGTTCGGCGTGGCGCGAGGCGCGGGTGTAGCCCTGGGCGAGACGCAGGTAGGCCCCGGGGCAGGCGGCGACCGCGGTACGGGTGGCGAGGATCGCGTCGACCTCCGCGTCGTCGAGCCACACGGCGTGTCCCAGCAGCAGGCGCGGGCCGAGTACTCCCAGCTCGTCGAAGTGGACCACCGGTCGGCGTCCGCTGCGCTTGGCGTAGGCCTCGACGTCGGCGGGTCCTGGCGAAACGTGCCAGGTCAGTCCGGTGTCGAGCCGTTCGGCCAGGCTCGCCGCTCCGGTGAACAGCTCGTCGCCGGCGAGGTCGTGGCCCACCAGCGTCACCCACCCGGTGACCGGCCCGGTGGCCGGCAGGGACCGAACGATGTCCTCCTGCCTGGAGAGCACCTCGTCGGCGGGGGCGCCGAACGGCACGCCCTCGGCGTCCCAGCCCCAGCCGCCGACCCGTGCGCGGATACCCGCGGCGGCCAGTCCTGCGGCCACCCGTTCCGGGTAGGCCACCGTACCCGGCTCCAGCACCGTGGTGATGCCCCGGGACAGGCACTCGACGGCGGTGATCGTCGCGGCCAGTTCGTCGTCGTCACCGTCGGCGTGGGCGTGCAGCGGGACGATCCAGTCGAAGATCGACTCCTGCGAGCTGATGTGGTCCGGGATCGTGCTGCGTACAAGGGGGTCGACGGTCGTGTGCTGGTGGGCGTCGACGAGGCCCGGGATGACGACACAGCCCGACGCTTCGATCTCCTTTGCGCCCGGGAAGCGGGCGCGCAAGTCCTCGGCCCTGCCGAGCGCGGCGATGCTGTCCCCGGACACGGCGATCGTCGCGCCGGTGAGGACGTGCCGCGCGGAGTCCATGGTGACGATGTCGCCACCTACGATCAGCAGGTCGGTCATGGCGTGATCACGACCTTTCCGATGGTGTCGCGGGCGCCGAGCATGTCCCAGGCGTCGGCGAGATCCTCGAGCGGGAACAGGGCGGCGGCGGGCAGGTGCAGACGGTCGGCGAAGCAGGCTGACGTGGCGGCGACGAAGTCGGCCGAGGTGTAGCCGCCGGCGCCCAGTAGTTTGAGGCCGCGGTGGAAGACCTCCTGGAGCGAGAACGACACCTGGTCGCCGCTGGTGTTGCCCAGCATCAGCAGACGCCCGCCGATGCCGAGGCAGTCCAGTGAGGTGCGCCAGGTGTCGGTGCCGACGTGGTCCAGGACCAGGTCCGCTCCGGCGCCGTCGGTGAAGGTCGACACCGCTTTCGCCGGGTCGGGGTCGTTGCTGCGCAGGGCCAGGTCCGCGCCGGCCGCGCGCGCCGCGGCCAGCTTCGCGTCGCTGCCCGCGAACGCGACGACCGAGGCACCGGCCCGCTTGGCCAGCGCGATGGCCGCCAGGCTGACGGGACTCGCGGCGGCGTGCACGACGAAGGTCTCACCGGCGTCCAGCGCTCCGACCGTGTGCACCGCGTGCCACGCCGTCGCGAAGGCGGTGGGCAGGGTGACGGCCGCGGCGAGCGGCAGGGACCTCGGGACCCGGACGATCGATTCGGCGGACGCCAGGACGTATTCGGCGAGCGCACCGGGGGCGTTCCCGCCGAGGATGCGCGGGTTTGCACAGTACGCACGATCGCCCACCGAGCAGCGCGGGCAGCTGCCGCAGCCCTGGGTGGGATCGGCGATGACGCGGTCGCCGGGGACGACCGAGCTGACCGCGGATCCGGTGGCCGTCACCGTTCCGGCGAAGTCCATGCCGGGCACGTGCGGAAGGCGGAAGCCGGGGATCAGGCCCGGCCCCTTGCGCTGCAGCAGGTCCAGGCGGTTCAACCCGCAGTACGCGACCTTGACGACGACGTCACGCGCACCGCACACCGGTTCCGGGACTTCCCGCAGGGACACGACCTCGGTTCCCCCGAAGTCGGTCTGCACCATCGCTCGCACCGCCGGCCCTCCTCACCTCGTCCGTCTCGCATTGCGAGGCGGTGGAACGTATTGTGAGGCAACTCTGCCCATGCCGACCAGTGCTGTCAACGCTTGTATGGAAAAACTGGGTTTCGTCGGCGTTGCGCCTGCTCGTGAGGCGCACGGAGCAGGCTGCGCGGGCTGGAAGCGGGTACGGCGGCATGCGCCGCGCCACCTCGGCGGCACGGCGTCGGGCGGTTCAGTGTCCGGCGGAAACCGGCTCGTCCTCGCCGCGCAGCCGCTGGTCGTCGGCGGCCAGCAGGTCGAGCGCCGCGAGCGCCACATGCAACTCCGCCGAGGCGGCGGGAAGCAGGGGATCCGTGCCGAGGAGGTTCTTGATCTGGCGGACCCGGTAGCCCACCGAGTTGCGGTGGAGATGCAGCTGTTCGGAGACGCTCTGCCGACTGCCCCTCTCGGCCAGCCAGGCACGCAGGGTCGCCATCAGTTCCGGACGCTGCCGGATCGGCCCGAGGTGTGCCTCGGCGTACGCCTCGAGTTCCGCGCGCGGGAGGGGCAACAGCACCCGGACCACCCCGCAGCGTTCGAAGGTGAGCAGCGGGACGCGCCGGGTCAGGGCCAGGCCGAGCAGCCGTTCGGCCTCGGTGAAGGACCGGGCCAGACCTACGGTCGAGTCGGGGTGGGAGCCGCTCGCCGCGACGACGTGGTCACCGGCCGCATCGTCGCCGGTCATGAGGCGCAGCCGGCTTCGCAGGCGGGCGAGCAGGAGCTCGCCCGGCACAACCGTCCACGCCGTGCGCGCCTCCTGCTGCACCGGGTGCTCCAGCCAGGTGAGAGCGGTGGACCAGGCGCGCAGGCGGGAACCGCTGTAGTGCAGTACGGCACCGGCCGGCGGTCGCTGCAGATCGATCCCCAGTCCCGCGGCCGCCGCGCACACCGAGGGGCTCACCGTCCCGGACCGCAGCGCGGCGACGACGTCGGCCGGTGTGTGCGGCGGCGAGACCTCGGCCAAGCCGTCGCCCGCGCGCACGGCGTCGATGCGCAGCGCGGTGACGGCGGCACCGGCCAGCGCCTGCACGCGCTGATCACCGGGACCGACGGACAGCAGCACACCGGCCGCTGCCGTCCCCGCGACCACGGGCAGCGCGGTCGCCCGCAGCCCGTCGAGTGTGTCGATCACCGGTCCGGCCACACCGGC
Source organism: Streptomyces sp. NPDC006602 (assembly GCF_042870385.1). Taxonomy (NCBI): domain Bacteria; kingdom Bacillati; phylum Actinomycetota; class Actinomycetes; order Kitasatosporales; family Streptomycetaceae; genus Streptomyces; species Streptomyces sp. NPDC006602. The sequence continues at coordinate 8,480 of NZ_JBIAHG010000039.1, read as the reverse complement.
GAGCACGCTGTGCGCCACCGTGGCCGGCACTCCCGCACCGCCGTCGGTGCTCGCCAGCACCCCGCCCTCGGCGGACAGCAGGCGCACGGGTCGGCCGGTCGCCCGGCACAGCGCGCCGAGCACGTCCGAGCGCGCGGCACCGGCGAGCACGGCCTCGGTCAGTTCCCGCTCCAGCACGGCGGGTTCGGCGTCCGGGCCCGCCCTCTCCCGGGCCGGTCCGGACCGCGCTTCGGCGATGGTTCCCATGGTGTCGGGTCTCAGCGGGCCAGCAGCCGGATGGCCACGCCCTTCTCCTGGGTGTATTCGCGCAGCGCTCCGTACCCGCCGCCCCGGCTGAAGCCGCTGTCCTTCTGCATGTTGAAGGGGAAGCCGATCACTCCCGCGTCGTGGAACTGGTTGACCGCCACCTGCCCGGAGCGGACGTCCTTCGCCAGCCGCAGGGCCCGGGAGACGTCGTTCGTCCAGATGCAGGCCAGCAGGCCGAAGTCCGTCGCGTTCATCAGCTCGGTCGCCTCGGCGGTGTCGCGGAAGGACTGTACGGCGAGAACCGGGCCGAAGACCTCCTCGCGGGCGACGCGCATGCCCGCGTCCACACGGTCGTACACGGTCGGCTGGACGAACCACCCCTCGCCGGTGGGTGCGCCGCCGGTGACCAGCCGCGCGCCCTCGCGAGGCGCGTCCTCGAGGAAGCCGCTGACGCGGGCGAACTGCGCGGCGCTGACCAGCGGCCCCATGTCCAGGTCGGCTTCCCAGGGGCCGGTCTTGACCGCGGCCATGGCGGCGGCGACCCGCTCCACGACCTCGTCGTGCACCGAGCCCTCCACGAGCAGCCGGGAACCGGCGTAGCAGTTCTGCCCCGCGTTCTCGGTGATCGAGGCGACGACCGCCTCGATCGCCGTGTCGAGGTCGGCGTCGGCGAACAGCACGTTCGGCGACTTGCCGCCGAGTTCGAGCTTCACGGGGACGAGGTTCTGCGCGGCGGCCGTCATGATCGCCCGCCCGGTGGCGGTGGAGCCGACAAAGCTGATGTGGTCGACGCCCGAGTGCGAGGTCAGTGCGGCGCCCGCCTCGGGTCCGCCCGCGACTACGTTGATCACCCCCGGCGGGAAGCCGGCCCGGCGGGCGAGTTCGGCGAGTGCGAACGGGGTCAACGGCGCGATCTCGGACGGCTTGAGGACGACCGTGTTGCCCGCGGCGAGCGCCGGTGCGACGTTCGCGGCCATCAGCACGGCGGGCACGTTCCACGGGATGACGACGGCGCACACGCCGTACGGCTCGGGAACCGTGTAGCCCAGGTAGTCGGGGCTGCGGGTCGGCAGCGTGACCCCGGTGAGCTTGTCGGCCGCGCCGGCGAAGTAGCTGATGATGTCGTGGGCGATGTAGATGTTCGTCCGGCCCCCGGACAGTGGCTTGCCCACGTCCCTCGCCTCTACGGCCGCCAGCGCCTCGACGTCGGCGAGGACCAGGTCGGCCCAGCGCCGGATCAGTGCCCCGCGCTCGCTGGGGTTGGTCGCCGCCCAGCCAGGGGCGGCGCGGCGCGCGGCGGCGACCGCGTCGTCGACATCGACTCCGCCCGACAGCGCCACCTTGGTGATCACCTGCTGGGTGGCCGGATCGACGATGTCCAGGGTGCCGCCGCCGCGGGCCGCGACCCACTCGCCGTCGATGAAGTGCTGGGCAGAAGGGAAGTCAACAGCAGCCATAGGTGAACCTTGACCCCCCTTGTCACGCATGTCAATATGCGATCTCGTAATGTGAGTCATCAGGAGGTCCCGTGCGCGCCACCGCCGCTCTGCTCGAGCAGCCCGGACAGCCCTTCGTCCTGACCGAGGTGGACCTGGACGAACCCCGCCCCGATGAGGTGCTTGTCCGCGTCGCCGGAGTCGGCATCTGCGGCACCGACCTCGAGTTCGCCACCTTCTTCCCCACACCGGCGCTGCTCGGGCACGAGGGGTCGGGCGTCGTCGAGAAGGTCGGCGCGCACGTCACCTCCCTGCGCCCGGGCGACACCGTCACCATGTCCTTCGCGTCGTGCGGCACGTGCACGCTGTGCCGCACCGGTTCGCCCGCCTACTGCCGCAGCTTCGACGCGGTGAACTTCTCCGGCCGTCGGCCCGACGGCTCCACCGCGGTGACCCATGAGGGGCGCGAGGTCAACGCCCACTTCCTCGGTCAGTCGTCGTTCGCCAGCCACGTCGTCGCACCGGAGCGGGCGGTCGTCAGGATCGACCCGTCGTTGGACCTGCTGCGGGCCGGACCCTTCGGCTGCGGCTTCCAGACCGGCGCCGGCGGCGTGCTCAATGTGCTGCAGCCACGTCCCGGCTCGTCGATCGCGGTTTTCGGGGCCGGCGCTGTCGGCGTGGCCGCCATCATCGCGGCCTCGCTGAGCGGCTGCGCGGTCGTCGCCGCCGTCGATGTGAACCCGGCCAGGCTGGAGGCGGCCCTCGGCTACGGCGCCACGCACACCGTCGACTCCTCGGCCGGGCCGGCCGCCGAGCAGCTGGCCGCCCTCGTCCCCGAAGGATTCGACTTCGTGATCGACACGACCGGGCGCGAGGACGTCCTGCGCGTCGCGGTGGAGTCGCTCGGGCCGCTCGGCCGCGCCGGGGTCATCGGCGTCGGGCCGAGCGAGTCGATGAGCTTCGAGTGGCGCAGCATCCTCAACGGGCGCAGCGTCACCGGCATCATCGGCGGGTCCAGCCTGCCGCAGGTGTTCCTCCCCCGGCTGCTGGAGCTCAACGCCAAGGGCCGGTTCCCGGTCGAGAAGATGATCACCTACTTCCCGTTCGAGCAGATCAACGAGGCCGTCGCGGCGGTCCGGTCCGGCTCGGTCGGCAAAGCTGTGCTGACCTTCTGAGACGTCGCCCACCCGACGTTGTCGCACACCGCGGCAGCACCTTAGGGTGGCGACGCCGATGAGGCACCAGACATCCGGTGGCGCGGCCGGACAACACCGCGCAGAAGGCCGAGCACGTGGAGCGTGCCCACCATGTCCGCCGACATCGACTTCGATCACCACTCCGATGAGGCCAACGCCGATCCGGTCGCCTACTACGCGCGCTTTCGCGAGTCGTGCCCGGTAGGCCGTTCCGCCGCCTACGGCGGCTTCACCTATACGACGCGGTATGCCGACGTGGCCCGCATCGCCCGCGACGACGAGACGTTCTCCTCGGCCCGCAGCGACCACGGCGGCCAGGGCGTCGGCATCGTCATCCCCAAGGGACCGGGGCTCGACCAGTATCCGATCGAACTCGACCCCCCGCGGTCGACCGAGTACCGGCAACTGATCAACCCGCTGCTCACCCCGGAGGCGATCGAGCGGCTGGTGCCCATGATCGAGCGGCACGCCGCCCGCGTCGTGGACGACTTCGTCGAGCTCGGCTCCTGCGACTTCGTCCGTGACCTCACCAACCCGCTGCCGGCCGCGGTGACCTTGGACTGGCTCGGTTTCCCCGAGGAGGACTGGGCGAAGCTGGCCGGGCCGATCCACGACATCTTCGCCGCACCGGCCGCCAGCGAGCGCGCCGTGCGCGGCGCCGCCGGACTGGCCTACATGGACCAGCGCATCCGCGAACTGATCGCCGAGCGCCGGTCGGCACCACAGGCCGACGCGGTCAGCGCGCTGGTGGCCGGACGCCGCGCCGACGGCAGCGAGTTCGGCGAGGACGAGCTGGTGTCGGTGATCGGCCTGCTCATCGCCGGCGGCGTCGACACCACCACCTCCCTGACCGGATGGACGCTCGTCCACCTCGCCCGCAACCACGAGCAGCGCCAGAAGCTGATCGACTCCCCCGATCTGCTGGACACCGCGACCGAGGAGTTCCTCCGCGCGTTCGCCCCCTCGCAGTCGATGGCCCGCACGGTCACCCAGGACACCGAGGTCGGCGGCTGCCCGATGCACGCGGGCGACCGGGTGCTGATCCCGTGGGTCGCCGCTAACCACGACCCCGCCGTGTTCCCCGACCCCGAGCAGGTTCGGCTGGACCGCGACGCCAGCCGACACCTCAGCTTCGGGATCGGGTCGCACCGATGCGCCGGCGCGCACCTGGCCCGGGCCATGTTCCGCGCGATGATGACGCAGGTGCTGACCCGGCTGCCCGACTACCGGGTGATCGAGGACGGGCTCGTCGCCTACCCGACGCGCGGCAACCAGTCCGGCTGGGACGCGATCCCGGCGGTCTTCACGCCCGGTCCCCGAGCGACCGCGGCAGCAGGCTCGATCCGCGCGCTGACCACGCCCACTCCCTTGCGGGTGAGGGCGGTGCGCGCCGCAGCCGAGGGCGTCGTCGCCGTCGACTTCCGTCTGCCGGACGGCGGCGAACTCCCCGCGTGGCAGCCCGGCGCGCACGTCGAGCTGCGTCTGCCTTCGGGCAGACTGCGTCAGTACTCGCTGTGCGGCGACCCCGCCGACGCCACGACATGGCGCATCGGCGTCCTGCACGAGCCCCAGGGCCGAGGCGGGTCGGCCGAACTCCACGAACTGGCCCGCCCGGGAGCCACCTTCGCGATACGCGGGCCGCGCAACCACTTCCCGCTCGTACCGGCGCCGTCCTACCTGTTCCTCGCCGGCGGCATCGGCGTCACACCGATCCTCGCCATGGTCCGCGCGGCCGCCGAACGCGGCACGCCCTTCACCGTCTTGTACGGCGGGCGCACCCGCTCGACGATGGCGTTCGCCGACGAGCTCGCCGCCGTCGCCGGCGACCGGCTCACCCTGCTCCCCCAGGACGAGGCCGGACTGCCCGACCTCCCCCGTCTGCTGGGCGAGCTGGACGCGGACACCGCCGTCTACGCGTGCGGGCCGGCGCCGATGCTGGCGGCCGTCGAGCGCGAGTGCGCCCGCCTGGACCTCACCGACCGGCTGCACCTGGAGCGCTTCACCGCCGGCGACGGCCTCGAGACGGCGTATGACGCCGCCGAGAACCGGGACTTCGAGGTCCGGCTCGCGCGCACGGGAGTCGCCCTCACCGTGCCGGCCGACCGCCGCCTCATCGAGGTCCTGCGCGACGCCGTGAGCGGCCTGTCCTACGACTGCGAGAAGGGATACTGCGGCGCCTGCGAGACCCGTGTGCTCGCCGGAACGCCGGAGCACCGGGACTCCGTACTCAGCGACGAGGAACGCCTCGCCGGGCGCACCATGATGATCTGCGTCGGCCGGTGCCAGGGCGACCGGCTCGTCCTCGACATCTGAGCCGTCCCCGGCCTGTGCTCCCCGGCCCCCGGCCGGCTGCCGTATGGGTCCAACGGCGGGCGCGATGTTCGCCGTTGGACCCACCCGGTGCCCGGACCGGCACGGCCTGACGATCCGCCCCTCTTCATGGCGCCGGCTCAGCCGAAGGCGCGGATGCCCAGCCAGACGCCCGCCAGTACGCCGAAGGTGACCACGGCGGCACGCAGCACCGGCTCGCTCAGCCTGGTCGCCAGCCGGCCGCCGAGGACTCCGCCTGCCAGGGACGCCGGCGCGACCACGAGCACGCTCACCCAGTGCACGGGCCCGAACAACGCGAACACGACAAGCGACACCGTCGCCACGACCAGCTGCAGCGTCCCCTTGAGTACGTTCACCTCAGCCAGCGGAGCTGACAGAGTCAGGCCGAGCAGGGCCATCAGGATGACTCCCAGCCCGCCTCCGAAGTAACCGCCGTAGACCGCGCCGGCGAACGTGCCCGCGTAGAGCTTGAAGCGGTGGTCACCCTCAGCGGTGCCGAGCAGTGCCCGCAACCGGGGCTGGAAGGCGAAAAGGGCGCTGGCGCCGAGGACGAGGAACGGCACCGCGACCGAGAAGACCCGCTGCGGAGTGAGCAGCAGCAGCGCACATCCGGCGGCGGCGCCCACCGCGGACACGACCGCCGGCGACATCACGGAAGGCGGGCGGGAAGATCCCCGCAAGGCCGCGACATTGCCCAGGTAGCCCGGCCACAGAGCCACCGAGTTGGTGACGTTGGCGGCCACCGTACCCAGCCCGCCGGCGACCAGGGCGGGGAAGAGGAGCAGTGAGCCACCGCCTGCGATGGAGTTGACGAATCCGCCGACAAGGCCGGCTCCGCCGATGAGAACAACGTTGCCGACGTCCATCCAGTCCCCTCCACGACAACTTATGCGAGATGCCATGTTGGCATACGAGACAGCGTTACTGCACGGACCCCGACCGGAAACACCGGGGCAACAGGACGTTCCTAGCGTCGGGCCAACCCTTCCCCTCCACGAAAGGTCGGCCATGACCGCGACCGACTCACCCCTTCTCGACATCGCCGCGACCGGCTTCCCGATCCTCCAGCCCGGCCACGGAGCGATCGCGTCGACGACCTACGTCCCGGCCACGCCGGGGAACACCCTGTGGGGTCGCCTTCCATGCGAGGCGGACGCACCGTGCGCGGTCGTGCAACCGGGCGCCGTCGTCACGGTCGACACGCTCAGCCACGAGGGAGTTCTCGAGGACCAAGGCCGCAACCCCGTCGAATTCTTCGGCCGTTACGGCGTCGGCGGCGGCCATGTGCTCGACGACGCCCAACAGGTGGCGGACTCCGGCATGCCGCACGACTTCGACGACGACGGGCCGCACCTGGTCACCGGACCGATCGCCGTGGCCGGCGCCCGGCCCGGCGATCTGCTCGCCGTGACCGTTCTCGGCCTCGCCCCGCGGGTTCCGTACGGCATGGTCTCCGCACGCCACGGCTTCGGCGCACTCCCCGGCGAGATGCCGTCGCTGCCCGGTCCCGTGTTCACCTTCGCCACGGCCCACGCGGACAGTCACGGCGCCTGGGGCCGGATGGCAGTGGATCCGGCGGACCCCTCCCGCGGCTCACTGCGCTTTCCGCTGCGGCCGTTCCTCGGTGTGATGGGCGTGGCGGTGCCCGGGGACGAGCGGCCGCACTCCGTGCCGCCGGGGCGCCACGGCGGCAACATCGACATCTCCCTGCTCGGCGAAGGCTCCACGCTGTACCTCCCGGTGCAGGTGGACGACGCGCTGGTCTACTTCGGGGACCCGCACTTCGCCCAGGGCGACGGCGAGGTCGCCCTCACCGCGTTCGAGGCGTCGTTGCGCGCCACCGTGAAACTCGAGCTGGTGCCGGGCGGTGCGGCGCTGCGGCCCGGCCACGGCCGCGTCGCCCCGTTCGCCGAGACGGACGACTACCTGGTGCCGATCGGCCTCGACAAGGACCTGAACGAGGCGATGCGCGACTGCGTGCGCTGCGCGCTGGACCTGCTCGCGACCGACTACGGCATCGACCGCCATCTGGCGATGGCGTACCTGAGCGCGGCGGGCGACTTCGCGGTCTCCCAGGTCGTCGACGACGTGAAGGGCGTCCACGCGAGGATCCGCAAGTCCGACTTCCGCGAGGTCGGCCAACCGCGTTGACCGGTGGTCGCACCGATTCCCGCCGTGGCACGGCGACAAGAACGGGGCGGTGGGTTCAGGACCAGGAAGAGAGCGCCGCGGATGACACACAGGCGGCGACCGCAGTAAGAATCTGGGCGCAGGCCGGGCTCATGGACCGCGGTATCGCCTCGGACTCGCTCCACTCCCGATCGCCTGACGCGGCCCCGCACGCACTTGCCAACGCGGCCAACGCGAGGGAGCGCCCGGAGGAATCGGCCGCACCGCCAAGAGACCGGACCGCAGCCTCCCGCCTCTCCCCGCTCAGGACGTCGTAGCGAGGAGCCCACCCGGCCGGCAAGGGCAAGCGTCTTGGCATGCGAACGAGGACACCCTCAGCGATCAGACCGGCCGACAGACGCTCGTGCACGCCGATGCGCGGGGCCCTGACCCACTCCAATGCCGAGCGCGGACTGCGAGACGACCGGATCCGCACGAGAACCTCACCGAGCGCGCGGTCAGCGGCTGGACACCGTGCACGGCGACAACGGATCCGTCCACGGTGTCGATGAAGCCGTCCATACCAAGTTCCGTCGGCATCGCACCGCTCAGGCCGAAGCCGAGGCCGGCGTGATGGCGAGGAACTCGGCCTTGTCCGTCCAGATACACAGCCGGCTTGACATCCTCCCCTCCCTAAAGGGAGGGGCTTCCTACGGCTCGCGCTGTGGGTGTTTCTGCTTCGTCGCCGACTGCCCGCCCGGAGAACTCCGTTGAGGTCTTACACCAGCTCCACAGACAGATGCGGTCAGCCCGACCGCCAGAATGTTCTTCGCCGCGTTCACGTCCCGGTCGTGGATCGTGCCGCAGTCGCATGTCCACTCACGGACATGCAGGGGCATCTTCGATGCGATGGTGCCGCAGGCGGAGCACAGTTTGGACGATGGGAACCACCGGTCGATGGTGATCAGTTCCCGTCCGTACCACTGGGCCTTGTACTCCAGCATGGTGCGCATCTCGCGCCAGGCCGCGTCACTGATGGCGCGGGCCAGACTGTGGTTCTTGACCAGGTTGCGCACGGTCAGGTCCTCGATCACGATCGTTTGGTTTTCACGAACGAGCCGAGTGGTGATCTTGTGCAGGTGGTCCCGGCGCCGGTCGGCGA
>NZ_JBIAHG010000038.1:0-66970 GCF_042870385.1 Streptomyces sp. NPDC006602 | reverse complement strand
CGAGTTCACGGAACCCGCCCGTGACCGCCGATCGGCCTCTACACTCCCACCGCTCGACGTTTCCCCAGGTCAGACATCAAAGTACTGCTGGAGTACTAGGGCGCCGATGCCCGTGTAGACGGTCCTGCCCCATTGGACCGTGCTGGTGACCGACAGGCCGTAGGGCATCAGGCGTTCACTCAGCCGCACCATGCGCGCTTGCAGCGCACGCCGGCTCACCGGGGCCCGGGCCGTGCCCAGCAGCAGGCACAGGTCATGACAGCACCACGGGCGAACGGACGACAGCAGAACGTCCTGGAGTACCTGTTGGGACAACTGCCGTGGGCGCGCCACCTGGCGCGGGAGAACGGGTGCCCTGCGGCCCCGGCGCGGAGCGGACGCCGCGAGCCACCGGCGCTCTGCCGTCAGCCGGCCGGCCAGTTCACGTGGCGGCGTGTGACGGGGGAGCACATTGGCCGCTCCCGCCCGCAGCAGTTCGGTGGAGTCGATGTGGCCGGGAGTCAGCACGACCACGGACGAGAAGGCGCTGAGGACATGTACGCGCTGGGCGAGATCGTCTGTCACCGCTCCTTCCGGAACGTCCAGCAGGCTCAAGGCGTCCTGCTCCCGCAGGAGCGCCCGGTAAGCCGGTCCGGAGCCCCAGGGATGGCAGAACGGCGGCAGAACCTGCTGGCTGCGCATGGCGCGCAGCAGCTTGGACGTCTCGTCCCGCCCGAGCGAGAGGACCGCGTCCACCGGATAAGTGGACCGATCCGCAGTGGACTTGACGGCGGTGGACGGGGGAGTGCGTTCTGCTGTCGGCATGGGGAGACCAGGTACGGACGTGGGACGGAGACACCCGGCCATCATCGGCGGCCCGGTCTGTCAGTGACAGTCATGCTTATGGTCAATGAGTGTTCATTCGTGCTCATTCGTGCTCATCGGATTGAGCCGGGGCCCCCGCGAAGCCACCACGGAACGGTCTGCTGAGTCACCAGCGCACGGGCAGCGTCCGTACGCCCCTGATCAGCATGCCGGGTATCCAGGGCAACTCGGTTTCATCGGCGTCCGGCCTCAGGCCGGGGCAGCGCTCCAGCAGCGTACGGATGGCGATTCGGCCCTCAAGCCGCGCCAGCGGCGCGCCCAGGCAGTGGTGGAGACCGTGGCCGAAGGCGATGTGGCCGCGGGTGTCACGGCGGATGTCGAACCGGCTCGGGTCCTTGAAGCGCTGCGGGTCACGGTCGGCGTCGGCCATGGCGATCAGGACGGTGGAGCCGGCCGGGATGGTCACGCCGCCCATCTCCACGTCCGCCAGGGCGAGACGATCGGTGCAGGTCTCGACCGGCCCGTCGTAGCGGAGCATCTCCTCGACCGCGCTGTCGAGGAGACCGAAGTCGGCGCGCAAGGACGTGAGTTGGTCAGGATGCGCGAACAAGGCGCGCATACCGTTGCCGATCAGGTTGGCCGTGGTCTCGTGCCCTGCGACGAGCAGCAGAACGGACATGCCGATCAGTTCGTCGGGCGAGAGCCGGTCACCGCCCCCGTCGACGGCATGGATCATCGCGCTGAGCAGATCCTCACCGGGATTCGCCCGCTTGGCCGCGATCAGCTCGACGATGTACGCCGTCATCTCCTGGAAGGCGAGCGCCTCCGCCTCCAAACTGGTACGCGCGACCATCTCGTTGGACCAGCCGCCGAAGGCGTCCCGGTCCACATCGGGAACACCCAGCAGTTCGCAGATGACGGTCATGGGCAGCGGGAAGGCGAAGGAAGAGATCAGGTCGGCCCGCCGCTCGTCGCCCGCCAGCATCGCGTCCAGCAGTTCGTCGGTGATCTCCTGGACACGAGGGGCCAGTGCGTCGATACGGCGCGGGGTGAACTCACGGGCCACCAGCCGCCGCAGCCGGGTGTGATCCGGCGGGTCCGCGTACAGCATGTGGGCGAGGGCCGGCTGGTCCTGCTCGGTGTTGACGATCTGGCTGATGTCCCCGGACTTCCGCCAGTCCCGGCTGAGCCGCGGGTCGGTGAAAGCGGCACGGCAGGCGTCATGACCGACGACGAGCCACAGCTCCTTGCCGTCCGGAGCACGTACGTGGTGCACAGGCGCCTCGGCCCGCAGCCGGGCGTAGACGGGATAGGGATCGCGTACGAACTCCGGGCTCAGTTCCAATAGATTCACGATCGGCCGGGCCGTCATGCTGTTCCCCTTTCCCCCTTGCGGGGCGATCTGCTTACGGGCCGGTCATGTGGTGAGCCGACGGTGGGTGCGGACGGATTTCCCCCTTGTCGACCGCGGCCACACCGGGCTGGTCACCTCACCGGCTCATGCAGTTTCAGGGCCGCTGCCTGGCTGCAGCCAGATCATCCGCTGCTCATGATGTGCTCGACCGGACGCCGCTGACTGTCCGGCCCGACGCTGCTCATGATGTGCTCGACCGACGCCACCGACTGTCCGGCCCGATCCGCCGTACCAGGACACTGGGGAGGTTTGAGGCCACGGTGCGTCGCGGCACGCAACGGCGATCTTGACGGGCCGGTTTCCGTCCGGACCGGAACTGCTTGCGGACGGGGGACACCCCAGGAGGAACCGTTGTCCGCACGTCAGCACTTCATGGCATGGCGCTTCACCCCGTGGCCGTCAGTTGCCGGCCTGCGCTTCGGGGCCGTTCGGACCGACGGAGAAGAGCGTGTTGCCTGCCATCGCCACGATCTCGTCCTTGACGAGGGCCACACTCGGCGCCCAGTCCTGGGACGCGTCCCCCAAGATGTCGACGGCGGAGGTGCGCCAGAGTTCCCTGCCGGTGCGCAGGTCCAGGGCTACCACGCGGCCGATGCTGTTGGAGAAGTAGATCCGCCCGTACGCCGCCGACAGGACCGGCTGCGACAGGCCCTCCATGCCGGTGGACCGCTGCCACACCTGCTTGCCGTCGGTGGCGGACACCGCGGTGACCGTTCCGTTGGTCTGGGCGAAGACGACGACATCGTCGCCGAGCAGGGCCGGCGCGCCGCGCAGGGTGCGGGGCAGCGGCACGGGACGGACGGCGCCGGTACGCGGGTCGACCCTGAGGAGCGTGGTGTACTGGCGCTCGCTGTCGATCTCCCCGTCCTGGTTCGCCGCCGCCGCGGGCTGCGCGTAGACAGGTTCACCCCCGGAGTGCCCGAGGCCCTTCGACCCGATCGGCAGGGCCGCGAGTTTGCGTGCCGTGCCGTTGGCCGGGTCGAGGCGCAGCAGGGTGACCGGGACGTGGCCGGGCTCACCGGCGATCGTGCACTCGCCGTACGGAACACCGGCCAGGGACAGCGGCTGGCAGAACGCGGCCTTCCGTGACTGCCACAGCTTCTTCCCCGACGTGTCGTAAGCGATGAATCCCTGGCTGTCGCCCGTGGAGGTCAGCAGCCCGTCGCTGAACACGACCGAGTCGTCGTTAGGGGTGTCTCGCGCCCATTGCCGCTTTCCGGTGGCGGTGTCCAGAGCCGCCGTCCGGAACTCACCCTGGATCTGCTCGGCGACGTACACGACTCCGTCGCCCACGCCGTACGGCGTCGCGTTCTGCACGGAGTCGCCGGACCGCCAGATGACGCGGCCGGTGGCGGCGTCGACCTTGGCGACGGTGAAGCCGTCGCCGCCGCAGTAGAGGACGGTGCGCTCGGCGACGCATCCCGGAGGGCCGGAATCCATCGCGGTGTCGGACACCGCGCCGAGGCGGAGCGTCGTCTGCCAGGGCCGCCAGCCGGCGGGCAGTGAAGCGGTGCGCGCGGCGGTTGGTTCGTCACCGCCGAAGGCGTTGACCGCCGCGAGACTCAAACCGGTGAGGGTGACCGCTGTACCGACGGCCGTGAGCAGACGCGTGAGCCGTCGGTCACGACGCTTTCTGCGCAGGCGGCGGTCGGTGACGGGGACGGTGGAGGCCCCGGGGATCGACCTGTCGCCGGTGACAACCGCCTTGCCGGAGTCGTCGGTGCGGCTGTGTTCGCGATGACCGGTGGTGGGCTCGGAGTTGCCGGGGACGCCTGCGCCGTCAGAGCTGCCAGGGGATGCGGTACGAGGGGCGTCGTCGGCGTGGCCGGTCTCGACGGTCGCGCGCGGTCCGGTGGTGTCGCGGGCACCATCGGCAGAGCCCGCGTCGCCGCTCCTCGCGGATCCGGCTCCGTGGCGGTGAGCCCCGATGCCGGCGGGGGCGGGCTCGGTCTCCGGCAGCGCGCGGAACCAGTCGTGCAGTTCCGTCACTCCCGGGCGCGCCGCCGGGTCCTTGTCCAGACAGCGTGCGGCGATATCGCGCAGTGGCCACGGAACCTCGTCCAGGGCCGGCGGCTCGTACATCACCTGATAGCCGGCCATGTACGGCGTGTCCGCGTCGAACGGTCCGTTCCCGGTGGCCGCATAGGCCAGCAACGAGCCCAGCGAGAAGACGTCCGAGGCGGAGGTGACGTCGCGCGGCGCGCGCAGCTGCTCCGGCGACATGAACGGCGGCGTACCGATCACATTGCCCGTGACGGTCAGCTGCTGGTTGTCGGCGGCGCGCGAGATGCCGAAGTCGATGACACGGGGGCCGTCTTCGGCCATCAGCACGTTGCTCGGCTTCAGGTCGCGGTGCACCACCCCGGCCCGGTGGATCTCGCGCAGTGCCTCGGTGAGGCCCAGTGCCAGGCTCCGCAGCTCCGGCCCGCTCAACGGGCCGTCACGGTCCACCGCGGCCGCCAGGCTGCGGCCCGGTACGTACAGCGTGGCCATCCATGGCTGCTCGGCGTCCGGGTCGGCGTCCACGACGGGTGCCGTGAACGCTCCGCTGACCCGGCGGACCGCCGCGATCTCCTGCCGGAAACGGACGCGGAACTCCTCGTCCTCGCAGAGCTGGGGGTGCACCAGCTTCACGGCGACCCTGCGGCCGGCGGCCGAGCGGCCCAGGAACACGGTGCCCATGCCGCCGGAGCCGATCCTGTCGAGCAGGGCGTAGCCCCCTACGGACTCAGGATCACCAGCTCGCAACGGCATGGACGGTCGCACCTTCTTCTCACGTGGATCGGCGGCTCAGCTTAGGCCAAGGCCGTTGCCGGGGGAGCCAGTTGCAGGTCACCAGGCGAGCGCGTCGTTCGGGTCGTCCTGCCAGTAGGTGACCTGTGCGTTGTCTTCTTCGACGTACAGGGAACCGCCGGGAACGGGTACGTCCACCCCGTCCTCGGTGGTCAGATCTGCCTCGTCGGGGCCATGCAGGGCCACACCGATCGAGGAGGTCGTGACCTTGGTCTCGCTGTTGCGGTCGAGGGTCGCGGTGATCAGGCCGGCGTAAGCGGTGGCGCCTCGGTCGAGGGTGACGACGGCCTGCGGCTTGCTCTCCCCGATCCTGGCTGTCTCGGCCTGAGCGTTCTCGCTCAGCGCCAGAGACGGGTAGCCGTAGATGCGGCAGGCCTTCGAGCCGGTGTTGGTCGCCGTGATGAGGACGTGGTTGATGGGGCTCTTCACCTCTTTGACGGCGAACTTCACTGAAGCGGTGGTGCAGTCCACGGGCTTGACGCTACCGGAGCCAGTGCCGGCGGACGAGGTCTTGGTTGCCCCCGCTCCGGTGCCGCCACCGTCTCCGGATCCTTGGGAGCCCGCATCCTCAGTGGCGTCGGCCGATGCCGATGCCGATGCCGACGCCGCGGTGGCGGAGGGCGTAACGGTCGTGTCGGTGGACTTCGTGGTTGCCGATTCGACGGACTCCGACTCGGCGTCGCCTCCTCCGCAGGCGGTGAGGGCCAAGGCCAGGACCGCGGAACTGGCTGCTGCCATGGCAAGTCGGTGCGTGCGCACGCTGGTTACCTCTTCCTGAAGGGATCTCCCGTTCAACTGCGAGAAGCCTCGGGGAGGAGATTCGCAACCGCAGGACAGGACGTTCTTGATCGGGACGCGAAGCCGTACGGTTCGCGCCGATGGGCGGCCGCCCAGGGCAGGCCACCGGACCATAGTGGAACCTGGGACTGCTCGCCGTGTGCTCGATTGCTGTTCACTTACTGCTCATTGCGAGCCGTGGGCGATGCCGGGCAGCAGGCTTCCCTGGGGGATCAGGGCCACCGGTACGACATTCCACCGACCCCAGGGTCGTCCGGCGCATCGCGTCATGGGCGCGGGCCGCCGCCGGCCAGGCATCGCGCACGGCTCGCCCGCTTCGGCGACAACATGCGCGACGTCGCCGTGACCGAGGGAGACAAGGTCGAAGCCCAGATACGGTTCGGCTTCTCCGTCAACACCTACGCCGTCAACGACATGGTCGCCGTCGTGGACCAGATCGAGGACAAGGCGCCACCGAACTCGCCGCCGAATACGTCGAGTTGTACGACGTCGTCCCGGTCCCGCGCCCCGGCGGCATCCGCCACGACTCCCTCCTCTACGCCGCCCGCCAGGAACTCGGCCTGCGCGCCTTCCTCACCGAAGGCGGCTTCACCGCGTTCACCACCAACTTCGAGGACCTCGGCGGCCTGCGCCAGCTGCCCGGCATCGCCGTGCAGCGCTTGATGGCCGACGGATACGGCTTCGGCGGCGAAGGCGACTGGAAGACCTCCGCCCTGCTGCGCACCATGAAGGTCATGGGCGCCGGACAACCCGGCGGCACCAGCTTCATGGAGGACTACACCTACCACCTCGGCCCCGGCACCCCACGCATCCTCGGTGCTCACATGCTGGAGGTCTGCCCCTCGGTCGCGGCCGCCCGCCCCCGCTGCGAGATCCACCCCCTCTCCATCGGCGGCCGTGAAGACCCGGTCCGTCTGGTCTTCGACGCCGCTCCTGGTCCCGCCCTGGTCGTCGGCCTCTCCGACCTCGGCGACCGTTTCCGGCTCACCGCCAACGCCGTCGACGTCATCACCCCCAGCGAACCACTGCGCCGCCTGCCGGTGGTCAAGGCCGTGTGGAAGCCGCGCCCGTCCCGGGCGGAGTCGGCCGAGAGCTGGCTGCTCTCCGGCGCTCCGCACCACACCGTGCTCAGCTCGGCCGCTATGCCAAGCGGGCCGCCGAGTACCTGGGGGCGGAGGTCCATGCAGAGACCCGCCGCTGGGCGCTCGCGGAACTCGACCGTCGGCTGGATGATGTGCAGGGTGAGGTGGCGGAGCGCTGGCTCGGCGTGCGCGGCCGCACCGAACGCCGTGACCAGATCGGCGACCTCTTACGCCGACCACCTTCGGCACTTGGGCTGACGGATGCGTGGCCCCGTACGGCCGAGGTCGAGCGCGCGGCCGAATCCTTCGGCGGACAGGCGGCCACGGCCGCCCGTGTGACCCAGCAGGCGCGGGCCTGCGCGGTCGCCACCCGGCTTGAGACCGAGGCGCCGGCGAGTCCAGGACCTCCCTGTGGGGGACCCGGCCGCACCCGAGACGGATACGCCTGGCCCTGGTCGGTCTCGGGCAGGGGACGCAGTGGCTGCGGCGACGAGTGTGCGAAACCTGGCCGCGGTCGACGGCCGCCGCGCGGGCCGAACCGACTACGAGCGTGCCGAGTGGGCCCGTCGGGAGGCGGCCTGCGACCGTGCGGCGCGATCAAATTCGAACACTGTTTGCACAGCGGCGTGAGACATTGGCCCTGCTCCTGGTCAGACCGATCACCGGCCTCACCGCCACGATCCGCCGGCGGACCTGGATGCCCGCCTGCGAGCCCGCGCGGTTGGGCGGGGACCGGCCCGACACTGAGCATACGGCGGGGCTGCCACTGACGGCCCCGCCGAGGGTCCCTGACACGGCGGCGGCCGAACGAGCCCTTGTGCGGTCGAGAGGTGGAAGCCACATCACTGTCCGCTCATGGGCTGCCCGACACCTGGGGGGAGCACGCCGAGGCGGCGCACTCGCCCGCCAGGACCAGCTCACCGCGAGCACCGTCGTCACCCAGGTGATCCGCGCCTTGGCGAGGCTTTTCCCCGCCGTCGATTCGTGCCGCCGACCCGCCGAGCCCTGTCGCCCATGGCCTCGGTCTGCTGGCGGCACCTGGCGCGAGGCGGCCTCGCAGGGGTGGGCCGACCATCACATGGAAACCCACCCTGCTCCTGCCCGAACTGCGCGGCCTGCATCTGGACATACCACCTCGCACCCGGGTCCACGTTTGCGAGAACCCCCGTGTGACCGGGGCTGCCGTCGGTTCCGGCGAGCAGCACGGCGCCCCTGAGCTGCGCCTCGGGTGGCGTGTCGACGGTCGGCCTAACCGTTCTGTACACGGTTCGACGGCCGACCTGCAGGTCCCGTCTATGACGGCGACTTCGACTGGTCTGGCATCGCACTGGCCACAAGCCGATGGTGTAGCGGTACGACGCCAAATGCGCCCCCCAACAAGGCTGTCAGTGCTGCCAGGTACCCTCGACTCATCGTCAACGCGGCCCGACGGGCTTCCGCTCCACCCCGGTGGAGTTCTAAAGGACATGCCCCCACCCGCACGAGTCTCTTCGTGCTGCCCGGGGGAAGTCCTTGCTGTTCCGCGCGTCCGCGAAAACGGTCGCCGTCATGGCGCTCGACGGTTCGCTGTTCCTGCACCTCACCGACAATTTTGTCCACATGCACGGCTACCGGCCCGGCACCTCGGAGGTGCGCTCCTGGGAGCGCAGTATCCCCGTCCTCGCCACCGCGCTCAACGACGCGGGCCTGCGCGACGTGGAGATCATGCTGGAGTACGCGCTCCCGCTGAACAGCAAACGCGCCGACGTCGTCCTCGCCGGAGTCCACCCGGCCACGGGGGAGCCGTCGTACGTCGTGGTGGAACTCAAGCAGTGGAGCCAGGCCCTTCCCCACGAGGACGACCCCACCCTCTGCCACGTCGACGCCTACGCACACCCGGTCCTCAACCCGATCGAGCAGGTGCGCCGCTACTGCGAGTACCTCGTCAACTTCAACGGGGCGGTGGCCGAACACGGCCACCGGGTCAACGGGGTGGCGTTCCTGCACAACGCCACCGAGTTCGGTGTGACCGGGCTGAGGGAGATCGAGCGCGGCGGCCACGGCCTGCTCTTCACCGGGGAGCGCCGAGGCGCCTTCCTCGATCACCTCCGTACGAGGCTGAGCGACAAGCACCCGGGGTCAGGGGCGGCGGACGAACTGTGCGCAGGCGTCGCCGTGCCGTCGAAGCAACTGATGTCCGTGGCCGCCGAAGAAGTGCGGGAGCGCACGCAGTTCGTGCTCCTCGACGAGCAGCAGGTCGCGTACCGCATGGTGCTCAACGCGGTGCAGAAGGCGAAGAACGCCGACCGCAAGGAAGTCGTCATCGTCACGGGAGGCCCCGGCACCGGAAAGAGCGTGATCGCCCTCCAACTGCTCGGAGAGCTGTACCGACGCGGCGTACCGGCGCTGCACGCCACCGGTTCCCAGTCCTTCACCAAGACGATGCGGAAGATCGCCGGGGCCCGTAAGCGTGAAGTCCAGGACCTGTTCAAGTACTTCAACAGCTTCATGACCGCCGAGAAGAACAGCCTGGGCGCCCTGATCTGCGACGAGGCCCATCGCATCCGGGAAACCTCTGCCAACCGCTACACCCGCGCCGAGCACCGGACCGGCAGGGCCCAGATAGACGAACTCCTTGATGTCGCCTACGTGCCCGTCTTTTTCCTCGACGAGCACCAGGTCGTGCGCCCCGGCGAGATGGGCACAGTCGCCGACATCAAGGAAGCGGCGGCGAAGCGGGACATCCCATGCCACGTCGTACCCCTGGACAGCCAGTTCCGCTGCGGCGGCAGTGACGCCTACCTGCGCTGGGTCGTCCGACTCCTCGGACTGGAGCCCGGCGGACCGGTCACCTGGGAGCCCGACGGCCGCATGCAACTCCTGGTTGCCGACAGCCCTCAGGAGATGGAGGCGTTCCTGGAGGCCCGGCGAGCCCAGGGCTACGGCGCCCGCATGTCCGCCGGCTACTGCTGGCGCTGGTCCCCGGAGCCCAGGCCCGGCGAGCCGCTGCCGCCCGACGTCGTCATCGGCGACTGGGCCCGTCCCTGGAACCTGCGCGGCGACCGCTCCGTCTCCGGCGCGCCTCCGGCCGCCCTGTGGGCCACCGACCCGGCCGGTTTCGGCCAGGTCGGCTGCGTCTACACCGCCCAGGGCTTCGAGTACGACTGGTCCGGCGTCATCATCGGCCCCGACCTGCTCTGGCGCGGTGACCGCTGGATCACCGACCGCACGGCGTCCAAGGACCCGGTGTTCAAGCGGTCCACCTCCGACGCAGACGTGGACCGCCTGATCCGCAACACCTACAAGGTGCTGCTGACCCGGGGCATGGTCGGCACGGTCGTGTACTCGACCGACTCGCAGACGCGGGCGAAGCTGAGGGAACTCGTGGGTGGTTCAGCGCGGGAATCGGCTCAGGTATGACAGCGGATCGCGCGGCAGGACGATGCGCTTTCCGTGAGTCGGCCAGGCCATTGCACTGAACTGGCCGAAAGGCGTTCGTCGTTTCCGGGGCGAGTCGGTGCCTGTCTAAGATCACTGACACCGGTCGCGGCCCGACGGGCTTCCTGCGTGGACACGCCCCCACCCGCACGAGTTACTCGTGCCCTGGGGGAACCTCCTCGTGTCCATGCTCCTGCTGCGATTGTCGGCACGGGACTTGCTGGCCCTGCACGCACGGCGCCGCCTGGTGCCGCACCTGGCCGCCCGCTGGGTGCACTTCGGACGAGGCGAGTCCTCCGACGGTGAGCGCTCCGCGTGGGCTAGGAGCCTAGTCTCCCTCGCTGAGGACCTGGTGGCCGCCGAGCGGGGCAACGTCGAGATGATCGTCGAATGCTCGCCGACCGTGGACGAATCCGAAGGTCCGGGCGCAGGCGGGCAGATCGATGTGGTTCTCGTGGGCACGCACCCCGCGGAGGGCACGCTTTCCGTGCAGCTCGTCGAGTTGAAGCAGTGGTCGGCGGTGACGAGGGTGGAGGCTGCGACAGCTGATCTCGTATACGTCGACGGGATCGACGATCCCGTCAAACACCCTGCCCTTCAACTCAGTGAATACCACGCACTGTTCACTGGCCCCACAGGCCCGCTGAACGGGCTGCAGTTCGAGTGTGGCGGGTTCGCGTATCTGCACAACGCCACGGATGAATCCGTCCGGCCACTGCTCAGTGTCGACGCGCCTACAGGTCCCTACGCGCACACGTACACGGGTGACACCCGGGACAGACTTCTCGACGACCTTCGGCGCCACTTCACCGCCGAGGACGACTACTCGGCGGCCGAGTACATACTCCACCGGATGAACCTCCGGAACACGCCGCTTCTCGACGCCATGGTCAACTCGTGCGGAGAGGACACGGTCTTCACCTTGCGGGGGCGCCAGAGGACGGTGGCCGGCGACGTACTCGAGGCTTCGGAGCTCATTCTGGACAGTCCGGACCGTGAGGCGATCGTGCCCCGTCCGCAACATGCCGTCTTCCTGATCAGCGGAGGGCCCGGCACCGGGAAAAGCGCCATCGGGCTACAACTACGAGCCGATCTCGAAGCCGCCGGCCGAACGGTGAAGTACGCGAGTGGTTCGCGGGCCTTCAACGCCGCGATCAAGGAAAACGTCGGGTACACCGAGGCCGAGTTCCGGCAGCGTTTCGCGTATTTCAGCAGTTTCGTGAAAGTACCGAGTCCGCCGCTGGACGTGTTGATTTGCGACGAGGCGCACCGGCTACGGGACAGGACCACCAACTACCGCCTCCCCGCGGAGAAGCAGGGCACCAAGGCACAGGTGGACGAGTTGCTCGACGCGTCACGTCTGACCGTCTTCTTCCTGGACGCCGGCCAGACCGTGCGCCCGCAAGAGGTCGGCACTGTGGAACTCATCGAGGACGCCGCGCGACGCCGCGATGCGGTCGTTCGTCGCTACCATCTGACGGAGCAGTACCGATGCGGAGGCAGTGATGCCTACCTCCGCTGGGTCCGAGCGTTTCTCGGCGTTTCTACAAAGAAGCCGCACGCATGGGTCCCGGACGGACTCATGCACATCGAGGTCGTCGATACGCCCGACGAGATGGAGCACATCGTCCGTACCGAGTTCGAGGCAGGCGCGACCGCCCGGATGGTGGCTGGATACTGCTGGCCCTGGAGCAAGCCGGACGAGAACAAGAACCTCGAGCAGGACGTACGCATCGGTGGCTGGCACCGCCCGTGGAACGCGTCCAGTGAGTCCTTCTGCGCCAACGGCGAGCCGCCGTCGAGGATCTGGCCCGTCCACGATGCGGGCATCGGGCAGATCGGCTGTGTCTACACGGCGCAGGGGCTCGAGTGGGACTGGTGCGGGGTGATCATGGGCGATGACATGGTCTGGCGTACCGACCGCTGGGTCTTCCGGCGGGGAAAGCGGCGCAAGGACCCGCAAGCAGGCGTGATGCGGGTGGCGAAACCGGGATCGCTCGACCCGAAGGTGCGGACGAGCACTCTCGACGACGACGAGTTCGCCCGCTGTGTCCGTCACGCCTACCACGTCCTGCTGACAAGGGCGAGCCGGGCAACCGTGCTCTACTCCACCGACAAGGAGACTCGGCGGCACCTCAGGAAACTGGTCGGAGAGACCGACGTGCACGGGCTCCGGCCGACTCAGTCGACCATCCCGCCCGAGCTGAGGATCGCGCGGCACAGTGGGGCCGCGCGGAGCCGAAGGGCCCGACGGGCACAGAGCAAGGCCAAGCTGAAGAACGAAATGATGTTGTTCTGACTCCTGCGCGAGGTGGAGTGGCGGGCCCCGGTGCCCGCCACTCGCCTGCCTCAGAAGAGCAGGTGCGCTGCCGACATCATGGCGGTCACCAACAAGTTGGCGACGACATTGATGGCGACGCTCGCCAGGACCTTACGGAACCGGGCGAAACGTGCGGGCTGGTACTCGACAGGGTCCATAGGTGACCACTCCTTGGCGGTGAGCAGGAATGGTGGGGGGACGGCCCACCGGGCATCCGCTCACACACCGCGCGCATTCGCACGGCGATTCACCACCACTGCTCACATGCCGCCGAGCGGCGCATGAACTCCGCACTCGTACCCCTCCGGGAGGATGCGCAGCACAAATCACCTTACTGCAAACACAGTTGTGGAGTTGCATGAGTGAGGAACCGTGTCCGTGGGTGTCGGTAGCACGCCTGTCGTCGACGGACAACGGGCGCGCTCGATCCCAGCCGTGCGTGCGGCACTCCGGCGGACGTCAGGACGCCGGCGGCAGCCAGCGTGCGGCCTGCTCGCGGCTGATCTTGGCGCCGTCCACGTACCACTTCCGGCGGCCGGGATCCCACCTCGCGCCGAGCCGCTTCTTCGCTTCGTCCTTGTCCGCGTAAGGGACTTCGGAATAGAGGCGCTCCTCGTCGGTGCGGCCCGCTCCGCCGGTCGTCCCCGCGCCCGTCGTTCGCGGGTTCCACGCCGCCCTCTCCTTGCGGGCACGCTCGATGACCCGCCCCACCCGCTCGCACGCCACCGGGTCAGTGAGTCGCATCATCAGGTCGGTGGGGCCCCTTGTTGGCCAGGAGGTTGAGAGAGCCGTGCCACAGCACATTCCCGTCAAGGATCAGCACCTTCTCGTGCATCCGCTCCCTGAACTCGACCTGGCAGCCCACTGAACGCAGTTCGTCGACCAGTCCTTGGACACGTTCCGCCGCCGCCTCGGTCGTCTGCTCCTGCGGATCGCGGGTCCTGACCGTCACCTGAACCCCGTCCACCACCCGCTTCGCGAGGTGCGCCGACCAGGTGCGGACCGGCTGGCGGTCGAGGAACGGTGAGTAGAGCTCAATAGTGCGGGCGGCCCTCGCGATGTCCCACTGGACAGCCGCAGGGACCTCGTCGGCGGGGAAGAACGCGGGCCGGGCCAGTTCCTCGTCGGACAGGGCAGACAACTGGGCGGCGTCACGGACCGGGATGAGCTGGTCCACGGACACGCACTGCGCGTTCGCCTCGAGGTGATCGAGCATGCGCAGCGCCTCGCTGCCGACGGCCAGGTGCTCCCGTAGATGCTCGACGTCCGCGAGGAGAACGAGACCCCGCTACACAAGCTGGAGACCGTCTACCGGGAGAAGATCGGCCCGACCGCGGACCGCCTCACGAAGGCCGAGCGACGCCGGTGGCGCCGGTCGGTCGAACTGACGAAGATCGCCCTGTCCTCCGTGCCCATGGATGGCGCGCTCTTCTTCGACCTCCCGGTCGGGCTCGCCCCCTCGATCTCGAAGCGGGAGGTCAGGATCACCGCGGCCGAGTACACGGAGGCGATCACCCCGCTCATCACCCGTGCCCTGGACCCGGT
Source organism: Streptomyces sp. NPDC006602 (assembly GCF_042870385.1). NCBI lineage: Bacteria > Bacillati > Actinomycetota > Actinomycetes > Kitasatosporales > Streptomycetaceae > Streptomyces > Streptomyces sp. NPDC006602. The sequence continues at coordinate 52,797 of NZ_JBIAHG010000038.1, read as the reverse complement.
CCAGCAGGCGTTGGAAGACCTGGCCATCACCCCGGACGCCATCGACTCGGTTCTGATGATCGGCGGAACCTCGCAGATCCCCCAGGTGCGTTACGCCCTTGGCGAGCTGCTCGGCCACGACCGCATCGCCGACAGCGGCCTGTGCCGGCCCATGACCGCCGTTGCCCGGGGTGCGGCCATCTACGCGGCCTCCCTCGACGGGGAACTCGGAGACGACAGCGACTTCTCTCTGGTGACCAGCTACGACCTGGGCACGGCTGTGATTGCGGGTGAGCAGAGGGGGTTTCAGGCGATCATTCATCGCAACGCCACGCTACCCGCGGAGGGCACGAAGACCTTCCACCCCAGCAAGCCGGGAGCTTCCTATGTGCGCGTCCCGGTGATCGAAGGCGAGGTTGGCCACTCGGCCGACAGCGACAGAGCCTTTCCTCTGGCCAACATCGAGGTGCCGCTCCCGAATCGGGAGCAGGACGTCCAACGGAACAAGATCGAGGTCAAGTTCCGCTACAACGAGAGCGGCATTCTGCACTTCACCGCCACCCACGTGGCCACCGGCGTAGTGCTCGCTGAGCGCGAGATTGACTCCTTTGGCCCCGACGGCACCCCGCTGCAGCACGGTCTCGAGGACGAACTGACCCGTCTCCTAGCCCATACCATCCGGCCCTTTGCCGACGGTTCCTCCAATGTCCGACACCTCTCGGCAGCCGAGACCGCCAACGCCCGACCCGCACCGATCGACATGTCCGTGCGCGTGGTGGAGACCGACCCCGCGGTAACGGTCAATAGCGAACCACAGGGAGTGGTAAGGAGAGGACTTTAGGGTATTCGTGCCCAACCGTTTCCGTCGCCAATCGTGCGGAATCCCGGCATCGCTCGGGATTCCGCACCCATCACTGAGAGTGATGCTTGACGGGTAGAAGCGCGACTGCGTGGCAAGTAGGCGCTTGCCTTGCGCCCCCTCACAAGGGCCAGTGTGAGTCCTGAAACACCTGGCGACAGCTGACCGAACATGCGAATCGTTGTAGTCTCCGGAGACCGCCCTTGACCTGCGACAAGCAGGCAGGGAGCAGACAAATCGGGAGCCTTTCCATGCTGCGCACCATGTTCAAGTCCAAGATCCACCGCGCCACCGTCACCCAGGCCGACCTGCACTACGTGGGATCCGTGACCATCGACGCCGACCTGCTCGACGCCGCCGACCTGCTGCCCGGCGAGCTCGTGCACATCGTCGACATCACCAACGGCGCCCGGCTGGAGACGTACGTCATCGAGGGCGAGCGCGGCTCGGGTGTCGTCGGGATCAACGGAGCGGCCGCCCACCTCGTCCACCCCGGCGATCTGGTAATTATCATCAGTTACGCTCAGGTGACCGACGCCGAGGCGCGGGCATTCGAACCCCGGGTCGTGCACGTGGACGGCGACAACCGTGTCGTGGCCCTGGGGGCCGACCCGTCCGAGCCGGTGCCTGGCTCGGACCAGGAGCGCAGCCCGCAGGCCGTGGTGGTCTGACCCCCTACTTTCGACGACCTTCGGACCAGGAGCGTGCCCATGAGCGACATCGAGATCCGCGACGACCGGGCGGCGGGCCGCCTGGAGGCGATCGGCGACGGTTCGGGTGAAGTGGTCGGCCACATCGAGTACTTCGTCCTCGAGTCGCCCGAGGGCGCGCTCGTCCCGGTGCACACGATCGTCGAACCGGCCCACGAGGGGAAGGGCATCGCGGGCTCCCTGGCGCGTGAGCTGTACGCCATGGCGAAGCGCGAGGGCATCGTCGTCGCTCCGCTGTGCCCGTACGTCGTCAAGTGGGCCGAACGCCACCCCGAGGAGGCCCCGGCGGCCGACCCGGGTCTGTTGCGGGCGGCGAAGCAGTGGCTGGTGGCGCATCCGGGACGGTTCTGAGCGACGCGGTCCGATCCCTCCCGGTGATTCCGGGTCGTCCCGCACACCGGCAGGCCCACCAGGCCCAGCCACTTCACGCGGCGGGGTGAGTGGTGGCGCCGCCGTCGGGTACGCGGGGGAGTAGTCCAGAGCCGATGTCGACCGACTGGCCGGAGGACGCCATGACCAATCCGTACCCCGACCCCGTCCACCCGGACCCGACACCGGGTCCCGGGCCGGGGCCCACACCCGGCCCGGATCCCCAGCCCCCGCAGCCGGGCCCCGACCCGACTCCACCCGTGCCGGGGCCGCCGGACCCGACGCCGCCCGCGCCAGGTCCGGATCCGATGCCGCCGGCGCCGGGCCCGAACCCGACGCCACCTCCACGGCCGACCCCGGAGCCCTCCCCGTCCCCGATCCCGCCGGGCCCGGAGCCCGTCCCGAACCCGGAGCCGGGGCCACCCTTGTCCTGAGCGGGAAGCCCCGATCCGAGGTGCCGGCAGACGACGGCGGTGGACGGCCTCCCGGCCGCCCACCGCCGATGAAACAGCCTCCGCAACTCCCGCCTACGCGGTGACCTCCGAGCGGTCCCCACCCCACAGCGTGTGGAACGACCCGTCCCGGTCGGTCCGCCGGTAGGTGTGCGCGCCGAAGAAGTCCCGCTGCCCCTGCGTGAGCGCCGCGGGCAACCGCTCCGCGCGCAGGGCGTCGTAGTAGGCGAGGGCCGCCGCGAAGCCCGGCGTCGGGACGCCCTGGCGGGTCGCGGCGACGAGGACCTCGCGCCAGTCGTCCTGGGCCGCCGCGATCTCCTGCGCGAACGTCTCGTCGGACAGCAGGCTCGGCAGGTCCGCCCGGGCGTCGTACGCGGCACGGATCCGGTCCAGGAAGGCCGCGCGGATGATGCAGCCGCCCCGCCAGAGCGCGGAGACGGCGCCGAGGTCGATGTCCCAGCCGTACTCCTCGCTGCCCGCGGCGATCTCGTGGAAGCCCTGTGTGTACGACACGATCTTCGAGGCGTACAGCGCCTGCTCCACGCGGTCGGCGAAGGCACCCGCCTCGGACTCGCTCAGCGGCGACGCCTTCGGCCCGGCGAGCCCCCGCGAGGCATCCCGCAGCGCGGCGTGCCCGGAGAGCGAGCGGGCGAAGACCGCCTCCGCGATGCCGGATACCGGCACGCCGAGGTCGAGGGCGATCTGGACGGTCCAGCGGCCGGTGCCCTTCTGCTCGGCCTCGTCCACCACCACGTCCACGAAGGGCTTGCCGGTCGCCTCGTCCACGTGGGACAGCACCTCGGCCGTGATCTCGATCAGGTAGGAGTCGAGGCGTCCCGTGTTCCAGGTACGGAAGATGTCCGCGATCTGCGCGGGCTCGTACCCGGCGACATCGCGCAGCAGTTGGTACGCCTCGCCGATCAGCTGCATGTCGGCGTACTCGATGCCGTTGTGCACCATCTTCACGAAGTGCCCGGCGCCGTCCGGACCCACGTGCGTCACACATGGCGACCCGTCGGCCGCCTTCGCGGAGATCTTCTCCAGCATCGGACCGAGCGAGTCGTACGACTCCTTCGAGCCGCCCGGCATGATGCTCGGCCCGAGCAGCGCGCCCTCCTCGCCCCCGGAGACGCCGGTGCCGACGAAGTGGATGCCCTGCTCGCGCAGCGCGCGCTCCCGGCGCCGGGTGTCCGCGAAATGCGCGTTGCCACCGTCGATGATCATGTCGCCGGGCTCCAGGAGCGGGGCGAACTCCTCGATCACCGCGTCGGTCGGCTCACCGGCCTTCACCATGACGACCAGCCGCCGCGGCCGCTCCAGCGCCGCCACGAAGTCCTTGGCGGTCTCGGCCGCGATGAAGTCGCCCTCGCTGCCGAACTCCTCGACCAGCGCGTGCGTTCGCGACGCCGTCCGGTTGTGCACAGCGACCGTGTAGCCGTTGCGCGCGAAGTTTCGGGCGAGGTTGCGGCCCATGACCGCGAGTCCCGTGACGCCGATCTGGGCTGAAGTGCTCATTCGGATGGCTCCTCAAGGATCCGGGGATCCGGTTGTCGGTGGTGCCGGTCGTGCCCGTCAGTATCGCCCCTCGACCATCCTGACGTGGCCGTACCCCGACGGCACGTCCGGGTTGTGCGGCGTTGTGCAGGCAGATACGGACGGAAGACCCCACCTGCCTCAGCCACCGCAGAACTGCCGCGTATTCCTCTTCGCTTGGGTGGAAGCGCGGCCGATTGCCGCCTTGTCATGGCCTGTTCGCAGCGCTTACTTTTGCCCCTCCTGACGCATGTCGAGGGGGGCTCCTTCATGGCCGTACGCGGCCGGCACCGCCGGTATCAGCCGAACAGGATCAACCGCGCCTCGCTCACCGTCACGGCGGGCGGCGCCGGGATGGCGATGCCGCTCATCGGTGCCGGGGCGGCGCAGGCCGCCGACGTGGACACCTGGAACAAGGTCGCCGCGTGCGAGTCCAGCAACGACTGGAACATCAACACCGGCAACGGCTACTACGGCGGACTCCAGTTCACCCAGTCCACCTGGGAGGCGTACGGCGGTACCCGCTACGCGCCGCGTGCGGATCTGGCCACCAAGGACCAGCAGATAGCCGTGGCCGAGAAGGTACTGGACGGGCAGGGACCCGGAGCCTGGCCGGCGTGCTCGGTGCGGGCAGGGCTGACGCGGGGCGGCGACACCCCGGACATCCGACCCGCCCAGGCCGGTGACAGCACCGCGAAGAAGTCGGGCGGCGGCAGCTCCGCGGCGGACGTACAGCCGCAGACCACGCCCCAGTCCCGGGCCGGGACCGCCGAGATGTACACGGTGGTCCGCGGCGACTCGCTCTCCACGATCGCCGACGACCGGCGGGTCCGGGGCGGTTGGCGCGGGCTGTACTCGGCCAACCGCAAGACCATCGGCCCGGATCCCGACCTGATCCTGCCCGGCCAGCGGCTGACGCTGCGCGGCCAGGAAGCCACCGGCACCACCACGACCAGTCACACCGACAACAAGTCCACGAGCGAGAAGGCGTCTTCGGGCACCCAGACCACCCAGGACACCCAGACCACCCACGACACCCAGACCACCCACGACACCCAGAGCACCCAGGACACCCAGAGCACCCAGGACACCGAAGAGAAGGCCACGACCGGCCATTCCCTGGTCTCCCCGGTGAACGCCGCCCTGGGCACGCCCTACCGCAAAGCGGGTTCCTCCTGGTCGAAGGGCTACCACACGGGCGTCGACTTCGCCGTGCCCACCGGCACCTCCGTGAAGGCCGTCGCGGCCGGCAAGGTCGTCACCTCCGGGTGGGGCGGTTCGTTCGGGTACCAGGTGGTGATCCGGCACTCCGACGGCCGCTACACCCAGTACGCGCATCTGTCGGCGATCTCCGTGAAGAACGGGCAGACGGTGGGCGGCGGCCAGCGCCTCGGGCGGTCGGGCTCCACCGGCAACAGCACGGGCCCGCATCTGCACTTCGAGGTGCGGACGGGGCCCGGCTTCGGTACGGACATCGACCCGGTGGCCTACCTGAGGGCCGGCGGCGTCAGGATTTGACGCGCGTGCGGTGCCGGTCGCGGACCGGCAGCGGAATGAACGGGCCGCCGAAGAAGGGGCCGTAGAGGTACGGCGGCACGTCATCGGGATCCGACGGCTCCGCGTCCTCGGCGGCGGCCTCCAGAACGGAGGTGACGCTCTCCGGGACCGGGAGGACCGGGACGCCTTCCAGCGCCGTCGGCGACACCGGAGCCGGGACGAGGACGCCTTCCGGGACCGCGGGAGCCGCCTGGGCGGGGACGAGCAGGCCTTCCGGGACCGCCGCGGTCGACGGGGCCGGGATGAGCACGCTCTCCCGCACCCCCGCGGCGACCGGCTGTTCGGACACCCGCGCCGACAGTCCGTCGGCAGGGACCGGCTCGGGCAGCGGCGCCACCGGCCGGGCGACGGGCTCGGGCAGCGACTCCGGGGAATCCGCGTGCTCCACGGACTCCGCGTGCGTGCGCTCCATCCGCTCCGTGGTCAGCAGGATGAGACCGCCGGCCGCGACGACACCGCAGCTCAGTGCGAGGGCGGTGCCCGTCGTGCCGTAGCGGAAGGTTTCGCCGAACATCGTGATGCCGACCGCGGCCGCCGCCACCGGGTTCACGACCGTGAGCGTGGCCAGCGGGGCCGCGAGGCCGGCGCCGCGGTAGGAGGCCTGGGACAGCAGCATGCCGGCCGTGGCCAGGACGCCGATCACCGCCAGGGACGGCACGTCGGCCGTGGAGACCCCGTCCGTCCAGTCGACGGCGACGGTCTTCGTGAAGACCGAGGACATACCGAACGCTATGCCGGACGCGACGGCGAGCAGGATGCTGCGCACCGCCGGGTGCCGGTGTGCCGCCCGCCCGGCGATCATCAGCGCGATCACCGCACCGGCGGTGACGACGGCCACGCCCACCCGCTGTGTGGTGTCCAGCGATTGCGCGTCGGACGCGCCGACGAGGGAGAGCAGACCGGCGAGACCGACCGTCGCCATGATCGCTCCGCGCCACGCGGTCGCACCGGCCTTGCGGCCGACGAACAGTGCCGCCATGGGCAGGGCGAAGACGATGGTCAGCGCGCCCAGCGGCTGGACGAGGCTCAGCGGGCCGTACGCGAGTGCCACCACGTGCAGCAGTGCGCCCAGGCCGTTCAGCGCGACCGCGGCCCACCAGACGGGCCGGCGCAGCGGTGCGTACTGCTGACCGGGGGAGGACACCGCCACCTGCTCCTGGACGATCGCCCCGCCCGCGTACGCCACGGCGGAGACGAACGACAGGAGCACGGACAACGCGAGGGCACTCATGAGCGACTCCTCTGCGTGAGGCGGGGGCGCTGGGCCCGGCGCGGCGTACGGTCGGCTTCCATAACCAACACGATCCCGTGAAAAGTTCTTCCCGTCGTCGTACCTGAGCAGGCAATGGGTCCTACTGCCGATGGAGTACGAATCGGGCGCCATCATCCCCAAGGTGGGTGACCCGGGGCGGACCCCTAGTGGTCGGAGCCCCTAGAGGGCTTGGTACTACTGGGCTTCGTGGACCTCGACCCGGATCTCGCAGCGCTGCGTCCGCTCGGCGGCTTCTTCGCACTGCGCACGGCTCTACCTGCGACAGCAGCCCCACACGCGTCACCACCGACGCTCGCCCACGTGTACGAGAACGGTTCGCCGGACGTTTACGGCGATTCTATGACTTTCCGTGTCCGGAAAGTAGGGGATGCCCTGCGCGCACCCGAGTTGCGGATCGCCGCCTCCGTGGCTCAGCAGGGACTCGCGGCCCGTCTGTGGTCGGTGGCTCTCGGCTGCGCCGCCCTCTACGGCCGGATCCCCGATCTCGACCCGCGGCTGCTGCATTGGGATCCCGACGCCAGTGCCCCCGACGACCTGTGGCTGTCCGCCGTACGGCCGCTGCCCGCGGACGCGGAGACTGTGACGGGCGTGGTACTGGACGGCCACCTGCGGCCGCTGACCGACCACCTGCACGCCCGGTACCGGGTCGCCGAAGGCCTGCTGTGGGGCAACGCCGCCTCCGCGCTGGCGGGCGCCGCCCGGCAGCTGGACGGGTGGGCGCGGGATCACGGCCGTACGGACGTGGCCGCCCGGGCCCGCGCCCGCACGGTGGAGCTCCTCGCCCACCCCCTCCTCGCGGGCGCCGGCACCCTCACCGGTACCGCCTTCCGGCGGCGTAGTTGCTGCCTCTACTACCGGGTGCCCGGCGGAGGCGTCTGCGGTGACTGTTGCTTCACACGACCCCCGCGCTCTTCCCCACGCGCCACATCTGGGTGACCATGAAGGCAACCAGCCGTAGAGACAGGGGGTTCCGGGTGCGAGTGGGCCTGCTGACCCGGGAGTACCCGCCGGACGTGTACGGCGGTGCGGGTGTCCATGTCGAATTCCTCGCCCGGGAGCTGAGATCCCTCGTCGACCTGGACGTGCACTGCTGGGGCGAGGGCCGCACGGAGGGCGTGATCCGCCATCGCCCCTGGTCCGCGCTGGACACCGCCAACGACGCGCTGCGCACCTTCTCCGTGGACCTCGCGATGACCGCTGGCCTCGAAGGCCGCGAGCTCGTCCACTCCCACACCTGGTACGCCAATCTCGCCGGCCACCTCGGCAAGCTCCTGTACGGCATCCCGCACGTGATGACCGCCCACTCGCTGGAGCCCCTGCGTCCCTGGAAGGCCGAGCAGCTCGGCGGCGGGTACGCCCTGTCCAGCTGGGCGGAGCGCACCGCGATCGAGGCCGCCGACGGGGTGATCGCCGTCTCCGGAGCCATGCGCGAGGACATCCTCGGCTGCTACCCGGCGCTGGATCCGGCCAAGGTCCACGTCGTGCACAACGGCATCGATACCAGCCTCTACCGGCCCGACCACGGCACCGACGTCCTGCGCCGCCTCGGCCTCGACCCGGCCCGCCCGTACGTCCTGTTCGTCGGCCGGATCACCCGCCAGAAGGGCGTGCCCCACCTGCTGCGGGCGGTCCGGGACATCGACCCGGCCGCGCAGGTCGTGCTGTGCGCGGGCGCTCCCGACACCCCGGAGATCGACCGGGAGTTCCGCGAGCTCTTCCAGGAGCTGAGCCGGGTCCGCGAGGGCGTGCACTGGATTCCGCAGATGCTGCCGCGCCCCGAGGTGATCCAGCTGCTCACGCACGCCGCGGTCTTCGTCTGCCCTTCGGTGTACGAACCCCTCGGCATCGTCAACCTGGAGGCGATGGCGTGCGGAACCCCCGTCGTGGCCTCGCGGGTCGGCGGCATTCCCGAGGTCGTGGACGACGGGAAGACGGGGGTACTCGTCCCGGTGGACGACGACTTCGAGACGGGCCTCGCGCGGGCGCTGGATTCGGTCCTCGGGGACCCGGCGGCGGCGCGGGACATGGGCGAGGCCGGGCGGCAACGCGCGGTGGGCGAGTTCGGCTGGGACGCGGTCGCCCGGCGCACGGTCCGGCTCTACGAAGAGATTCTCAAGCCGGATTAGTGCGACAGGGGTTCCTCGAACAGGCGTAGGGCGACCTGCCCAGGGGCAGGAATGGATCAACCAGGGTGAGGGGAGCGGCCATGCGTCGTGGTGGTCCTTCGGTGCTCGGAATCGTGCTGGCGGGCGGAGAGGGCAAGCGCTTGATGCCCCTCACCGCGGACCGGGCGAAACCCGCAGTCACCTTCGGCGGTACGTACCGCCTCGTCGACTTCGTGCTGTCCAACCTCGTCAACGCCGACATCCTGCGCATCTGCGTCCTGACGCAGTACAAGTCGCACTCCCTGGACCGGCACATCACCACGACCTGGCGAATGTCGAGCCTGCTCGGCAACTACGTCACCCCGGTCCCGGCGCAGCAGCGCCTGGGCCCGCGCTGGTACCTGGGCAGTGCGGACGCGATCCTGCAGTCCCTGAACCTCATCTACGACGAGCGGCCGGAGTACGTCGCCGTGTTCGGCGCCGACCACGTCTACCGCATGGATCCGCGTCAGATGCTCGCCCAGCACATCGAAAGCGGCGCGGGCGTCACGGTGGCCGGGATACGCGTCCCACGCGGCGAGTCGTCGTCCTTCGGCGTGATCAGCCCCGGCTCCGACGGCCAGACGGTGGAACGCTTCCTGGAGAAGCCCGCCGACCCGCCCGGCCTGGCCGACGACCCCGAGTCCGTGTTCGCCTCGATGGGCAACTACATCTTCACCACCAAGGCCCTCATCGAGGCGCTCCAGCGGGACGCCGAGGACGTGAACTCCGTGCATGACATGGGCGGCTCGATCCTGCCCCAGCTCACCGACCGCGGCGAGGCCCAGCTCTACGACTTCAGTGCCAACCACGTGCCCGGCGAGACCACCCGCGACCAGGGCTACTGGCGGGACGTCGGCACGCTCGACGCGTACTACGACGCCCACATGGACCTCATCGCCGAGCGCCCCGCCTTCAACCTCTACAACCGCAGCTGGCCCATCTACACCCACTCGGGTCAGCTCTCCCCGGCCCGTTTCAACGCGGGCGGCATCGCGAGCGAGTCCATCATCAGCGCGGGCTGCCTGATCCGCGGCCAGGTCACCCGGTCGGTCCTGTCGCCGGGTGTCTTGGTAGACCCGGGAGCCGTGGTCCAGGGCTCGGTGCTGCACGACAACGTGCACATCGGGCGGGGCGCGGTGGTGCGCGGTGCCGTCCTGGACAAGAACGTCGAGGTGCCGCCGGGCGCGACCATCGGAGTGAATCCGGAGCGGGACGCCGAGCTGTACACGGTGTCCAAGGGTGGAGTAATCGCGTTGGGGAAGGGCCAGCGGGTGCCCTGACCACGCCCTCTGAGGCGCGTGTTACAGGCGGGGCATCGATGGCCGGACTTAATCTGCTGTTAACTGTGCGTAGCTTGATCGTACTTGACCGTAATCGCCGGAGGGCGATTGACTGCTTTCCCACCCTTCGTCGACGCGAGGCAAGCCATTGACTTCTGACCTGCTCGCACCTCTCGACCTGGCCTTCTGGAACATGGAGTCCGCCGAGCACCCCATGCACCTGGGCGCCCTCGGCGTCTTCACGGCACGCTCGCCCACCGCGGGCGCCCACGCGGCCGACCTGCTGGCCGCCCGGGCCGCCGCGGTACCCGGACTGCGGATGCGGATCCGGGATGCGTGGCCGCTGGGCTTCCCCGGGGCCTTCGGCGGCGCGGCGCGTGAGCCCGCTCCGGACTTCGACCCGCTCGACCACGTCACCCTGCACGCCCCCACCGCGGACTTCCAGACCGAGGCGGGCCGGCTGATGCAGCGGCCGCTGGAGCGTCACCGGCCGCCGTGGGAAGCCCATGTGCTGCCGGGGGAGGACGGCGTCTCGTTCGCCGTGCTCTTCAAGTTCCACCACGCCCTGGCCGACGGGCTGCGCGCGCTGACGCTCGCCGCCGCGATCCTGGACCCGATCGACGTGGCGCCCCGTCGTCCCCGTCCCGCCGAACCGCCGCGCGCCCTCCTCCCCGACGTCCGCCGACTGCCGGAGCTGGTGCGCGGCGCCCTGTCCGACGTGGGCCGGGCCCTCGACATCGGCGCCTCGGTCGCCCGCTCCACCCTGGACGTACGCACATCCGCCGCCCTCACCGCCCGGTCCACCGGAACCCGCCGCACCGCCGGGGTGGTCGTCGACATCGACGACGTGCACCGCGTCCGCAAGGCCGTCGGCGGCACCGTCAACGACGTCCTGATCGCCGTGGTCGCCGGCGCCCTGCGCCGCTGGCTGGACGAGCGCGGCGACGGCAGCGAGGGCGTGGCGCCCCGCGCCCTGATCCCTGTCTCCAGGCGCCGCCCGCGCACCGCCCACCCCCAGGGCAACCGGCTCTCCGGGTACCTGATGCGGCTTCCCGTCGCGGACCCGGACCCGCTCGGCCGCCTGGCCACGGTCCGCACGGCCATGGACCGCAACAAGGACGCCGGACCGAACCGGGGCGCCGGTGCCGTCGCCCTGCTCGCCGACCACGTCCCGGCACTCGGCCACCGGCTCGGCGGCCCCTTCGTGAGTCAGGCCGCCCGGCTCTGGTTCGACATCCTGGTCACCAGCGTCCCCCTGCCGGGCATCGGTCTGAAGCTCGGCGGCAACCTCGTCAGCGAGGTCTACCCCTTCGCCCCGCTGGCCCGCGGGCAGTCCCTCGCGGTCGCCATCTCGACGTACCGCGGGCGCGTCCACTACGGGCTCGTGGCCGACGCCGAGGCCGTACCGGACCTCGATCGTCTGGCCCTCGCCGTGACCGAGGAGGTGGAGACGCTGATCACCGCCTGCGACCCGTGATCACCACGGGTTTGGAGCTAGGGGCCCGCGCTCCGTAAAATTCCCTGTTCGAACGCGTCGCCGTCGGAGCGCCGCACGAAACACCCAGGGAACGGCAGCGGCCATGACGGTGACAGACAACGGCTCGGCGACCACGGACGAGATCGTCTACGGTCCCGGCATCGACCCGGAGCGGCTCGCCGTCTGCCTGAGCGTGCTTGAGGAGCTCGACAAGCTGGACGTCGACCACCCCGACGCGATCACCGTGCGCCGGGCCACCGCGGGCATCTACCGCAGCGTCAAGCAGCGCCGCCGCCAGGAGCGCCGGGCCGCCAAGACCGCGCACGACAAGGCGGTCACGGAGGCCACGGCGACCGGCTCCGCCCAGCGCATCGACGACGAGACGGAGGGCATCCTGCCGTCGTCGGCGACCGGGGAGGGGCAGATCGCGGGGATACTCCAGCGCCCGCGCTCCTGCTACACCTGCAAGGCCCGGTACGTGGCGGTCGACTACTTCTACCACCAGCTCTGTCCCGACTGCGCCGGCCTGAACCGGGCCAAGCGCGAGGCCCGCGCCGACCTCACCGGCAAGCGCGCCCTGCTCACCGGCGGCCGCGCCAAGATCGGCATGTACATCGCGCTGCGACTGCTGCGCGACGGCGCGCACACGACGATCACCACGCGTTTCCCGAAGGACGCCATCCGCCGCTTCAAGGCCATGGACGACTCGGCCGACTGGATGCACCGCCTGGAGGTCGTCGGCATCGACCTGCGCGACCCGGCCCAGGCCGTGGCCCTCGCCGACCAGGTCGCCGAGGCCGGCCCCCTCGACATCCTCATCAACAACGCGACGCAGACCGTGCGCCGCCTGCCCTCCGCCTACGCCGCCCTGGTCGAGGGCGAGAGCGCCCCGCTGCCCGCCGGGGAGCTCCCCGCCCACCACGTCATCGGCGCCTTCGGCTCCGGCGCGGTGGACGGCCTCGCCGCCCTGCCCGCCGGAATCTCCGGCATGGACGCACAGCAGGTCGCCGACCTCGCCCTGGTCGCGGGCAACGCCAGCGTCGCCCGGCACCTGGACGGCACCGCCATCGACGCCGGCGGCCTCGTCCCCGACGTCGTCGACAGCAACACCTGGGTGCAGACGATCGAGCAGATCTCCCCCGTGGAGCTCCTCGAGACCCAGCTGTGCAATTACACGGCGCCGTTCATCCTGATCAGCAAGCTCCGCCCGGTCATGGCCGCCGCCGCCAGGCAGGCGACGAGCGGGCGCGCGCACGTCGTGAACGTCTCGGCGATGGAAGGCGTCTTCGGCCGCGGTTACAAGGGCGCCGGCCATCCGAACACGAACGCCGCCAAGGCCGCGATGAACATGGTGACGCGGACCAGCGCCCAGGAGATGCTCCAGACCGACGGCATCCTCATGACCTCGGTCGACACCGGCTGGATCACCGACGAGCGCCCCCACTTCGACAAGCTGCGCCTCGCGGAGGAGGGCTTCCACGCCCCGCTCGACCTGGTCGACGGCGCGGCCCGCGTCTACGACCCGATCGTCCGCGGCGAGGCGGGCGAGGACGTGTACGGGGTCTTCCTCAAGGACTACGCGCCGGGCAAGTGGTAGGGCACTAATCCGGTGGCCCGGCGGGTGGCCACCGGCTTACGGTGGAACGCGCGCCGGTGCCCGGTGCGATGGTCACGCGTTCTTCGTGGTTCGACTCCATGCAGGCCCGCCCTCGGGCCTGTTCGCCCTGTCGGGGGCGATCGCGTATCCGCCTTGACCTCGGGCACCCGCGCTCACCGCGCGGTGCTCAGCGGTGTCCGCGCAGCCGGTCGTGCACGGTGTACGGCGCGGACGTGTACGCGGCCCGCACCCGCGTACCTCCGTCCACCAACAGGTCGGCCCCGGTCACCCACTCCGCGGCGTCCGACGCCAGCCACACCACCGCCCGCGCCACGTCCTCCGGCTCCCCGATCCGCCCGAGCGGCAGTCCCGCGGCCACCTCGCCCTCGCCCGGTTCCCACACGAAGCGCGCCATCTCGGTGCGCACGAGGCCGGGGGAGACGGAGTTGACGCGTACCTTCGGCGCCAGTTCGCCCGCGAGCTGCCGGGTCAGGTGCAGCAGGGCCGCCTTGCTGGTGCCGTACGCCCCGACGCTCGGCCCGACGTGCGCGGCGCCCTCCGTGCAGACGTTCACCACCGCGCCGCCGTGCTCGCCCATCCAGGCCCGCCAGGCGCACTGCACCAGCCGCAGGGGTGCCTCGACGTTGACGGTGAACGCCTCGCGCCAGGCGTCCGGATCCGCCTCCATGAGCGGGCCGTACGGCCGGTTGGTCGCCGCGTTGTTGACCAGCACGTCGATCCGCCCGAACTCGCGCAGGACCAGCTCCGTGACCGCAGTCGGATGGGCCCGGTCGGCGACGCTGCCCGCCAGTCCGATGCCGCCCAGCTCCTGGGCGGTCCGCCGGACGTCGTCGGCGTCGCGGGCGGTCACGCACACCAGCGCCCCGGCCTCGGCCAACTGTCCCGCGACGGCCCGGCCGATCCCGCGCGTGGCGCCGGTGACGATCGCGGCCCTGCCCCGCAGTCCGTACGTCGACGTCATCGGCGTACCGTCTCATGACGGTCCGTCAGTCGACAGCCCCAAGGCGGGAGTTCTGTGCCGCCACCAGTTCCAGTACCGTGCGCCAGTCCTCCAGGACACCCGCGTCGAACCCGGCGAACCGGCCCTCCTCGTCGGCCTGTCGCAGAAGCAGCAGGTCGTCGTCGGCCGCATCGCCGCCGGGGGCATGGCCGCGGACGAGGGCGAAGACACGCTCGCCGAGCAGGGCGCGGACCGCGTCGGCCGCGCGGTCCGCCTGTGCCGCCCCGTCGCCCGGCCGCAGCAGCGGGCCGATCGCGTGCACCAGACCCGCCACCTGGAGCTCCTTGTCGGCGGGGCGGGTGCGGCGCAGCAGCGCGGCGGTCCGCAGGGCGTGCTGGTGCAGATCGACGCGGCCGCCTCCGGGGCCGGGCGTACCCCGAGCGCCCCGGCAGGCGTTCAGCAGATCCATCAGCTCTTCGACACTGCGCAGCTCCATGCGTCAGTCCTCCCGCAGGACAAGCCGTTGCCGTCCGCCAGCAGATCATGGCCGGCTTGCGAATCGGCCAACGGGATCTGAACTGCGTCGCCTGTTCGGTGGCGTAGGCCGTACGGGGGCCATCAAACCGTGCATGATGTAACGAACCGGCAGATATCCGGCCTGACCGAACACGGAATGACTCCGGATAGTTACCCTTTGTTTTCAGCCCTATCGAGCGGCCGCCCGCTCATTTGGTTAATCTGTAGGGGACGGACGGCAACACGGGGTCCTACCCACACCCAAGGTCCGTCATGGGACACGCCCGTTCACCACGGCTTGATCTCGTACGAAACAACTGGCGCCACCGCGTCCGAACTGCCTCTAGCCACACCCGAGCGGACGCCGAGAACCAGGCCGTTGACTGGACCGGCACATCCCGAGGGTGACCCGACACATAAGGAGTGCGCGGTGACACCGGAGAAGACGAATCGCGAGAAGCGCCCCAAGGAACGCTCGGAGCGCGGGGGCCGCCGGCCCGGAGAGCTCGGCAGCCTCGACGTGTGGGCCCGGTCCGCCCCCATCCGCCTGGCCGGATACGAGGACGACCTCGCCGAGCCCCACATCCTGCCCAGCGTGGACTGACCTCCCGGGCAGGACCCGTCGCGATCGCCGGACGCATGGGCGTGAAAGACTCACGCCCATGCAGATCAGAGAAGCCGTGGCCGAGGACTGGCCACGGATCTGGCCTTTCTGGCACCAAATCGTCGCCGCCGCGGAAACGTACGCCTGGGACCCGGACACCTCGGAAGAGGCGGCCCGGGCCCTGTGGATGGCCCCGGCCAAACGCGTCTTCGTCGTCGAGGACGACACCGGCACCCTCGTCGCCTCCGCCTACCTCGCCCCCAACTACGGCGGCCCCGCCGCCGGCATCGCCAACGCGGGCTTCATGGTCGACCCCGACCAGGGCGGCCGGGGCATCGGCCGGGCCCTCGCCGAGCACATCCTGAGCGCGGCGAAGGCCGAGGGCTACCGGGGCATGGTGTTCAACGCCGTCGTCGAGACCAACCCCGCCGTGAAGCTGTGGACCTCCTTCGGCTTCACGGTCCTCGGCACGGTCCCGGACGCCTACGAACACCCCCGGCACGGCCGGGTGGGCCTGCACATCATGTACAAGGCCCTGTAGTCCCCCTACTCCACAGGCGCCGTCCGCTGCCACGGGTGCCGCGCCTCCAACTGCTCCGCCACGGCCAGCAGATCCGCCTCCGCCCCCGGCAACCCCACCAGCTGTACGGCGCAGGGGGCGCCCGAGGGCAGGGTGCCGAACGGGACCGACATCGCCGGCCAGCCGGTCAGGTTCCACGGCGGCGTCAGCGGCGAGTAGTTCGTGTTGGCCAGGACGTTGCGCAGCCAGCCCCGCTCGTGCCAGGCCGCGGCCTTGGGGGAGCGGCGGGCGAGTGCCGGGGTGAGCAGGACGTCGTACTCCCCGAAGAACGGCTCCAGGCGCCGGCGCAGAGCCTCGCGTCCCTTGCCGGACGAGGCGCTGTCGACGAAACGGCGGCCCACGCTCGCGTGCACTCGCGTGCGCCGTGTCATCAGCCGCCGGTCGAGGTCCCGCGCGTCCACGGCGGTGCCGGCCGTCCAGTGGGTGAGCGAGGTGAAGCTCAGCGACAGCGGGTAGGGCGGATCGGCCCGGCGTACCCGGTGACCTGCCTTCATGAGCAGCTCGGCCGCCTCCCGCACCGCGGTCGTATACGGCTTGGTTACGGTGACGCCGGCGATCGGGCTGCGCAGGGACACGGCGACCCGCTGCGTGGCGGACGCGTCCCGCCGTACGTCTTCGCTGTCCGCGAGGACCGACAGCATCAGGCGGGCGTCCTCGACCGTCGTCGCGAGGGGCCCGTTCTCGGACATGCCGAACCAGGTGCTGGTGCCCGCGGGGACCACCCCGGGGCCCGGCTTGATGGTGACCAGGCCGCAGTTGGCCGCGGGAATGCGCAGCGAGCCCATGCCGTCGTTGCCCAGCGCGATCGGCACCAGGCCGGCGGCGACCGCGGCCGCGCTGCCCCCGGACGAGCCCCCTGCGGTGCGCGAGGTGTCCCACGGGTTGCGGGCGGTGCCGTGGACGCCCTCCGAGGTGCCGAAGACGCACAGTTCGGGCACGTTGGTCAGTCCCACGACCACCGCGCCCGCCGCCCGCAGCCGGGCCACGGTGGCATGGTCATCGGCGGCGGGTGTGTCCGGCGTCGCCGCGGAGCCGACGCGCATCGTCTCACCGCGCACGGCGAGGTTGTCCTTGATGGCCACGGGCACGCCCGCCAGAGGCAGTTCACCCAGGTCGCTGCGGGTGGCCACCTCGTCGGCCTCGGCGAGCGCCGCCTCGGCCCGGACCACCCGGAACGCGCCGACGCGACCGTCGAGCCGCTCGATCCGGGCGAGGTGCTCGGCCACCACCTCGCGAGGCGTGACGCGCTTCTCGCGTACGGCGGCGGCGATCTCGGCGGCGGTCCGGCCGACCCAGCTGGTCACGGGTGCTCCTCGCGGGCTACTGGTGGGTACCTAGGGAGAACTCTGCCTGGGAGCGGACGCCGCGTCGAGAGCGTTCGCGCTTGGACATTCGGACCGGTCTTCTTGGACTTCTCGCGGTCCGGTGGTCGATCCCATGGGGCAGGTGTCGTCGGCGGTGCCGTGGTGGATGAGCAGCGGCTCGGTCACCCGGTCCACGTAGGTGAGCGGCGAGACCTCCTTCCAGAAGGCCGGGTTCTCCTCGGGTGTGCCGTGCCCGGCCTCCATCTCGGCGACGATCGGGTCCCCGTCGGGGCGCTGGAAGTGGTCGATGTTCTCCTGCGGTCGCGAGCTGACCGGGGCGAAGGCGACGGCGGCGTCGAACAGGCCCGGGGCGACCACCAGGGTGTTGTGGACGACACCGCCGCCCATCGACCGGCCCAGCAGTCCGATACGGTCGCCGTCGATCTCCGGACGCCCGGACGACCGCAGGGCCATCGCCGCTGCGATGACGTCGGTCGGACAAGGATCCGGACAACGACGTCAACCTCCGGCTCGGCTACATCGAGCCGTGGGCCAGGACCAGCGCGGGGAACGGGCCCTTGCCGGTGGGTATGTTCATGAGACCCGAGATCGTCAGACCGTTCGCCTCGTACGTGACCTGGTAGCTCGTGTAGGCGTCGGTCCGGGCGAGGACAGTGCCGAGCCGCAGGTCGGAGCCCTTGTGCTCGCGCTGGATCAGGCCCGGGATCGACACGGGGTTCACGGGTGTGCGGGTCGGGGTGCGGGCGTTGCGGTGGGGGACCGGCTCGTGGCGCGGGTGGACGGGGGCGGGCTGGTGAGTACGGCATCGCCGTCGTCACCGCCTCCGGTGCAGCCGCTCGTGGCCACCAGCACCAGCGCGGCGGCGACCCATGCCGTACCCCATGACCGCATACGGCCAGTGTCGCCCGGGCGGTGACGGGCGCGTGCTTCCCGTCCTATCGGCCCCGACCGGCCGGCGGTGAGAGGGGAGACGGGGTTCCGAACCGCACGGTGACGCCCGGCGAGTAGAGGACACTGACCGGCGGTCCGGGCATGTGCGGCAAGCCCGCGGCTGTGACCAGACCGTCGTCCAGGTCGAGCAACTCGGCCCGACGCAGCGGCCACGGCGCGTGCTCGTTCGGCAGGTGCACGGTGCGGCCGTGCCAGGAGACATGCAGGCCCCAGCGTGCGGTCAGGAACCGTTCCAGCCGTGAGGGTTCCGTGATCGGCCGGCCGGTGCGAACCACGGCACGGCTCGCCGGGGCGCCGTCCGCGGAGCGCCGTCGTCGGCAGCTGTAGGTGAGCACATCGCGCTCGCGGCGCAGGCGCATCGTCGACCAGGTGTAGGGGAGGCGGACTCCCAGCCGGCCGATCAGGACCGGGAGCAGGCGGGCCGCGTCCAGGGACCGGAACACGACAGCGCGCCGGCCCTGGTCGTCGACCGAGTACAGCCTCACGTTCGTCTCGCAGAACGTGCCGAGATACGGCAGGCCCGGCCCCGGGCCCAAGCCCACGCCGCGCATCAGGAACGGGACCAGTCCGATGTACGTGACCCCGTCCAGGGTGTCCGGGCGGGTGCCGGCGGGCAGCAGGCCCGCGACCCGGTCCGGCTCCACCGGCCAGTGCAGGAAGGTCAGTTCATGCCAGCCCTGCACCAGCGTGGGCCGCCGCACGGGCCGTGGCGTGGACAGGGTGACCGGCTCGATCTCCATACCGAAGCGTCCCACAGCCCGTGACCGGTGGAGACCCGGCCCTTGGTCAGGGACGTGCAGCCCGTGATCGGTGAACGTCGGCCCTCGGTGGGAGACGCGGCAGTCCGTGATCGGCGGACGCCCGGCCTTGATCAGCGGATGCCGTCGACCACCTGGGAGCGCAGCCACTGCTCCACCTCCCCCACATGCGCGGCCGCCGCCGCCCGCGCCGCCTCCGGGTCGCGGGCGACCAGCGCGCGGTGGATCGCGGCGTGCTCGCGACGGGTGCGGGCGAAGGCGCCCTCCTCCTGGTAGCCGCGCCAGACGCGGGCGCGGAAGGTACGGGAGGACAGGCCGTCCAGGATGGCGGCCATGGTCTCGTTGCCGGCGGCCGTGGCGATCTCGCGGTGGAAGGCCAGGTCGTGGGCGAGGATCACCTCCGGATCCTCGGTGGCATTCATCGCCGTCAGGTGTTTCTCGACCTCGGCGAGCTGGTCCGGGGTGATCCGGGCCGCGGCCAGCGCGGTCGCCGTCGACTCCAGGATGCGGCGCACCTCAAGGAGCTCCACCAGGCGCGGGCCGCGCGAGAGGTCGGCGACCACACCGAAGGTCTCGAGCAGGTCACCGGCCTCCAGCTGTGTCACGTAGATGCCCGAACCGTGCCGGGCCTCCAGCACGCCCAGCACCGTGAGCGCGCGGATCGCCTCCCGCATCGAACTGCGGGAGATGCCCAGCTGGACCGCGAGATCGCGCTCGGTGGGCAGCCGCTGGCCCGGCTCCAGTCGGCCCTCGCCGATCATCGCCTTGATCCGCTCGATGGCGCGCTGCGTCACGGTGCCCTTCGGTGGGGCTGTCTCGTCCACCCATTCCTCCACTCACCAGATGCGCCGCAGTTTAACCACCAGAGTGGTCATACCACTACGGCCTCAACTCGCGAAAATATGCCGCCGGAGGGTGTTCTTCGGGCTGAGTGGTCTGATAAGTATGCGGTCATCTGCTCGAACACGCTCAACGAGGAGCCACCAAATGCCCGGCAGAACAGTGGGGAAGCGGAACAAGGTACGGAGTGTCGGCACGGTGGTCGTGGCCGTCGGCGCCTCGCTCGTGCTCGCCGCGTGCGGCAGCACCAAGGACACAGGTGGTGCCTCCACCGCGGGAGGCGACGGTGAGGGCAAGGTCGGGGTGATCCTGCCCCTGCTGACCTCGCCGTTCTGGCAGTCGTACAACGACTACGTGCCGAAGATGGCGAAGTCCGAGGGTGTGGACGCGCTGAAGACGGTCAACTCCAACAGTGACCCGTCCCAGCAGATCACCGACATCAACAACGAGCTCAACCAGGGCGTCAAGGGCCTGGTCGTCGCGCCGCTCGACAGTGCCGCCATCGAGGCCGGCCTCGATCAGGCCGAACGCAAGGGCGTACCCGTGGTCGCGGTGGACGTGGCGCCCGACAAGGGCAAGGTCGCCATGGTCGTACGGGCCGACAACGTGGCGTACGGGGAGAAGGCCTGCCAGTACCTGGGCAAGCAGATCCCCTCCGGCAAGGTCGTGCAGATCATGGGCGACCTGGCTTCGGTCAACGGCCGTGACCGCTCCGAGGCGTTCCGCGCCTGCGTGAAGAAGAACTTCCCGAAGCTCAAGGTGCTGGAGATCCCCGCCAAGTGGGAGTCCGACGCCGCCGCCTCAAAGCTCGACACCCTGCTCAACGCCAATCCCGACATCAAGGGCATCTACATGCAGGCCGGCGGCGTCTACCTCGCGCCGACCCTGCAGACCCTCAAGTCGAAGGGTCTGCTGAAGAAGGCCGGACAGCCGGGCCACATCACCATCGTCTCCAACGACGGCATCTCGCAGGAGTTCGACGCCATCCGCAAGGGTGAGATCGACGCGACCGTCTCCCAGCCCGCCGACGCCTACGCCAAGTACGGCATGTACTACATCAAGGCGGCGATGCAGGGGAAGACCTTCAAGCCCGGCCCGACCGACCACGACTCCACGATCGTCAAGCTGCCCAGCGGCATTCTGGAGGACCAGTTGCCCGCGCCCCTGGTGACCAAGGACAACGTCGACGACCCCAAGCTCTGGGGCAACACGGCCAAATGAGCACGCCACTCGTTGAAGCGCGTGGGGTCGTCAAACGCTACGGCCCCACCACCGCCCTCGCCGACGGCAGGCTCACCGTTCTGCCCGGCGAGTCCCACGCCCTCGTCGGCCGCAACGGCGCCGGCAAGTCCACCCTCGTCACCCTCCTCACCGGCCTCCAGGCACCGGACGAGGGCACGGTCCACTTCGACGGCGAACCCGCGCCCCCGCTGACCGACCGGGACGCCTGGCGCAGCAAGGTCGCCTGTGTCTACCAGAAGCCCACGGTCGTCCCGGACCTGACGGTCGCCGAGAACCTGTTCATCAACCGGCAGCCCCTCCAACGCGGTTTCATCAGCTGGCGGCGGCTCAAGGCGCAGGCCACCGAGCTGCTCGACGCCTGGGACGTGCGCGTCGACCCGGAGGCCCGCACCGCCGACCTCAAGGTCGAGGACCGCCAAATGGTGGAGATCGCCCGGGCGTTGAGCTTCGGCACCCGCTTCATCGTCCTCGACGAGCCGACCGCCCAGCTCGACAACCGGGAGATCGAGCGGCTCTTCACCCGGATGCGCTCCCTCCAGGACTCCGGCGTCACCTTCCTGTTCATCTCACACCACCTCCAGGAGGTGTACGAGGTCTGCCAGACCGTGACCGTGCTGCGGGACGCCCGCTGGATCACCACGGCCCCGGTCGCCGACCTGCCGCGCACGGCCCTGGTGGAGGCCATGGCGGGGGAGAGCATCGAGACGATCGCGGAACAGGCCGTACAGGAAAGGATCGTCGACGACAGCGCGCCCGTCCTGCTCGACGTGCGCGGCCTGACCTCTGAGCCGTACGAGAACGTCGACCTGACCGTCCGCCGCGGCGAGGTCGTCGGCCTCGCCGGATCCAGCGCCAGCGGAAAGATCGAGCTCGCCGAGTCGCTCACGGGACTGCACATCCCCACCGGCGGCACGGCTCAGCTGGACGGAAAGCAGCTCCCGTTCGGCGATGTCCAGGCCACGCTGAAAGCCGGCGTCGGCTGTGTCCCCCGTGATCGGCACGCTCAGGGGCTCGTCATCGGCATGACCATCGGCGACAACGCGACCATGAGCGTCCTCGACCGGCTCGGCCGCTTCGGCTTCGTCGGCACCGACCGCAAGCGCGGCTTCGCCGCCGAGCTGATCGAGCGTCTCGACATCCACGCCGAGGGGCCCGACCAGCCCGTATCCGACCTGTCCGGCGGCAACGCGCAGAAGGTCGTCATGGCCCGCGCCCTCGCATCCGACCCGCGGTTGCTGGTCCTCATCAACCCCACCGCGGGCGTGGACGTGAAGTCCAAGGAGTCGCTGCTGGCCCGCGTGGACACCGCTCGCGAGGACGGCACCGCCGTACTCGTCGTCTCCGACGAACTCGACGACCTCAGGCGCTGCGACCGCGTCCTCGTCCTCTTCCACGGCCGTGTGGTCGCCGAGCATCCGGCGGGCTGGCGCGACCACGAGCTGATCGCCTCCATCGAAGGAGTGGACCATGGCTGACACCAAGGCCCCGCCGCTCACGCCCCTGCGGGTGCCCGACCCCCGGGCGGCCAAGACCGTGCTGCTGCGCCGCGCCCGCGAACTCGCCCTCGTCCCCGCCCTGCTGTTGCTGATGCTGCTGGGCGCGGTCCTCAACGACTCCTTCCTCACCGAACGCAACCTCATCTCGATCCTCGGCGCCTCGGCCGCGCTCGCGATGGTCGTGCTGGCCGAGTCGCTGGTCCTGATCACCGGCAAGTTCGACCTGTCCCTCGAGTCCGTCGTCGGTATCGCGCCCGCGGTGGGCGCGCTCCTGGTCCTGCCGGTCGCCCAGTCCGGCTGGGGCACGGAGTTCCCGACCGTGCTCGCCATGTTGGCGATCCTCGTCGTCGGCGGGGCGATCGGTGCCTTCAACGGTGTTCTGGTCGTCAAGTTCAAGCTGAACGCGTTCATCGTGACGCTCGCGATGCTGATCGTCCTGCGCGGTCTGCTCGTCGGCGCCACCAAGGGCAAGACCCTCTTCGGCATGCCCGACAGCTTCTACTCCCTGGCGACCAGCACCTTCCTGACCATCCCCATGTCGGTGTGGGTCGCCGCGATCGCCTTCGCGGCCGCCGGGTTCGTCCTCAAGTACCACCGCATCGGGCGGGCCCTGTACGCCATCGGCGGCAACGCGGACGCGGCCCGCGCGGCCGGTATCCGCGTCGAGCGCGTGATGCTCGGCGTGTTCGTCGTCGCGGGTGTCCTCGCCTCCGTCGGCGGCATCATGCAGACCGGCTACGTGGGCGCCATCAGCGCCAACCAGGGCCAGAACATGATCTTCACCGTGTTCGCGGCCGCGGTGATCGGCGGCATCAGCCTGGACGGCGGCAAGGGCACCATGTTCGGCGCCCTGACCGGCGTACTCCTGCTAGGTGTCGTACAGAACCTGCTCACCCTCGCCCAGGTGCCGTCCTTCTGGATCCAGGCCATCTACGGCGGAATCATCCTCGTCGCCCTCATGATCGCCCGCGTGACGACCGGCCGTGCCCAGGACTGACCCCACCCCGTCCCCGTCACCGACCGAAAGGCCCTCTGTGTCCCCGACGCCCGTCCGCATCACCGCGGTCGACACCTACGACATCCGTTTCCCCACGTCGCGGGAGCTGGACGGCTCCGACGCGATGAACCCGGACCCCGACTACTCGGCCGCGTACGTCGTACTGCGCACGGACTCCCAAGAGGGCGCGGACGGACCGGAGGGGCACGGCTTCACCTTCACCATCGGGCGGGGCAACGAGGTCCAGGTCGCCGCGATCCACGCGCTGCGCCACCATGTGGTCGGACGGTCCGTCGACGAGGTGTGCGCCGACCCGGGCTCCCTCTTCCGGGACCTGATCGGGGACAGTCAGCTGCGCTGGCTCGGGCCCGAGAAGGGCGTGATGCACATGGCGATCGGCGCGGTGACCAACGCGGTGTGGGACCTGGCGGCCAAGCGCGCCGACAAGCCGCTGTGGCGGCTGCTCGCCGAGGCCGATCCCGAGTGGCTGGTCACCCAGATCGACTTCCGCTATCTCACCGACGCGCTCACACCCGAGGAGGCGCTGAAGCTCCTGCGCAAGGGCCGGGAGGGCGCCGCCGAGCGCACCACCCACCTGCTCGCCCGGGGCTTCCCCGCCTACACCACCTCACCGGGCTGGCTCGGCTACAGCGACGAGAAACTGACCCGCCTCGCCGCCCAGGCCGTCGCCGACGGCTTCCGGCAGATCAAGCTCAAGGTCGGCGCCGACCTCGACGACGACATCCGGCGCTGCCGCGTCGCCCGCCAGGTCGTCGGCCCGGACATCCGCATGGCGATCGACGCCAACCAGCGCTGGGACGTCGACGAGGCGATCCGCTGGACCAAGGCGCTCGCCGAGTTCGACCCGTACTGGATCGAGGAGCCCACCAGCCCCGACGACGTCCTCGGGCACGCGGCGATCCGCAAGGCCGTGGTCCCGGTGAAGGTCGCCACCGGCGAGCACGTGCAGAACCGGGTCGTCTTCAAGCAGCTCCTCCAGGCCGGCGCCGTCGACATCGTCCAGATCGACGCGGCCCGCGTCGCCGGCGTCAACGAGAACCTCGCCATCCTGCTCCTCGCGGCCAAGTTCGGCGTGCCGGTCTGCCCGCACGCGGGCGGCGTCGGCCTGTGCGAACTCGTCCAGCACCTCTCGATGTTCGACTATGTGGCCCTCTCCGGCACCACCGAGGACCGGGTCATCGAGTACGTCGACCATCTGCACGACCACTTCCTCGACCCGGTGGTGATCCGCGAGGGTCACTACACGGCACCCACCACGCCGGGTTTCTCCGCTGCCATGCGGCCGGAGTCCATCGCGCGGTACACCTTCCCCGACGGCGCCTTCTGGGCGGCCGACCTCAAGACCTCCGACGCGGCCTCCGACAAGAAGGGACAGGCGGCATGAGCGACTTCGAGGGCCTCAAGGCCCTGGTGACCGGCGGCGCCTCCGGCCTCGGCCGGGCCACCGCGGAACTCCTGGCCGCACGCGGCGCCCAGGTCGCCGTACTCGATCTGGACCCGTCGTCGGTCGAGAAGCCGCTGCTCGCCTACCGGGCCGACGTCACCGACGACGCGTCCGTACGGCAGGCCGTGGCCGCGGCCGTCGCCGACCTCGGCGGACTGGACGTCCTGGTCAACAACGCGGGCATCGGCGCCCAGGGCACCGTCGAGGACAACGACGACGATGAGTGGCACCGCGTCCTGGACGTCAACGTCGTCGGCATGGTCCGCGTGGCCCGCGCCGCCCTGCCCCACCTGCGGGAATCCGCACACGCGGCGATCGTCAACACCTCGTCCATCGCGGCCACCGCGGGCCTGCCGCAGCGGGTGCTGTACAGCGCGACCAAGGGCGCCGTGTACTCCCTCACCCTCGCCATGGCCGCCGACCACGTCCGCGAGGGCATCCGAGTGAACTGTGTGAACCCCGGCACCGCGGACACCCCGTGGATCGGCCGTCTGCTGGCCAAGGCCGCCGACCCGGCCGCCGAACGCGTCGCCCTGGAGGCCCGCCAGCCCACCGGCCGCCTGGTCAGCGCGAATGAGGTCGCGGGCGCGATCGCCTACCTGGCCAGCCCCCTTTCCGGCGCCACCACGGGCACCTCACTCGCCGTCGACGGCGGCATGCAGGGCCTGCGACTGCGTCCGGTGGGCCAGTGAGCACGCTCGGCCGAAGCGGGGTCCAGGTCAGCGAGCTCGCCTTCGGCGCCGCCGCGATCGGCAACCTCTTCACCGAGGTCGGCGAGGAGCAGGCGCACGAGGCCGTCACCGCCGCCTGGCAGCGCGGCATCCGCTACTTCGACACCGCCCCGCACTACGGCATCGGCCTGTCCGAACGCCGCCTGGGCGCGGCCCTGCGCGAGCGCCCTCGCGACCAGTACACGGTGTCGACGAAGGTGGGCCGCCGTCTGGAACCGTCGTCGAGCGGAGGTGACGACCTCGCCGACGGCTTCGCGGTCCCCGCCACCCACCGCCGCGTGTGGGACTTCACCGCCGACGGCGTACGACGCACGCTGGAGGCGAGCCTGGAGCGGCTCGGCCTCGACCATGTCGACGTCGTCTACCTCCACGACCCCGACGACCACGCCGAACAGGCCTTCCACGAGGGCTACCCGGCCCTGGAGAAGCTCCGCTCGGAGGGCGTGGTCGGCGCGATCGGCGCGGGCATGAACCAGGCCGGGATGCTCACCCGCTTCGTCCGCGACACCGACGTCGACGTGGTGCTGTGCGCCGGCCGCTACACCCTGCTCGACCAGGACGCGCTCACCGAGCTGCTCCCGGCGGCGCAGGAACGCGGCACGTCCGTCGTCATCGGCGGTGCCTTCAACTCCGGTCTGCTGGCTGACCCGAGGCCGGGAGCGACGTACAACTACGCCCAGGCACCCGCCGAGGTGCTGGACCGTGCCCTGCGCCTGAAGTCCGTCGCAGATCGCCACGGCACCACCCTGCGGGCCGCCGCGCTGGCCTTCTGCGCCGCCCATCCGGCGGTCGCGAGCGTTCTCGTCGGCGTCCGCTCGGCGGCCGAGGTCCACGACTGCGCCGACCAGTTCGCGGCCACCGTCCCCGCCGCCTTCTGGCAGGAGGCCAGGGACACCGGCCTCCTGCCCGCCGACGTCCCCGTTCCCGCCGAGGAGTCGTCATGAGAGTGGCCCTGCACACCAAGGTCCGCGCCGACCGGATCGACGCGTACGAGGCCGCCCACCGCGAGGTCCCGGCCGAGCTCACCGACGCGATCCGCGCCGCCGGCGCCACCTCCTGGACGATCTGGCGCAGCGGCACCGACCTCTTCCACGTCCTGGAGTGCGAGGACTACGCCCGCCTCCTCGCGGAGCTGGAGAAACTCCCGGTCAACGTCGCCTGGCAGGCCCGCATGGCCGATCTCCTCGACGTGGTGCACGACTACTCCGGCGAGGGCGCGGACGCCGGCCTGCCCGTCGTATGGGAGCTGCCGTGACCGTGGACGCGCACCACCATGTGTGGGACCTGTCCGTCCGGGATCAGGACTGGATCGGCGCAGCCAGCCCGCTCCGGCGCGATTTCACGGTGGACGATCTCGCCCCCGAGGCCCGCGCGGCCGGAGTCGACCGCACGGTGCTCGTCCAGACGGTCACGGTCGCCGAGGAGACCCCGGAGTTCCTCGCCCTCGCGGCGGGCCACGAGCTGATCGTGGGTGTCGTCGGCTGGACCGACCTCACCCGCCCCGACGTCACCGACGAGCTGGCCCGGCTGCGGGAACTCCCCGGCGGGCAGTATCTCAAGGGCATCCGGCACCAGGTCCAGGGCGAGCGGGACCCGCAGTGGCTGCTGCGGGCGGACGTACGACGCGGTCTGACCGCCGTGGCCGCAGCGGGGCTGGTCTACGACCTGGTCGTCCTGCCCCACCAGCTCCCGGCCTGCTCCAAGGCGGCGGCCTCGCTGCCCGAACTCACCTTCGTCCTCGACCACTTGGGCAAGCCGCCCATCGCCTCAGGCGCCCTGGAACCCTGGGCGTCCGATGTCCGCGCCCTCGCCGCCCTGCCCCACACGGTCTGCAAGCTCTCCGGCGTGGTCACCGAGGCGGCGCCCGGCTCCTGGACCGTCGAGGACCTGCGCCGGTACGCCGACACGGTCCTGGACGCCTTCGGCCCCGACCGGCTGATGTTCGGCTCGGACTGGCCGGTGTGCACGACGGAGGCGACGTACGGCGAAGTGCTGGACGTCGCACGGCAGTTGATCGGTGCGGAGGACCACATCCAGGTCTTCGAGACCACGGCCGCCCGCGTCTACGACCTCTGACGGCTACGACCTCTGAGCCACCCCCGCCAGCCGCGTCGGCGGCAGATACTCCCGCACATACGTCCGCTCCCAGCACGCGCCCGTCTCCCGCAGCTCACGCCAGGTCGTGTACCGGTACCGGAAGAGGCGGGCGCGGACGTAGCGGGGCGGGGCGTCGGGCGGGAAGGGGGAGCGGCGCAGCAGCTTCAGCGTGTCGCGGTCGTTCTCCAGGAGCCGTTCCACCAGGGCGCCGAACCACGAGCCGGCGTACGCGGGCGACAGCGCGGCGAACCACATCATCCAGTCGAGCCGCAGATGGTACGGCGCGAACTGGCGCGGCCAGTGCCGGGGATCGCCCGGCTTGCCCTTGAACTCGTACTCCCGCCAGTCGGAGTCCTCGCGCGGTACGTCGTCGGCCGTGCCCTCGACGACCACCTCGTAGCGGACCCGGCTGACGCTGCCGAAGGCGCCGTAGGTGTTGACCAGGTGCAGCGGGTCGAAGGAGCGGTTCATGACCTGGCGGCGGGAGACCATGTTGCGGACCGGCTGGTAGCTGAGTCCGACGAGCAGCGCGGCGACCGCGAGGACCACCACCTCGTACCAGAGCGGGGTGTCGGCCACCGAGGGCGGATCGGCCGGGAACTCCACCGCCGACAGGGCCAGCACGATGGTGATCCAGTTCAGCCAGGAGAAGTTGCCCGAGAGCACCAGCCACAGCTGGGTGAGGATCATCAGCGAGGCCGCCGCCGTGGCGACCGGCTGCGGGGTGAACAGCAGGAAGGGCACGACGAGTTGGGTGACGTGGTTGGCGGCCACCTCCACCCGGTGCAGGGGCCTGGGCAGATGGTGGAAGAACCAGCTCAGCGGACCCGGCATCGGCTGCGTCTCGTGGTGGTGGTCGAGGCACGTCAGCTTCCGCCAGCACTCGTCGCCGCGCATCTTGATCAGACCCGCCCCGAACTCGACGCGGAACAGGATCCAGCGCAGCAGGAACAGCACCACGATCGGCGGGGCCACCTCGTCGTTGCCGAGGAAGACGGCGAGGAAGCCGACCTCCAGCAACAGGGACTCCCAGCCGAAGCCGTACCAGGTCTGGCCGACGTTCACGATCGACAGGTACAGCACCCACGGCACCAGCCACAGCACCATCCCGGCCCACAGGGGCAGTCGCGAGTCGAGACCGGCGACGAGTGCCGCCGACACCGCGCAGCCCGTCCACGCGCAGGCCGCGAAGAACCGGTCCGAGTAATGGAGGTGGAAGAGGCTCGGGGCGCGCTTGAAGGGCATCCGCTCGACGATGCGGGGGACGGGCAGCATGCCGCGCTCGCCGATCAGCGCACGGAACTGCAGGGCCGCCGTCAGGAACGCCACGAAGTACACGCCGGCCAGAGCCCGCTGGAAGACCAGCCGGCTCAGCCAGTACTCGGATGCGGTGAACCAGTCCACGGCCGGGCACTCCTCCTCTCCGTCCTTGTACCGGATCCCCAGGTGACTCTCCGTGTACCACGGTCTCCGCTTGCGTAACCCAAGTGAGTGAAGCAGACCATAGTGACGAAACTGCCGCGCCCCCGACGGCGGCACTGTCGTCCGTGGGGGACGCGCCGTCCTCACCCGGCGAGGCACTGGACGGTGTCCCGCCGGACACGGACCGTAAGGCGGTCGACCCCGACCCGTCCGACTCCGGCGTTCGGCTGACCTGGCGCGGTGTGGCCGTCGAGGTGGGACGACGATCCCGCAGGCGCCGACCGTGGCGGACCCCACCGCGGGGGACCCCGGCACCCTTGGCGACTCCACGGGCGAGATCGGCCCCGAGACCGTGCCGGAAACTCTCGACCTGCCCGACGGCGGCGGACTGATCCCCGACGCCCCGGCCGGTACGGACGGCGTCTTCGGCAGTCCCACCGACGTGTTCCGCAGCTGACCGCGTACGCCCGACAGCCCGAGTCCCCGGCCACCTCCCCGGTCGAAGAACCGGGCAAATCCTGGCAAGGTGGCCCCATGGTTGATCGGGGAGCGAGCGCCCTGTCACTCCCGGGCGACTGGCCCGCCCACCCAGATCCGATCCTGGCGCTCAACCGCATGGGCAGCTTCGACTGGGACCTGGACAGCGGCCTGTTCACCATGGACGCCCAGGCCCACGAGGTCTTCGACCTGCGCCCCGACGAGTTCGACGGGCACCCGACGTCCCTCGGTATCCGGGTCCCGCGGGCCGAGGGCCACCGGCTGGACGCCCTGGTCTCCCAGGCCATGAAGGACGGCAGCGAGAACTACGGCGCCTACTTCCGTATCCGCCGCCGCGACGGCACCCTGCGCTGGACCCATACCCAGGGCTACATCCGGCGCGACGAGACGGGTCGCCCGCGCCGGATCATCGGCATCATCCGCGACGCCACCCAGGAACTGAAGGAGAGCGAGGTCCGCCGCGAGCAGGCCGCCCTGGACGCGGCCCTGCGCGAGCAGACCAACGTCGTGCAGCTCACCACGGCCGCCCTCGCCCACGCCCGCACCGTCCAGGACGTCATCGACGTCCTCAAGGACACCCACGGCCTCACCCACCTCGGTGCCACCAGCCTGGTCTTCGGCCTGGTCGAGGGCGACCGCATCCGGCTGATCGCCGAAGGCCCCGCCGGCAGCTTCGTCCCCGGCACCGACATCACCCGGATCGACGAGCCCTACCCGATGAGCGAGGCCGTCCGGACCCTCACCCCCCGCTTCATCGAGTCGCCGGAGGAGTTCGCGGACCGGTATCCGGTCCTGTGGCCGCACATCACCGACCTGGACATCACCTCGGCGGCCTACCTCCCGCTCATCGCCGAGGCCCGCCCGATCGGCGCCATGGGCCTGCTCTACAGCGACCGGCGGGGCTTCTCGCCCGAGGACCGCAACGTGCTGATCGCGCTCGGCAGCAGCATCGCGCAGAGCCTCATGCGGGCCATGCTCTACGAGCAGGACATGGACCTCGCCACCGGCCTCCAGCAGGCCATGCTGCCGCGCACCATCCCCAGCGTCCCCGGTGCCGACGTCGCCGTGCGCTACCGCGCCGGCAACGCGGCGGGCGCCCTCGGCCGGGACATCGGCGGCGACTGGTACGACGTCATCCAGCTGCCGGGCGGCCGGGTCGGCGCCGTCATCGGAGACGTCCAGGGCCACGACACGCACGCCGCCGCCGTCATGGGCCAGCTGCGCATCGTCCTCAGGGCGTACGCCGCCGAGGGCCACACCCCGGCCACGGTGATGGCCCGCGCCTCCGTGTTCCTCGACGAACTCGACACCGACCGCTTCGCGACCTGCCTGTACGCGGAGGCCGACCTGTCCACCGGCGTGGTCCAGGTGGTCCGGGCCGGTCACATCGACCCCCTTGTGCGCAGCCCCGACGGCAGCTGCCGCCGTATCTCCGTGGAGGGCGGACTGCCGCTCGGCCTGTCCGCCGAGTTCGGGCGTCTCGAATACCCCGTCGCCACCCTCGAACTGGACCCCGGCCACACCTTGCTGCTGTGCACCGACGGGCTGGTGGAACAGCCCGGCGCCGACCTCGACGACGGCATGCGGATCCTCACGGACCTCATCGCCACCGGGCCGGACGACGTCCGCGACCTCGCCGACTCCCTCATCGACGTGGCCGGGGAACGCGGCGGCGACGACGACGTCGCCCTGCTCCTGCTGCGCCGCCGGGGCCTCGACGCCCCCCGGTCCGGGGGCCGGCTCCAGCAGCATGTGGCACCCGGCGACTCCGAGGCCCTCACCGAGGCCCGGCACATGATCCGTACCGCGGTCGGCGCCTGGGGCGCCCGCGGCCTCTCGGACGAGATCGAACTCGTCGCCGACGAGCTGATCACCAACGCCCTCATGCACACCGAGGGCTCCGCGATCGTCACGCTCAGAGTCCTCACCCGCAGCGACCGCCGACTGCGCGTCGAGGTCGAGGACTCCTCCAGTGCTCTGCCAAGGCGCCGCGAAGCGGGCGAGTCGGGCGTGTCCGGCCGTGGCCTGCTCCTCGTCGACCTGCTCACCGACGCGTGGGGCGTGGAGGCGCGGGGCGGCGGCAAGGTGGTGTGGTGCGAGTTCGTGGTGCCGGAGCGGACCTGAGCACTTCGGCGACCGGTGGCACTCTGGACGTATGCCGGAACTCCCCGAGGTGGAAGCGCTCAAGGACTTCCTCACCGACAACCTGGTCGGCCACGAGATCGTCCGGGTGCTGCCCGTCGCGATCAGCGTCCTGAAGACGTACGACCCTCCGCTCGCCGCCCTCGAGGGCCGGGAGGTCACCGCCGTGCACCGGCACGGCAAGTTCCTCGACCTGGAGACGGACGGCGGCCCGCACTTCGTGACCCACCTGGCCCGCGCCGGCTGGCTCCACTGGAAGGACAAGCTTCCCGACGGCCCGCCCCGTCCCGGCAAGGGCCCCCTCGCCCTGCGCGTGGCGCTGGAGACCGGCGCGGGCTTCGACCTGACGGAGGCGGGTACCCAAAAACGCCTCGCGGTGTACGTCGTCCACGACCCCCAGCAGGTCCCCGGCGTGGCCCGCCTCGGCCCGGACCCCCTCGCCGACGACTTCGACGAGGCCCGCCTGGCCGCCCTGCTGAAGGGCGAACGCCGGCAGATCAAGGGCGCCCTGCGCGACCAGAGCCTCATCGCGGGAGTGGGCAACGCCTACAGCGACGAGATCCTGCACGCCGCGAAGATGTCCCCCTTCAAGCCGACGTCGTCCCTCACGCCACAGGAGACCAGCAGCCTCCACCAAGCCCTCCGCACGACCCTCACCGAGGCGATCGAGCGCTCCAGGGGCGTAGCGGCCGGCCGCCTGAAGGCCGAGAAGAAGAGCGGCCTGCGCGTCCACGGCCGTACCGGCGAACCCTGCCCGGTCTGCGCCGACACCATCCGCGAGGTCTCCTTCAGCGACTCCTCGCTCCAGTACTGCCCCACCTGCCAGACGGGCGGCAAGCCACTCGCTGACCGCAGGCTGTCCCGGCTGCTCAAGTGACCGGGCCCTGTCCGCGCCGGCGGGGCAGGCGCGTGTACAAAACACGATCGCACTAGCTGGACTCGAGCGTCACCAGGTGCTCCCCGTCCGCCGTGCGGATCTCGTAGCGGGCGATCTGGTCGGGGTGCATCGTCGAGCCGCCGCGCATGGTGTTGGGGCGGGCGTCGTGGCTCGGGACCATCCAGTTGGCGATCGTCTGTTCGGAGC
The DNA here is from genome assembly GCF_042870385.1 of Streptomyces sp. NPDC006602. Classification (NCBI taxonomy): domain Bacteria; kingdom Bacillati; phylum Actinomycetota; class Actinomycetes; order Kitasatosporales; family Streptomycetaceae; genus Streptomyces; species Streptomyces sp. NPDC006602. Next base: position 19,855 of record NZ_JBIAHG010000038.1, on the reverse strand, counting down.
CGTCGTGGCCGATGGCGACGAGAAGACAGGTGCGGGGGCCGGCGCCGTCCTTGACCTTGACCTCGACATCGCTGCCCCAGGCCTCGTCCTCGGTGGTGACCTCCGCCCAGACGCCCGTGCGTTCGTCGGTCGCGGTGACCCGCACGGCCGCGTCGGTACCGTCCGCCACCATCACGATTCCGGGGCCGGCGACCGCGAGCACCACCGACGCGGCCACCACGTACCACAGCCGCCTGCGCCGCGCCCGGTGCCGTACCGTGACCTCGCCGAGAAGCCGCTCCAGCATCCGCGGACCGGGCTGCGCGGTGGGGTGCACCACGCGCGGTGTCGACCGCCGGTACAACATCAACTGCCGGGTGGCGGGCCCGAATTCGGTCACGTGTGCCGCGCAGCGGGGGCACTCCATGAGGTGGTCCTCGAAGCGGAAGGCGTCCGCCTCGTCCAGCACGCCGAGCGCGTACGCGCCGACGTCGCGATGCCTCTCCAGGGACCTCATGACGAATCCTCGTGCCGTTGGGTGCGGGTGGGGTTACTCCTTGCTCCCACCGGTACGCACCGGACCGCCGAATCACTCAAGACACACACAGAATCGCAACCAACGATTCGGAGCGGCCGGACCCGCGGATTGGTCAGGGTCGGACGAATCTAAAAAAGGTGGATCGCGAGGTGTCCCAGAGGCAACCCGAGCTGCCAGGCCGGCGTCCATACCTTGGGCCCTTCGTCCTCGCCGATCACCGGACCGCCGCCCGGCACGCTGTTCAGATCGGGTGCGAGCAGCTCGGTCTCCTCCAGCCAGCGCCAGGCCGCCCGGGCCAGCTCCAGGTCGGGTGAGGGCCCGCCGGCGGCGACCGCTTCGGTGGCGAGCTCGGCCATCCGATCGCCCACCCAGTCCTGCCACGGCTGGTCGTACGCCGTCAGTGACAGCCAGTTCTCCAGCTGCGAGACGACCTGGATGCCGGAGAGTTCACCGTCGGTGTCGGACAGGAAGACGGTCAGTGCCAGGGCGTCCCGCCCGGCGCGGAACTCGAAGGACGTCGGCGGCATCAGATCCCCCGACCGCAGCAGTTCGTCGGCGATGTACTCGGCGTACAACCACGCCATGGGGACGGTCAGTTCGCCGCCGCCGGCGCCGTCCGTGCTCTCTTCACCTCTGTGCAGCATTCCTTCCTGCCTTCCTCCGGTGCGTGCGCGTCGCCCGTTGCCGGGCCCCAGTGCGGAACACGGATGAGGACAGCCGATTACTCAACCGGGGTCAGGGGCAAGGCGCTTTACGGAGGTTTGACTCGGCCATGGGTTTCACCGCAGGTCGGCCGCATATCCGGGAAGCACCCGGCGCAGGGCGCGCAGCGCGTAGTACGCGCGGGACTTCACGGTACCGGGCGGGATACCGAGGGCTTCCGCGGCCTCCGCCACACTCGCCCCCTGGAAGTACACCAGCACCAGGACTTCACGGTGCTCCGGAGTGAGTGTCTTCACAGCCTCGCGCACATCGAGGGTGGCGGCCGCCCGCTCCGCGTGGTCGCCGCACACCCGGGCGTTCTCCAGGATCGCGTCGCCGACCTCGGCGGGCCGCGCCTGCCGGGCCCGCCGCGCGTCTATGGCGAGCCGCCGTCCCACGGTCAGCAGCCACGGGCGTACGGATTCGAAGGCGTCGGCGCGCAGGGCCTCGGGATGCTGCCAGGCGCGTACGAGGGTCTCCTGCACCAGGTCCTCGGCGCGCTGCCGGTCGCCGTCACAGAGCCGGAGCAAGAGCGCGAAAAGGGGCCGGCCGTGCTCGCGCTGCAGTGCGGCGAGCTCGTGCTCGGCGGTCGTCCCGTTCGTGAGAGTGGTTCCGGCCGTCATGGCCGTATGGCACAACAGGGGGCCGTTTCTGGACAGGGCGGGCGCACAGGTCTGCGGCGGACGGTCGATCGCGTCGACGAACGGTTCGACGAACGGTCCGCATCCGGCCGTTCGCGCGCTCCGGACGGGCTAAGGAGGGCGGGCAGATTGTTTGCGGGCGCCTTCAGGACCATACCTATTTGTGCGTAAATATGATCACAGTGGGGTGAGCTGATGATTGCACGCAGACAGCAGGTGGCCCTGGCCCTCACGGCCGTCCTCGCCGCGGGCGCCGCCTGCCAGGCCCAGGACCGGGCCGCGCCCGCCCGGCCGGGACGTCCCGCGCCGACCGGCGCCCGAGGCTTCACGCTCGTCGCCTCCGGCGACGTCCTCCCGCACAGCTCCATCATCGACCGCGCCCGCTTCGACGCGGGCGGCACCGGCTACGACTTCCGCCCGATGCTCGCCGGCGTCGAGCCGGTCGTCTCCCGCGCCGATCTGGCGCTGTGTCACATGGAGACCGTCTACGGCGCGAACGGCAACTACACCGGCTATCCCACCTTCAAGTCCCCGCCCGAAGTGGCCGCGGCCCTCGCCGCCACCGGCTACGACGGCTGCTCCACCGCCTCCAACCACAGCCTCGACGACGGCGCCGACGGCATCCGCCGCACCCTGGAGGCCCTCGACCGCGCGGGCGTACGGCACGCCGGTTCGGCGCGCACCGAGGCCGAGGCGCGCACGGTCACGGTGCTGCGCGCGGGCCCCGCGAAGGTCGCGCACCTCGCCTACACGTACGACACGAACGGCTTCCCGCTCCCGGCGGGGCAGCCCTGGGCCGTCAACCTGATCGACGAGAACAAGATCATCGCGGACGCGCGCGCGGCCCGGACGGCGGGCGCCGACGTGGTCGTCGTGTCCATGCACTGGGGCACCGAATGGCAGAACGAGCCCGACGAGCGCCAGCTCGCCCTGGCCCGCGCACTCACCGCCGCCCGCACCGGCACCCGCCCCGACATCGACCTGATCCTCGGCACCCACGCACACGTCCCCCAGGCGTACGAGAAGGTCAACGGCACCTGGGTGATCTACGGCATGGGCGACCAGATCGCCGGCGAGATGTTCAACCACCAGGGCGCTCAGGACCCGCGCGGCAACCAGTCCACCCTCGGCCGCTTCACCTTCGCTGCGCCCGCCCGGCCGGGGGAGCGCTGGCAGGTGACGAAGGCCGAGTTCGTGCCGCAGTTGTTCGACGTCGACGCCGGCCGGGTGCTCAACCTCAACCAGGCGCTCGCCCAGGGCGCCGACGTGCGGGGCATCCGCGACCGGATCCGGGACGTCGTCCTCAGCCAGGGTGCGGCGAAGGACGGGCTGACGATGGGGGAGTAGCCCGGGTCAGTCCACGTCCACGTGGTCGAAGCTGCGCACCCGACCGCGAGCGCTACACCCTCGCCTGCTTCCACGAGCCGGCCTTCAAGGCGGTGGCCCGTCCTCTCACCGAAGCCGGTACCGACGAGTTGATCCACTACGGCACCCACTTCACGAACATGTTCATGCGCTGCTACCCGAACCGAGTGACCACGGCTCGCATCGAGGCTGAGGGACGCCTGAAGATCCTCGACCGGCTCCGTGAAGACGCGTCGGCCTGAGCCCACGCGCCCGCCTACGGCACCACCGTCACCGGCCACCGCCCCGCCTTCACCAGCCGCACCGCCACCGAGCCGATGATCCGGTGACCGGCCTGCTCCGAGGCGCCCACCACCACCGCGTCCGCCTTGAGGTCGTCCGCCGCCTTCACCAGGCCGCTGTAGGGGTCACCGCGGAAGCTGTGGAACTCCCAGCGCACGTCGAACGTCCCCTTGGTCCGCTCGGTGGCGTCCCGGATCTGCGCCACCAGGTCCTCGGCTATCTCGTCGGTCGTGTCGGCGACCGACGCCCCGAGCGCCGCGCCCGCCGCGAGCACGGGCTGCACGTACACGACCGCGAGCAGCGCGTGCTGTCGTCGGGCCAGGCCGCCGGCATATGCCGCGGCGCGGAGCGAGGAGTCTGAGCCGTCCACGCCCACCACGATGACCTTGGGGCCGTCCGTGCCCCGCTCGAACCCCTGTGAGTGCTGCTGTTCTGTCACGGCAGCGAGGCTATCGGAAACCGCAGGTCCCGCCCTCGCCCGCATCGGCCTGACCTCCGCTGTGGCCGAAGGCTTCGTCTCCGTAACGTCGTTGCGCGAAATCCCGGGATAGGGGCACCCGAGCGGGGGGCATCGGCCGGCCTTCAGCGAAGGCCTGCCGTCGCCCTCGGCGCTCGGCCTCGACGGAGGGGACGAGGCCGGGGCCGGCGAACCGGATGCGGACCTGCCCGCACAGGCCCGCATCCGGTCCGGGTCCGCCCGGCCTGACGGCCCGTGAGGCGTGGCCTTGGCCACTGGTGGCACCGCTGCCGGTGGGGCACGACTCCGCCGGGCGGGTGAGGCCGCGCGCACCGCACGTGGGCCGGGTGGGTGGAATCATGCCGCCACACCGGTGTTGTTGTGGTGCGTCGGGTCCGTTCTGGGCGACTGATGAGTCATGACGACGGATCAGTTGCTCACACGGCTGTTCACCCGGCGCCGGGCGTTGCTCGCCGGCGCCGCGGCCTGCGGGGCGGCCGGCACGGCCGGATTGCTGGCGGCGGTCACCGGCCAAGAGCCGGTCCGGCCCGCCGCCCCCGCCGCGGGCCCCGCGGCCCGCAGCGGGCTCAAGCCCTCCGCCTACCGCCTCCAGCCCCTGACCGGATACGGCCCGCCCCAAGCCGAGCCCCACCGGCCCCTGGTGCGGCGTGAACCGTTCCTGCGCCTGTCCGGACGCGGCCGCTCCATGGTGCTGACCTTCGACGACGGGCCCGACCCCCGCTACACCCCGGACATCCTGCACACCCTGGCGGAGTACGACGTCCGCGCCATGTTCTTCGTGTGCGGGGAGATGGCGGCCTACCACCCGGACCTGTTGGCCCGCATGGCCGACGAGGGACATGTCGTCGGCAACCACACCTGGTCCCACCCGCTGCTCACCCGCCTGAGCCGTGGGCGGATCCGCTCGGAGATGGAACGCACCTGCGACGTCATCGAGAAGTCGTACGGCGAGCGGCCCGTGTGGTTCCGCGCGCCCTACGGGGCCTGGAACCGCGCGGCCTTCCAGCTCGGCGCCGAACTCGGCATGGAACCGCTGGCCTGGACCGTCGACAGCCTCGACTGGACCACCCCGGGCACCCGGACCATCGTCGGACGCGTGGAGAAAGGCGCCGCCCCCGGGGTCGTGGTGCTCTCGCACGACGCCGGGGGCGACCGCACCCAGAGTGTCAGAGCGCTGCGTGATTATTTGCCGGAACTGCTCGATTCGGGTTACCACATCACCGTCCCGCGACGGCAGTACGCCTGATCGAATTGTGCCGCCCGCCGGATCGGGGAACGCTCAGCGGACCTCGACCAGGCGGGCGAAGGCGACGACGTTCCCGTCGTAGCCGTTCTGCTTGGAGAAACCGCCCCCGCAGGTGATGACCCGCAATTCGGGGCTGCCCTTGGAACCGTAGACACGGTCGCCGGGGAAGTTGTTCTTCTCGAAGACCTCGATGCCGTAGATCTCGAACACGGCCGTCTTTCCGTCCTTGCGCGTGACCTCGACGAGATTTCCCTTCTTGAGGGCGCCGAGTCCGTAGAACACGGCAGGGCCCTGTTGGTTGTCGACGTGGCCGACGACGACCGCTGTGCCCATCTCGCCGGGGGAGACACCGCCGGTGAACCAGCCGGCCAGGTTCGGGTCCTCCGGCGGCGGCGCGGCCACCCAGCCGTCCACGTCCAGGCCCACCGGAATGACCGGCGCGTCCACCTGGATCGACGGGAGCCTGACCCGGTCGGGGATGGAGTACGGCAGCGGCTCGGGTGCCGCGGCGAAGGCGCCGCCGGGCAGCCGGCTGTCCGCCGCGGCCGCCGACGCGGGCTGCGGCGGTCCGACGTCGAACTCCCCCGAACCGTTGCGAATGAGCGCGAGGCCGGTCAGCAGAACAAGCGCTATCACGCCCCAAGGAGCGCGCCTCTTCCGCCGCTCCTCCTCTTCGGCCAGTTCGGCCAGCTCGGACGCAGACATTCGACTTCCCCTCTCGACGCGGCCGTCGCCACGTCAGTTCGCGCATACGAGAACGCTAAGTCCGGCGCCTGAAACCGGCGACGGGACGGGCGGCGAACGGGTGGCCCGAGCCGCTCCTGGTGCGCCATCCGAGTTGCCGCTCACAGGAATTTTCCGACGGTCCGTGACCTGCGGCGATATCCGATTGTGCGCATCGCCGGGCGTGTCCGCTCACCAGGACGGACCATTCCCGAAATGCGGGTACGGACAAGGCATCTGAGGGTCTGTGTGGGAGGCGTTTTCTCGCCGATCGACCGGGGACGGTTCCCGGGGCGTCTCCCGCGGAGGATCACATGCGTACTACTCGTGCCCTGGCGGCCGCAGGCGCCGCCGTCGCCGCCCTCGGGCTCGCCGCCCCCGCGGCCGTCGCCCGGGACGGTATGGGCGTCAGCCCGAGCAACATCGTCGCCCTGCCCAGCGTCATCGCCCGCGGTGGGCAGCTGACCGTCACGGTCGACAACTGCCCCACGGGCGGCACCATGACCTCTGACGCGTTCCCGAGCACCACGCTGACGCCCATCCACGGCGCCGGCCAGACGGCGAAGGGCACCGCGACGATCAACGACAACGCGCGTCCGGGCTCGCACAGCATCACGGTCAACTGCAACGGCCGCACCCTGACGAACCCGGCCGCCTTCACCGTCATCGGCGGCGTCCAGGGCGGCATCGGCGGCAGCCGCTCCACCGGGGCGGCCCCGGCGGACATCGCCATCGGCGGCGGGCTCGTGGCCGCGGCCGTCGTCGGCGGCGGGGTGTTCTGGGTGCGCCGCCGGTCCGAGAAGCGGATCTGACGGTCCGAACGGCTCGGAAACCGATCAGACCTCCCCCCTTCGGAGACATCCCCCTCGGAGACAGCGGATCGCACGTGCACAGGCCTTCGCCCCGGTCCCTTCAGGGACTCGGGGCGAAGGATCGCCGGGAGCCGCCCGGTCCAGCCGACGACCGTCTTTGTGGTGAGGGCCTTCCCGTGGCCGCTCCGGTGAGGCGCCGTCAGCCCTTGAGGTCAGGGAAGAGAGCCAGGAACGGGTCGGCCGACGCCGTGATGCCCCGGCTGTAGGGCGCGTCGAAGTCCCAGATGAGGAAGAGCAGGAAGGCGATCAGTGCGGAGAACAGTCCGGCTAGGATCAGTTCGCGGGTGGTGCGCCGGATCTGCAGCGCGAAGATCATCCCAATGGTGGCCACCCCGCCGGCGATGAGTCCGAACCACACCACGCCCGGCATGGTGGGCGCGGCCGAGTCCGCCCGGGCGTTGCGTGCCTGGTCCGCGGCGGCCATCTGGTCGAGGACCGGCTGGTATGCCTGGGCCTCGAAGTCGGTCCCCGGCCGGTAGTCGGTGACGTCCGCGCGGACCCGCTCCATGAGCTCGGTGCCCCGCTCCGTGAGCTGTCCGTTGTCGGCCATCGACTCCCACTCGGTGGTGACGACGTGTCCGACATAGGCGTTGACATCGTCCCGAATGCGGTCACGGATGTCGGCCGGGTAGACCCGGACCCGCTCCGAGATCTCGTGCAGCGCCTGCGCCTCCGACTGGACGTGGTCCTGGGCCGAGCTGCGCGCCTCCCAGACACCGGCGATGGCCAGGCCCAGGACGATGGCGTACACCACGCCGATCCACATCGTCATGTACTCGATGACGTCCGGCGTCTCACTGGGGTCCTCGTCCTCGGGCGCCCTGCGGTGCCGTAGGAGGGTGATGACGACCACCACGAGGCCGGCGGCCAGCATCGCGAGGGTGAGAACAAGCCATTCCGGCAAGGGGTGCCTCCAGGATCAGCACTAGCGCGGCCGCAGCGCGGCGACGGCGATCACCGCGGGCGCGGTGATGAGCAGGACATAGGTGACCGGCGACGTGGCGCCGTGGGCCGGCCGTTTGCGGGGGTGGTGCGCCGTGTACCGCGGATACGTCACCGGGGTGGCGGACGGGCGCGGGGTGGGCGTCGCCGACGGCGTCGGCGTGGGGGACGGGGGTGGCGGAGGTGGGGGCGGCGTCGGGGTGGGGGGCGGCTTCGGACGGGGTGGCGCCGGCTGCGGTGCCGGTGGTGGCGGGGGCGGCGGCTTCGGAGTCGGCGTAGGTTCCGGCGGCGTGGGGGCCGGAGTCGGCGTGGGTTTCGGCGGAATCGGGGTCGGGGTCGGGCTGGGCGTGGGGGTGGGGGTTGGCGTGGGTGTCGGGCACGGCGGAGGGGGAGGGGGTGGGCAGGTCGGGGGAGTCGGCCAGGTGAGGCTGCCGGCGACCGCCACCGCCTGCGTGCCGCCCGGCCCCGTCGAGGCGGAGGCGCAGGCGTCGGCCACGGCCACCTCGGCCGGCGCGCCCACGAGCAGCCACGTCAGTGTCAGCAGGGCGAAAGCCCGTATGGCGAAGGCGGATTGGGTCGGTTCGGGTCGATGCACGACGGAGATCATGAGGCCCGACGCGCCGCCGCACGCCCGGCCGCGAGGGGATTGCCCCGAAAGAGCGAACCGCCGTGTCACAGGTTTCGGAAAGAAATGTTCGAGGCCGTTGAACACAACCGCTGCTCCCGTGCGTACCCATGGTCGTGCAGCGGCGCAGCAGGGCGTTGCAACACCTTTGAAAGTTTTGGGAGTTGACGATGAAGACCTCCTGGCGGAGCGCCTCACTCGTGGCGAGCGCTGCGGCGGTGCTGGCGCTGACGACGGCGTGCGGCCAGGAAAGCGGCACGCCGTCGACCGGCAGCCAGAACGTCGGCGCGACGGCCGCGGCGGGCGACTACACCGTGGGCGGCATCGGTACCGCTACCGCTTCCGGCACAAGCGCGCCGGAAGCCGGGCAGGGCGCCGCGGCTCAGACGTCCACCGCGGGCGAACTGAACGTGTCGACCAACGCGGAACTCGGCAATGTGCTGACCGACAAGTCGGGCCTCACTCTCTACCGCTTCGACGAGGACACGGCCGAACCGCCGAAGTCCAACTGCGACGGCGACTGCGCCACCGCCTGGCCGCCCGTCCCCGCGGACGACGCGGAGGCCGGCGCCGGTGTCGACGAGGCGCTGCTCGGCGAGGTCACCCGCGCCGACGGCAGCAAGCAGCTGACCATCGGCGGCTGGCCGGCGTACCGCTATGCGAAGGACACCAAGGCGGGCGACGTCGCCGGCCAGGGCGTGGGCGGCAAGTGGTACGCACTGGCCCCCGACGGCAAGAAGGCGAAGCTCGCCGACCTGCCCGGGCTGTCCACGCGCAAGGACCCCGAACTGGGCGAGATCGTCGTGGACAAGAACGGCCACACGGTCTACCGGTTCCTGAAGGACACCGCGTGGCCCGACCCCATCTCCGCCTGCACCGGCGCCTGCCTGGAGAAGTGGCCGGCTGTGGCCCCCGTCGACATCAACGACACCGAGGGGGTCCAGAAGAAGGGCTACATGAACTTCACCCGGCCCGACGGCGTCAAGCAGCAGACCATCAACTGCTGGCCGATCTACACCTTCGCGGGTGACAAGAAGCCCGGCGACACCAACGGGCAGGGCGTCGGCGGCACGTGGTACGCCGCGGCACCCGACGGAAAGCCGATCGGAGCGCCCGAGAAGTAACGACGGCGCATCCGGTCCACCGGTCCCGCCCCCTCCGCGCCGCACGGAGGGGGCGGACCGGTTTGCCGTCATTCACCGCAACTCCCCGCGAGTCGCCGCCCGATCCGGAATTCGTCCGGAACGCCGCGGAGTGTCGCGGGCACTTTTCGTGGAGGATTCGGCGGGGCATCAATGCGGCACGTGCCGCAGGCAGTGACCGGGAACGGACGGTCAATTTCCGTTTCTGCTCGCTCCCTTGGCGGGCGATCAGTAGCCTCTGCTCGAACACCGGATCGCCTACGCCTTGGAGAGATAGATGGAGCGTCCCGCCTGGGCCCCACGAAGCATCGACATCTCGGTGCCGAGCGTTTCGCGCATCTACGACTACTACCTGGGCGGTTCGCACAACTTCGAGGTCGACCGGGAAGCGGCCCGCAGGGCCATGGAGTTCATGCCGGGTCTCCCCAAGGTCATGCAGGCGAACCGGGCGTTCATGCGCCGCGCGGTGCGCTTCGCGACAGACGAGGGCATCACCCAGTTCCTGGACATCGGCTCGGGCATCCCGACTTTCGGAAACGTCCACGAGGTGGCCCAGGCGGCCCGTCCCGACGCGCACGTGGTGTACGTCGACCACGACCCGGTGGCGGTCGCGCACAGCGAGGCGGTCCTCGCGGGCAACGAGGGCACGGGCGTGGTCGCGGCCGACCTCCGCAAGCCCCGGGAGATCCTCGAGAGCCCCGAAGTGCAGCGGCTGATCGACCAGAACCGGCCAGTGGCCCTGCTTCTCGTTGCCATACTGCACTTCGTGGAAGACGCGGACGACCCGTACTCAGCGGTGGCCGAACTGCGCGACGCGCTCGCGCCCGGCAGCCTGCTGGTGCTGACGCATGCCTCGTACGAGGGAATCCCGTTGCCGGCCGAGCGGGCGGAGGGCGCGGTGGACGTGTACAAGGACATTCGCAACCCGCTGATCATGCGCTCGCGCGAGGAGATCGCGCGGTTCTTCGAGGGGTACGACATGGTGGAACCCGGACTGGTGCCGCCGCCGCGCTGGCGGCCGGACACCGCACCGGAGGACGAGGATCCGTATGCGTTCTCCGGGTTCGCGGGCGTGGGGCGTACGGCGTGAGCGCGGAACCGGACGGGCCGGAGGACAGACTGCGGCGGTTCGCGACGATCTGGAGCCGGGCGGTGTTCCCGGTGACCTCGACGTCCGCGACCCGGCCCGAGTTCGAACAGCAACTGCTTCCGTTGGCACGGCGGTTGAGCGAGGCACTCAAGGCCAGGACCTTCGACGCGGACGAGGCGAAGGCGGTGGGCGCCGCCCTGGTCGGCGCGCACTGCACCGACCCGGACGCGCTCACCCGCACCCTGGACTGCGTCGACGCCTACCTGGTGCTGTACTGCGGCGAGGGCGGCGTCCAGGAGGACCTGCGGGCGCGGGCGGCACGGATCGAGCACGCCATGGCCGCCGGCTTCGCGCAGGCGCTGCGCGAGCGCACCCTCGCCGAGCAGGAGGCCATCGCCCAGGCCGCGCTCCGGGCGCAGGGCGTGGTGGCGCAGGCGCTGCACGCGAGCGAGGCCCGCTTCCGCGCCGTCTTCGAGGGTGCGGCCATAGGGATCGGCATCGCCGACCTCGACGGCAACGTCCTCCAGGTCAACGGCGCCCTGCTGCGCATGTTCGGCCTCTCCGACCAGGCACTGCGCGGCCGCCGCGTCCCGGAGTGGACCCATCCCGACGACGCGCCCCAGACCTGGCGGCTCTACGACGAACTCGTCCGCGGCGAGCGTGAGCACTACCACGTCGAGAAGGCGTTCCACCGCCCCGACGGAACGGTCCTGTGGACCAACCTGACGGTCTCCCTGCTGCGCGACGCCGACGGCAACCCGCAGTACCAGCTGGCCCTCATGGAGGACACCACCGAGCGCCGCCTGCTCAACCTGCGGCTGCGCTACGAGGCCACCCACGACGCGCTCACCGGCCTGCCGAACCGCACCTTCTTCTTCGAGCGCCTGGAGAAGGCACTGGGCGCCGGGAAGGGCCAGCGGTTCGGGCTGTGCTACCTCGACCTCGACGGCTTCAAGACCATCAACGACAGCCTCGGGCACGCGGCCGGCGACCGGCTGCTCGTCGAGGTCGCCGACCGGCTGCAGTCCTGCGCGACCGCGCCCGGCGAGATGGTCGCCCGGCTGGGCGGTGACGAGTTCGTGGCGCTGACCACCGGGCCCGACACCGAGCGCGAGGTCGACGAGCTCGCCGCGCGAATCATGAACGCGATGGTCGCCCCCATCAGCGTCGACGGCCGCGAACTGACCGTGCGCGGCAGCATCGGCATCGTCGAGGGCCCCGCGGGGGAGCGCAGCCCGGCGGAGGTGCTGCGCAGCGCCGACATCACGATGTACCGGGCCAAGTCGGCGGGCGGCAACCGCTTCGAGCTCGCCGACCCGGAGGCCGACGCCCGCGCCATCACCCGGCACGGACTGACCACCGCCCTGCCGACGGCCCTGGACCGCGGCGAGTTCTTCATCGAGTACCAGCCGCTGGTCCACCTCGGCGACGGCAGCGTGCGCGGCGCGGAGGCGCTGGTGCGCTGGCTGCATCCGCAGCACGGAGTGCTCGGCCCCGACCGGTTCATCCCGCTGGCCGAGCACACCGGGCTGATCGTTCCGCTGGGCCGCTGGGTCCTCGAGCAGTCGGTGCGCCAGGCCCGTGAGTGGCGGGAGCGGTACGGCGAGGCCGGCCCGATGCGGATCAACGTCAACCTCTCGCCCTGCCAGCTCACTCATCCCGGTCTGGTGCAGGACACCGTCGACATCCTGGAGCGCATGGGCGTCGAGCCGGACGCGCTCTGCCTGGAGGTCACCGAGTCGGCGCTGATCGGCGCGGACGACGACCTGCTGAAGCCGCTGCGGCGGCTCGCCGAGATGGGTGTCGACATCGCCCTGGACGACTTCGGCACCGGCTACTCGAACCTGGCCAACCTGCGCCGCCTGCCGGTGAGCATCCTCAAGCTGGACCGCTCCTTCACCCAGAGCATGCAGCAGTTCCCGGCCGATCCCGTCGACCTCAAGATCGTCGAGGGGATCGTTTCGCTTGCCCACAGCCTCAACCTGACGGTGACGGTGGAGGGCGTGGAGACCGGCGCCCAGGCCGAGCAGCTGCGGATACTGGGCTGCGACACCGCCCAGGGCTGGTACTACGCCCGCCCCGGCCCGCCGGAGCGGCTGCACGAGCTGGCGCTGGTGGACGCGACGGGGTGACGGAACAACTCGGTCACGGGGTCGGCGAGGAGGCGCGGACGGCCGACGAAGCAGGTGACGTGAACGAGGCGATCGCAGCCGAGCTGCGTCTCATGGACCCCGCCGTCCGCTCCTCCCGCACCCGCGCCGGGCAACTGCTGGACCCGGAGTTCATCGAGGTCGGCACCTCTGGCCGGCGCTACACGTACGACGTGATGGTGGCCGGCCTCGCAGACGATCCGGGCAGCTCGGCGGACGGCCCCCGTTACGAATCCTCGGCGATCACGGGCGTCCTCCTCGCCCCTGGCCTGGTGCACCTCACGTACGAGACGGACTTCGACGGCCGGCGTGCCCGGCGCAGCTCGATCTGGCGCAAGCGCAGCGAGGAGACGGGCTGGCGGATGTACTACCACCAGGGGACGCCGGTGCCGCCCGACGTCGAGTAGCGGCCCTCGGCCGTCAGCCCGCCGCACGCTCCCGGACGTTGTCCGCCACGGCCACGGCGGCGCGGACCAGTGCCGCCGTGGCCCTCGAACGGGACTGCTGGGGCCAGGCGACGGCCAGGACGGCCGGGGGTGCGTCCTGGACGGGCCGGTAGACGACGCCTGGCCGGGGATAGCGGTCGGCCACGGACGAGGGAAGCAGGGCCACTGCCTCGCCCAGGCCGACGAGCGTGAGGAGTTGGGCGAGGTCCTGGCCCTTGCTACGGACCTCGTCGATGTACCGGTGCGCCTCGTCGGGGCGCAGCCCGAGGTCGGCGAGGACGAGCCGGGCCCGGGTGGCGAGCGGATCGCCGGCGGCCAGTGCGGCGACGCGCGGTTCGACGGCCAGCTCCTCCGCGTCGAGGCCGGTGCGGTCGTACGGCTCGTAGACCAGGGCGACATCGACCTCGCCCTGGCGCAGCAGCCGTGCCTGCTCGTGCCACGCGCACAGCCGGACGGCGACCGGCAGTGCCGCAGGGTCGGCCGCGTAACGCGCGAGGATGGCCTCCAGCAGCCCCGCGTCACCGTCGGCCTTCACGGCCAGCGAGAGCTTCGGCTCGGCGGTGGCCGCGCGCCGTGCTCGTCGCCCGGCGGCCTCCAACGCCTCCAGTGCGAACCGGGCCTCCGTCAGCAGGACTTCCCCCGCCGGGGTCAGCGCCACTCTGTGGGTGGTCCGCTCGAAGAGGACGGCCCCCAGCTCAGATTCCAGCCGGCGGATCGCACGCGACAGCGGCGGCGGCGAGATGCCCAACCGCCCCGCCGCGCGGGCGAAGTTGAGCTCCTCGGCGACGGCGACGAAGTAGCGCAGCGGACGGGACTCCATGGGCCTGCCCTCCGATCGGTATTGCCCTGAGGGTAACAAGCGCGAGCGAACCGGTCCTTCAGTTCCGGACGGCCGGACACCAGGCTTGACGACATCCCTACAAGCCCTGTTCCAGGAGCCCTTCATGATTGTTGTCACCACTCCGACCGGCCAGATCGGCCGCGAGGTCGTCTCCCGTCTCCTCGACGCCCGCGACGCCTCAGTCCCGCTGCGCGTGATCGCCCGCGACCCCGTCGCCCTGCCCCCGCAGGTGCGCGACCGTGCGGAGGTCGTCCAGGGGTCGCACGCCGACCCCGCCGTACTGAAGGAGGCCTGTCAGGGCGCCGACCGCGTGTTCTGGCTGGTCCCGCCGACCCCCGGCGCCGACAGCGTCGAGGGACATTTCCGGGCCTTCACCGAGCCGCTGTGCGAGGTGATCGGACAGCAGGGCGTCGAGCGGGTCGTAGCCGTCTCCACCCTGGGCCGCGGTGTGGCGAAGAACGCCGGGCAGGTCTCGGCGTCGCTCGCCGCCGACGACGCGATCGCGGCCACGGGCGTGCACTACCGGGCGCTGTGCGCGCCGTTCCTGATGGAGAACCTGCTCCACCAGGCCCAGTCGATCCGCGACGCGGGTGTGCTGCGCGTATCGCTGGCCCCGGATCGCGTCCTGCGGACCTGCGCCACCCGCGACATCGCCGCCGAGGCCGCCCGCCTGCTCCTCGACGACTCCTGGACCGGACAGGAGGACGTCCCCCTGGTCAGCCCCGACGACCTGACTCCCGAGGGCATGGCCGGCGTCATCTCCGAGGTGCTCGGCCGGCCCGTCCACGCCGAGTTCGCCCCCATCGCGGAGCAGAAGGCGAGGATGATCCGCTTCGGAGCGACGGAGGCGTGGGCACAGGCGTACGCCGACATGGTCGACGCCCAGAACGACCAGGGCTTCTACGGCGCGTCCCAGCCGAGCACACCGGACCTCGCGCCCACCGACTTCCGCCAATGGTGCGAGGAGGTGCTCAAGCCGGCGGTACTCCAGAGCTGAGCCGCGTTCAGCGCTCCAGCAGCATCCGCTGCAGTTCACGCGCCGCCCGCGGCGGAGCCACGTCGCTGCGGTGCGCGAGGGCGATCGTCCGGTGCAGGCCGGGCCGGGCCAGCGGGGTGACCCGCAGCCCGCGCCCGGACCGGGCCGCCACCATCCGCGGTACGACGGCCAGGCCGAGGCCCGCCCGCACGAATCCCAGGACGGCGTCCATCTCCCCGCCCTCCACCGCGAAGTCCGGCTCGAAGCCCTCGGCACGGCACGCGGCCACGGTCAGCTCCCGCAGGTCGTAGCCGTGCCGGAACATCACCAGCCGTTCGCCCTCCAGGTCGGCGACGTTGACGGTGCGCTTCCCGCGGCCCGGCCGCGGCGCGTCCGGGGAGGACACCACGACGAGATCCTCGCGCAGCAGCTCGACCGTGGTCAGTGCGGGGGAGGGCGTCGGCAGCGGGAGGACGACGAGGGCCAGGTCGAGGGCGCCGCGCGCGAGTTCCCGTACGAGGTCGTGGGATCCGCCCTCCTCGATGAGCAGCCGGATGCCGGGATAGCGGTCGTGGAAGGCGCGCAGCACGTCCGGCAGCAGGCCCGTGCACAGGCTCGGGGTCGCGCCGAGCCGGATCCGGCCGCTGCGCAGCTGCACCAGTTCCAGCACCTCGTGCCGGGCGGTGTCCGCGTCGGCGAGGATGCGGCGGGCCAGCGGCAGCAGCGCCTCGCCCGCGTCGGTGAGTGTGATGTTGCCGCGCGCCCGCAGGAACAGGTCCGCGCCCAACTCCCGCTCCAGCGACTTGATCTGCTGCGACAGGGACGGCTGGGCGACATGGACGAGCTCGGCGGCGCGAGTGAAGTGCCGGGTCTCGGCGACCGCCACGAAGTACTGAAGCTGCTGGAACTGCATACGCCCACGATAGCCCCAGCCTATGGAATCAAGCCGGACCATGTCTTGGACCGATCAGCCGTACGTCCGTAACGTGCTGTGACATGGCTCTGGCAACGCGGACGGACCGACGGCCGTCCATGGCACGCACCGTGTGGGACTCCACCGTCGGCAAGAAGACCGTGATGGCCGTCAGCGGCCTGATCATGCTGCTGTACCTGGTCGTCCACATGATCGGGAACCTCAAGATCTTCTTTGGCGCGGGGGAGTTCAACCACTACGCGCACTGGCTGCGCACCGTCGGCGAGCCGTTCATGCACTACGAGTGGACGCTCTGGCTCGTCCGGGTGGTGCTGGTGGTCGCCGTGGTCGCCCACGCCACGTCCGCGTACCAGCTCAGCCGCCGCGACATCAAGGCGCGCCCCAGCAAGTACGTCCACAAGAAGCCCCGGGCCAGTTACGCGACCCGCACCATGCGCTGGGGCGGGATCATCCTCGGCCTGTTCATCGTCTGGCACATCCTCGACCTGACCACCGGCACCGTGCACTCCGGCGGCTTCCAGGAGGGCCACCCGTACCAGAACGTCGTGGACACCTTCTCCACCTGGTACGGCAACGTCATCTACATCGTGGCGATGCTCGCCCTCGGCCTGCACATCCGGCACGGCTTCTGGAGTGCCGCCCAGACCCTCGGCGTCGGCAGCCGGGCCCGCGACCGCGCCCTGAAGACCGTCGCCGACGTCCTCGCGCTGGTGCTCACGGCCGGCTTCATCGCCGTACCCGTGGGCGTCATGACCGGAGTGGTGAGCTGAACATGACTGCTGAGTACGTGGACTACACGACCGGCGAGCCGGTCGTCGACACCAAGGCCCCGACCGGGCCCATCAACGAGCGTTGGGACAAGCGCCGTTTCGAGGCCAAGCTCGTCAACCCCGCCAACCGGCGCAAGCACACCGTGATCGTCGTCGGCACCGGTCTGGCGGGCGGCTCGGCCGGCGCCACCCTCGCCGAACAGGGCTACCACGTCGTCCAGTTCTGCTATCAGGACTCCCCGCGCCGCGCCCACTCCATCGCCGCGCAGGGCGGCATCAACGCGGCGAAGAACTACCGCAACGACGGCGACTCGATCCACCGGCTGTTCTACGACACCGTCAAGGGCGGCGACTTCCGGGCGCGCGAGTCCAACGTCCACCGGCTGGCGCAGATCTCCGTGGAGATCATCGACCAGTGCGTGGCACAGGGCGTGCCGTTCGCGCGGGAGTACGGCGGTCTGCTCGACACGCGCTCCTTCGGCGGCGTCCAGGTGTCACGCACCTTCTACGCCCGCGGCCAGACGGGTCAGCAACTGCTGCTCGGCGCCTACCAGGCCCTCAGCAGGCAGATCGCCGCGGGCAACATCGAGATGCACCCGCGTACCGAGATGCTCGACCTGATCGTCGTGGACGGCCGGGCGCGCGGGATCGTGGCGCGGGACCTGATCACGGGAAAGATCGACACGTACTTCGCGGACGCCGTCGTACTCGCCAGCGGCGGCTACGGCAACGTCTTCTACCTGTCGACGAACGCCATGAACTCCAACGCCACCGCCGTCTGGCGGGCGCACCGGCGCGGCGCCTACTTCGCCAACCCCTGCTTCACCCAGATCCACCCCACCTGCATCCCGCGCACCGGCGACCACCAGTCCAAGCTGACGCTGATGAGCGAGTCGCTCCGCAACGACGGCCGGATCTGGGTGCCGAAGGCCAAGGGCGACGACCGGCCGCCGAACAAGATCCCCGAGGACGAGCGCGACTACTACCTGGAGCGGATCTACCCGTCCTTCGGCAACCTGGTCCCGCGTGACATCGCCTCCCGCGCCGCGAAGAACGTCTGCGACGAGGGCAGGGGCGTCGGGCCCGGCGGACAGGGCGTCTACCTCGACTTCGCGGACGCGATCCAACGAATGGGCCGCGAAGCTGTCGAGGCGAAGTACGGCAACCTCTTCGACATGTACCAGCGGATCACCGACGAGGATCCGTACGAGGTGCCGATGCGGATCTACCCGGCCGTGCACTACACGATGGGCGGGCTGTGGGTCGACTACGACCTCCAGACCACCATCCCCGGCCTGTTCGCGATCGGCGAGGCCAACTTCTCCGACCACGGGGCGAACCGGCTCGGCGCCTCCGCGCTGATGCAGGGTCTGGCCGACGGCTACTTCGTGCTGCCGGCGACCATCAACGACTACCTCGCCCGCAACCCGCACCCCGAGGCCGTCACGGCCGAACATCCCGTCGTCCAGGAGGTGTTGGCGGAAACGGAGGACCGGCTGAACCTGCTGCTGGCCGTCGACGGCGACCGCACCCCCGACTCCTTCCACCGTGAGGTCGGCGAACTCATGTGGGAGTTCTGCGGGATGGCCCGCACCGAGACCGGACTGCGCAAGGCGCTGGAGCGGATTCCGCAGATCCGCGAGGAGTTCTGGCGGCGCATCAAGGTCCCCGGCACCGGCGAGGAGTTCAACCAGTCCCTGGAGAAGGCCAACCGGATCGTCGACTACCTGGAGCTCGCCGAGCTGATGTGTCTCGACGCGCTGCACCGCGCCGAGTCCTGCGGCGGCCACTTCCGGGAGGAGTCCCAGACCCCCGACGGCGAAGCCGCCCGCCGGGACGACGAGTTCGCGTACGCGGCCGCCTGGGAGTTCACAAGGACGGGCTCTGCGCCCGTCCTGCACACGGAAGACCTGGTCTTCGAGTACGTCCACCCCACTCAGCGGAGCTACGCATGAAGCTCACCCTGCGCGTCTGGCGACAGAAGAACGCCGACGCCGAAGGCACCATGTCCACGTACGAGGTGGACGGGATCTCCTCCGACATGTCCTTCCTGGAGATGCTCGACACCCTCAACGAGGAGCTCATCCTCAAGGGAGAGGACCCGGTCGCCTTCGACCACGACTGCCGGGAGGGCATCTGCGGGGCGTGCAGCCTGGTGATCAACGGCGATGCGCACGGGCCCGAGCGCACCACGACCTGTCAGCTGCACATGCGGTCCTTCAAGGACGGCGACACGATCGACATCGAGCCGTGGCGGGCGTCCGCGTTCCCGGTGATCAAGGATCTGGTGGTGGACCGGTCGGCGTTCGACCGGATCATCCAGGCCGGCGGGTACATCACCGCGCCAACCGGGTCCGCGCCGGAGGCACATGCGACGCCGGTGCCCAAGCCCGACGCCGACTTCGCGTTCGAGCACGCGGAGTGCATCGGGTGCGGGGCGTGTGTGGCGGCGTGCCCCAACGGGGCGGCGATGCTGTTCACCTCCGCCAAGGTCAATCACCTCAACGTGCTGCCGCAGGGGGCGCCGGAGCGGGAGACGCGGGTGTTGGACATGGTGGCGCAGATGGACGAGGAGGGCTTCGGCGGGTGCACCCTCGCCGGTGAATGCGCGACGGCGTGCCCCAAGGGCATCCCACTGGTGTCCATCACCGGCATGAACAAGGAGTGGTTGCGCGCGACCCGCAAGGTGGCGAAGCGCTAGGGGGTGTTTGAAAGTCCCGCACAGCCCCCGCGGTGTTCGGCACGCACCCTCGCCGCACCGGCCAAAGACCCAAGTAGCTCCGCTACGAGGGCCTTCGTCCGGCACTCCCCCAGAGGGGGGACCCCCAGGGCACGCACCGAACACCGCGGGCACCGCACTGGACTTTCAAACCCCCCTAGACGCCGCTGCTCGAGAACGTTCGCCGACAAGGTGCGGACGGGCGGGGCCGTCGTGGTGCTCAACCGTTCCTGGACAGTGAGCGGGAGTGAGTCCACGCACTGGCACGCCCCGAACGGTCTTGGGCGCTCCCCCAGAGGGGGCACCCCCAGGTCGTCCGCTTTCGCAACCGGGTGGCGACACGGATCCTGTCCGTGGTCCGATCCCGGAAGGGCGGAGTCCCTTACGACCTGGC
>NZ_JBIAHG010000037.1:0-70760 GCF_042870385.1 Streptomyces sp. NPDC006602 | reverse complement strand
CCCCCCCCCCCCCCCCCCCCCCCCCCCCCCCCCCCCCCCCCCCCCCCCCCCCCCCCCCCCCCCCCCCCCCCCCCCCCCCCCCCCCCCCCCCCCCCTCACCGTAGGTTCACACCCGGAGGGTGGCGAGACTCAGCTGCAGCCGCTGGTCGAGCCGCAGCCCTCGCAGATGTAGCAGGAGCCGGCCCGCTGCATCTTCGTACCGCAGGAGAAGCACAGCGGGGCGTCGGCCTGGATGCCCAGTTGCATCTCCACCAGCTCGGCGCTGGTGTGGGCCTGCTGCGGGGCGGGCTTGGCCACGTCGATCTCGGCCTTGGGGGTTGCGACGGCCTTCAGTTCCTGGGCGCGCGGCGCCGACTGGGCCAGGCCCTCGACGTCCACCTCGTCGTCGGACGGCTCGTACGAGCCGGTCTCCAGGTGGCGCTGGCGCTCCTCGGCGGAGTGGATGCCGAGCGCGGAGCGCGTCTCGAAGGGCAGGAAGTCGAGCGCCAGGCGGCGGAAGATGTAGTCGACGATCGACTGCGCCATCCGCACGTCCGGGTCGTCCGTCATGCCGGCGGGCTCGAAGCGCATGTTCGTGAACTTCGAGACGTACGTCTCCAGCGGCACGCCGTACTGGAGGCCGACGGAGACGGCAATCGAGAAGGCGTCCATCATGCCCGCGAGGGTCGAGCCCTGCTTCGACATCTTCAGGAAGACCTCGCCCAGCCCGTCGTCCGGGTAGGAGTTGGCCGTCATGTAGCCCTCAGCGCCGCCGACCGTGAAGGACGTCGTGATGCCGGGACGCCCCTTCGGGAGGCGCTTGCGGACCGGGCGGTACTCGACGATCTTCTCGACCGTCTCCCGGATGGTCGCCTCGGCCTTCTCCGTGACCTCGACCTTCTCCTTCTCCTTGGTCTTGGCGGAGAGCGGCTGGCCGACCTTGCAGTTGTCGCGGTAGATGGCGAGCGCCTTGACGCCCATCTTCCAGGCCTCGAAATAGACCTCTTCGACGTCCTCGACGGTCGCCGACTCCGGCAGGTTGACCGTCTTGGAGAGCGCACCGGAGATCCACGGCTGGATCGCGGCCATCATGCGAACGTGACCCATCGCGGAGATGGAGCGCTCGCCCATGGCGCAGTCGAAGACCTCGTAGTGCTCGGGCTTGAGGCCCGGAGCGTCGATCACATTGCCGTGGTCGGCGATGTGGGCGACGATCGCCTCGATCTGCTCCTCCTGGTAGCCCAGGCGACGCAGGGCCTGCGGGACGGTGCCGTTGACGATCTGCATCGAGCCGCCGCCGACGAGCTTCTTGAACTTGACCAGCGCGAGGTCGGGCTCAAGGCCGGTGGTGTCGCAGGACATCGCCAGACCGATGGTGCCGGTCGGGGCGATGACGGACGCCTGGGAGTTACGGAAACCGTTCTTCTCGCCCAGACGCAACACGTCCTGCCAGGCCTCCGTGGCGGCGGCCCAGATCGGCGAGTCCAGGTCGTCCATGCGGACGGCCTTGGTGTTGGCGTCGGAGTGCTGCTTCATGACGCGCAGGTGCGGCTGGGCGTTGCGGGCGTAGCCGTCGTACGGGCCGACGACCGCGGCGAGTTCGGCGGAGCGCTTGTACGACGTGCCGGTCATCAGGGAGGTGATGGCGCCGGCGAGGGCGCGGCCGCCGTCGGAGTCGTACGCGTGGCCCGTCGCCATCAGCAGGGCGCCGAGGTTGGCGTAGCCGATGCCGAGCTGGCGGAAGGCCCGCGTGTTCTCGCCGATCTTCTGGGTCGGGAAGTCCGCGAAGCAGATGGAGATGTCCATCGCGGTGATGACCAGCTCGACGACCTTCGCGAAGCGCTCGATCTCGAAGGACTGAGTGCCCTTGCCGTCGTCCTTCAGGAACTTCATCAGATTCAGGGAGGCGAGGTTGCAGGACGTGTTGTCCAGGTGCATGTACTCGCTGCAGGGGTTCGAGCCGTTGATGCGGCCCGACTCCGGGCACGTGTGCCAGGCGTTGATGGTGTCGTCGTACTGGATGCCGGGGTCGGCACAGGCCCAGGCCGCCTCGGCCATCTTGCGGAAGAGCGACTTGGCGTCGACCTCTTCGATGACCTCGCCGGTCATGCGGGCGCGTAGGCCGAACTTGCCGCCCTCCTCGACCGCCTTCATGAACTCGTCGTTCACCCGGACCGAGTTGTTGGCGTTCTGGTACTGGACGGACGTGATGTCGTCGCCACCCAGGTCCATGTCGAAGCCCGCGTCACGCAGGGCTCGGATCTTCTCCTCCTCCTTGACCTTGGTCTCGATGAAGCCCTCGATGTCCGGGTGGTCGACGTCCAGGATGACCATCTTGGCGGCGCGACGGGTGGCACCGCCCGACTTGATCGTTCCTGCCGAGGCGTCGGCGCCGCGCATGAAGGAGACGGGTCCGGAGGCGTTGCCGCCGGATGAGAGCAGTTCCTTGGAGGAACGGATGCGGGAGAGGTTCAGGCCGGCGCCGGAGCCGCCCTTGAAAATCATGCCCTCTTCCTTGTACCAGTCGAGGATCGACTCCATTGAGTCGTCGACGGACAGGATGAAGCAGGCGGAGACCTGCTGGGGCTGGGGTGTACCGACGTTGAACCAGACGGGGCTGTTGAAGCTGAAGATCTGGTGCAGGAGGGCGTACGCCAGCTCGTGCTCGAAGATCTCCGCGTCGGCGGGCGAGGAGAAGTACTTGTAGTCCTCGCCGGCCTTCCGGTACGTCTTCACGATGCGGTCGATGAGCTGCTTGAGGCTCACCTCGCGCTGCGGGGTGCCGACCGCACCGCGGAAGTACTTGCTGGTGACGATGTTGACCGCGTTCACCGACCAGAAGCCCGGGAACTCGACGCCACGCTGCTCGAAATTGACCGAGCCGTCGCGCCAGTTGGTCATGACGACGTCACGACGCTCCCAGGCCACCTCGTCGTACGGATGCACGCCGGGGGTGGTGTGGATGCGCTCGATACGCAGCCCCTTGGTCGCCTTGGTGCCCTTGGCGCGGGAACTCCGTGCCGGACCGCTCGCCGTCTCTGTCATGCCGCCTCCCTGTACAGGCAAAAACGCCCTGAAATGCCACGATGTTCCCGTGGCACGGTGTTGTGTCTGGTGTTGCGGGACCCACTCGCTCATCGCCCGCAACAAGTCTTCGTCCGCCGCTGCCCGGCCGACCCGGGAGTCTCCCCCTGGTTTCGGTCCGCCGGTCAGTCGGCCGCGTTGGCGGGCTCGGGGACCTGTGCAGTCCCTCCGGACCCGCGGTCGTCTTCCTGGCCCCCCGCGACAGCGTCCTTGCCGTCGCCAGTGCCCTCGCGGTCCTCGTCGTCCGCGGCGGGGGATCCCGTCTCCCTGAGTTCGGTGATGGCCGCCTCGAAGTCCTCGAGCGAGTCGAACGCCCGGTAGACAGAGGCGAATCGCAGATAGGCGACGAGATCGAGCTCCTGCAACGGGCCGAGTATGGCCAGCCCCACGTCGTGGGTGGTCAGCTCGGCACTCCCGGTGGCCCGCACCGCCTCCTCGACCCGTTGGCCGAGCTGGGCGAGCGCGTCCTCGGTGACAGGCCGTCCCTGGCATGCCTTGCGCACGCCATTGATGACCTTGGTACGGCTGAAAGGCTCGGTGACTCCGGACCGCTTGACCACCATGAGCGAGCACGTCTCCACGGTCGTGAAACGACGGGAGCAGTCAGGACACTGGCGGCGCCTGCGGATCGACGTGCCGTCGTCGGTCGTACGACTGTCGACGACGCGGCTGTCGGGGTGCCTGCAGAAGGGGCAGTGCATGAACTCCAACCCTCCTTCACAGCAGACTCAATAGCCTCAAGAGGCGTCTTGAGCCCCTTGAAGCAGCCCCAAGCATAGGCGATGGCCGAGGGCTTGAAGACCCGGGGGACCACAACTTCTGGGCTGCTGTTGCAATCCAACCACTAGATGTGGGGATTGGCCCATACATCCACGCCTTGCTCGCGTGTCGCTCGCGCATGGCAGGTGCCGCATGCCCATACCGCCGCACTGATACCCGGGCCGCGCAGCCGTACCGCTGCGACACATGCGGAGATACCGTGGGCGCCAAAGGGAGGGCACGTGGGATTCCCGCGCAGATGGGGGCCGGTTCCCGGCTGACGTGAAGGCGGATGGCAGACTGGGGCGGCACCCACGAGGTCGCCCGCCCCGGCGGTGAAGAGTACAACAATGAGCGCCTTTGTCTGCCAGGCGCCGCGTCAGCCATACACCCAGGCACATGATCGAGTCGGGCTTTTCGCACTTTTTCACTCGAACGTGTGTTTGGCGCAACCTTTCGAAAGCAACTACCGTTGTCCAGCAGGGAGACCATCGAGAGGGGCCGACGTGACCACCACCGCAGACAGTGCCACCATCACTGCCCAGGACCGCTCCCAGGGCCGACTCGAGCCGGTGCATGCGATGAACGAAGCCATGAATCCCGAGGGGCAAAAGCGCTCCCTGCCGGGCCGACCTCCGGGCATCCGGGCGGACAGCTCGGGGCTCACCGACCGACAGCGGCGGGTGATCGAGGTCATCCGGGACTCAGTGCAGCGGCGCGGCTACCCGCCGTCGATGCGGGAGATCGGCCAGGCGGTAGGCCTGTCCAGCACGTCGTCCGTCGCACATCAGCTCATGGCACTGGAGCGCAAGGGCTTCTTGCGCCGCGACCCGCACCGCCCGCGCGCGTATGAGGTGCGTGGCTCCGACCAGGCGTCCTCGGCGCAGCCCACGGACACCGCGGGCAAGCCCGCCGCGTCGTACGTCCCGCTGGTCGGCCGCATCGCCGCAGGTGGCCCGATCCTCGCGGAGGAGTCCGTCGAGGATGTCTTCCCCCTGCCTCGCCAGTTGGTCGGTGACGGTGAGCTGTTCGTCCTCAAGGTCGTCGGCGACTCCATGATCGAGGCCGCGATCTGCGACGGAGACTGGGTCACGGTCCGCCGTCAGCCGGTCGCCGAGAACGGCGACATCGTCGCCGCGATGCTCGACGGCGAGGCCACCGTCAAGCGCTTCAAGCGCGAGGACGGCCACGTCTGGCTCCTCCCGCACAACGCCGCGTACGAGCCGATTCCCGGCGACGACGCGACCATCCTCGGCAAGGTGGTGGCGGTGCTGCGGCGCGTGTGACGCGGCTGCGGCGGGCGGGCCCATACGCGGCCGCCCTCTGACCGGGCCCCGGGACCCCTGCGCCGGTTCCGGGGCCCTGCGCTGCGCGATCCCTGGTGACAAGGGATTGTGAATCGGGGCTTGGTCCCTGCCCCGGCGGGGCCGGGACCAAGCCCCGATCACTCAGCCGTGCCTGCCGCCTCCGCCTTCTTCGCCGCCTCATCGATCGCGGCCAGTGACTTCCGGACCTGATGAGGGTCCGTCGTGTACCAGAAGTCGGGCAACGAGGCCTTGAGATAGCTCCCGTACCGCGCCGTCGCCAGGCGCTGGTCCAGTACGGCGACCACACCGCGGTCCGCCGAAGCCCGTACGAGGCGACCGGCGCCCTGGGCCATGAGCAGGGCCGCGTGGGTGGCGGCGACCGCCATGAAGCCGTTGCCGCCCGCCTCCTCCACCGCCTTTTGGCGGGCGCTCATCAGCGGATCGTCCGGCCTCGGGAACGGGATCTTGTCCATGACGACCAGCTGACAGCTGGGACCCGGGACGTCGACACCCTGCCAGAGCGAGAGCGTGCCGAAGAGGCACGTCCTGGGATCGGCGGCGAAGTTCTTGATCAGCTCGCCGAGGGTCTCCTCGCCCTGGAGGAGGATGGGGAACTCGGGGATACGGGAGCGCAGCTCCTCCGCGGCCAGCTGGGCCGCCCTCATCGAGGAGAACAGCCCCAGAGTGCGGCCGCCGGCCGACTGGATCAGCTCGGTGAGCTCGTCGAGCATGTCCACGCGGTCGCCGTCCCGTGCCGGGCGTGCCAGGTGCTTCGCGACGTACAGGATGCCCTGCTTGGGATAGTCGAAGGGCGAGCCGACATCGACGCCCTTCCACTGCGGGACGTCCTCGCCTTCCGTCCCCTCAGGGGCAAGGCCCAGGGAGGCTCCGACGCCGTTGAAGTCGCCCCCCAGCTTCAGGGTCGCGGACGTCAGGACCACCGAACGGTCCGCGAAGAGCTTCTCCCTCAGCAGGCCGGAGACCGACATGGGGGCCACGCGCAGTGAGGCGCCGAAGCGATCGTGGCGTTCGTACCAGACGACGTCCCACTCGGAGCCGTTCGTGATCCGCTCTGCCACGTCGTGCACGCTCTCCACCGAGGCCAGCGCCTGCTTGCGGACCGCGTCCTCGTCCTGGACGGACTTGTCGCGGGTGGCGCCGATCCCGGAAATCACCGTACGGCAGGCGTCGCGCAGGGCCATCAGCGCGTAGCCGAGGTCTTCCGGGATCTCCTCCAGGCGGCCCGGGAGGGCGAGTTCCATCAGGCGCTCAAAGCCCTCGGCGGCGGTCTGGAGCTGATCGGCGGCCTTCTCGTTGACGAGCTTTGCCGCGCGGCGCACCGCGCGATTGACCTGGCCGGGGGTGAGCTCGCCGGTGGCGACTCCGGTGACCCGGGACACCAGTTCGTGCGCCTCGTCGACGATCAGCACCTCGTGCTGTGGGAGGACCGGGGCGCCCTCGATGGCGTCGATGGCCAGCAGCGCGTGGTTGGTGACGACGACCTCGGAGAGCTTGGCGCGCTCGCGGGCCATCTCGGCGAAGCACTCGGCGCCATAGGCGCACTTCGAGGCGCCCAGGCATTCACGTGACGACACCGACACCTGGGCCCAGGCACGGTCGGAGACGCCCGGTGTGAGGTCGTCGCGGTCGCCGGTCTCGGTCTCGTCCGCCCAGTCACGCATGCGCAGCAGGTCCTGGCCCAGTTTGCTGGTGGGCGCGGCCGCCTCGAACTGGTCGAAAAGGCCTTCTTCCTCGTCCTGCGGGGCGCCCTCGCGGAGCCGGTGCAGACACAGGTAGTTCGACCTGCCCTTGAGCATCGCGAACTCCGGGCGGCGGCGCAGCAGCGGGTGCAGCGCATCGACCGTGCGCGGCAGGTCCCGCTCCACGAGCTGGCGCTGCAGGGCGAGCGTCGCGGTCGCTACGACGACGCGCTCCCCGTGCGCGAGCGCGGGCACGAGATAGCCCAGCGACTTTCCGGTGCCGGTGCCGGCCTGCACCAGGAGATGGGAGCTGTCGTCGATGGCGTCCGCGACGGCTTCGGCCATGGTCACCTGGCCTGGGCGCTCCGTGCCGCCGACGGCAGTGACGGCAGCATGCAGGAGTTCGGGGAGTGAGGGCTTCGTCATAGCGCGACCACCCTACGGCCCGGCACTGACAAACGGGCGATCAAAGCGGTGACGAGGGGCGGGATCAAGACCGGCTGCTCCTCGGGTGCGGATCGGTTCGGTTCGGTTGGGGTCGGTTGGGGTCGGGACAGGCGCGTTCGGGCTCGGAGTCACTCGCCGTGGGCCGGGATCGCTTCGGTTCCGTTCGATCGTGGGGTGACTGCGTGGGACGGGGCTCGGCGCTGGTGGAACTCGGGCCTGGCTACGGCGCTTATCGGACACGAATACGGCAGATGTCGGCTCAGCCGGAAATCCGCAGGGCGCGAGTGGGAACCGGATCGGCGCGGGCGGTGTACCAAAAGTGATGGCGCTGCGACGTGGCGTTACAACAGATGGCGCAGGTGCCGGTCCCGGATCATGAGGGCGGCCTGCTTGGTGGGCAGGTCTACCTCGGCCGCGAAGCCGAAGCCTGCGCTCAGAAAGGCGGTGATGGAGGGGATGTTGCGAAGGTCGGGCTCCGCGACCACGCGGGTACAGGCGAACCGCCTGTCGAGCACGAGATCGGCGACGGCCCGCAACAGAGTGCTGCCGAGCCCTCGCCCACGATCGGCGACACCGCCGATAAGAAGGTGGATCCCGGTGTCGTGGGGTCGAGCGGGGTAGTGGCGTGCCAACGGATCGAGGTCTGCCCGGTAGAGCTCCCAGTAGCTCATCGGTGCGCCCTCCAGCACCCCGAGGCACGGGACGCTGCGTCCGTCGCCGGCCAGTTGGGCGAGCAGGTGGTCCTCCGTGACGGACTGGGGTCCGGCCAACTCCCAGAACTCCGCGACGGCGGGGTCGTTCATCCATCGGCTGATCAGCGACACGTCACGCTCGATGCGTACGGGGACAAGGTGGAATACGCCCGCAGGGGTGCTGGTCGACCCCCAGTCCGCGACCCGGTCGAGCAGGTCGTCGCCTTCTGATGGGACGCCGACGGGCGGTTCCGTGCCCTCAGCCTGGTCTCGGGCCAGGTGGGCGCCGGTCCTCTCCCCCTCCCTATCGAGAAGTGCGATGAGTTCGCCGGGCAGGCGCAGCTCCAGTGTGTCCTCGCTTTCCAGGCTCATGGCGTCATGTTCCTCGCGGATGAAGGTGGTTGGCGGAGGTACGGGTGTCGGGCAGGGATGAAAGGGGCCCGCGATGGTCTGCGGTCAGTGATGGAGGGGGTTGGTGATGGTGACGTAGACGGACTGGGTGTCCACTGGGCCGACAAGTTCGTCCAGGCCGTGGAGACGGGTCAGCAGGTTGGCCTTGCAGCGCAGAACCGGTGAGTCGAGCAGACGGGTGGGCAGGGTGGTGCGCAGTCGGGCGGGGCCTGAAGCCACGTCGGTGAGGAAGCGACGGAAGGCGGCGAGCAGGAGCCGTTCGTCGGCGAGGTGCTGGGAACCGAACGCTCCGATGAGGCCGAGGACGTTGTTGATTGCGAGGTAGTACGCGAATCGTTCATCGGTGACCTCATCGGAGACGAAGGTGTCGCTGTGCCTGCCGATGCCGGGCAGCCGGGCATCGAGTTCCGCGCGCCGGGACTCGCGAAAGTAGTAGCCCTGGTTGTCGCGGTAGCGGCCGCCGACGGGCCAGCCATCGCCGTCCAGCAGGAGCAACGTGTTCTGCTGGTGTGCTTCCAGGGCGATTCCCGCTTCCGCGTCCAGCCACAGCACCGGGCGTACGACCTGTTCGAGGTAGCGCAGAAACCACTCGGCGGCGACGGCTCCGCGGGGTCTGCCGGTTCGGTCGGCTAGGCGTGTGACGACCTGGGCCAGCCGGGACCGCAGGACCGGTCGGTCGGAGTGCTGATGGCCTTCGGCGGCGCTGGGTGGGACGTGGGGCCGGGGCGCGACGAGTCCGGCGATGCAGGAGATGTCGTCCTCGGGGTTGAACGGGTTGTGCCGAATCACCACGTCGAGCCCGGGGACGGGGCGACCGTCCGGCCCGTCGACGGCGATCCAGGCAGGGTCACGCACGATGTCGAACCCAGGGTGAGCCGCCTGCCATTGCTTGGACAGGCCGCTGCGGAGCAGCCGGTGGACCTCTACGCCCCGGTGGAGTTCCTTGCGGAGATTCTCGCGACGGGAGTTGGTGATACGCAGGCTCAGCGAGAGCTTGAGCATGGCGGGGGCGCCGGATTGGTGGACGGTTCGTACAGAGGAGGTGGGATGCCATGGGGAACCGTGCGGGCCGAGATTCCGGAGCAGTCCTGCGTCGAGCAGGGCCGTGGTCTCGGGGCGGTGCAGGATCTCGCGCAGCTGCCAGGGATGCAGGGGCAGGGCCGTGTGGCCGTCGGGCAGCGGGAGCCCGGCGGCGGCGAACCGTGCGGTGAGCTGGGCCGAGGAGATCGGACGGCCGCGTTCGGTCCAGGCCGAGTCGGTGGCCAGTACGGAGGGGGCTACAGCCATCCAGTGCAGAGGGAAGGAGCCGCGCAGCTCCGGCGAGTACAGCCGTGCTTCGCCTTCGGAGAGACCCTCGCGACTCTTCGGGGTCGGGTGCAGCGGATGCCCGAGCACCAGGGCCTGTTCGCCGGCGAGGAAGAGATCGGGGTCGTCGGCAGGGTGTTTCCGGCGCCCGGCAACGAAGTCGGCGGTTCGGCGAACCGAGTCGGCCACACGGGCGACGAGATCGGCGGCGGCGCCGGCCGGGGGAAGGGCGGGGGGGCCTGGAGGAGAAGTCTGGGATGGGGGGACATGAGCGTCTGCTTCGGGGGCGATTGCGCTGGTTGCGGGGACGGGGACATCGGCCTCGGGGGCAGGTACCTCTGGCACGGGGGCAGCTGTGGGGGTATCTGAGGCGGCAGTGGTGCCGGGGGTGGCCCTGCCAACTGTTGGCGGGGCCGTGGTGGGGTCCGGGTGCGTCGGCGTGGTGGGCGATGCGAACAAGGCGGTGGGCACTGTCGATTGCACGGTGTGCGGTGCCTGCTGAAGGGCGGCCTGGGTGGGCCTGTCGGTGGGGTTCCCTGCATTGGATGTCTCGCGCGCCAGCAGGGCGGCGACAGTGATCGCCTCGGCCGGCGGGGCATGATCGGGGGCGTCGGCCAGGTACGGGAGGCCGAAGCGGTGCCAGCCGGTCGCAGACCAGTAGTGGACGGGGGCGAGGAGCGCAGTGCCGCTGGCGGGGAGGGGGATGCGGAGGGTGCCGTTGTCGGGTGCGAGGAGGTCCTTTTCGCGTACCCAGCAGCGCAGCAGGTTCTCCACGGCTGCGGCCTCGGCCGCCATGTGCGGGTCGGCGTGGTCCAGGAGGTCGGTGGCGCCGCTCAGCCACTCGGCCCCGGGGCGTCCCTGCGTCGGAACCTTCTCGTCCGGCACCTCGGTCGCCACTCCCCCCTCCGCCGAGACCTCCCCCAGCTGGTGGGCGGTCCTGGTGGCGGTCGGCGCCGGTCGTGGCGGCGAGGAGATGCGGCCGGAGGAGGAACCGCCGGTGTGGGGATGGGCACGGCCGCCGGGTGCGGGGGTGGTGTTCAAGGCTCTGTTCCTCGGGGGGTCTGGCTTGTGCGGCTTGAGGGGGACCGGCCGGGCGAGCCAGCTGGGGAACCGGCTTCGGGGCGGCGCGGTGAGGCGTGCGTCGGATTTCGTTTTGCTCAGGAAGTCGTGTGATGGGGCGGGAGGTGAGAGATATTCGGGAAGGAGCACGGCGATGAGGGGTGGAGTGGGTTCGCGTGTGCGGGTGGCAACGTGCGGGGGCACGGCCACTGAGCTACCCCGCCCGCTCGGCGCGGTCGCGGGGGCGGGCGGTCTGCGGGCGCTGTGGGTGCTGTGGTGGCTGTGGGTGCGTCTTCTCCCCACGGGCGTGGTTCCAGGCCACTGCCTCTACCGCGTCGGCCAGCCGGTCCAGTACCGCGGCCGCTTGTCCATCGGTGATCGTCAGGGGTGGGAGCAGCTGTACAACACTCAAGTCACGGCCGCTCAGTGCGACGATCAGGCCGCGGCGAAGGCACTCCCGTTGGACGGCAGCAGCGAGTTCGGGAGCGGCGGGACGGGGGCCAGCAGCGAGGCGACCGACTTCGGCATCGGCATTCCCGAAGGCCGTGGAAGGCGGCCAACCACTACCGCATCCCGCTCCCGCCCCAACCTCAGCCCCTGCTCCCGCCCCCGCGAAGGAGGCCACACCACAGTCATCGGAACCACCAAGGCCGACCCGAGACCCAGCCCAGGTTCCAGCCCCAGCCCCGGTCCAAGTCCCGGCCTCAGACACCATCCCCGCCTCAGTCCCAGCCACGCCCCGACCAGCCTTAAGGTCCCCCTCGGCCTCGACCAGTTCGATCCCGATCATCAGGCCCCGTCCCCGGACATCGCCAACGATGGCGAACTCCCTTGCCAAGCCCTGGAGTTGGCAGAGCATTCGGGAACCAAGCGTCCCGGCCCGCTCCGTGAGGCGGTTTTCACGGACGTAGGACAGGGTCGCCGTGCCCGCGGCCATGGCCAGCTGGTTGCCGGGGAATGTGTCCGCGGAGGTGCCGGGTTCCCCGGTGTCGAGGTCGTCCCGGTACACCAGGGCGGCCAGGGGCAGGCTGCCGCCGATGGCGTTGGAGAGGATCATGACGTCGGGGGTGACGCCGCTGTGGTCCACGGCCCAGAAGGCGCCCGTGCGCCCGACCCCCGTCCGGACCTCGTCGGCGATCAGTGGGACGGACCGGGCGTCCGTGATCTGCCGTATGCGCCGCATCCACTCATCGGGCGCCGGGACCACACCGCCATCGCTCTGGACGGGTTCGAGGATCATTCCGGCGGGCAGCGGCCGCCCGGACTTGGGGGCGTCGAGGACGGACTCGGTCCACCGGGCGGCGAGTTCGGCGCCGCGCGCACCCCCGACGCCGAAGGGACAGCGGTAATCCTGCGGATAGGGCAGGCGGGAGAGCCCCGAGTCGGCGGCGCCGGAGTCTTCGAATGCCCCGGCGGTCGTTCCGTGGTGGCCGCCCGTGAAGGCGACCAGGCCGCTGCGTCCGGTCGCCGACCGGACGAGCTGTAACGCGGCCTCCACGGCGTCCGTACCGGCCGGCCCACAGAACCTCACCCGCGCGCGGACGGCGAGCCCGGGCGGCAAGGTGCGGAACAGTTCGGTGACGAAGGCGTCTTTGACAGGGGTCGCGAGGTCGACGGCGTGCAGCGGAGCACCCGAGTCGAGGACGCCGCGGATCGCCTCCAGGACGACGGGGTGGTTGTGGCCGAGGACCAGTGTCCCCGCGCCCGAATGGCAGTCCAGGTAACGGCGGCCGTCCGCGCCCTCGATGGTCAGCCCACGTGCTCGCACCGGCACGATCGGCAGGGCTCGAGCGTAGGTGCGCGCCGCCGACTCGCGCACCGACTGACGCCGCAGAATTCCCTCGTGCACAAGGCGCGCCCCATCGGACGCCTCCTCGGAGGCACGTGCCTCGGCAGCCCTCTCAAGCGCACCCCTACCAGCCTCGCCGAGCCCGGTCACCACAGCCTCCCAGTTCCGACCTCAGACGCCGGTCCCGGCACCGTCCCGGCGGTCTCCCCAATCTCGGACGCTGCGGTCCCCCAAACTCCGACCGCAGCGGCATCCCCATCACACACAACCCCCGCCCCGGCCCCAACCGCACGCGTCTTCACAGCCACGGCTCCCTGTTCTCCCGCAGTCCAAGGGCCGACCGTCTCTGACGTCCTCGCCCGACCCGACATACGAAACCCCGCGAGCGTTTGCTCGAAGCTCTCCAAAGCTCACAGAAGTGGGCCCGAGGGACCGAGCCCACCGGACGCGACCGCAGACCGGACCGACCGCCGGCAGAAAGGTCCCGTCGCTACCAACCCCGGACCGCTCCGCGGGTTACGGGTTGCCTCAAGATCCTTTCCGTGACGGAGCCGGTCGTCTCCCGTGGCACGGCTTGGCGGCGCTATGCACGCTCCCGACTCCACGCCGTCATGACCGTGGCACCGTCGGCCTGTGCGCTGAACACGAGTACCGCAGCGCACGGCGCAGGCCAGGACGGGGACAAGCGGGTCGTCACCCCACAACGGTCTCGGCGGCGCGCAGTGGCTTCGGTGGGGCGGTGTCAGGGGGGCGGGGGTCCAGGTGAGGCGCTCCGCCAGTGTGGCCGCGAACTCCTCAGCGCCCGGGCCAACTGGGTGCGCAGATCCTCGACCCGGTGCTGTGCGGCCTGCTCGAAGCCCCGTATCCGCTGCAGCAGTCCCTCGCGTTCCTCGGGCAGCAGTTCCTCGCCCGAGTCCAGACGGTCCGTGGTCTCGAGCAGGGCGACGTTCGCGGTCCGTGACGTTCAGCGGCCGAGGGCCCCAGTGGACGATGCGCCGCCGGTACGAGCGAGCGCTGATCACCCGGCCAG
This sequence comes from Streptomyces sp. NPDC006602, assembly GCF_042870385.1. Lineage (NCBI taxonomy): Bacteria > Bacillati > Actinomycetota > Actinomycetes > Kitasatosporales > Streptomycetaceae > Streptomyces > Streptomyces sp. NPDC006602. The sequence goes on along the minus strand of NZ_JBIAHG010000037.1, from coordinate 57,198 downwards.
GGTCTGGGTGACGCGCCATAGGCGGCGGGGCAGGTCGCCCTCCTCGAACGGGTGGACCTCGTCCAGGGTCCAGCCCTCGGCGAGGCTGTCGACCAGGTGACGGGGGAAGAAGTGCACGGCGAAGCCGCCGTGCATGTAGATGTCGTCACCGTGTGCGGTGCCGGCGCCGTAGTGGGCGTCGCCGGTGTGGCGGACGGTGTAGACGAAGGTGCCGTCCGGACGCAGGACGCGCCGGATTTCGCCGACCAGGGCGTGGATCTCCCTGGTGGACAGGGCCATGCACAGCAGCATGTGCGCGAAGACCGCGTCCACGGAACCGTCCGGCAGACGCAGCGGCTCGCCCACGTCCTGCACCATGGTGGTGATCCGTTCGGCGACATCCTGCTCGTCAGCGGCGTACCGCAGTTGCCGGAGGCCGACCGGGCTGAAGTCGGTGGCATGGACGGTGAAGCCCTCGCGAGCGAAGTACAGGGCATCGCGACCGTGTCCGGCGCCCAGCTCCAGGACATCCGTGGCGCCGGCCGCGCGGAAGACGGCGGCGGCGTGGATCGCGGGGGCGGAGGGTTTCTCGCCGTACATGCCAGGATGAGCGGCGTAGGTGTACTGCCAGTGCGCGCGCTGCCTCTCGTCCAGCTCCTCTCCCGAGCCATCCGTAACGAGCGCTCTTCCCTGCCGACGGTGCCCTACTGTCGCGACCAGCCTAGGACGCGGCGCATCGGGACGTCGTACGGCCATCCGCCGGGCTGTCCGCAGCAGCGGGCGTTGTGACGTCGTCCCGGCCGGGTGGCACGGTGGGTTGGTAGCGGCGGGCTCCTCGGCTCCTGGCTGCTCGGTCTCCTGTCTGCCGGGGAAGCTTTTCAGTTGCGGACCGGACCGGGTGGACGCGCCGGGAAGGGCACCCCGGCGTCACGCGAAGGTGAGTTCGGCGGCACCGAAGGACACGTCGAAACGGTCGCACCAGATGCTGACGCTGGAGTAGCGGGCGGGGTCGATGCCCTCCGGCAGGGGGTAGTTCTGGCTTCCCTTGTTGCCCTTGAGTTTCCCGAGGTTGACGTATTCCCCGTCGTCGAAGACGTGCCAGTCCGCCTTGCCCTCCTTCACCGGTGCGTCGGTCAGCCACACCCGCAGGTCCGGCCCGTTACTGGTCTCGAGGTTCTCCAGCCGGACGACGTGGGAGCCGTACGAGCTTCACCGTGCCCGATGTCGCGTGCTCGTGGCTGATCAGCTCACCACGCGCGAGCGCCTGCGGTCCCGTGGCCGGGGAACGCGACGCGGAGGGCGCTTTCGAGGGCACCGCAGCCGGCGGCGCGGAGGTCTCCACCACGCCGGGCAGGGCCTCCTCGACGGTCTGGTCCTGCCACAGCTTCCACGGCTGGAACCAGTACAGCCCGAAACCGGCTCCGACAACCGCCACCACCAGCGCTCCGGTGACCAACGGCCCGGTCAGTACCTTCCGCACGCGCACCATCCCCGCCCTCACCTCTTGGAGTCCACCTGATCTCTGCCCCATTCAACGGGCGGGAACGGCCGCCCCGTAACCCACACGAGATGACGGAAGCCTTACGTCGCTCGACATCGGTCGTTGACATCAGTGCGGGCGACGCCCTCGACACGAGCAGACGCGAGAGGACGTCGAATCCGCAGATCTTCGGATGATTGCCTGATCAGACAGCTCGTAGCGAAACCGTTGCCGTTCCGCGGGAAGTCGCCCACAGCGACCACCTAGTGTGTGATGCCGTTCCAACACCGCGTGAGCCAAGCGCGAGAGCCAACCCATTTCACCTCAGGGGGAGTTCGACAATGCGACCCATACGGCCATCCTTCACCGCTCGTCGCGGAAGGAACGCGCGCCGCAGAATCTCCCCCGCGCTGACCGCCGTTGCCCTCGCCTCGGCACTCCTGCTCACCGCCACCGCATGCGACTCGGGCGATGCCGAGGCAAGCGGCGAGGCCTCTGCCACCGCCACGTCCGCGGGCGACGACAAGATCACGATCCCGGACGACATCAAGGACAAGCTCAAAGAGCACGGGATCGACCTCGACAAGTGGCGCAACGGCGCCTGGAAGGACTGGAGCAAGGAGGACTGGCTGCGCGAGGCCGACGAGTACATCAACCCGATCATCGAGGGCCTGTGGGACCAGGACCGGATGCGGGATGCCGAAGACCCGGAGAAGGCCGTCGACGACAGCGACCTCTCCGATGACCAGGGTGTGACCGACCCGGAGCCCGCGCCGGTGGACGCGAAGGCCGTGGCGCCTACGTACGAGGCCAACGTTCCCGAAGCGGGCAAGGTGTTCTTCGACTCCCCCGAGGGCACGATGGTCTGCTCGGCGACGGTCGTACAGGACCCGGCCAACCCGGGCAAGTCCAACCTGGTGTGGACGGCCGGCCACTGCGTGCACGCGGGCAAGGACGGCGGCTGGTACCGCAACATCGCGTTCGTGCCGTCGTACAACAACCAGGCCATGGGGACCCAGGAGTTGGAGAGCGCCGCCAAGGAGGAGGTCGCTCCGCACGGCGTCTGGTGGGGCGACTGGGCGCAGACCTCCGACCAGTGGATCGAGCAGGGCGGGGCGACGGGCGGTGACGGCGCCTCGTACGACTTCGCCGTCATCCATGTGACCCCGGAGGAGGGCAGCGGCGGCAAGTCGCTGGAGGAGACGGTCGGTTCGGCTCTGCCGGTGGACTTCAAGGCGCCGGCCGTTGCAAAGACGGCGAGCATCACGGCGACCGGTTACCCGGCCGCGGCGCCGTTCGACGGCCAGACCATGTACCAGTGCACGGACAAGCCGGGACGGCTGTCGATCAGCGCCCCGGACCCGACGATGTACCGCATCGGCTGCACCATGACCGGCGGCTCGTCCGGCGGCGGCTGGGTCGCGGCCGGCTCGGACGGCAAGCCCGCGCTGGTCTCCAACACCTCGATCGGCCCGGTGACCGCGGGCTGGCTGGCCGGTCCGCGGCTGGGTGAGGTGGCCAAGGGCGTGTACGACTCGGTGAGCGAGAAGTTCGCGGGCCAGTGACCGCCCGCTGAGCACGGACGGCGGTGGGATGTGTCGGGAAACCGTCACCACCTCACCGCCGTTCACCCTCATGGTGCCGCCTACGGCTACGCCGTGCTGCTGCCGTCGAGGTACCGCATCGGCTGCACCATGACCGGCGCTCGTCCGGCGGCGGCTGGTTCCGCGTGATGGACGGCGAGACCAGGTTGGTCTCCAACCTCCCGATCGGCCCGACCGACAACACCTGTCTCGCGGGCCCGCAGCTCGGTCAGGACGCCGAGACGCTCTACGAGACCATGCGTAAGACGTACGTCGGTCAGTAGCCGCGCACACCGAAGGCCCGCCGCCTGCGACGAGCAGGCGGCGGGCCTCCAGGCTGTTCCAGGACAGTCAGGCGAGCGGCGCCGGAACGTACGGCGCGAGATCCGCCGCCAGTTCCTCGTGCACCCGCACCTTGAGCAGGGTGCCCTCCGGGGTGTGCTCCGCGGAGATCACCTCACCCTCGTCGTGAGCGCGGGCGACCAGCTTGCCGTGCGTGTACGGCACGAGCGCCTCGACCTCGACCGACGGCCGCGGCAGCTCGTTGTCGATCAGCGCGAGCAGATCGGCGATGCCCCGGCCGGTGCGGGCCGAGACCGCGATCGAACGCTTCTCGATCCGCATGAGCCGCTGGAGCGTCAGCGGGTCGGCCGCGTCCGCCTTGTTGATCACGACGATTTCAGGTACGCCGGTGGCGCCGACATCCCTGATCACCTCGCGTACGGCGGCCAGCTGCTCCTCCGGGTTCGGGTGCGAGCCGTCCACCACATGCAGGATCAGGTCGGACTCGCCGACCTCCTCCATGGTGGAGCGGAACGCCTCCACCAGGTGGTGCGGCAGGTGTCGGACGAAGCCGACGGTGTCCGCCAGCGTGTACAGGCGGCCACTGGGCGTCTCCGCCCGGCGCACGGTCGGGTCGAGGGTCGCGAACAGGGCGTTCTCGACCAGGACGCCCGCGCCCGTGAGGCGGTTGAGCAGCGAGGACTTGCCGGCGTTGGTGTAGCCGGCGATGGCGACCGAGGGCACCTTGTTGCGCTTGCGCTCCTGGCGCTTGATCTCGCGGCCGGTCTTCATGTCCGCGATCTCCCGGCGCATCTTCGCCATCTTCTCGCGGATCCGACGCCGGTCTGTCTCGATCTTGGTCTCACCGGGACCACGGGTGGCGAGGCCGCCGCCCTTGCCGCCGCCCATCTGACGGGACAGCGACTGACCCCAGCCTCGCAGCCTCGGCAGCATGTACTGCATCTGCGCGAGCGCGACCTGTGCCTTGCCCTCTCGGGACTTGGCGTGCTGGGCGAAGATGTCGAGGATCAGGGCCGTACGGTCGATGACCTTGACCTTGACGACGTCTTCGAGGTGGATGAGCTGGCCCGGGCTGAGCTCACCGTCGCAGATGACGGTGTCCGCGCCCGTCTCGAGCACGATGTCGCGCAGCTCTTCGGCCTTGCCGGAACCGATGTAGGTGGCCGCGTCGGGCTTGTCGCGGCGCTGGATCACGCCGTCGAGCACCAGCGCGCCCGCGGTCTCCGCGAGGGCGGCGAGCTCCGCGAGGGAGTTGTCCGCGTCCTGTGCTGTCCCCGTGGTCCAGACGCCGACGAGCACGACCCGCTCCAGGCGTAGCTGGCGGTACTCGACCTCGGTGACGTCCTCGAGCTCGGTGGAGAGGCCCGCGACGCGGCGCAGGGCCGCGCGCTCGGAGCGGTCGAACTGGTCGCCGTCCCGGTCTTCGTCGATCTCGTGGCTCCAGGCGACGTCCTCTTCCATCAGGGCATCGGCCCGAAGACCTTCGGGGTAGGCATGCGCGAAGCGCTCAGTGTCCTGGGAAGAAGATGAAGAGGAGGTCATTGGGTCCTTACGTCGATGGGGATTCCGATAAAGCGGCGACAGAGCCGAAGCCGAACTTCTGAGCCGACCGTCACTGCTCACAACGCACGAGTGCCCCGGGAGATTCCCGTGTCCCGTGCCGCGCCGACCTGTAGATGGTCGCACGGCACGGCCCGTCTCGTCACCGTGTTATTTCGCGGCGGCCGACTGGGGTGCGGCCGACTTCCAGTCCGGGTGGCCGGGCATCGGCGGGGTCTTCGCACCGTAGAGCCAGCTCTCGAAGAAACCGCCCAGCTCCCGTCCGGAGACTTCCTCGGCGAGCTCGACGAAGTCCGCGGTGGTGGCGACGTCGTCCTGGTAACGGCTCACCCAGGCCCTCTCCAGGCGTTCGAAGGCGGGGCGGCCGATCTCCTGGCGGAGGGCGTACAGAGCCAGCGCGGCGCCGTCGTAGACGTTCGGCCGGAAGATGCTGATCTTCTGGCCCCGGTCGGGTGCCTTGGGGGCGGCGGGCGGTCCGCCGGCCGCCCGCCAGCGGTCGGAGGCGCCGTACGCCGCCTTCATCCGCGCTTCCATGGGCCGGTCCGCCTTCTCCTCCGCGTACAGGGCCTCGTACCAGGTGGCGTGCCCCTCGTTCAGCCACAGGTCGGACCAGGAGCGCGGGCTGACGCTGTCACCGAACCACTGATGGGCCAGCTCGTGCACCATGAGCGACTCGACGTACCACTTCGGGTAGGCAGGCTCGGTGAACAGGTCTTTCTCGAAGAGAGAGAGGGTCTGCGTCTCCAGCTCGAAGCCCGTGCTGGCCTCGGCCATGAGCAGGCCGTACGTCTCGAAGGGAAACGGCCCGACCTTGCCCTCCATCCAGGCGATCTGGGCGGGGGTCTTCTTCAGCCACGGCTCCAGCCGCTCGCGGTCCTTGGTGGGCACGACGTCCCGCACGGGCAGCGCGTGCGGGCCGGTGCGGCGCAGCACGTTGGAGCGGCCGATGGACACCTGGGCGAGCTCGGTGGCCATGGGGTGCTGGGTCCGGTACGTCCAGGTCGTCGCCCGGCCGGCCCGGTCCACGCCGGTCGGCAGACCGTTGGCGACGGCCGTGTAGCCCTTGGGCGCGGTGACCCTGATGGTGAACATCGCCTTGTCGGAGGGGTGGTCGTTGCACGGGAACACCAGGTGGGCGGCGTCGGCCTGGTTGGCCATGGCGAGGCCGTCCGCGGTGCGCACCCAGCCGCCGTCACGGTCCGCGGCGGACACGGGGTCGCTGGTGTGCCGGACGGTGACCCGCATCCAGCTGCCCTCGGACAGCCGCTCCTCGGGTGTGACCACCAGGTCCTCGCCGGCGCTGGTGAAGGCGGCGGGCTCGCCGTCGACCTCGACCGAGTCGACCTTGCCGTGCGCGAAGTCGAGGTTCACGTGGTCCAGCGAGGTCGTCGTCCATGCGTCGATCGTGGTGACCGCCTGCAGGGGCTTGCTGTTGGTGCCCGGATAGGTGAACGAGAGGTCGTACGACGCGACGTCGTATCCCGGATTGCCCAGGTACGGGAAGAGGCGGTCGCCGAGGCCGAGCGGAGCGGCCGGGGCGCTCGCGGCCAGGAGGCAGACGGAGACGGCGGAGGCGAGGAGCGCGGCGGCCTTTCGGCGCCGGGAGGGCGTGAGGCGGGCTCGGGGAGCCGGGGTTCGGGGGGTGAGCAGCATGCACCACGGCTACCAGGGGGCGCCTGCGGTACAGCGGCGGCGCGCGATCGGCCCACTCGAACGGGTAGATCAGCGGGAGGACGGGGCCACCACGCGCAACTGCGCCGCACGCGCGCGGGTGCAGCGCCCGCGGGCAACCTCACGCCCCCGGCGTCTGGTCCCGGCTCACGTCGTACACCCCCGGCACATTCCGCATCGCCCGCATCAGCGCCGGCAGGTGCGCCGCGTCGGGGAGTTGCACGGTGTAGGTGTGGCGTACGCGTTGTCGGCTCGGGGGCTCGACGGTCGCGGAGACGATCTCGGCGCCTTCCGAGGCCATCGCTTCGGTGAGGTCCGCCAGCAGATGCGGGCGGCCGAACGATTCGGCGAACAGGGTGACCCGGCACCCGGTGGACTCCCCCCAGCGCACGCCGACCTCGGCGCGCCGCGCGCTCTTCATGCGCGCCACGGCCGCGCACTCCACGCGGTGGACGGTCACCGCTCCCCCGCGCACGGAGAAGCCGATCACCTCGTCGGGCGGTACGGGCGTGCAGCAGCCCGCGAGCCGTACACTCGCGCCGGGCTGGTCGACGACGGCGTTCGCGGCGGCGGGGCGGGGCGCTTCGGCGTTCCCGGTGGTCGGCCGGTCAGCGGTCCGGGGGGCGACGCCCTCCGAGGAGGTCGCGGAGCTCCCGTCGCCGACTGACCGGGAAGATGCCTCGCCGGACCCGAGGGTCGGAGCCGGCCCTTCCTCCTGCGCCTCGGCGGCCGCCGGGTGCGTGGCCAGCCACCGCTGGATGGCGATCCGGGCGGCGGCCGTGTGGGCGTGCTCCAGCCACTCTCTGGAGGGCTCGGAGGCGGGGTCCTGGCCCATGAGGAGCTGGACGGTGTCGCCGTCCTTCAGCACGGTACTCAAGGTCGCCAGGCGGCCGTTGACGCGGGCGCCGATGCATGCGTGCGCGTCCTCGCCGTACTGGGCGTACGCGGCGTCCACACAGGTCGCGCCCTCCGGCAGGCCCAGGGTGCCGCCGTCAGGACGGAAGACGGTGATCTCACGGTCCTGGGCGAGGTCCTCGCGCAGGGTGGACCAGAAGGTGTCGGGGTCCGGCGCGGCCTCCTGCCAGTCGAGGAGGCGGGAGAGCCAGCCGGGCCGGGTGGGATCGGCGCGCTCGCCGTCGCTCGAAACGGTCTGCTCCTCCGAAGGAGGAGCGTAGGGATTGCCGAGCGCGACGACGCCGGCCTCGGCGACCTTGTGCATCTGATGGGTGCGGATGAGGACTTCGGCGACCTGGCCGTCCTCGCGGGCCACCGCGGTGTGCAGCGACTGGTACAGGTTGAACTTGGGGACGGCGATGAAGTCCTTGAACTCCGAGACGACGGGCGTCATACAGGTGTGCAGTTCGCCGAGCACGCCGTAACAGTCGGCGTCCTCGTTCACCAGCACCAGCAGACGGCCGAAGTCGGTGCCGCGCAGCCTGCCGCGTTTGCGGGACCTGCGGTGCACGGAGACGAAGTGCCGGGGCCGGATGAGGACTTCGGCCGGGATGTCGGCGTCCCGCAGGACCGTGCGCATCTCGTCGGCCATCTCTGCGAGGGGGTCGTCCGCGCGGGAGGCGTTGTCGACGATCAACTCACGCGTGTGCTCGTACTCCTCAGGGAGGAGGATCGCGAAGACCAGATCCTCCAGTTCGGTCTTGAGGGCCTGGACGCCGAGCCGTTCCGCGAGCGGGATGAGGACGTCCCGGGTGACCTTGGCGATGCGGGCCTGCTTCTCGGGGCGCATCACGCCGAGGGTGCGCATGTTGTGCAGCCGGTCGGCGAGTTTGATCGACATCACGCGGACGTCGTTGCCCGTGGCGACGAGCATCTTGCGGAAGGTCTCGGGCTCGGCGGCGGCGCCGTAGTCGACCTTCTCCAGTTTCGTGACGCCGTCGACGAGGAAGCGCACCTCCTCGCCGAACTCCTCACGGACCTGATCGAGCGTCACGTCCGTGTCCTCGACGGTGTCATGGAGGAGAGACGCCGTCAGGGTCGTTGTCTCCGCGCCTAGTTCGGCGAGGATCAGGGTCACCGCGAGCGGGTGGGTGATGTACGGCTCACCGCTCTTGCGCATCTGACCGCGGTGCGAGGACTCGGCCAAGACGTAGGCGCGGCGCAGCGGTTCGAGGTCGGCGTCGGGGTAGTGGGCGCGGTGTGCCTCGGCCACGTGGCCGATGGCGTCGGGCAGCCGGTCACGGGCGGTGGTACCGAGCAGCGCGGCCCGGCCGAGGCGGCGCAGGTCGATCCGGGGGCGAGCCTTCCTGCGAGGCACTGTCGGCAGTACCGGGCCTGTTGTCACCGGGCCTGGGCTCGCGGGATTCGTGGCCTCCGCACTCATGGGCACCTCCGGCTGCGTCGACCGGCGGACGGGGTGCCCCAGGGCGGACACGGCTCGGGGGATGGCATCGGTCCCCCGTCCGGGCCGGTGCTTGATGCTACCGAGCCCATCACGTGCGCCTGACCGCCTCTCGTCGAGCGTGAAAAGGATCACCCATTCGAGCGACGGTTTGTAGGTTTACGGTTTCGTGCGCCGTGACTGCGGCCGGGTCAGCGAACGGAGTCTTCCAGCCACTCCGCGTCGATCTCACCCTCGGCGACGATCACCGCGGGGCCGGTCATCTCGATCTCGCCGTCGGGCCGCTCGGTGATCACCAGGGTGCCGCCGGGCACGTCGACGGTGTACGTCGCCGGGGTTCCGGTGACGGTCGGGTCGGCGCCGTCCCGGCGGGCGGTGGCCACGGCGACGGCGCACGCGCCCGTGCCGCACGAGCGGGTCTCGCCGGAGCCGCGCTCGTACACGCGCAGGGCCACGTGCCGGGGGCCGCGGTCGGCCACGAACTCGACGTTCACCCCGTCCGGGTAGGCGGCGGCCGGGCTGAAGTGCGGCGGGGAATACAGGTTGCCCGCGTATGCCAGGTCGTCCACGAAGGCGACGGCGTGCGGGTTGCCCATGTTCACGTTCCGCGCGGGCCAACTGCGCTCGCCGACGCTCACCGTGACGTCCCCCTCGGGGAGGAGCGCCTTGCCCATGCCGACGGTGATGTCGCCCTCCTTGGCGATGTGCACCGTCTTCACGCCCGCGCGCGTGGCGACGGCGAGGTCGCCCTCGCCGACGAGTCCAGCGCGCTGGAGGTACCGCACGAAGACGCGCACGCCGTTGCCGCACATCTCCGCGATGGAGCCGTCGCCGTTGCGGTAGTCCATGAACCACTCCGCTTCGGCGGCCATGTCCACGGCCTCGGGATGCGCTGCGGACCGCACCACGTGCAGCAGGCCGTCACCACCGATGCCGGCGCGGCGGTCGCACAGGGCGGTGACGGAGACCGGGGGCAGGTCGATGGTGTTCTCGGGGTCCGGGACGATCACGAAGTCGTTCTCGGTGCCATGACCCTTGAGGAAGGCGATCCGCGTGCTCATTCCTCGATCGTACGGGGTGGGTACGACAACCCCACGCGCACGCGTGAGGTCACCGGAGCCGACCACTCCAGGGCTGCCTCAGCGCAGCCGGGCCACGCGCCACACGGCCAGCACGACCACCGCGGCGACCAGCACGACGTACGCGATCACGATCCGCCAGTCCGGACGCCGCCCGGAGCCCCGCTGCGGCAGCCCGGGCCACGTGTAACCGACGCGGCGGGCGGCCATCATGCCCCAGCCGGCCGCGCAGGAGCAGATCAGCATCCCCAGCATGGCGATCACGGCACCGCTGTCGCCGAAGTCGAAGGCCAGCGGGAAGGCGAACATCAGGGAGCCGACCGCCGCCAGGCTCACGATGGGAGCGAGCTGCCAGATACGCATCCGGCGCTGCGGGCGCAGCTCGACCTCGACCTCCGGGCCGCCCGCGAACATCTCCTCGGGCTCCGGACCGTCGGCGGTCACACCGTCCTGCATCTCGTCGGGCCCGTCGGGGCTCAGACGATCGCCGTCCTGCTCCGCTTCACCGCCTTCGACGGTGCGGGGCTCGGTACCTTGTGCGGTGTCGCGAGGGCCGGCCTCCATCGCCACGCGCCCTCCCAACTCGGACTCCACTTGGTCGATCGAAGCTCGATGATGGCACGGCGCCGAAGGCCGCGATGACGGCCGGAGCGTCCCGATGCCATGACGTGATCAGGCTGTAACCGGTCGTTCGACCAATGCCAGTGCGAGCTGCGGAAGTTCTGTGAGGTCCGCCGCAGCCCCACTCAACCAGTGCACCCGGGGATCGCGCCTGAACCACGAATCCTGACGGCGCGCGAAGCGCTTGGTGGCTCGTACGGTCTCGGCCCGCGCCTCTTCGTCGGTGCACTCCCCGGCGAACGCCGCGAGCACCTGCTGGTAGCCGAGCGCGCGCGAGGCCGTACGCCCCTCGCGCAACCCTTGCGCCGCAAGGGAGCGCACTTCCTCCACCAGCCCGGCGTCCCACATCCGGTCGACCCTGCGCGCGATGCGCTCGTCGAGCTCGGGCCGCGCCACGTCGACACCGATCTGGAGCGTGTCGTAGACGGAGTCGTGGCCGGGGAGGTTGGCGGTGAAGGGCCGGCCGGTGATCTCGATCACCTCGAGGGCTCGGACGATACGGCGGCCGTTGCTGGGCAGGATCGCGTGCCCGGCCTCGGGGTCGGCGGCGGCCAGGCGCGCGTGCAGCGCCCCCGAGCCGCGCAGGGTGAGTTCGTCCTCCAGCCGGGCCCTGACTTCGGGGTCGGTGCCGGGGAACTCCAGGTTGTCGACGGCCCCGCGCACGTACAGGCCGGATCCGCCGACCAGAATCGGCCAGCGGCCCTCGGCGAGCAGCGCTTCGATTCTCGCGCGGGCCAGTTTCTGGTACTCGGCGACGGAGGCGGTGACCGTGACGTCCCAGATGTCCAGAAGGTGGTGCGGGACGCCTTCGCGCTCCTCGGGCGTCAGTTTGGCGGTGCCGATGTCCATCCCTCGGTAGAGCTGCATGGAGTCGGCATTGACGACCTCGCCGCCGAGACGCCGGGCCAGGAAAACGCCCAGATCGGACTTTCCGGCCGCGGTGGGTCCGACGACGGCGATGACTCGGGGGGCGGGGGGTGCGCTACTCACCGCCCCAGTCTCGCAAACCTCGCGCCCGCTCCTCGAACGAGTTACGTGACGGCACGCGCGCGGGGTCGTTGCCAGTTGCGAGGTCTTCCGCCGCCCGATCACAGGGGCGGCGACCGGGCGGCGCAAACGGACGCACCGGACGACGCGGGATTTCGCCCGCACGAGTAACGTATGGAGTGGATATGGGCGTTTTCGCACGACTTCTTCGGAGGTCGAAGACCACGGAGGAGGCGTCGACTGCCGAGGCGCAGGCCGGCACACCGACGGTCGAGCCCGTGGCTCAGGAGGCGGCAGAGGCGAAGGGGTCGGTCGAGACCGAGGCGGAGACGGCGGCCGGGACCAAGTCCGAGACGAAGGCAGCGGCCGAGGACGCGGCGGAGGAGACGGCGGCTGGGGCCGCCGAGGACCCTTCCGGCTCCGCCGAGGGCGTCGAGATCCCCAAGCAGCAGTCCGCCGATGAGGCTGCCGACAACGAGGCGGGCGAAGGCGCCCGCACGTAACCGCCCCGCGAGGGAAGGTGGAACATGGGTCTCCTGGACAATCTGAAGACCAGACTCAACCCGGCCAAGGACAAGGTCACCGACCTCGCGCAGCGGCACGGGGACAAGATCGAGCACAGTCTCGACAAGGCCGCGAAGGTCGTCGACGAGAAGACCAAGGGCAAGTACAGCCACAAGATCCAGTCGGGGACGGGCAAGGCCAAGGGCGCCGTGGACAGACTCGCGCACAAGGACGGCACAGAAACGGGAGGCGGCATCGGCACGCCACCTGCCTCTCCGCCACCTGCCGGCCCGCCACCTGCCGGCCCCCCGCCGACATCCTGACGGCACGGCACACCGACGGACGGCCGCGGAGCACGACGCTCCCGGCCGTCCGCCGTGTTCGTCGCCTCGGCGTGCGACCTGGTCGTATCCCCGGGTCGTATCCCCGGTCGTTGGAACCGGGCCGTTATGACCAGGCTGCGACCACGTACCCCACCCCGTACGGCGCGTCCTCGTACAGGAGTGTGCCGCCGAGGTCCGTGCCCTCGGCCGCGCCGGCCAGCACCTGCCAGGAGGCCCGGCCGGATGCCTTCAGCTCGTACGCCAGTCCCGCGTCCAGCGTCTCGAGAGCCGCCACGTCCGCCGAACCCAGCGCCCGCGCGACCTCCGCGTCGAAGGGTGCCGCCCGCTCGTCGAGATAACCCGGCGCCTTGAGCGTTCGGCATGCGCTGGCGTCGCCCATCACCAGGAGCGCCACCCGCTCGGCCCCCGCGGCGATTTGCCGTCCGAATTCAATACACCGCTCGGCCACGAGAGGTTCCCCCACGCCGAGTCCCTCGATCGGGGCATCCGCCCATCCGGCCCGCTCCAGCAGCCACGCGCCCACCGCGAGCGAGGGCGGGAGCAGGCGCCCGGTCGCCGTGCCCCTGTCCGCGCCCAGGCGTACGTCGATGTCCACGCCGAACCCGTGGAACGAGCCCCGGGTGCCCTCCGGATGCGTCCCGTGCCCGCTCCGCTCGGCCGGCCCGACGACCACGAGCCGGTCGGGCCGGGCGGCGGCGAGGACACCCAGCGCGTCCGTGCAGGCGGCACGCGCGGCGTTCAACTCAGGCGCGGCGCCGGCGGCGATCTCGGGCACGAGCAGGGGCGGGCAGGGGCAGACTGCGGCGGCGACAAGCATGATCGGCAGGGTACGTCAAGCCGCAGACCCGCCACAGGCAGCGTCAGCCGCAGGATCGCCCGCGCGTTCAGTCGCAGCCGCAGAATCGCCCCGCGCGGCTCAATCGCAGCCGCAGGCTCGCCCCTGCCCGGTGTCAGTCGCAGCCGCAGCCGCTGCCCGACGTGGCCGGGAGCGGCTCCGGGGCGCCGATCTTCGGGAGACCGAGCATGACGCCGGCCGGCTTGGCGGCCTTCTCGGCGTTGCGCTTCTCCCAGGCGTCACCCGCGCGCGTGGGGCGCACGGCGAGGGTGGGTCCCTCGGCGAGGAGGTGGTGCGGGGCGGCGTAGGTGATCTCGACGGTGACCACGTCACCGGGGCGGACCTCCTGCTCCGGCTTGGTGAAGTGGACCAGGCGGTTGTCGGGGGCGCGGCCGGAGAGACGGTGGGTGGCGCCGTCCTTGCGGCCCTCGCCCTCGGCGACCATGAGGTCGAGCGTGCGGCCGACCTGCTTCTTGTTCTCCTCCCAGGAGATCTCCTCCTGAAGGGCGACAAGACGCTCGTAGCGCGCCTGGACGACCTTCTTGGGGATCTGGTCTTCCATGGTCGCGGCGGGGGTGCCGGGGCGCTTGGAGTACTGGAACGTAAACGCTTGCGCGAACCGCGCCTCGCGGACGACGTGCAGCGTCTGCTCGAAGTCCTCCTCCGTCTCGCCGGGGAAGCCCACGATGATGTCGGTGGTGATCGCCGCGTGCGGGATGGCGGCGCGGACCTTCTCGATGATCCCGAGGTAGCGCTCCTGGCGGTAGGAGCGGCGCATCGCCTTCAGGACCGTGTCCGAGCCGGACTGCAGGGGCATGTGCAGCTGCGGCATCACGTTCGGCGTCTCGGCCATGGCCGCGATCACGTCGTCGGTGAAGTCGCGCGGGTGCGGGGAGGTGAAGCGGACGCGCTCCAGGCCCTCGATGGCGCCGCAGGCCCGCAGCAGCTTGCTGAATGCCTCGCGGTCGCCGATGTCGGAGCCGTACGCGTTGACGTTCTGGCCGAGCAGCGTGATCTCGGAGACGCCCTCGTCGACCAGGGCCTCGATCTCGGCCAGGATGTCGCCGGTCCTGCGGTCCTTCTCCTTGCCGCGCAGGGCCGGGACGATGCAGAAGGTGCACGTGTTGTTGCAGCCTACGGAGATGGAGACCCAGGCCGCGTACGCGCTCTCGCGCCGCGTCGGCAGGGTGGAGGGGAAGGCTTCGAGCGACTCGGCGATCTCGACCTGCGCCTCTTCCTGGATGCGGGCGCGCTCCAGGAGGACCGGCAGCTTGCCGATGTTGTGCGTGCCGAAGACGACATCCACCCAGGGCGCCTTCTTCACGATGGTGTCGCGGTCCTTCTGCGCCAGGCACCCGCCGACCGCGATCTGCATCCCGGGACGGCTGGCCTTGCGTGGGGCGAGACGGCCGAGGTTGCCGTACAGCCGGTTGTCGGCGTTCTCGCGCACCGCGCACGTGTTGAAGACGACGACGTCCGCGTCCCCGTCCGACCCCTCGGGCGCGCGCACGTACCCGGCGTCCTCGAGCAGCCCGGACAATCGCTCGGAATCGTGGACGTTCATCTGGCACCCGTAGGTGCGCACCTCGTATGTCTTCACGCCCACTGCCAGGCTCCGGTCGCTGCTGCTCATGCGACAAGGGTAGGCGGTGTGCGGAGTGCACCCTGCCGCTGCGCTCCCGGCGAGGGACGACCCGCCGGGAGGCCCGGGCAGAAGTCGCGCCCTCGCCCGTTCGGCCCAGTGGGTGCCATCAGCGGCGCTCCGCGCCCGCGGCCGGAATGCGCAGCCGTATGTCGGTGCCCCGCTCCGGGGCGGGCTCCAGTGAGAGCGCGGCGCCTATGAGGAGGGCACGTTCGCGCATGCCGCTGATGCCGGAGCCCTCCGGTGCTTCGCCCAGGCCCTTTCCGTTGTCGCGCAGAAGGAGTTCGACGCCGTCCGTGACAGGCTGCAGCCGTAGTTCCGCACGGTCGGCGGCCGCATGCCTCGCGGTGTTGGTGAGGCCCTCCTGGCGACGCGGTAGACCACGAGCTCGGACTCCTCGGTCAGCCGGGGCAGATCGCGGAGGGCGCGCACACACTGCTGAGCCCCTTGCGGGACCTGTTCGCCGCCGTGTTCTTCGTTTTCTTCGGGCTGCACACCGACCCGGCCAGCATCCCGCCCGTACTGCTGCCCGCCCTCGCGCTGGCGGTCCTGACCGCCGCGACGAAGATCACCACCGGGTACTGGGCGGCCCGGCGGGCCGGGATCTCGATCAAGGGCCGCTGGCGCACCGGCGGCGCGCTGGTGGCACGGGGCGAGTTCTCGATCGTCATCGCGGGGCTGGCCGTGAGCGCCGGCATCGAACCGTCCCTCGGCCCGCTCGCCACGGCGTACGTCCTCATCCTGGTCGTCCTCGGTCCCCTCACCGCGCGCTACACGGAGCCCTTGGCGTCCTGGTGGACCCGCCGTGCGGGGGAGCGCCGGGAGACTCGCGAAGCCTCATCGCGGGCGGCAGCGGAGACGGAGGCGGGCGCTTCGGTGGGCAGTGACTGAGCCGCCGATTTCATACGCCCCGCCAGGCTCCGTCACTCCGCGCCCGGCACCCATCCCTGCCTGCGCAGCACCCCCGGCACGTCCGGTGCCTCGTAATGGTCGCCCTTGAGGACCTTGCCGTCGGCGCGGCGGGCGACGCGGCCGTCGGGGCCGCGCTTGGTCATGTTGGAGCGGTGGATCTCGGCGATCACCGCGTCGAGGTCGATGCCGTGGACGAGGGCCGTGCCGTATGCGACGTAGACGACGTCGGCGAGTTCGTGCGCGAGCCGGTCGAGCGGGCCGGTGACGGAGACTTCGGCGACCTCCGCGGCCTCCTCGGCAAGCAGCTCACCGCGGTGGGCGGCCAGTTCGGGCGAGACCTCGGTGGGCGTACTGCGGGCGGCGAGCCCGACGGCGAGGTGGAATTCACGGACCAGGTCGACGGGCGAGGGGCTCATACGCCGACTCTATCGACCGCCTCCGACAACGCCGTAGGTGAATCCGCCCTCCGAGGCCGCTCCAGCACTGGCCCCGGACCGCCCCCTGAGCCGCCGCCCCTGGTCAGCACCGCGCCCCGACTGGCAGGATCGCCCGCATGTCCAGAGTGCTCCCCCGTATCGGCAGGCGCCGGGCCCTGCAGAGCACGGCCGCCGGGTTGGTCGCGTTCGGGCTGCTGCTGTGGTGGCTGCTGCCCCTGGGCGAGGCGCCACCGAGCGGGACGATCACGTTCAGCACGGGGACGAAAGCCGGCGTCTACCAGGAGTACGGGCGGTTGCTTCGCGCCGAGCTCGACAAGGACATGCCGAACCTGAAGGTGCGGCTGCTGACCAGTGACGGCTCTCAGGAGAACGTCACGAGCGTGGCCACCGGCAAGGCGGACTTCACCATCGCGGCGGCCGACGCCGTTGCGACGTACACCGGCCCCGGCGCCGACCGGCTGCGCGGTGTCGCCCGCCTGTACGACGACTACGTACAGCTCGTCGTCCCGCGCGACTCGGACGTCGAGTCCGTCGCGGACCTGAAGGGCAAGCGCGTGGCCATAGGGCTGCCCCACTCGGGTGTGCGGCTGATCGCCAACCGGGTGCTCAAGGCGGCCGGCATCGACGCCAAGAAGGACATCACGCCGTTGTCCGACGGGATCGACACCGGCCCGGACCGGCTCAAGCGGGGCGAGATGGACGCGTTCTTCTGGTCGAGCGGGCTGCCGACCGCGGGATTGGAGAAGCTGTCCGCCACGTACGCCTTCCGGTTCGTGCCGATCGGCACCGACCTCGTCGCCAAGCTGCACGAACAGGGCGGCGCGTCCCGCTACTACCGCGCCACGAACATGCCGGAGTCGGCCTATCCGCCCATCCAGAAGGGGGCCACGGTGGCGACGATCGCGGTGTCCAACCTGTTGATGACACGCACGGACATGGACCCGCGGCTCACCGAGTGGCTGACCCGGACCGTGCTCAAGAGCCGGGACGGCATCGGCGCCCACGTCCACTCCGCCCAACTGGTCGACGTACGCACGGCGATCTATACGGACCCGCTGGCCCTGCACGAAGGCGCCCGCCGCTACTACCGCTCGGTCAAGCCGTAGCCGACGCCCGGCGCACGTCGTGCGAAACCTCGCGCAGACGCCGTACGAACGTCTCGTCGGCCGGCGCGGGAAGACTCACCGTGAGACCCGGTGCACACCCCGCGCAGGCACGCAGCGAGCCCTCGGCCACCCGCCGTACACGCGGTACCGAACCTCACGCAGCCGGACCCGATCGCGGCACCCGTACCGTCACCTTCAGCCCGTGCGGCTGGTGGTGGTCGTAGATGATCGAGCCGCCGCCCGCGGCTAGCAGGGCGCGGGAGATGGACAGCCCGAGGCCGGAGCCCTTGATGTTCTGGTGGCGGCCGCTGCGCCAGAAGCGGTCGCCGACGCGGGCGAGTTCCTCGTCGGTCAGCCCCGGGCCGTCGTCGGTGACCACGACGGTGGAGGTGTCGCCGTCGGCGGCGACCGTGACCTCGACGCTCTCGTCCTTCGGCGTGAACTTCACCGCGTTGTCGATCACCGCGTCCAGAGCGCTGGACAGCGTGACCGGGTCGGCCCAGGCGGTGGTGGGCGGACAGGTGCCCACCAGCCGTACGCCCTTGGCCTCGGCGGTCGGTGTCCAGGCCGCGACGCGCTCGGCGGTCAGGGCGCCGATGTCGGTGACCCGGAGATCCGCCTCGGTGTGCTCGGCCAGGGCCAGGTCGAGCAGGTCGTCCAGGACCTGGGCCAGGCGCTTGCCCTCGGCCTGGACGGAGGCGATCTCCTGGTTGCCCTCCGGGAGTTCGAAGGCGAGCAGTTCGATGCGCAGCAGCAGCGCCGCGAGGGGGTTGCGCAGCTGGTGCGAGGCGTCGGCGACGAAGGCGCGCTGCTGCTCCAGGACGTCCTCGACGTTGTCCGCCATCTCGTTGAACGACCGGGCCAGGCGCCTGAGTTCCGGAGGTCCGCCGGCAACCGCGACCCTGGACTTCATGGCCCCGCTCGTGATCGCGTGCGTGGTGGCGTCCAGGACGCGTACGGGCCTGAGGACCCAGCCGGTGAGCCGGAGCGCGGCGCCCACGGCCAGCAGCATCGCGGCGACCTCGCCCGCGCCGATGACCAGCCAGCCGTGCAGGATCCGCGAACGCATCGGCCCGGTCGGCGAGTCGGTGACGACGACCGCGACGACGTCGCCGTCCCGGATGACCGGCGAGGCGACGACCAGGCGGTGGCGCTGCCAGGGCCACACCTGCTTCGGATCGTGGCTGCGCCGACTGAGCAGCGCCTCGTCGAACGCTTGGCGGACCTCGCCCTCCTCGGGGAGGACGAAGACCGGCGGCGCCTTGGCCATGGGGGTGGCGTTGCGGTAGAAGACGCCCGCCCGGATGCCGTAGACGTCGTAGTAGCTGGCGAGTTCGATGCCCAGCGTGTCCTTGCGCTCGTTCGCCTCGCCGGGCGGGTCGGTGACGTACTGGGCCAGGGCGGCGAAGCGGGCGGTGTCGTCGATCCGGTCGACGACGACCTTCTGCTGCTGGGCCGCGGCCACGCTGATGGCGAGCGGGATACCGAGGGCGAGCAGGACGGCCGCCATCAGGACGATGAGCAGCGGAAGCAGACGTGTGCGCACCCGGGCCCGCTACGCGCCCGGGGCGACGAGCCGGTAGCCCACGCCGCGTACGGTCTCGATGAGCGCCGGCATGCGCAGCTTGGCGCGCAGGGACGCGACGTGCACCTCAAGAGTGCGCCCGGTCCCCTCCCAGCTGGTGCGCCACACCTCACTGATGATCTGCTCACGGCGGAAGACCACCCCGGGGCGCTGGGCCAGCAGGGCGAGGAGGTCGAACTCCTTGCGGGTCAGCTGGACGACCGAACCGTCCACGCTGACCTGGCGCGTGGGCAGTTCGATGTGGACCGGGCCGAGGCGCAGGCCGGTCTCACTCGCCCCCGGGACGTCGTCGTGGGCGGTGCGCCGGGCGACGGCGTGGATGCGGGCCAGCAGCTCCCCGGTGTCGTACGGCTTCACGACGTAGTCGTCGGCGCCGAGGTTGAGACCGTGGATGCGGGAGCGTACGTCGGAGCGCGCGGTCACCATGATCACCGGGGTGCTGGTGCGCTTGCGGATCTTGCCGCAGACCTCGTAGCCGTCCTGGTCCGGAAGCCCGAGGTCGAGGAGGACGACTCCGAAGCCGTCGCATTCCGGGACGAGGGCCTGCAGGGCCTCCTCGCCGCTGCGGGCGTGCGTGACGTCGAAACCGTGCCTCGCGAGGACCGCGGACAGGGCGGCTGCCACATGGTTGTCGTCCTCGACGAGGAGCAGTCTCATCCGGGCCCCCTTCGGTTCATCGGACGTACGATCAGGATGTGTAAAAAACGTGTGCACGCGCGCGCGTGCACATGGCAGTCACGCTGATGGAAGAGGACGGCGTCAAGAGGGTTCCGGTTGCGCGCCGCTTCCGTTACCCGGCCGATACGCGACCAGCTCGCAAGTGCTACGACACGTGTCCGATTGCTATCGGATCGTGATGCTCAGATTCACCTCAGATGTAATGACGCTGGTCGCGAGTGGTTACTACTGTCCTCCGAAACCGAGGAGGACGGAGCCTTAAAGCGATGACCGAAGTATCGGTGGCCAAGGACGATGTGGCCGCGACCGGAGAACTGGTCGTCCTGAAGAGCGTCAACAAGCATTTCGGCGCGTTGCACGTTCTCCAGGACATCGATCTGACGATCGCCCGCGGCGAGGTTGTCGTGGTCATCGGACCCTCCGGATCCGGCAAGTCCACCCTGTGCCGCGCCATCAACCGCCTGGAGACGATCGACTCCGGCACTATCGCCATCGACGGCAAGCCCCTGCCCCAGGAGGGCAAGGCGCTGGCCCGGCTGCGCGCAGACGTCGGAATGGTCTTCCAGTCCTTCAACCTGTTCGCGCACAAGACCGTGCTCGAGAACGTGATGCTCGGCCAGATCAAGGTCCGCCGGGCAGACAAGAACGTGGCGGCGGAGAAGGCCCGCCAGCTGCTCGACCGGGTGGGCGTCGCCAACCAGGCCGACAAGTACCCCGCACAGCTCTCCGGCGGCCAGCAGCAGCGCGTCGCGATCGCGCGCGCCCTGGCCATGGATCCGAAGGTCATGCTCTTCGACGAGCCCACGTCGGCTCTCGACCCGGAGATGATCAACGAGGTGCTGGAGGTCATGCAGCAGCTCGCCCGCGACGGCATGACCATGATCGTCGTCACGCATGAGATGGGCTTCGCCCGTTCGGCCGCCAACCGAGTGGTGTTCATGGCGGACGGTCGGATCGTCGAAGAAGCTGTGCCGGATCAGTTCTTCAGCAACCCGCGCAGCGACCGCGCCAAGGACTTCCTGTCGAAGATCCTGCACCACTGACGAATCCGCACCGACGACGCGCCCGGATCACTCAAGGCCTGTGTCACCCGCAACGACGGCATTCTCCTCACCACACAAAGGATGTTCACCATGAAGCTCCGCAAGGTCTCCGCCGCGGCGGCCACCGCGCTCGTCCTCGCCCTGACTGCCACCGCCTGTGGCAGCGACGACGGTGACGGCGACAGCGGCTCGGGCTCGAGTGGCGGCTCCACGATCAAGGTCGGCATCAAGTACGACCAGCCCGGTCTGGGCCTGAAGAAGCCCGACGGCTCCTTCTCCGGCTTCGATGTCGACGTGGCGACGTACGTGGCCAAGGAGCTCGGCTACAAGCCCGACCAGATCGAGTTCGTCGAGACCAAGAGCGCCGACCGCGAGAACGCGCTGGCCCGTGGCGACGTGAAGTTCATCGCGGCCACCTACTCGATCACCGACGAGCGCAAGCAGAAGGTCGACTTCGCCGGCCCGTACCTGCTGGCCCACCAGGACCTGCTGGTCAAGGCCGACTCGGACATCACCAAGGCCACGGACCTCAACGGCAAGAAGCTGTGCTCCGTGACCGGCTCCACTTCGGCGCAGAACGTCCATGACACCATCGCCCCGAAGGCCCAGCTGAAGCAGTACGGCGGCTACTCGGAGTGCATCGCCGGCCTGCAGAGCGGCGCCGTGGACGCGGTGACCACCGACGACTCGATCCTCGCGGGCTTCGCCGCGCAGGACCAGTACAAGGGCCAGTTCAAGCTCGCCGGCCTCAAGCTGAGCAACGAGAACTACGGCATCGGCGTCAAGAAGGGCGACACCGCGACCGTGAACAAGATCAACAGTGCCCTGGAGAAGATGGTCAGCGACGGCGCCTGGGAGAAGGCGGTCACGGACAACTTCGGTCCGGCCAACTACAAGAACGAGCCCGCGCCGAAGATCGGCAACATCGTCAAGTAGCGCCGCAGGGATTCCACCGGCGCGCCGCAGCCCACGCGATCACGGCGGCGGCGCGCCGCGCCGTCCACGTACGCCACACACCCGGAAGCGCGGGAGATCGTGTTCGACTTTCTTGAAGGTTACGACGTCCTAGGGGCGTTCTGGATGACGGTGAAACTCACCCTCATCTCCGCCCTCGGCTCCCTGGTCTGGGGCACCCTGCTGGCCGCGATGCGGGTCAGCCCGGTCCCGCTCATGCGCGGGTTCGGCACCGCCTATGTGAACATCGTCCGGAACATCCCGCTGACCGTCATCATCGTCTTCACCTCACTCGGTCTCTCCGACATCTTCGGCATGACGATGGGCGCCGCCGACGACTTCGACGCCCAGAGCTTCCGGCTGGCCATCCTCGGCTTCGTCGTCTACACCGCCGCGTTCGTCTGCGAGGCGATCCGCTCCGGCATCAACACCGTGCCCGTCGGACAGGCCGAGGCGGCCCGCGCCATCGGCCTGACCTTCAGCCAGATCCTGGGGCACATCATCCTGCCCCAGGCCTTCCGTTCGGTCATCGGACCGCTGGCCAACGTGCTGATCGCGCTGACCAAGAACACGACCGTGGCGGCCGCGATCGGCGTGGCGGAAGCCGCCCTCCTGATGAAGGAAATGATCGAGAACGAGGCACAGACGCTGGCCATCGGCGCGGTGTTCGCTCTCGGGTTCGTGGTACTGACCCTGCCCACCGGCCTCATCCTCGGCTGGCTGAGCAAGCGACTGGCGGTGAAGCGATGACCTCCGTTCTCTACGACGCTCCCGGCCCTCGCGCCAAACGGCGCAACGTGCTCTTCTCCGTGGTCTTCTTCGTCCTGCTGGCCCTGCTCCTGTGGTGGATCTGGCGGACGATGGACGACAAGGGCCAGCTGAAGTGGGCCCTGTGGAAGCCGTTCACCCAGTCGGAGGCCTGGACGACGTATCTGCTGCCGGGCCTCGCCGACACGATGAAGGCCGCGGCGCTCGCCATGGTGATCGCCCTGCCGCTGGGCGCGGTCTTCGGCATCGCGCGTCTCTCGGACCATCGGTGGGTGCGGGCTTCGGCCGGCACGGTGGTCGAGTTCTTCCGGGCGATCCCCGTCCTGCTGCTCATGCTGTTCGCCAACGAGTTGTACGTCCGCTCCACGGACATCAGCAGCGAGCAGCGGCCCATGTACGCAGTCGTCACCGGCCTGGTGCTCTACAACGCGTCCGTCCTCGCCGAGATCGTGCGGGCGGGCATCCTCTCCCTCCCCAAGGGGCAGACGGAGGCCGCCATGGCGGTCGGTCTGCGCAAGGGGCAGACGATGACCAGCGTTCTGCTGCCGCAGGCCGTCACGGCCATGCTGCCGGCCATCGTCAGCCAGCTCGTCGTCATCGTGAAGGACACCGCGCTGGGCGGTGTGATGCTGGGCTTCACCGAGCTGCTCAACTCGCGCCAGACGCTGGCGGCCAACTACGCCACCGTGGTCCCCAGCTTCATCGTGGTGGCGGTCATCTACATCGTCGTGAACTTCACCCTCACCAGCTTCGCGAGCTGGCTCGAGGGCAGGCTGCGACGCAGCAAGAAGAGCACGGGGGCAGTCCTCGGCGAGGACACGGTGGAGGTCAACCCCGCGGCGGTGCGCGGTGCCTTCGGAACCGGTGAAAACACCGGCGGCGGCGGCGGGGGCTTCTGACAACCAGTCAGGTGACCTGAGCAACACGGAGGGCAGCGGCATGATCGCCACTGCCCTCCGTCACTTGACGCAAGCTTCGGCAATGGGTTGCATACGTTCTGTGATCGTGCACCCTGCTCCAACTTCCTGTTCACCTAGGTCTCTCGCGACACCGCTGCGGGCAGGGGGCGCCGCGCCGTGGAACCGGTGATCATCGTCGGCGCGGGGCCCGTGGGGCTTACGCTCGCCCTGGCGCTGGCCCGTCAGGAAGTGCCGTCCGTCGTGCTCGACGAGGGGCCGGGCAAGGACGAACCGCGCCTGGCTCGCACCGTTGTGCTGCGCGAGGACACCGCGGCCCTCATGGAAAGGCTGACCGGCGTGCCGCTCGCCGGCGCCGGCGTCCACTGGGCCGGATGGCGGTCGATGCGGCGCAAGCAGGTGATGCGCGAGGTCACGTTCGGGGACGACATCGACGCGGGGGGCGAGGCCGGTCCCGCCCCCTTGCACATCGCCCAGCACGTGCTGACCGGCGCCCTGCGCGCCGCCCTCGCCGGCGAGAGCCTCGTCAAGATCGCCGTGGACAGCCGCCTCGACGGCGTCGAACAGGAAGCCTCCGGCGTCACCGCCCACACTCGCGGCCCCAAGGGCACCTGGTGGCGCGGCAGTTACCTGGTCGGCTGCGACGGCCCGCGCTCGACGGTGCGCAAGCTCCACGACATCCGCTTCCCAGGCCGGACGGCGGTGGAACGTCACGCGGTGGCAGCCCTGCGCACGGAACTCCCCTGGCCCGACCAGGCGTTGCTCCACCGGACGCCGCCCTGGCGCACGACCGGCCCCTCGGCCGGCGAGATCACCGGGCGCCCCCTGCCGGACGGCGTGTGGCGCCTCGACTGGCTGCTGCCGCCGGGCAAGGACCTGGTCACGCCGGAACTGCTCGTAGCCCGCGTCCGGGAGACCCTGGCCGGCTGGACGGGCGGCTCGACACCGTCGTACGAACTCCTGGACACCGGCGTCCACATCGTCCACCACCGGCTGGCCCGCCGCTGGCGCGCGGGGCGTGTCTTCCTCGCCGGGGACGCGGCACACCTGCTCGGCGCGCTCGGCACCCAGGGCGTCGAGGAAGGGCTCAAGGATGCCGACAATCTCGCCTGGAAGCTCGCGCTGGCCTGGCACCACGGGCCGCACGAGGCGCTGCTCGACAGCTACCAGGCGGAACGGCGCTCGGTCGTCGCCGCCCGGCTGCGCGCCGCCGACCAGGCCCTGCCGCTGCTGCGCGGGGGTGGAGGGCTGCGCGTGTACGTCCCCGGTTCGGCCCGCGGCCATGACGCGCTGGTTGCCGACGGTCACTTGGGGCGCGGCCCGCTCGGTGCGCCGGGGGCGTACGCCAACTCGCCGCTCGCGCCGCGGCACCTCGAAGGAGAGGCCCTCGTCGACACGGCGCCCGGCGCGCCGGTCACCGATGTGCGGGTGACGGCGGAGGACGGCACCTTCGTACAACTACGGGATCGCCTGGGTCGCGGCGTGCTGCTCGTCGTGCTGATCGCGCCGGGCACCGGCGTGTGGGAGCGCAAGCACTGGGTGACCGCCGGGATCATGCCCCGGCTGGCGGCGGCGGTGACCGCACTGCCGAACCCCGCCGAGCTGCTGGTCGCAGAGGAGTACCCGGGCGCGGCCCCGCACACCGTCCTGCTCGTCCGACCCGACGGTCACCTCGTCACGGCGCTGACCGGGGTCCGACCGGCCGACCTGTACGCGGCGGCCGAGGCGGCGCTGGGCGGGCCGACGCGGGCGGAGGCGGAAGCCGGGGCGGGCGCCGGATCCCGTTGACGTGTCTGTGGTCACTGTCACTGTGGGTCCACATAGTGACAGTGAGTTGACCGGCCCGGACCGCCATGGTGTACTCCGGATCGTGACCGACACCTGTGTGCACCTGTGGCGGAAGGTCCATGTGGACCTCGTCCGCTACGCGGGCTGCATGTGTCGCCCGTCCTTCTGAATTCGCATTCCTCCTCTCTCTTGGCGCGCTCCGCTTCCGCGTTGACGCGCGCTTCACGCGAACGCTCTTCAGGACGGTGCCCGTGTCTGTCTCCCCTGTCTCTACTGCTGTCCCCTCCGCTTCCGCTGTTTCCGTGCCGACGCAGGCGGACCTCCTCGACTTCGTACGGCGTACGGCCGCCGACGCCGAGCTGATCGACTCGCTTCCGCTCGACCCGGAGGGCCGCACCTGGGTGCGGCTGGAAGGGCCGGGTGGCAGCGAGGCCTGGCTGATCGGCTGGCCGCCCGGCACCGGCACCGGCTGGCACGACCACGCCGAGTCGGTCGGCGCCTTCCTGACCGCGTCCGGTGAGCTCAAGGAGAACTCGCTCGCCGCACGGCTGCCCACCGACGGCTGGAAGACGCTGGAACTGACCGAGGACGTGGACCGGGAGCGCCGCCTTTCGGCCGGACAGGGCCGCGCCTTCGGCCGCCACCACGTCCACGAGGTCCTCAACGAGTCGACCGAACACCACGCGATCTCCGTCCACGCCTACTACCCGCCCCTGCCGCAGATCCGCCGCTACAGCCGCAGCGGGCCGATCCTGCGACTGGAGCAGGTGGAGCGCCCGGAGGACTGGCAGTGAGCGGTGCGGTTGGTCTGGAAGTGGGCGAGGCCGACGAACCGCCGGTTCCTGCCGACGGTGTCGAAGAGTTGCTGGAGCGAGTGCGCGGGGGCTTCGAGCGGGTCTAACCGCAGGAGGCGTACGACACACCGGCTTGGCAGGGGACGCGCTGCTGGTGGGCGTCCCCGGCACGGCCTGCGCGAGCGGGACGGCCTGATCCGCGGCAGCTGCCTTCTCGGTTGGTGGAAACCACTCCGAGGCGGGCGTCTGGACGACCAGCGAGCCGCAGGCGAGGCCGCCACGGCAAGCGAGGCGGGCCCGGCGCCACAGCTCGGACGACGATACGGCGGACGACACCGGAGAGGGCCTGGTGAGAGGTGACGTCGGTGGACACGGCGTCAAGGCCAAGCGCCGTGACCGGCGGTGCCTCCAGCACCGCACCCCTCTCTCGAACTCGATGGGCGCCCCCGCGCGTCCACCGCGTCCGGGCCACTGAGCGGCAGCACCGCGTTCAGTCACACCACCGCGTTCACCATTTCGGAACCGCTCGCCCCTCGGGCCCCCGTACTCAGACTCCCTCGTCTCCGAGGAACTCCGTGTCCTCGCCTTCCTCCTCCAGCGCCTGACGCACCACCCGCAGAGCCATGCCCTCCGGGTAGCCCTTGCGGGCGAGCATGCCGGCGAGGCGGCGCAGTCGTTTGTCGCGGTCGAGGCCGCGAGTGGAGCGCAGCTTGCGGGCGACGAGTTCGCGTGCGGTCGTCTCCTCCTGTTCGGAGTCGAGCTGCGCGACGGCCGCGTCGATCAGGGTGGGGTCGACGCCCTTGGTCCGCAGTTCCTGGACGAGCGCGCGCCGGGCCAGCCCCCGTCCGTGGTGCCGGGACTCCACCCAGGCGTCCGCGAACGCGCTGTCGTTGATCAGCCCCACCTCCTCGAACCTCGACAGCACCTCCTCGGCGGCGTCATCCGGGATCTCCCGCTTGCGCAGGGCGTCCGCGAGTTGCTTCCGCGTGCGCGGGGTTCCGGTGAGCAGGCGCAGACAGATCGCCCGCGCCTGCTCGACCGGGTCCCCCGGGGGCTGCCCTTTCTCGGCCCTCGACGAGAAGGCGCCTCCGTCTTCACCGGACGACTCGGCGCGGCCGCGCCGACGGCGCCCGCGTGAGCCACCCGCGCTCCGTGCTCCACCGCTCCGACGCGAGCCGCCCGAAGGCGAATCCGCGCCGAACGCAGAGGAACCGCCGCTGTCCGGCCCATCCGGACCACCAGGCCCATCCGGCCACTGTCCACCGCCCGGCTCGTCGTCGTACGACCCCCTCGTGCCGTACGACGCCGTGCGGGCGTAGTCCCCGTCCACGTCATGGACCGCGTCACCGCCGCTCATGCCGACGAATCCCCCATCGCCCACATCGCTCCACTCACGCGGGGGGTCCGGGTGGGCGGCGTACTCGGCCCAGTCGGTTCGCCGTGTCACGGATCAGCTCTTGGCCGCCGCCGCGGCCTTGGTCTTGGCTGCCTTTGCCGCCGCCGGAGCGGGCACCGTCTTCGCGGCGTCGTCGGTGGTGGCGGCGGCGGAGACCACGGCGTCCGCACCCGGCTCGGCGGCCGGCTTCTCGGGCCGGACCCCGACGCCCAGCTTGTCCTTGATCTTCTTCTCGATCTCGTTGGCCAGGTCGGGGTTGTCCTTCAGGAAGTTGCGCGCGTTCTCCTTGCCCTGCCCGAGCTGGTCGCCCTCGTACGTGTACCAGGCGCCGGCCTTGCGGACGAAGCCGTTTTCCACGCCCATGTCGATCAGGCCGCCCTCGCGGCTGATGCCCTGCCCGTAGAGGATGTCGAACTCGGCCTGCTTGAAGGGCGGAGCGCACTTGTTCTTGACAACCTTGACGCGGGTACGGTTGCCGACGGCGTCGGTGCCGTCCTTCAGCGTCTCGATACGTCGGATGTCGAGCCGCACCGAGGCGTAGAACTTCAGCGCGCGGCCACCGGTCGTGGTCTCCGGCGAGCCGAACATCACGCCGATCTTCTCGCGGAGCTGGTTGATGAAGATCGCGGTGGTCTTGGACTGGTTGAGCGCGCTGGTGATCTTCCGCAGGGCCTGGCTCATCAGACGGGCCTGCAGACCGACGTGACTGTCACCCATCTCGCCCTCGATCTCCGCTCGCGGGACCAGCGCGGCGACGGAGTCGATGACGATGAGGTCGAGGGCGCCGGAGCGGACCAGCATGTCCACGATCTCCAGGGCCTGCTCGCCGTTGTCCGGCTGGGACAGGATCAGGTTGTCGATGTCGACGCCGAGCTTCTTCGCGTACTCGGGGTCGAGGGCGTGCTCCGCGTCCACGAACGCCACCTGGCCGCCGGCCTTCTGAGCGTTGGCCACGGCGTGCAGGGTCAGGGTCGTCTTGCCGGAGGACTCCGGGCCGTACACCTCCACGACACGGCCGCGGGGCAGGCCTCCGACCCCGAGGGCGACGTCGAGTGCGGTCGACCCGGTGGGGATGACCTCGATGGGCTCGTTCGGCCGCTCGCCCAGGCGCATCACCGCGCCCTTGCCGAATTGCCGTTCAATCTGTGCGAGCGCGGCGTCCAGCGCCTTCTCGCGGTCGGTTCCTGCCATGGGTTCCACCCGATTTGCTTGAGTCGATCGCTTCACGTCAAAGACGCTAACGCCTGCCACTGACAATGGGCCCCGACGCCCGTCCGGCCTGTGGATAACTCGGGCACTTCTCCCTCAAAACCGTGCCGAAACGCCCGCCGACAGTCCCGCCGGAGCCCTAATCAGAATGCATGTTCGATTTTTGTGTCAAGCGCACCACGCGGCACCTCCGAGACTACGTCTGGGGGCCCACTGCCGGACGGCCGTGAAGTGCCCCTCCGGCCGATCCTCAGGAATCTGCCGAAAGATGGACAAGTCCCCGAAGGGTGATCCTCAGGGTCCTGAAAGGTGGGTCCTCGGCGGTCGGGTTCATCGCCCCGCATCGAACCCGGGACGTACACGGCCTCGACCGCACGTCGTCCTGGTCCTGCGCTCACGAGGAGCCGTCGGCGGCGGAGTCCTCCGCCCCCGGCCGCCGCGCCCACAACGCGCGCAAGCGCCCGAGCGGACCGCCTCCGGCCCCACGTCTCCGGTGCCCGTGGACCCGAGGGTCGTCCGTGACGACGTATCGCTTCACGTACGCACCGAGGAATGCCTGCAGCGTGGCGACAGCCGGGATGGCGATCAGCGCGCCGACAGCTCCGAGGAGGGCGGTGCCGGCGACGACGGAGCCGAACGCGACCGCCGGGTGGATGTCGACGGTCTTCGAGGTCAGCTTGGGCTGCAGCACGTAGTTCTCGAACTGCTGGTAGACCACGACGAAGATCAGCACCCACAGCGCGTACCAGGGGTCGACCGTGAAGGCGATCAGCATGGGCAGAGCACCCGCGAGATACGTACCGATCGTGGGGATGAACTGCGAGACCAGCCCCACCCACACGGCGAGCACGGGCGCGTACGGCACGTTCAGCGCCTGCAGCAGGATGTAGTGCGCGACTCCGGAGATGAGGGCCATCAGGCCGCGCGAGTAGATGTAGCCGCCGGTCTTGTTCACGGCGATCTCCCACGCGCGCAGCACCTCGGCCTGCTTGGCGGGCGGGAGCACGGAGCAGATCGCGCGACGCAGACGCGGGCCGTCGGCGGCGAAGTAGAACGAGAACAGCGTGATCGTCAGGAGTTGGAAGAGCCCGCCGAGGACCTGGGCGGACACGTCCAGGACGCCGGTGGCACTGTTCTGCACGTAGTTGCGCAGCCAGTCGGAGCGGAGCAGGCCCTCCTGGACGTCCACCCGTTTCAGCTCGGTGTTGAAGTGCGCGTTGACCCAGTTGATGACGGAGTCGAGGTACTGCGGGAAGTCCTCGACGATCTTGATGATCTGACCCGCCAGCATGGAGCCGAGCAGCGTCACGAAGCCCGCCGAGGCGATCATCACGCCAAGGAAGACAAGGCCGGTCGCCAGCCCCCTGCGCATGCCCCGCGAGGCCATCCAGCTCACCGCGGGCTCGATGGCCAGGGCCAGGAAGAACGCGATGAGGATGTTGATCAGCAGGCCGGTGAGCTGGTGGAAGGCCCAACTGCCCAGTTGGAAGACGGCGATGAGGGCGAGCGCGAGCACCATGGCGCGCGGCAGCCAGCGCGGCATGCGGGCGTTCGGCCCGGCGGCGCCGGCGGCCGGGGGCCGGCCCGGCGGCGTCGTGCCGAACGGGGATGCGTGCGGGGTGACCTGGCCGGTCTCGTCAGTGGGTGCCACGGTGCAAGTCTCACCCACGCGGCTGACAATCGGCTGCCGTCGTGCGATCTTCGTGACCGATCAGTGCTTCCCGGGCAGCAGTTTCATGACCGAGCGATGTTTCCCCTCGACCGTTCATGACAGGTCAGTGCTTCTCCCACGGAACGTTCATGACGGTGCAGACGACCCGCCACACATCCTTGGCGTCCCAGCCGGCGTCCAGCGCCTGGTGCACCGTGCGCCCGCCGAGCTCCGCCATCACATGGTCGCGCGCGAAGGTGTCGGCGTAGCCCGGACCGAAGTGATCCGTCATCCGCTCCCAGAAGACCGTCAACCGCATGACTCCAGTATCCCGCCCCTGAGGGTGGGCCTGAGCCGGGACCGCGTGCCGAGACCGCTTTCCGCCCTACGGTCTGACGCATGGCCGAAACAGGAGCTTCCCCACTCCCCCCGACGCCCGCGGCGCACTCCCCGCTCGCGCGCGCCGAGCACTTCGTCTGGCTCACCGCGCGCGTGCTGGAGCAGCGCCTTTTCGCGTACCACTTCCTGAAAGGAAGCGCCGACCCGGTGGAGACGGCGCTGGACGCCTACCGCAACGAGGACGGCGGCTACGGACACGCGCTGGAACCCGATCTGCGGGGCCCGGTCAGCCAGCCGCTGCACACCGCTCACGCCCTACGGGTCCTGGACGCGATCGGGCGCTGCGGCGGACAGCGCGTGGAGCGCGCGTGCCGGTATCTGACCTCCGTGACCACACCGGACGGCGCACTGCCGGCGATCCACCCCGGCCAGCGCGGCTATCCGGCGGCCCCCTTCATCCCGGTCCTGGACGACCCGCCGAGCGAACTCCTCGCCACCGGCCCGGTGGTGGGCCTCCTGCACCGCAACGAGGTCTGGCATGCCTGGCTGTTCCGGGCAACGGACTTCTGCTGGCAGGCGGTCGAGTCCCTGGAGCAGTCCCACCCGTACGAGGTCCAGGCCGCCGTCGCCTTCCTGGACTCCGCTCCCGACCGCCCGCGCGCGGAGGCGGTCGCCGATCGTCTGGGCCGTCTGGTACGCGAACACCGGCTCGCGGCCCTGGACCCCGATCGTCTCGACGCGTACCCGGTCGCGCCGGGCTACGCCCCCGGGGAGCACCACTTCCCGCACGACTACGCGAAGACGCCGACCTCCCTCGCGCGCGGATGGTTCACGGACGACGAGATGGCCCGTTCGCTGGACTTCCTCGCGGACGAACAGCAGGAGGACGGCGGCTGGCCGATCCGCTGGCGCCAATGGGCGCCGGGCCCAGCCCTGGAGGCGCGCCCACTGGTGACGCTCGATGCGCTGCGCGCTTTGCGGGCGTACGGCCGTCCCCTGAGCTGAGTCTCCGGCGGGCCCGTCGAGGCGGAGCAGAAGATCCACCATCTCGATCAGCGACGCCTCCTCCTCGGCCCGCCCGCGTCGCACGGCTGCCTCTTTGTCATGAGTAGTGACGCGACACCTCACCCAGGAGACCTTGAAGGCACCGCCGGGCGTCGGCTCACCCGCCCATCGCCGCACCCCCGCGGTCACCAGCACCCCGCCACGACGGCCGCCTCGGTACGCACAGACCAGCGGACACCCCCAGCAGCCCCCTCTCCCGCAACGCGCACCCCCACAGGCCGCACCGCAGGCACCCAACCCAAGCTCCAGCGCACCATTACCGCAGGTCAGAACACATTGTCAGTCCCCGGGTGCAGGATGGACACATGGTCAGCTCCGCACACGAGGCCCTAAAAGCCTTCTCCCCCGCGACCCGCGGCTGGTTCACGGGCGCCTTCGACGCGCCCACCGCCGCCCAGGCAGGCGCGTGGCAGGCCATCGCAGAGGGCTCGGACGTGCTGGTCGTAGCCCCCACCGGCTCCGGCAAGACCCTGGCCGCCTTCCTCGCCGCCCTGGACCAGCTCGCCGCCACACCCCCACCCGCCGACCCCAGGAAGCGCTGCCGGGTCCTGTACGTCTCGCCGCTCAAAGCCCTCGCCGTGGACGTGGAGCGCAACCTCCGCAGCCCCCTGACCGGCATCCGCCAGGAGTGCGTCCGCCTGGGCCTGCCCGAACCTGAGGTCAAGGTCGGCATCCGCTCCGGCGACACACCGGCCGCCGAGCGCCGTGCCCTGTCCACCCGCCCCCCTGACATCCTGATCACCACCCCGGAATCATTGTTCCTGATGCTGACGTCGGCCACCCGCGACGCCCTGACCGGCATCGAGACGGTGATCCTCGACGAGGTCCACGCAGTCGCCGGCACCAAGCGAGGCGCGCACCTCGCCGTCTCCCTGGAGCGCCTGGACGAGATCCTGCCGAAACCGGCCCGCCGTATCGGCCTCTCGGCCACGGTCCGCCCCGTCGACGAGGTCGCCCGCTACCTCTCCCCCCGCCGCAAGGTGGAGATCGTCCAGCCGAAGTCCGGCAAGGAGTTCGACCTCTCGGTCGTCGTCCCGGTCGAGGACCTGGGCGAGCTCGGCGGCTCCCCGGTCGCCGACGGCTCGGAGGGCGCGGAACGCCCGTCGATCTGGCCGCACGTAGAGGAGCGCATCACCGACCTGGTCCAGGCCCACCGCTCCACGATCGTGTTCGCCAACTCCCGCCGCCTCGCAGAGCGCCTCTGCAACAGGCTCAACGAGATCGCCTACGAGCGAGCCACCGGCGAACCCCTGGACGAGCACCACGCCCCCGCCGAACTCATGGGCGGCTCAGGCGCGGCCCAGGGCGCACCCCCGGTCATCGCCCGAGCCCACCACGGCTCGGTCTCCAAGGAGCAGCGCGCCTTGGTCGAAGAGGATCTCAAAGCAGGCCGCCTCCCCGCCGTGGTGGCCACCTCCAGCCTCGAACTCGGCATCGACATGGGCGCGGTCGACCTCGTCATCCAGGTCGAATCCCCACCCTCCGTCGCCTCCGGCCTCCAGCGCGTCGGCCGCGCGGGCCACCAGGTCGGCGCGGTCTCCACCGGTGTGGTCTTCCCCAAGTACCGCGGCGACCTGGTCCAGGCGGCAGTCGTCACCGAACGTATGCGCACCGGCTCCATCGAGTCTCTTAAAGTCCCCGCCAACCCGCTGGACGTCCTCGCCCAGCAACTCGTGGCGATGACCGCGATGGACACCTGGCAGCTCGACGACCTCCTCGCGATGGTCCGCCGCGCCGCCCCCTTCGCCTCACTTCCCGAATCCGCCTTCACGGCCGTCCTCGACATGCTCGCCGGCCGCTACCCGTCCGACGCCTTCGCGGAACTGCGCCCGCGCGTGGTCTGGGATCGAGTCGCCGGCACGATCACAGGCCGTCCGGGCGCCCAGCGCCTCGCCGTCACCTCCGGCGGCACGATCCCGGACCGCGGCCTCTTCGGGGTCTTCCTCGCCGGTTCCGACCCCAAGAAGGGCGGCGGCCGGGTCGGCGAGCTGGACGAGGAGATGGTCTACGAGTCCCGGGTCGGCGACGTCTTCACGCTCGGCACCAGCTCCTGGCGCATCGAAGACATCACCCGCGACCGTGTCCTGGTCTCCCCCGCGCCGGGCGTGCCGGGCAGGCTCCCCTTCTGGAAGGGCGACCAACTGGGCCGCCCGCTCGAGCTGGGCCGCGCGGTGGGCGCGTTCCTGCGCGAGGTCGGGTCCCTCACCGAGGAGGATGCCCGCCTACGCCTCCTCGCCGCGGGCCTGGACGCCTGGGCCGCGGACAACGTGCTGTCCTACCTGGACGAGCAGCGCGAGGCCTGCGGCCACATCCCGGACGACCGCACGATCGTCGTGGAGCGCTTCCGCGACGAGTTGGGCGACTGGCGGGTTGTCGTGCACTCCCCCTTCGGCGCCCAGGTACACGCCCCCTGGGCCCTCGCCCTCGGCACCAAACTCTCCGAGCGGTACGGCATGGACGCACAGGTCATGCACGCCGACGACGGCATCGTCCTGCGGCTGCCCGACGCCGACCTCATGGGCCTGGACCTGCTCGACCAGGAACCGACAAAGACCGGCACCGAGTACGACGCGGACCAAGCCCCCGTCGGCGCTGCGGACGTCGTCTTCGACAAGGGCGAGGTCGAACAGATCGTCACCGACCAGGTGGGCAGTTCGGCCCTGTTCGCGTCCCGCTTCCGGGAGTGCGCCGCCCGCGCACTCCTGCTCCCACGCCGCAACCCGGGCAAGCGCACTCCGCTCTGGCAGCAGCGCCAGCGTGCCTCTCAACTGCTCCAGGTGGCCAGCGAGTTCGGCTCGTTCCCGATCGTCCTAGAAGCCGTCCGCGAGTGCCTCCAGGACGTCTTCGACGTCCCTGGCCTCGTCGAGCTGATGGGTGACCTGGAGTCCCGCAAGGTGCGCCTCGTCGAGGTCACCACCCCCGAGCCCTCCCCCTTCGCCCGCTCCCTCCTCTTCGGATACGTCGCCCAGTTCCTGTACGAGGGAGACTCCCCGCTCGCCGAGCGCCGCGCCGCCGCCCTCTCCCTGGACTCGCGTCTGCTGGCCGAACTCCTCGGCCAGGCGGAACTGCGTGAACTGCTCGACGCCGAGGTACTGACCGAGCTGGAACAAGAACTCCAGTGGCTCACCGAGGACCGCCGCGTCAAGGATGTCGAGGGCGTCGCCGACCTGCTGCGCCTGCTCGGCCCGCTCACCGGGGCCGAGCTGGCCCAGCGGGGTGCCGAACCCCAGTGGGCCCAGGAGCTGGCCGCCACCCGCCGCGCCATCCGGGTCCGTGTCGCCGGCACCGACCACTGGGCGGCGATCGAGGACGCGGGCCGCCTGCGCGACGCGCTCGGCACGGCACTGCCGGTAGGCGTCCCCGAAGCCTTCATGGAGCCCGTCAAGGACCCGCTGGGCGACCTCCTCGCGCGCTATGCCCGCACCCACGGCCCGTTCACGTCGGCCACCGCGGCGGCCCGCTTCGGCCTGGGCGTGGCGGTCACCGAGGGCGCCCTCCAGCGGCTCGCGGCGACGGGCAGGGTCGTACAGGGCGAGTTCCACCCGGCCGGGATCGGTCAGGAGTGGTGCGACGCCACCGTCCTGCGCCGCCTCCGCCGCCGCTCTCTCGCCGCCCTGCGCCACGAACTGGAACCGGTGCCGCCGCCCGCGCTGGCCCAGTTCCTCCCCCAGTGGCAGCACATCGGCAAGGGCCACGGCCTGCGGGGCATCGACGGACTGGTGCGTGCCGTCGAGCAGTTGCAGGGCGCGTCCGTTCCCGCGTCCGCCCTGGAGAAGCTCGTCCTCCCCTCCCGCGTCGCCAACTACACGCCCGCCATGCTGGACGAACTCACCGCGGCCGGCGAGATCGTCTGGGCCGGCGCGGGAGCCCTCCCTGGGAAGGACGGCTGGGTCTGCCTGTACATCGCGGACGCGGCCCCCCTGCTCCTCCCGCCACCCCATCCCCTTGAGCTGACGGCGCTCCATCAGTCCGTCCTGGACGCCCTGTCCGGCGGCTATGGCCTGTTCTTCCGCCAAATCGCCGACCAGGTCCGCGCCACCACCCATCCCGAGGCCACCGATCCCCAACTGGCCGACGCCGTATGGGACCTGGCCTGGTCCGGACGGCTCACGAACGACACGCTCGCCCCCATGCGCTCCCTCCTGGGCTCGGGCCGCACCGCCGGTTCCACGGCCCACCGCGCCAAGCGCACCGTCCCGCGCGGGCGCTACGGCTCTCTCACGGCCGCCGCACGCCCCGCGTCACGCACCGGCCCGCCGACCGTCGCCGGCCGCTGGTCACTGCTCCCGGACCGCGATGCCGACCCCACCGTGCGCGCCCACGCCCTGGCCCGCGTCCTCCTCGACCGGCACGGCGTGGTGACCCGGGGAGCGGTTTCCGCGGAGGGCGTCGAAGGCGGCTTCTCCGCGGTGTACCGCATCCTGTCCGCCTTCGAGGACAACGGCCAGGCACGACGCGGTTACGTGGTGGAGGGACTCGGCGCCGCCCAGTTCGCCATGGACGGCGCGGTCGACCGCCTCCGCGCGGTGGCCAACGCCCGCGACCGGGGCGAAACCCTGCCACCGCCGCCCCGCGGCAACGGCACTCAGGACGGCTTCGGCCCCCACACCCCCTTCGCGCCGCCCCCCTTCCATTCGCCCACCGACTTCGCACCCGACCCGTTCGCGTCACCGGCCCCCCACACGACAGACGGACCGAACCCGGCCGACGGCCACGCAGACCAAGCCGACGGCCACACAGACCAAGGTGCCCACGCCTTCGACCCCGGCCTCACAGACGACTGGCCGCCCTTCCCCGCCCCCACCTCGCGGAGCGAGTGGACCTCCCCCCGCGACTTCCCCCCACCGACCGGCCCCGCATACGGCCCATACGCCTCCCCCTCCTCGACCCGCCGCGGTCCCGACTCCGGAGCCGTCGTCCTCGCCGCCGCCGACCCCGCGAACGCGTACGGCGCGGCTCTTCCCTGGCCGGATCCCCCGACCGACGCCGGCCACAAGCCGGGCCGGAAGGCAGGCTCCCTGGTGGTTCTGGTCGACGGCGAGCTGACGCTGTACATGGAGCGGGGCGGTAAGACCCTGCTGGCCTGGCCCTCCGAGCCGTCCGGCACTGCCACCGACGACCCACGTCTCCAAGCCGCGGCACAGGCCCTCGCCACCGCGGCCAAGGCAGGCTCCCTCGGCACCGTCACCGTCGAACGTGTCAACGGAGCCTCGGCCCTGACATCCCCCATCGGCACCCTCCTGGAAGGAGCGGGCTTCATCGCCACGCCACGCGGCCTGCGACTACGCGCATGAACCACAATGCCGCACCCCCGGCCCGCCCCACGCATCCCGCCTCCGCCCGCCCCGCGTGCGCATCCGAGTGCCACCCTTGACCCATGCCCGAAGGAGACACGGTCTGGCAGGCCGCCCGGCGGCTGCACGACGCCCTGGCCGGCAAGGTCCTGACCCGCAGCGACCTCCGGGTGCCGAAGTACGCCACGGCGGATCTCACGGGCCGCACCGTCCTGGAGGTCGCCCCGCGCGGCAAACACCTCCTCACCCGCATCGAGGGGGGCCTCACCCTCCACTCACACCTGCGCATGGACGGCTCGTGGAAGGTGTACGCCAACCACCAGCGCTGGACCGGCGGCCCCACCCACCAGATCCGCGCGATCCTGGGCACCGCCGACCGCACGGCCGTCGGCTACCGCCTCCCCGTACTCGAACTCCTGCGCACCACCGACGAGCACCGCGCCGTCGGCCACCTCGGCCCCGACCTCCTGGGCCCGGACTGGAACCCTGACCAGGCCCTGGCCAACCTCCTCGCCGACCCCGCCCGCCCCCTCGGCGAGGCCCTGCTCGACCAGCGCAACCTCGCCGGCATCGGCAACGTCTACAAGAGCGAGCTCTGCTTCCTCCTCGGCGTCACCCCCTGGCTGCCCGTCGGCGCCCTCCCCGCCGATCGCGCCGCACAGCTGCCCGCGCTCGCCAAGCAGCTCCTGGAAGCCAACCGCGACCGCCCGATCCGCGCCACCACCACGACGGGCCGCCGCGGTCAGGACCTGTTCGTGTACGGCCGCGCACCTCGCCCCTGCCTCCGCTGCCACACCCCCGTCCGCGTGGCCGACCAGGGCGACGGCTCCCGCGAACGCCCCACGTACTGGTGCCCGACCTGCCAGCGGGGCCCGGCACCGGCCACCACCCCGCTCCGCGGAACACAGCGCCGTACGACTAATTGACGACCCGTCAGAAACCCTCGTACCGTCCCCTTCATGCCCCTCAAGGCGTACGACCTCACCGGCCGCACCGCGTTCGTCACCGGCGCCGCCAGTGGCATAGGCCGCGCCTCGGCCGTCCTGATCGCCGCTGCCGGCGCCACCGTGCACTGTGCGGACCTCGACGCACCGAGCCTCGAAGAGACCGCCAAGGCCATCAGGAACACCGGCGGCACGGCCCACACCCACCACCTCGACGTCACCGACCGCGAACAGCTGCGCGAGGCGGTCGCCTCGTGCGAGCGACTGGACGTGATGGCCGCGGTCGCCGGCATCATGCACAGCAGCCCGGTCCTGGAGACCCGGGACGAGGACCTCGACCGGGTGCTGAACGTCAACTTCAAAGGCGTGCTCCACGCCTGCCAGGAGGCGGCCCGCCTGATGCTCGCCCGGCACATCAGGGGCAGCATCGTCACGATGGCCTCGGGCGCCGTGGACACCGGCGGCCCCGGCCTGCTCTGCTACGGCGCGGCCAAGGCGGCCGTCGTCCAGCTCACGAAGACGCTGGCGACCGAGGTCGGCCGGCACGGCATCCGGGTCAACGCGGTCGCGCCGGGCTGGATCCGCACCCCCATGACCGACCGCCACGACACCGAGGCACAGACGCACACCGAGTCGCTCATGGCCCGTATGTCACCACTGGGCCGGGTGGGCGAACCGGAGGACGTCGCGCAGGCGGTGCTCTACCTGGCCTGCGACGCCTCGTCCTTCATGACCGGCCAGATCCTGCGTCCGAACGGCGGTGTGGCGATGCCGTGGTGACCGGCGCCGCCCGCCAGGCCGCCGCCCACCGCCCCGAAGCCACGGCCCCCGCGGCCCGGTCCTTGGGCACACAGTGCACCGGCAGCAGACTCAGCCCCCATCCCCCGGCCGCGACCACCCCCTCCAGCACCCCCGCGTCCGGCGCAAGGGCGAGCCGCAACACGGCCCACCACCACAGCGACCCGAGCCCGAGAACCGCCCCCCAGCGCACTATCGGCCTCGCCATGGACGTCACCTCCAGCCCGACCAGTCCCGACGCCAGGCCGCCGTCTCACCCACGGGGAGGGCGCACCGGCGGTACACGGAAGCACCGCCCGTCACTCGGTCCCGGCCTGGCACAACCCAGCTCCACCATCACCGCCACGGACCCCACCGGCAAACGGACCCGAGGCCCCACACCCGAAGAAGCCCACCCCCGGGCACCCC
The DNA here is from genome assembly GCF_042870385.1 of Streptomyces sp. NPDC006602. Classification (NCBI taxonomy): domain Bacteria; kingdom Bacillati; phylum Actinomycetota; class Actinomycetes; order Kitasatosporales; family Streptomycetaceae; genus Streptomyces; species Streptomyces sp. NPDC006602. The sequence continues at coordinate 18,168 of NZ_JBIAHG010000037.1, read as the reverse complement.
CGAAACACCCCCACAACGCGAAAAACCCCGACCGCTCTCCTCCGGATCTCCCGGGGAAGCCCCGGCCGGGGCCTCACACACTTCCTGAGCGCATTCGGACGCGATCAGCACACGTCCGTCAGCGCAAGCACACCCGCATGAGCGTCACGCGGCGACGACGTCCACCGCTTCGGCAGGCGCCTTGATCGTCACCCGTTCCGGTGGCACACCGGTCACCGAGACGGAACCCAGCATCGGGCGAACCGGCGTCGGTACAGGCTCGCTGGGGGTGGCCGCAGCAGACTGGGCCAGCTCGGCGAGGGCGAGCTCGTCGCTCACTTCCCGCATGAGCTCGGACATCCGTACGTCCAGCGCGTCGCAGATGGCGGAGAGCAGCTCGGAGGAAGCCTCCTTCTGCCCCCGCTCCACCTCGGAGAGATAGCCGAGTGAGACTCGGGCGGACGAGGAGACTTCGCGCAGAGTACGGCCCTGGCGTTGGCGCTGCCGACGCAGCACGTCACCCAGCAGGCGACGGAGCAGAATCATCGGTGGCTCCCTCCTCGGACCGCGTAGCCGCATCCTTCTCGCCCCACCGTACCGCCTTGCGCCGCGGCCGTGCGGGGAGCGATGTCGTGTTCACTCAGGGCTGCAAACATCAAAACCCCCCGTTCCGTTCCGTATCCTGTGTCCGCTCATTCCCAGTCTGTTCGCTCGCAAGCCCCTCCAGGAGCAGTGCGAGTACGCTCCGTACACTCTCCATACGAATTTCCGCACGGTCGCCGTTCAACCGCAACGCGGTCACTTTCCCGCCACCCATGGCGCCGGGATCCCCTGCGAGGGGCCCGTCGACGGCCACGAAAACCGTTCCGACGGGCTTGCCGTCCTGCGGATCCGGGCCGGCGACTCCGGTGGTCGCGATGCCCCAGTCGGCACCGAGCGCCTTGCGCACTCCGGCCGCCATCAGGCTCGCCACCTGCGGATCCACTGCCCCGCGCGCCGCCAGCACAGTGGCGTCGACGCCCAGCAGTTCATGCTTCAGTTCGGTGGCGTAGGCGGTCACCGAACCCCGGAAGGCCTTGGACGCGCCGGGCACCGCTGTGATTTCCGCCGCAACCAGTCCGCCCGTGAGCGACTCGGCAACGGCGAGCGTCTCACCTTTCACCGTGAGTAGTCGTACCACTTCTACGGCCACGTCGGCGGCCGGGGAACTCACGCTTCCGTCTCCTCCAACGCCGCCTTGCGCTCGGCGATTCCCTGCCGGCGCAGCACAATGGCCTGTCTCACATAGTCCAGTCCGGTCACCACGGTCAGCACCACCGCGGCCGCCATCACCCAGAACCTCAGGGTGGCCAGCCAACCCGTCAACGCCAGGACGTACATCCCCACGGCCACGCCCTGTGTGAGGGTCTTCAGCTTGCCGCCGCGGCTCGCGGGAATGACGCCGTACCGGATGACCAGAAAACGCAGCAGCGTGATCCCGAGCTCCCGGCCGAGGATGACGGCCGTCACCCACCACGGCAGGTCTCCGAGCGCGGACAGACAGATCAGCGCCGCCCCCATGATCGCCTTGTCGGCGATGGGGTCCGCGATCTTTCCGAAGTCGGTGACGAGGTCGTACCTGCGGGCCAGATGCCCGTCGAAAAGGTCGGTGATCATGGCGACGGCGAAGGCCGCCCAGGCGAACGCGCGCCATGCCGGGTCGTAACCGCCGTCGGCGAGCATCAGCGCGACGAAGCCGGGCACGAGGAGCAGCCGGAGCATGGTCAGCAGATTGGCGATGTTCCAGACGCTGGCCTGGTTGACGGCGGCCGCCGCCAGCTTCCCGCCCCGCGCGGTCTTCGAACCGGAATCGGCACCGGAGGTACCGGATGCACCAGAGGTACCGGCGATAGCAGGAGCACCGGATGTGGCAGAGGCGCCAGAGCTACCGGACCCGCCGGACGCGGAGGCAGCACCCGAAGCCGTGCCCGCGGCCGTGCCCTTCGCGGCGGAGGAGCCACCCGCAGCGGACGCCGGAACTCCGGTCATCTGCCCGCCTCCTCACTACATGCGAGCGAGCCCTGCAGCGGCTCGGCCACCAGGTCGACACCTTCCGTACCGACCACCTTCGCCTCGACGATACGACCGACGCTCAGTCCCTCGCCGCTCGTGAGCAGCACCTGGCCGTCGGTCTCGGGCGCCTGGTGCTCGCCACGGCCGTACACACCCTCGACGGGGTCCACCGACTCCACGAGCACGTGCACGGTCTCGCCCACCCGCTCCTCGGCCCGCTGCGAGACGAGTTCCTCGGCGAGTCGGGAGACGCGGGCCAGCCGCTCGGCGACGACGTCCTCGTCGAGCTTGTTCTCATAGGTCGCCGCTTCGGTGCCCTCCTCGTCGGAGTACCCGAAGACGCCGATGGCGTCCAGCCGCGCGCCGTTCAGGAAGCGCTCCAGCTCGGCCAGGTCGGCCTCGCTCTCGCCGGGGAAGCCCACGATGAAGTTGGAGCGCACGCCGGCCTGGGGCGCCTTGCTCCGGATGGTGTCGAGCAGCTCCAGGAAGCGGTCGGTGTCGCCGAAGCGGCGCATCGCGCGCAGCACGTCGGGCGCGGAGTGCTGGAAGGACAGGTCGAAGTAGGGCACGACCTTGGGTGTGGAGGTCAGCACGTCGATGAGTCCGGGACGCATCTCGGCGGGCTGGAGGTAGCTGACGCGCACCCGCTCGATGCCATCGACCTCGGCGAGCTCGGGCAGCAGGGACTCGAGCAGGCGGATGTCGCCCAGATCCTTGCCGTACGACGTGTTGTTCTCGGAGACCAGCATGATCTCCTTGACGCCCTGCTCGCCCAGCCACCGGGTCTCGTTCAGCACGTCGCTGGGGCGGCGCGAGATGAAGGAACCGCGGAAGGACGGGATGGCGCAGAAGGAGCAGCGCCGGTCGCAACCGGAGGCGAGCTTCACCGAGGCGACCGGAGAGCCGTCGAGGCGGCGGCGCAGGGGCGCACGAGGACCGGAGGCCGGAGCGAGCCCCTCCGGCAGGTCGGACGCGCCACCGTGCCCGGGCAGTGCGACGTCGGAGACCGACTGCCGCTCGGCGGGGCTGATCGGCAGCAACTTGCGCCGGTCGCGCGGGGTGTGGGAGGCGTGGATTCCGCCGTTCAGGATGGTCTGCAGCCGGTCGGAGATGTCGGCGTAGTCGTCGAAGCCGAGCACGCCGTCGGCCTCCGGGAGAGCCTCGGCGAGGTCCTTGCCGTACCGCTCGGCCATGCAGCCCACCGCCACGACGGCCTGGGTTCTGCCGTGCCCCTTGAGGTCGTTGGCCTCCAGGAGGGCGTCGACGGAGTCCTTCTTGGCGGCGTCGACGAAGCCGCACGTGTTGACGACGGCGACGTCAGCGTCCGAGGCGTCCTCCACGAGGGCCCAGCCGTCCGCCTCCAAGCGGCCTGCGAGCTCCTCCGAGTCCACCTCGTTACGGGCGCAGCCAAGAGTGACGAGTGCGACGGTACGGCGTTCAGGCATGGGCTCAAGACTACTTCGTCCCACTGACACCCCACGTCGACGGGGTTGGCCGATCTTGGCCAACCCCGTCCACACACCCCGTCACGCGGTCCTAACCGACCTGAGGGTCACCCTTCGTATACGTGAGCCGCTCCACGGCCCCCGGCTGCCAGTCGTCGTCGATCTTCTTGCCGTTCACATACAGCTGGATCGCCCCGGCGTCACCGAGGACGAGGTTGATCTTCTCGTTGTCCTGGAAGGTCTTGGACTCGCCCTGCTTGAGGAGCCCGTCGAACAGGAGTCGGCCGTTGTGGTCCTTGGCGGAGATCCAGCTCTTCCCGTCGGCTGCGCTGACCTGGACAGTGACCTTGTCCTGGGGCGCGGCGGCGATGGCGCTGTCCGTGGGGTCGGGCGTGGGGTCCTCGGGCTTGTCGTTCTTCGGGGTGGGCGAGGCGGTCTTGCTGGTCGAGGGCTTGGAACCCTCGGCGACCTGAGTTTTCGTGCCCCCGTCGTCACCGCCCTCGAACGCGGTGAACCCGACGAAGCCGACCACCGCGACGATCGCGGCGACCATGGCGGCGGTCCAGTTGGGTCCGCGCCGCTCCGGACGAATGCGTTCCGCCTCGAACAGCGGGGCCGCCGGGGTCGGCGCCGGGCGCCCGCCGTGACCGGCGTCGTACTGGGCGAGCAGCGGGGCGGGATCGAGACGGACAGCCTTGGCCAGGGTCCGGATGTGACCGCGGGCGTAGACGTCACCACCACAGGGGTCGAAGTCGTCCGCCTCGATGGCGTGCACGATGGCGATACGGACCCGAGTGGCGGAACTGACGTCGTCGACGGTCAGCCCCGCCGCGATACGCGCCTGCTGGAGGGCACGGCCGATCGAGGGGCGGTCTTCCTCACGGTCGTCTTCGAACGGACGCTCGTCTTCAGGGGAGTTGCCGATGGACACGGGGGCGCCTTTCGAGCGTTTTAGCCGCCTGTGCTGGAGGTTCAGTCTAGGGGGGGTACGAAAGGGTGGGGCAACCGGGCGGTGGCACTTTGTACGCCATCGGAATGGCCGGACACGCCGATGGTGGGGCAGCAGCTTTTCGCTTCCCTCAACTTGACGTACGCGGAAGGGAAACAGTTGCTCAATGATCCCTTACGGATGAGTCACGATCGAACATCGGCCTTGTGACTCCCTTTAAGCCTCCCCGCGGATCACCGCGAGCACTCCGTCCAGCTCGTCAGCCTTCACAAGAACATCACGAGCCTTGGAGCCTTCGCTCGGCCCGACGATCCCCCGGGACTCCATGAGGTCCATGAGCCGCCCCGCCTTGGCGAAGCCGACCCGCAGCTTCCGCTGCAGCATGGAGGTCGACCCGAACTGCGTGGAGACGACGAGCTCGGCGGCCTGGCACAGCAGGTCGAGATCGTCGCCGATCTCCTCGTCGATCTCCTTCTTCTGCTTGGTACCCACGGTGACGTCGTCCCGGAAGACCGGCGCCATCTGATCCTTGCAGTGCTGCACGACCGCCGCGACCTCGTCCTCGGTCACGAAGGCGCCCTGCATACGGGTGGGCTTGTTCTGGCCCATCGGCAGGTACAGCCCGTCGCCCTTGCCGATCAGCTTCTCGGCACCGGGCTGGTCGAGGATGACCCGCGAGTCGGCGAGCGAGGAGGTGGCGAAGGCGAGCCGCGAGGGCACGTTCGCCTTGATCAGGCCGGTGACGACGTCGACCGACGGCCGTTGCGTGGCGAGCACCAGGTGGATGCCGGCCGCGCGCGCGAGCTGCGTGATCCGCACGATCGAGTCCTCGACGTCCCGCGGGGCGACCATCATCAGGTCGGCAAGCTCGTCGACGATCACCAGCAGATACGGATACGGCTGGAGCTCCCGCTCACTGCCCTCCGGCGACTTCACCTTGCCGTTGCGCACGGCCTCGTTGAAGTCGTCGATGTGCCGGTAGCCGTACGCCGCGAGGTCGTCGTACCGAAGGTCCATCTCCCGTACGACCCACTGGAGCGCCTCGGCGGCCCGCTTGGGGTTGGTGATGATGGGCGTGATCAGGTGCGGGATGCCCTCATAGGCGGTCAGCTCGACGCGCTTGGGGTCGACGAGGACCATGCGGACGTCCTCGGGAGTCGCGCGGACCATGATCGACGTGATCAGGCAGTTGATGCACGACGACTTGCCGGAACCGGTGGCTCCGGCGACGAGGACGTGCGGCATCTTCGCCAGGTTGGCCATCACATAGCCGCCCTCGACGTCCTTGCCGAGCGCCACCAGCATCGGGTGCTCGTCCTCGGCGGCCGCGGCCAGCCGGAGGACGTCACCGAGGTTGACCATCTCCCGGTCGGTGTTGGGGATCTCGATGCCGACCGCCGACTTGCCGGGGATCGGGCTGATGATCCGTACGTCCGGACTGGCGACGGCGTACGCGATGTTCTTGGTGAGCGCGGTGATCCGCTCGACCTTCACGGCGGGACCGAGCTCGACCTCGTAGCGCGTGACCGTCGGCCCGCGCGTGAAGCCGGTGACCGCGGCGTCGACCTTGAACTCGGAGAAGACGGTCGTGAGCGAGGCGACGACCGCGTCGTTCGCGGCGCTGCGGGACTTTCCGGGGCCCCCGCGCGTGAGGAGGTCGAGCGACGGCAGCGCGTAGGTGATGTCCCCGGACAGTTGCAGCTGCTCGGCGCGCGCAGGGAGTTCGCGGGGCACGTCGGGCGCGGACTTGGTGAGGTCCGCGACCCCCACGTCGAGCTTCTCCTGCTTGGGGCGCGCGGCCGGGACCGGGGTGGGAGCAGGGGTCGCCTCCTCGCGCTCCCCCACGCTCACGCCCTGGGTGAGGTCGGCAACGATCGGCGAGGGCGGCATGCCGTGCAGCACCGCACCGTCGAGGGCCGCGGCGGCGGCCGCTGCGACGTCCACGGCGTCCATGGGGCGGTCCAGATCGGGCTGCGGCACCGCGGAGCGCCGGGGACGGCCACGACGCCGCGAGAGGGCCTCCTGCTCCGCTCCGTCGGGGTCGTACGCCGCGGGGGCAGGACCGCGTCGGCGGGGGCGCGCGGGCTGCGCCTCGCGCCACTGGTCGTCGTAGCGCTCGGCGTCCTCCCCGAACTCGTCCTCGGCGGGGTCGTGCACGATCCCGAGCCGCACCCCGAGCAGCCGCAGCCGTTGCGGGATGGCGTTGACAGGGGTGGCCGTGACGACGAGCAGCCCGAAGATCGTCAGCAGCACGAGCAGCGGTACGGCGAGGACGTCGCCCATGGCGTACGTCAGCGGGGTCGCCGCTCCCCAGCCGATGAGACCGCCGGCGTCCCTTATCGCCTGCATGCCCGCACCGCGGGCGGGCGAGCCGCAGGCGATGTGGACCTGGCCGAGCACTCCGATGACGAGCGCGGACAGGCCGATCACGATGCGGCCGTTGGCCTCGGGCTGTTCGGGGTGCCGGATGAACCGTACGGCGATGACCGCGAGCAGTATCGGCACCAGCAGATCGAGCCGGCCGAAGGCGCCGGTCACCAGCATCTCCACGAGGTCACCGACGGGACCGCGCAGGTTGGACCAGGTACCGGCGGCCACGATCAGACCGAGGCCGAGCAGCAGCAGCGCGACGCCGTCCTTGCGGTGGGCCGGGTCGAGGTTCTTCGCGCCCTGCCCTATGCCGCGGAACACCGCACCGACGGCGTGCGCGACCCCGAGCCAGAGCGCGCGCACGAGCCGGTAGATGCCCCCCGTCGGGCTGGGCGCCGGCTTCGGCGGCGCGGCCTTCTTCGCCGCGGCCTTCTTGGCGGGCGCTTTTTTCGCGGGGGCCTTTTTCGCGGCGGCCTTCTTCGCAGGACCCTTCGCGGGAGCGGCCGCCTTCTTGGCGGGCTTCTTGGCTGCGGAGGGACGTGAGGCCATAGGTGTGAGGTTACCGGTGGAGACGACAACGGACACGTGTGCCCGATGCTTCACCCGTTCGTGTCGCCCAGGAAAAGGCGCTCAACTGACGCACGCTCACGCGCAACGACGCCTGCGGCACGCGTCAGTTCTGTGAGGGCACCGAGGTAGAGCTGCCCGTGCCCGGCTCCAGCGCGTCCAGCGCCCGCCGCAATCCCGTGAGTTTGCGTTCGAGATGAGCCGCCGTGGCCACCGCCGCCGCATCCGCGGACTCGTCGTCCAGCTGCTTCGACAGCGCCTCGGCCTGCTCCTCCACCGCCGCCAGCCGCGCCGACAGCTCGGCGAGCAACCCCGCCGGCTCCTTCGCGTCCCCGGCGGCCACCTTGCCGCCGCCCTCCAACTGGAGCCGCAGCAGAGCTGCCTGCTCCCTCAGCTGGCAGTTCTTCATATACAGCTCGACGAAGACGGAGACCTTGGCGCGCAGCACCCAGGGGTCGAACGGCTTGGAGATGTAGTCGACCGCGCCCGCCGCGTAGCCGCGGAACGTGTGGTGCGGTCCGTGGTTGATCGCGGTGAGGAAGATGATCGGGATGTCCCGGGTCCGTTCTCGCCGCTTGATGTGCGCGGCTGTCTCGAAGCCGTCCATTCCCGGCATCTGAACGTCCAGCAGAATGACCGCGAAGTCGTCCGTGAGCAGTGCTTTGAGCGCTTCCTCCCCGGACGATGCCCGCACCAGTGTCTGATCGAGCGCAGAGAGGATGGCCTCCAGCGCCAGCAGATTCTCCGGCCGGTCATCGACCAGGAGGATCTTGGCCTTCTGCACCATGGCCCGCCCTCCTCGCCCCGGCGTGGGGCCTCCCCTGTCCGTAGGACTTGGGGTGACGCCGACCGGCGCCGCCCCAGGGGACGACTCCCTTGCGCCGCCCGTCCTTGTGCCGGTCATCGTAGCCGCACCCCGCCCGTCGCCACACCCTGTCACCGTGATGTCACTGTGCTCGTAGCAGAAACGCGGCGGGAGACCAGAAGGTTCCCCGAATCCCGTACTTCTACACGGCTTCGGCCACCCAGAGTCAGCAACTCCGGGTACCCGCCGCAGGTTCCCGCCACATCCGCACGAAGCCCACGCAAAGCCCGACCGGTCCCGTCACTCGCCACGCATCCACTGGTCCATCACCGTCAGCAGGTGATCGGGGTCGACCGGCTTGGTCACGTAGTCGGAGGCACCCGACTCGATCGCCTTCTCCCGGTCGCCCTTCATCGCCTTCGCGGTCAGCGCGATGATCGGCAACCCGGCGAACTGCGGCATCCTGCGGATCGCCGTGGTCGTCGCATAACCGTCCATCTCGGGCATCATGATGTCCATCAGGACGACCGCCACGTCGTCGTGCTGTTCCAGTACCTCGATGCCCTCACGCCCGTTCTCGGCGTACAGCACGGACAGTCCGTGTTGTTCGAGGACGCTGGTCAGCGCGAAGACGTTGCGGATGTCGTCGTCGACGATCAGCACCTTCTCCCCGCCGAACCGGATACCCCGGCGCGACTTCGGCGCCGCCTGCTGCTCCGCCGCCACCGGCCACTGCTCCTGCTGCGCGAGACGCTGCTCGATCTCCGGAATCGGCCGCCGGCGGCGCCTGAAGAGCGCCGCGGCACCGTTCTGCGTCTCCCGGTACGACCTCACCTCGGCCGGCGTCTCGATCTCCACCTCGGACAACTCGGTCGGCTCGTGCCGCCCCGAGGTGGACGCCACCAGGTCACCGGCCTCGAGGGCGGGCGGCGCGAGCTGCTGATAGCCCTGGGGCGGCAGTTCGCTCGGGTACAGCGGCAAATACAGCGTGAAGGTCGATCCGCGCCCCGGCTCGCTCTGTGCGTAGATCTCACCGCCCAGCAACTGCGCGATCTCCCGGGAGATCGACAGCCCGAGGCCCGTACCGCCGTACTTGCGACTCGTCGTACCGTCCGCCTGCTTGAAAGCCTCGAAGATCACCCGCATCTTGCTGGCCGCGATCCCGATCCCCGTGTCCGTCACGGAGAACGCGATCAGGTCCCCGTCCGGATCACGCAGCGAACCGGTCTCCAGCAGCTGCTCCCGGATCGCCATCGGCACATCCCGGCCGGCGGGCCGGATGACCAGCTCGACGGCCCCGGAGTCGGTGAACTTCACCGCATTGGACAGCAGGTTGCGCAGCACCTGAAGGAGCCGCTGTTCGTCGGTGTGCAGCGTGGCCGGCAGCTCCGGCGACACCCGCACCGACAGGTCCAGGCCCTTCTCTGCGGTCAGCGGCCGGAAGGTGGCCTCCACGTAGTCCACGAGCTGGACGAGGGCGATGCGCGTCGGGGAGACGTCCATCTTGCCCGCCTCGACCTTCGACAGGTCGAGGATGTCGTTGATCAGCTGGAGCAGGTCGGAGCCGGCCCCGTGGATCGTCTCGGCGAACTCGACCTGCTTCGGGGAGAGGTTGCCCTCCGCGTTGTCGGCGAGCAACTTGGCGAGGATCAGCAGCGAGTTGAGCGGCGTACGCAGCTCGTGCGACATGTTGGCGAGGAACTCGCTCTTGTAGCGCATCGACACGGCGAGCTGCTCGGCGCGCTCCTCCAGGACCTGCCGCGCCTCCTCGATCTCGGTGTTCTTCACCTCGATGTCGCGGTTCTGCTGAGCCAGCAGCTCCGCCTTCTCCTCGAGTTCGGCGTTGGAGGCCTGGAGGGCCTTCTGCCGGTTCTCCAACTCGGCCGACCTCTCGCGCAGCTGCTCGGTCAGCTCCTGAGACTGCTTCAGCAGCACCTCCGTCTTGGTGTTGACGGAGATGGTGTTGACGCTGGTCGCGATCATCTCGGCGATCTGGTTGAGGAAGTCCTTCTGGATCTGCGTAAAGGGAGTGAAGGAGGCCAGCTCGATGACACCGAGCACCTTGCCCTCGAACAGCACCGGGAGGACGATCACTTGCGCGGGCGGCGCCTCTCCGAGCCCGGAGGAGATCTTCAGATAGCCGCTGGGCGCGTTCTCCACGAGGATCGTGCGCTTCTCCTCGGCGGCCGTCCCGATCAGCGCCTCACCCGGCCTGAAGGACGTCGGCATGGAGCCCATCGAGTAGCCGTACGACCCGAGCATCCGCAGCTCGTACTGGTCCTCCGCCTCGGCGCTCAGGTCCTTGCCGTCCAGGAGCGGCATCGCGACGAAGAACGCGCCGTGCTGCGCGGTCACGACCGGCGTCAGCTCGCTCATGATCAGCGAGGCCACGTCGGCCAGGTCCCGGCGGCCCTGCATCAGCGCGGAAATACGGGCGAGGTTGCCCTTGAGCCAGTCCTGCTCCTTGTTGGCGATCGTGGTGTCGCGCAGGTTGGCGATCATCTTGTTGATGTAGTCCTGGAGTTCCTGGATCTCGCCGGAGGCGTCCACGTCGATCTTCAGGTTCAGGTCACCACGGGTCACCGCGGTAGCCACGCGCGCGATGGCACGCACCTGCCGGGTCAGGTTCCCGGCCATCTCGTTCACCGACTCGGTGAGGTCGCGCCAGGTTCCGTCGACGTCACGCACGCGTGCCTGACCGCCCAGCTGGCCCTCCGTACCCACCTCACGGGCGACTCGGGTGACCTCCTCGGCGAAGGACGACAGCTGGTCGACCATGGTGTTGATCGTCGTCTTGAGCTCGAGGATCTCGCCGCGCGCGTCAATGTCGATCTTCTTGGTCAGGTCACCCTTGGCGATGGCCGTGGTCACCATGGCGATGTTCCGCACCTGACCGGTCAGGTTGGACGCCATCTGATTCACCGACTCGGTGAGGTCCTTCCAGGTACCGGCCACACCCGGCACCCGCGCCTGCCCGCCCAGGATCCCGTCCGTGCCCACCTCGCGGGCCACCTTGGTGACCTGGTCGGCGAACGAACTCAGCGTCTTCACCATGGTGTTGAAGGTGTCCGCGAGCTGCGCGACCTCGCCGCGCGCCTCGATCGTCACCGTCCGCGTCAGGTCACCGTTGGCGACCGCCGACGCGACCTGGGAGATGTTGCGCACCTGCACGGTCAGGTTGTTGGCCATCAGGTTGACGTTGTCGCTCAGGTCCTTCCAGATGCCCACGACGCCCGGCACATGGGCCTGGCCGCCCAGGATGCCCTCGGTGCCCACCTCACGGGCCACCCGGGTCACCTGCTCGGCGAAGGACGACAGCTGGTCGACCATCGTGTTGACGGTGCTGACGAGCTCAAGGATCTCGCCCTTCGCGTCCACGGTGATCTTCTTCGACAGGTCGCCCTTGGCGACAGCGGTCGTGACCTCGGCGATCTGACGCACCTGGATGGTCAGGTTGTTCGCCATGAAGTTCACGGACTGCGTGAGGTCCTTCCAGGTCCCGGAGACACCCTGCACCTCGGCCTGGCCGCCGAGAATGCCCTCCGTACCCACCTCGCGGGCCACACGCGTGACCTCCTCGGCGAACGACGACAGCTGGTCGACCATCGTGTTCAGGGTGTTCTTCAGCTCCAGGATCTCGCCGCGCGCGTCCACGGTGATCTTCTGGGAGAGGTCACCGCGGGCCACCGCCGTGGCGACCTGCGCGATGTTGCGCACCTGGGCGGTGAGGTTGCCCGCCATGCCGTTCACGGAGTCGGTCAGGTCACGCCACACACCGGCGACGCCGGGCACCTGCGCCTGCCCGCCGAGGCGGCCCTCGGTACCCACCTCGCGGGCGACCCGCGTCACCTGGTCCGCGAAGGCGGACAGCTGGTCGACCATCGTGTTGATGGTGTTCTTCAGCTCCAGGATCTCGCCGCGCGCGTCGACGTCGATCTTCTGCGACAGGTCACCCCGGGCCACCGCGGTCGTCACCTGGGCGATCTGCCGCACCTGCGAGGTGAGGTTGCCGCCCATGAAGTTGACGGAGTCGGTGAGCTCCTTCCACGTACCGGACACCCCCGGCACCACGGCCTGACCGCCCAGCCGTCCCTCGGTGCCCACGTCCCGGGCCATCCGCGTCACCTGGTCGGCGAAGGCGGACAGCTGGTCGACCATCGTGTTCACGGTGTTCTTCAGCTGGAGCATCTCGCCGGAGACGTCCACGGTGACCTTCTGGGACAGGTCACCGTTGGCCACGGCCGTCGTCACCTGGGCGATGTTCCTCACCTGTCCGGTGAGGTTCCGGAACGCGGTGTTGACGGAGTCGGTCAGGTCCTTCCACGTACCGGCGGCCCCGGGCACCTGCGCCTGCCCGCCCAGCTCACCCTCGACCCCGACCTCGCGCGCCACGCGCGTGACCTCGGCACCGAACGCGGACAGCTGGTCCACCATCCCGTTTACGGTGTTCTTCAGCTCCAGCATCTCGCCGGCCACGTCCACGGTGACCTTCTGCGAGAGGTCACCGTTGGCCACGGCGGTCGTCACGGCCGCGATGTCCCGCACCTGCGTTGTGAGGTTCCGGAAGACCGTGTTCACCGAATCGGTGAGGTCCTTCCACGTCCCCGCCGCACCCGGCACGTTCGCCTGCCCGCCGAGCTGTCCCTCGGCACCGACCTCGTTGGCCACGCGCGTGACCTCGTCCGCGAAGATCCGCAGCGTCTCGGTCATCTGGTTGATCGTGTCCGCGAGCTGCGCCACCTCGCCGCGCGCCGAGACCGTCACCTTCTGCGACAGGTCACCGCTGGCGACCGCGGTCGTCACCTGGGAGATGCCACGCACTTGAGCCGTCAGGTTGCCGGCCATCAGGTTCACCGAATCGGTGAGGTCCTTCCACACACCGGCCACGCCGGGCACCTGCGCCTGACCGCCCAGCTCGCCCTCAACGCCCACCTCGCGCGCGACTCGCGTCACCTCGGAGGAGAAGGACGACAGCTGGTCCACCATCGTGTTGACGGTGTTCTTGAGCTCCAGCATCTCGCCGGCGACATGAACCGTGACCTTCCGGGACAAGTCACCCTTGGCAACCGCCGTCGTCACCAGCGCGATGTCCCGTACCTGGGCCGTCAGCCGATACGCCATCGTGTTGACGGACTCGGTCAGGTCCTTCCACGAACCCGACATACCGCGCACCCGGGCCTGGCCGCCCAGCTTGCCCTCGGTGCCCACCTCGCTGGCCACCCGCGTGACCTCGTCGGTGAACGTCGACAGCTGATCGACCAGGTTGTTGACGGTCCGCCCGACCTTCAGAAACTCCCCGCGCAGCGGATGCCCGGTCCCGTCGGGCGCCTGGGTCCGCAGTTCCATACGCGGCGACAGATCGCCCTCGGCCACCGCGGACAGCACCCGGCTGACCTCGGCGACAGGCCGTACGAGATCGTCGACCAGCGCGTTCGAAGCATCGATGGCCGATGCCCAGGAGCCCTCACAGGCGCCTGTTTCCAGCCGTTCTGTGAGCTTTCCCTCGCGCCCCACCATGCGCCGGACGCGCGACAATTCACCCGTCAAATGGAGATTCCGGTCAGCCACCTCGTTGAAGACCGCGGCGATCTCCGACATCACGCCGTCGCCGGACACGGTGAGCCGCTTGCGGAAGTTCCCGTCCCGCATCGACACGAGTGCCGCCAACAGCTTGTTCAGGGCGGCCGTATCCACCGCGGTGGTCCCATTGCGCGGTTTGCGCTGGTTACTCAGGGACTGTCCGCCTTTCGCGCGCGTCTTAGTGCCCCGCGTCGCTGCGCCAGACTCCACTGTGTCCCTCCCGCAGGGGTCGACCGTTACTGCTGTGCTCAGGTATTACTGCTCGGCCTGTCGCTTACTGCTGCGTATCCATGCCCGCTGTACCGGGCCACACCCGGGGCTGCTGCCCAACGTGTGCACATCACACTCAGCCTGCCAGTACCTTCACCAGAAGCTTGCCCAGTGTTTCACCCTGGCTGAACCAGGCCATAACAGTTCGGCAGCTTCGCACATCGTCCGCACACCCTCCGGACGGAAACACTGCAGACCGGCATCCGCATGGACGCGGAAGGTAAGTAACCTTGCATGCGGCTGTCCAGCCGCGCCGGTCCGTCCGGCCTGGGCGGTGGCACAAGAACGAGCGGGCATCGGAGGGGCGGCCGCACACATGACCACCGGACTGATCCCTGGGGGACAGCCCCCGGACCCCCGGCCGACCAGCCGTCCGCCGCATCAGCGGCACGAGCTTGGCGGCCAGGAAGCCCTGCACGTCGACAACCGGTCGAGGAGTTCTGTGATCACCGCTCGCGCGGCCGCCAGCTTCGAGCCCGTCGGGCGATCGGTCGCGAGCGCCCGCTCCTTCGTCCGCGACACCCTCCAGGGCTGGGGCTTCGCCGACATCATCGACGACGCGGTGGTCCTCACCAGCGAACTCGTGACCAACGCCGTGGTGCACGCCGGCACCTCCGCGGACGTGCTGTGTCTACGGAGCGACGAAGGCGTACGGATCGAGGTCGCCGACCGGTATCCGGAGCGCGAGATCCCCCTCCAGGGCCAGGCCGTCGACATGGGCAGCCCCGACCGCGAGGGCGGCCGCGGCCTCCAGCTCTGCGCCGCGCTGGCCGGCCACTGGGGCGTGGAGTACACGCCCACCCACAAGCACGTCTGGTTCCAACTCGACCTCCCCGGACGCCCGGTGGGCACCCGCGCCGCAGGCCCCGCGCTGCCCGCCGACCTCCTCCCGCTCGCCGACGGCCGCGTCCGCGTCGCCGTGGTCCAGATCGACCGCACGGGCGCCCTCACGTCGTGGAACGAGGACGCCGAGGAACTCTTCGGCTACTCCGTCGAACAGGTCCTCGGCAAACCGCTGACCGACCTCGCCGCCTGGCCGCACACCCCGGGCACCAGCACCGGCATCGCGGAGGCCCTCCAACTCTCGCGCTGGGAGGGCACTTACGGCATCAGGGCCGCCAACGGCCGCGTCAGCTCGGTGTACGCCTCCCACCTCCGCGTCCGCGACACGGGCGGCGAGCCCTCCACCGTCTGCCTCCTGGTCCGCGACCACGAACGGGCCGTCCTGCAGTCCCCGTTGCGCGTCCCGGCCGACAGCGCCTCCACGTCCGACGGACAGAGCGCCGACCCCTTCGAGGTGTTCATCGGCTCCCCGGCCCCGGACGACCTGGACGGCCTCCTCCAGCGCACGGTGGAACGCGCCCGCGACATGCTCGACGGCGACTCCGCCTTCCTTCTCCTCGCAACCGACGACGAAACGGAGTTGGAGGTCCGCGCCTCCACCGGCCTGCCTTCCGCCCGCCAGCGCTTCGCCCGCGTCCCCGTGGAGGCGGGCCCCGGCCGCTACGGCTCGGCCCGCATGCCGGCCGTCCACGACGACCTCACGGCCGTACCGGGCGCCGTGCCCCTCTTGAGCGGCACCGGCATGCGCTCGGTCGTCACGGTCCCCCTGAAGGTGGAGGGCCGCCTCACCGGCTCACTGGGCGTCGCCGCCGAGTCCCCCGGGAGATACTCGAACGAAGAGGCCCTGCGCCTCCAATTCGCCGCCGACCGCATCGCGTTGGCGGTCGAGTCCGCCCGTCTCGGCGAACTCGAACGCCTGCGCCGAGGCTCCCTGAGCTTCCTCGTCGAGGCCTCCGACCTCCTCGCCGGCACCCTGGACCGCGACCAGACCCTGGCCCTGATGGCCCAGATGACGGTCCCCACCCTGGCCACCTGGTGCGCGGTCTACACGATCGCCGACCAGGCCTCCGAGCCGTATCTGTCGTACGTCCTGCACGAGGACGAGGAACTGATCGACGGCATCAAGTCCCTGCTGTCGAAGATCTCCCCGCCCGACCCGGTCCCCACCCCCGGCGCCCGCATCTGGTCGGCCCCCGGCGAAGCGGCCCACCAGGCCGCCCTGCGCAGCTCCATGCGCAGCCTCGGCATGAGCGGCGGCCCGCCGCACCAGGTCACGTCGGGCATCGGCCCCACCCTCGCCACGGCTTCCGCCGTCGGCGGCGAAACCGTGGTCCTCCCCCTGGTGGCCCGCAACCGAGTCATCGGCATGCTCACCCTCGGCAAGCCCACGGACGACCACTTCCGCCAGGAAATCCTGGAACTGGCCGAGGACTTGTCCCGCCGGGCCGCCCTCGCCCTCGACAACGCCCGCCTCTACTCAGAGCGCACCGCCATCAGCCAGTCCCTCCAGCGCAGCCTTCTGCCGCCCGAACTCCCCGACATCGACGGCGTCGAGGTCGAGGTCATCTACCGCGCGGCCGGCGAGGGCAACGAAGTCGGCGGCGACTTCTACGACCTCTTCCCGATCCGCGACGGCGCGTACGGCTTCGCCATCGGCGACGTCTGCGGCACGGGCCCGAACGCGGCGGCGGTCACGGGCCTGGCCCGCCACGCCCTCCGGCTCCTGGCCCGCGAGGGCCTGAGCGGCCCCGCGGTCCTGGAGCGCCTGAACTCCGCGATCCTCGACGAGGGCGCCCGCAGCCGCTTCCTGACCCTCCTCTACGGCGAGTTGTGGCCCCAGGAGGACGGCAGCGCCCAGTTGAAGGTGGTCTGCGCCGGCCACCCCCTGCCGCTGCGCCTGCGCCAGGACGGCACGGTCGAACCGGCCGCCGAACCCCAGCCGCTCCTCGGCGTCATGGAGGACCTGGAGCTCTACGAGCAGTCGGTCACCCTCGACCCGGGCGACGTACTCCTCTGCGTCACGGACGGCGTCACGGAACGCCGTGAGGGCACCCGCATGCTGGGCGACGACGGCCTCGCCGATGTCCTCACGACCTGCACAGGCCTCACGGCAGGAGCGGTCGCCGCCCGCATCATGCGCGCAGTGGAACGCTTCGCGCAGGACGCTCCGTCCGACGACATGGCGATTCTCGCAATGCGCGTCCCGGGCCTCCACAAGGACTGAGAGAACCGAACAGGACATGCGGAAAGGCCCCCGCCCGGAAGGGCGAGGGCCTTTTCTTCTGGAGCCCCCAAACGGAATCGAACCGTTGACCTTCTCCTTACCATGGAGACGCTCTACCGACTGAGCTATAGGGGCCAGTCACATTTTCGGGGGTTTCCCCGCGGCGACGAAATAGATCATACCCCGAACGGACCCGTACCCCAACCAGCTCACGGACCCTCAGAAGGCCGGCTGGAGCAGTCCTCCCAGGGCATTGCACGCGCCCACGATCCGCTGCATGTCCCGCTTGGTCAACGCCGCATCGACGGGCAGAGCGAGCGTCTCGTCGGCGGCCCGCTCGGTCTCCGGCAAAGACACACACCGACGGTATTCGGGCAACCGATGCACAGGCGTCTTCACCGGCACCCAGCACTCGACACCCCTGCCCCGCACGGCCCGCGCAAAGGCGTCCCGATCCGGCCGCCCGTTCCCCGGCACCCGCACGACGTACTGCTGATAGGTGTGCCCGTCACCGCGCTCAGGCGTTCGCACACCCCTCAACTTCGCATCGAGATAGCCGGCCCGCTGCCGCCGCTGGGCGATGTCGTCGTACGGCGCCTCGGGCTCCCCCTCCTGGAGCACGAGCAAGCCGTGCCGTTCCCCCACCCCGAGCAACCGCACCATGTCGGCCGGCCGGCCAAAGCGATGTACGACAACGACGGCCGCCGTCCGCGGAGTTATGGCCGCCTCGACAGCTGACGCGTCGAGGCAGTACGTCACCGGGTCTATGTCGGCGAACACCGGAAGCGCCCCGGCCAGGACCACGGCCTCGGCGACGTCCGCGTCCCCGAAGGCCGGCACGACAACCTCGTCACCGACTCGGACACCGGCGGCCCTGAGCATTGCAGCAGTACCCATGTCAGCGATCGTGGTTGCGCGACGTGAACGTCAAGTAACGCACAACAAAAAAGGGTTGGACCCCGAACCGAAGTTCAGGATCCAACCCTTTGAAAATTTGTTCGGCGGCGTCCTACTCTCCCACAGGGTCCCCCCTGCAGTACCATCGGCGCTGTAAGGCTTAGCTTCCGGGTTCGGAATGTAACCG
>NZ_JBIAHG010000036.1:0-71130 GCF_042870385.1 Streptomyces sp. NPDC006602 | reverse complement strand
GCACGACGGCGGAGCTCAAGCGGGTAACGGGAAGGTCGTGCCATGACTCGATCCTTTCATGAAATCGAGTCTCCATTCGAACCGGGGCGGTTCAGTCCTCGTCGCGCAGTTGCTTCTTCCTCCAAACTCGTTTCATCGTGGCGCACCGCACGTTGTTCAGCGGCACACGTTGGTCAAGGCCCTGGCCGGGCTCAGAGCGTCGCGAGGTACTGGTGGACCGAGCGCACCGCGCTCGCACCGTCACCGACCGCGGCGGCAACGCGCTTCATCGACGCCAGTCGCACGTCACCTGCGGCGAACACACCGGGGACGCTCGTTTCGTACGGCAGCGGCTCACGTCCCAACTCCCGCCAGTGCAGTCCGAGTTCCTCCGGCGACAACTGGCGGTCCGTGGGCACGAACCCGTCCGTGTCCAGAAGAACCCCGCTCAGCCAGGACGTCGCCGGCCGGGCACCGATAAAACAGAACAGGCCCGCGCAGTCGAGGCGTCGTTCCTCGGTGCCTTCGGCACGTGTGGCGAGCGAGATTCCTTCGAGGTGGGGCCGACCGTGCAGCGTGGTCACCTGGGCACCAGTCAGTACGGTGATCCGCGGATCGTTCATGATGCGTTCGACGAGGTACGCGGACATGCGGACGCCGAGATCGGGTCCCCGCACCACCAGCGTGACCTCGGAGGCGTAGCGGGCCAGGTGCAGTGCGGCCTGCCCGGCCGAGTTGGCGCCGCCGACCACGGCGACCGGCCGTCCCGCCACCGCCTGGGCCTCCAGGTCGGTGGCCGCGTAGTAGATGCCGCATCCGGTCAGTTCTGTCCAGCCGTCGAGGGGGAGCGCCCGGTACTCCGCGCCGGTGGCGATGATCACCGCCCTGGTGTTGATGCGCGTCCCGTCCATCAGGGTCACGACGTGGTCGCCACCCTGCCTGCTGAGCCCGGTGACGCCGCACGGGCTGGCCAGGTGCACGCCGAACTTCAGGGCCTGCACGGCGGCACGCGTGGTCAGGTCGGTGCCGCTGAGCCCGAAGGGGAAGCCGAGGTAGTTCTCGATACGTGCGCTGGTGGCGGCCTGACCACCCACGGCCACCCCGTCAAGCAGTACCGTCTCCAGCCCTTCGGAAGCGCCGTACACCGCCGCCGCCAGCCCCGCCGGACCGGCGCCCACGACGGTGAGGTCGGCCGAGCCGCGTCCCGTGCGGCGGTAAGTGAGGTTGAGCTGCTGGCTGAGGACGCCCGGCGTCACCGTTGGCGTCACCTGATGTGACGTCAGCGCTGCGGGCAGGTCGTCCTGGGTCAGCCCGGCCGAGCGGAGTATGTCCGTCCCCTGCGGGGAGTCACTGTCGAGCCATTGGTGCGGTACACCCTGGCGGTCCAGGAAGATGCGCATGGCCATGCCCGCGGCCGACCCGGCGTCGCCGACGATGCGCAAGCTCTGCTCCGTCGCCTGACGCAGCAGCCGTCGCCGGGCGAGGACGGCGCGCAGGAGCAGGTCCGACAGTTCCGTCTCCTCGGCCATGAGCCTGCGGAAGGCTTCCGGTGGCACCCGGAGGACCGTGCCGCCGACGGTGACCTGTACGGTCAGGCCGCGTCGCTGTCCCGTGAGCAGATTGAGTTCGCCGGCGAACTGGCCGGGGCCGTGGGTCATGAACAGGTGTCCGTCACCGCACTCGGACGAGGGGATGGTCGCTTCCAGCGTCGCTGTCTCACACAGGAAGAGGTCTACCGAGTCGTCCTCGACCCGGTAGAGAACCTGGCCTGCTCGGACGTCTTCGCGGCTCGCGTAGTGCGCGGCCCGGGCCAATTGTCCGTCTGTCAGCCGCACTTCGGCGGCGAGGGCGAGATCGTCCGGACGGTCACCGATCTCGGGAAAAGAGGTTGCCATGCTCGAAGGATGCGACGCCGGGCCACGGTTTGCCTGTCCGGTGTGCCCTGTACGACGTACACCTGTACGCGTGGGCATTCACTCTGCACGAACGGGTACATCTGCCGGCGACGCAGACATGCGAGGCGGCGCCGGAGTGTGTCGGCGGTAGGCGTCACAGCGCCGTTGCGGATGGCGTACGCCACCGCGTGCGTCCGGTTGCGCAGACGCAGCCGTGTGATCATGTCGTGCAGCACGTTCCTGATGGCGCGTTCGGAGTAGTTGAGACTTCCGGCGACCTCCGCCGTGCTCAACCCTTCAGCCAGCAGCCGCAGCACGTCCAACTCTCGCGTGGACAGCTCGGCGGAGCCGGGCTGCTGCCCTGGCTGGGAGCGCAGGCGTTCGATGAGCGTGCGCACCAGCGTGGGAGGCAGTGGCGATTCTCCGTTCAGCGCCCTGCGACTGGCACGCACGATGTCGGACGACGGGCCGGCCGGTGCCGTGGTCCTCGTAGTACAGGTCGATGTCGGTGGAGTTTTCCTGACCGACCGTGATGAAAGACATGGCTTCCCCTTCGAAAGACACTGCGCGGCGCGGACGCGCCGGGGGATGGACTCACCATGCCCCGGAGGCGTACACCCGCGAATCCGTCTAACGACTTACTTTTTCGACCGCTGCACGCGATACGAGGGGAAGACAGAGTCGGCGTACACGCTCCTCCCCCCCCGTTACCGGACCCCTCTCGGGGGCCTGCGCGTGCGCTCCGTAGGTCGTCTTCACCCGCCAGGTTGCCCGGGCGCGGCATCCGGGCCCTTGATGGCCGGCCGGCCCGTCGGGGGCGCTCGGAAAGGTCCCGCAGTCAAATGACTCATCAGACGGTGGCGTGTCGCCTGGCTGTGCTCAGTTTCGCCCCGGCACCTTCGTCCCGGAGCCTTTCAGTCGCGGTCGAGGGCGTCACGGAGTTGGCCCCGGCTGCTGATCCCCAGCTTCGGGAACACCTGGTACAGATGGAAACCGACGGTTCGGGCGGACAGGAACAGCCGCTCGCCGATCTGCCGATTGGTGAGGCCCGTCGCCGCCAGCCGCGCGATCTGCAACTGCTGCGGTGTCAGACGCTCCGCCGCCTGCGGCCCCTGCTCCGCGCCCCGCACAGGTGCCCGGCAGGCGCGCAGTTCCCCCACCGTCCGCTCCACCCACGGACGTGCCTCCAAGCGCTCGAACACGGTCAGCGCGCGCGCGAGTTCACCGCGCGCGTCACCCATCCGGCGTCTGCGACGCAGCCACTCCCCGAACTCCATTGCGGTGACCGCCCGTTCGAAGGGCCACTGCTCGGCACGCGGGTCCTCCACCACCGCGCGGAACAGCGCCTCCGCCTCCTCCCCCTCACACAACAAGGCCCGCGCGCGCCCCACGATCAGCCGCAGACGCGGTGACATTCCCTCGCCCAACTGTCGCTCCACCGAGTCCACGACCGCCGCCGCCTCCGACTGCCGCCCCGCCCGGACAGCGGCGGCAGCAAGATCCCCCACGCCGTAGAAGGAGCGGTGATAATGCACAGGCCGCGGATCGGGGCCGGCGGTGAAAAGCTCCCGCAGCAACTCGAACTCCATCGAGTGATCGCCCTCGACGGCCGCCACCGCCGCGCGCACCATGGCCGCACGTACTCCCAGCGCACGGCGCTCCGACACATCCGTCCCCGCGACTGCCCGCTCGATCGCACCCCGAGCCCTGTCCGTGTCACCTCGCAAGGCCGAGACCGTCGCATCGACGTACAGCGCCGCCCATTCCACCGTCTCGAGGTTGTTCTCCGCCGCCACCCGCCGTGCGTTCTGGGCGGACGACCGCGCTGCGTCCCACGCGCCGGCATCGAACTGCGCCAACGCCAGCAACTGTTCCAGTACGACGTCGGACCCCATGGCCGTCACCGAGCGGAGATGCTCCAGCGCGGAGCCGAGCCACCGCACGGCCGATGCCGTCTCGTCCAGGACCCAGGCCGCGCCCCCCAACAGCTTTATCCCGTACGGTTCCCCGTCCACCTCGGTTGCCGCACGGTCCAGCAACTCCATCAGGCTCCGACGGTCCCCGAAAGGATCACAGCACGCACGTGCCCAGACATGCTCGCAAAGGCTGCCCGCGTCACCGGGTATCCGCGACAGCAGTTCCACGGCGAGCCGACGAAAAACCTCGTCGCCGCCGCTGTACACGACGACCGCTCCACGGACCACGGCGTCCAGAGCCGTCGTCGGTGCGGTGTCAACGGTGTCCATGGCCAAGGGAAGCAGCTCGGACAACGCCGCTTCGTGTCGACCGGTCACCGACAGCGCCCACCCCCTGCGCTGCACCGCCTCCATCAGCATCGCCGCGTCATCGGTCGTCGTCGCCACCTTCACTGCCAGTGACTCCACCCACCATGGCTCACCCGCACGCATCGCGAGCTCGCACGCGTCCAACCACCGGCGGGCCCGCAGCCATCCGTCCTCGCTCAACTGCCCCGCGCGCTCCAACGCGGCGGCCGCCCCCCAGTACCCGCCACGCCGACGCGCCCGGTCCGCGGTCTCGACCAACGCGCCCGCGACCGACTCGTCCGGCGCCCAGGACGCTGCGGCGAGATGCCAGGCCCGCCGGTCCGGATCACCCGCCGAGTTCTCCGCCAGCAGCAGGTGCGCCTCACGACGCTCCGCGAACGACGCAGCCCCGTACACCACCGAGCGCATCAACGGGTGACGGAACCGCACCTGCCCGCCGACCAGTCGCACCAGCTCCGCTTCCTCCGCCGCGGACCACGCCTCGATGCCTCCGTCGGGTTCGGACGCCGAGGCCGCCGACATCGCCGCGCCGGTATCGGGCGCTTCCGCCACAGCCATGATCAGCAGCATCCGCCGCGTCGCCTTCGGAAGCGCGGTCAAACGCTCCGCCGGCGTGTTTCCCAGCCGGGTCAGCAACGAAGCCGCGACTCCTATGCTGCCCTCCGACGTCGAGGTGCCGATCTTCGACGCACTGCGCGCCAACTCCACCAACGCCAAGGGGTTGCCCTCCGCCAACCGCAGCACTTGGCCACGCACCCAACCCCGTGGAATCACCGGTTGCGTGTCCAGCAGGTGCCCGGCCGCCTCGTCCGGCAACGGTCCCACCGTCAGCCGCTCGAATTCGGACCACATCGATGCACCCGTACTGTCGTCACGTACGGCGGCCAGGAGTCCCACCGGCTCGTCCGAGATACGTCGAGCGACGAAGAGCAGCGTCTCCAGGGAGCAGGCGTCGAGCCATTGCAGGTCGTCGACGACAACCGTCAGCGGCTTGCGGCGCGCACACATGAGCAGCAGGTTCAAGGCCGCGAGTCCGACGAGAAACCGGTCCTGTCCGCCGTCGGCGGGCTGGACATCGGATGGGTGCACGCCGAAGGCTCGCGACAGGGCCGAGCGTTGCGGAAGCGGCACGTCGGGAAGCTGGTGCAGCACGGGTTTCAAGAGCTGATGCAGGGCGCCGTACTCGAGCGTCAGCTCCTCCCGGTTGCCGGCGCAGCTCAGCACGTCGAACCCGCGACGATTCGCCTCCACCGTGGCAGCCTTGAGCAACGTGCTCTTGCCTGAACCGGGTTCTCCTACGAGAACGAGAGTGCTCGCGTCGTCGGAGGGCTCGGAGAAGACGATCTGGGCAATGCGTGCGAGCTCCGATTCGCGTCCGACGGCCTTCTCGGAAGGTTCGGGATCCGTGGGTTCACGCACCATGCCCCCTACCTTTTCTGTCCTCGGGCCGATCACCGGTGGATGACGCGTTCACGCGTCGGCGGCGCTCCTCGCACCGCTCACATCGGCGTCCGGATCGCCAGGTGGAGGAGATGGGCGAGGGCTCTGCCGGCGAACGAGCCAGTTCCCGCAGGCGGGCACGATGTGGTGTCTGAGCACGGCACAACCGACCCCCCAGTACCCGTCGACGAGCCGCCCGGGTCGGCGCGGCCATTTCAATATGGTCGGTCATTTTCAGCTTGTCAAACCTGTCTTGCCCGCAAGGAATGAGGAGGCGTGGACCGTCTCCTGTGGGTCTCACGGGACCATCAGGGCGGCCCGGTGCTGCGCTCTCGCTCGCCGCGCTCGGCGCCCCCCTACGTATCCATGGGGCATGACCGCGGGCCCATGGGGCAGTTTTCGGATGCTCGGACGGCAGAAATCGGGCCGTGCCCGAAGGATTCTGCCCATGAGTGACATACGTACTGAGCACAGTCTGTCGGGCCGCACCGTACTGGTGGCGGGCGCCACCGGCGGAATCGGCGAGGGCATGACGCGGGATCTGCTTCTGCAGGGCGCGAGGGTGGTGGCCACCGGCCGGGACGAGGAGCGGCTGGCCCGTCTGGCCGCCTACGTGGAAGGAAGCGGACCGGGCACCCTCGACACCCAGGTGGTGGACGTCGGAGCCGCGGACACCGCGAGCGTGCGCGAGCGGCTGTCGGCCTTCGGGGAATTCGACGGAGTGGTGATCACGATCGGCGACTGGGGGAGCCCGAAGCGTACGGCCATCCTGGACACAACGACCGAGGAATGGCAGCGAATGATCGCGGCCAACCTGACCAGCCACTTCCATGCGCTGCGCACGCTGACCCCGCTGCTTTCCAGGAGTGGGGCGCTGGTGCACCTCAGTGGATTCAGCGCCGAGATCCCTTACCCGTTCGCCGCGCTGGTCGGTGCCACCAATGCGGCGAAGAAGTCCCTTGTGCGCTCTCTCACCGCTGAGCTGGGCGGGGGAGGGCCGAGGGTCTACGAATTGGTCATCGGTGCGATCCGTACCCGTCCGCGGGCGGCGATCGGCGCCGACAGTCCGCACTGGTTCAGCGCCGAGGAGCTGGGACGGCATGCGGGCCTGCTGAGCGCCCACGAGGGGCCGCACGCCGACGCTCCCTTGCAGTACCTGCTCACCCGCGAGCAGGGTGTACGGATGACGCCGCCCCAGTGACCGTCGCGCTCCGCCGGAGGCGGTAGGCCCGGTCGCTGCCACTCCGCGGCAGTCGGCCGACGGAGGCCAATGGCTGTCCGGCTTTCCACGGCGACAATGGTGAGCCCAATGTCAGCGGATCCGGCCGGTGCCGGACCAGCCGGATCGGCAGTGCAGGGCGAACGGCACACGTTGGGCAACAAACCGGTGGGCCCGGCCGAAGAAGCGGCTGAGGTCGTCACGAACGGCCACCGCAAGGGCTGAGCCGAATCGACGGGAGCCGGCGCCCAGCGACTCCCGGACGGACATCGGCGCACCGGTGACGAAGTCCGCGTAGGCCTCGATCTCGGCCCGCTCGCCAAGGCCGATCGGCAGAGTGGTTCCCACGTGCGCTTCCTCAAAGCTCGGTCATCGGCGTGCGCACGTAGGTCGGATGACCAATGGCAACGGAGACCATTGCCATGATGCTGGAGCTCCCCATACGAGAGGAGTCGCGGACGTCATGGTCATCGCGAACGAAGCACCTGGTGGACCCGGTCAGTGGAACGAGTCGAAGGTGGTGGATCTGCTGGGATCCGCGGCCTGGAAAGTGATGGTCGCGGGTGGAGTGGTCGCCGCCGCAATCGGGTTGGTGACCTTGGTGTGGCCGGGCGCCACCCTGGCAGTCGTCGGCGTTCTTTTCGGCGTCTACCTGCTTGCCTACGGCGTGACGCAGCTCGTAGGCGCGTTCGGACCGCATGCCCCCGGAGGCTCGCGGGCTCTGTTGGTGCTCAGCGGAAGCCTGAGCGTGCTGCTCGGACTCATGGCCTTCCGGAGCGTGGCACAGTCACTTCTGCTGCTTGCCGTCTGGATCGGCTTCGGCTGGCTGCTGAGCGGTATCTCGATGACCGTCACGGCGGTGTCGGGACCGGCCCGTCCGACAAGTGTCTGGAGCGGACTGCTCGGTGTCCTCACCACTCTGGCCGGGCTGACTGTCGTCATCTGGCCGTTCTCCTCCGTCGCGACCCTGGCCATCGTGGCGGGCATCTGGCTGGTCGTCATCGGAGCGACCGAAATCGTCCACGGCATCCAGATCCGCTGTCACATCACTACGTCGGCGTAGAAGCTTTGCGGTTCAACGAGGTTGTATGGATCGCTACTTGGGGCCTTCCTCACCGCTCGACGGCGGTGGGGGAGGGCCGCGACACGAGGGCGAGTTGGTTCACGGAGGGGAAATCGCTCCGCGGGAGGGAAATTGGTTCAGCGAACGCGGCCCAGCAGCGCCGCAAGTGCCAGACCTGACTTCTCCCTCGTCGTCAGGGAAACCCGACCGGCCAGTACCGCTCCGGGCTCGCTCTCAATGACGTCGAGCAGTCGCCGGTAGATGCCCGCCATGGCGCCGACGCACGCCTGGCTGCGACGGTCGAGCAGGGGCAACAGGCGAAAGCCCTCCTCGAACAGAGCCCGGGCCCTCCCCGCCTCGTACCTGATGAGACCCTCGAAGTCCGCGTCGGCGGGGACGGAGTACGTGGCTAACTGCGCGTCTTCGCATGCGAAGCGTTCGACGTCCTCACTCGGAAGGTAGCGCCTGCCCATGGCGGCGTCCTCGCAGACATCACGGAGAATATTGGTGACCTGCAAGGCCAATCCCAATGTGTCGGCGTATTCCATTCCCCGCTCGACGTCCGTACAGCCGAAGACACCGAGCGACAGCCTGCCGACGGAGCCGGCCACGCGGCGACAGTAGACGAGCAGGTCGCCGAAGTTCTTGTAGTCCGTCTGCTCGATGTCCATGGTGACGCCGGCGATCAGTTCGTGGAACGCTTCGAGCGGGATCGGAAAGCGCTGAGCCGCATCCGCGAGCGCTATGCGTACCGGGTCCCGTGCGTCCTCGGCGTCCGGGTGCACGGCGTCCGGATGTCCCGACACCAACCCGTCCACCATCGAACTGACTCGCGCAAGCAACTCTGCCTTGCGCTCCGTGCCCAGCTCGCCGTCGCCTATGTCGTCCACGCGGCGCGCCAGGGCGTAGATCGCGGACATGGCCCGCCGCTTGGGGCCCGGCAACAGCCGGACACCGTAACTGAAGTTCTTCGCTTGCGTACGTGTTACTTCCTGACAATGGCGGTACGCCGCCCGCACATCGTCGGCCTGTGTACGGGCACGGTCACTGGTTGCAGCCACACTGATCAACTCTTCCGCTGTGAAAGGCCCGAGCGCTCAGGACCCGAGCCGCCGGACGCGGCCACGTCAGGGTAGGGGCACCGCGACAGGCCCCGAACCGTGCGGTGACCGTGGGGGAAGCATGTCGTCCCTTTCGGGACGAGGTCCGGCTGGAGACGGAAGACCACCGACTACGCGTCGGCGGGGCCCGACGAATGCTCACTGACCGCGAGCCCGGATGTGAGCCCGGCGAACAGGCGCCGTTCCGTGGCGACCGCTTCCGGGAACGGCAGCCTCGATCCGGTCACGATCGACTCCTTGGCCGCGTACAACGCGGGCCCCGCATTCTTCGCGATGTCCTCGACCCAGCGCAACGCCGCTTGCAGGAAGTCCTCGGCCGGTAGGACGGTATTGACCCAGCGCATGGCGAGCGCTTCATCGGCGGAGAAGGGCCTGCCGGTGAGGATCACCTCGGCCGAGTGGCCGGGGCCCACCAGCCGGGGAAGCCGCACGCTGCCTCCGCCGCCGGGGATGAAACCGCCGGTGATCTCCGGCTGCTGGAAGCGAGCGCGGGAGGAAGCGACCCGCAGGGTACAGGCCAACGCGATCTCGTTGCCGCCGCCGGAGGCGAGCCCGTCGATGGCCGCGACGGTCGGCTGAGGGATGTCCTCCAGCAGGGCCAACACACGTGACCAGGAGGCGAGTTCCTCCCTGCTGGCTTGCCCGGCACCGGCGCGAGCCAGGTCGGAGAGCTCGGCGTGGTCGATGAACTTGTCGTCCAGCCCGCCGGCCAGCATGACGACTCTGACCTGCTTTGACTGCAGGGCGATGTCCTCCAGCAGATCACCGAGTTCAATCATGGAACGGAAGTCCATGAGGTTCTCCGGTGCCCTGGAGAACGTAAGGACAGCAACGGCGCCGAAGCGCTCAACGGCCCATGTGGTCATCTCTTGCCCTCTGTCTCTTCTATGTCTCATCTGTGCCGGCTCGACAACTTCGCCCCGGAAGCCGGAAGCCGGAAGCCGGAAGCCGGAAGCCGGAAGCCAGGAACAGGTTTCCCCGCATCCGTCGCCCCGTCATCAGTCATCTGACCGACTGCTATGTTGCGCATACACGTATGTGAAGTCGCGCGGTATGTCCCGCGACTGGACGTGTCATCACCCATCCCTGGTCGCCCCCGCGTGCGGGCGTGCGTCTGCACCAGGTGCAGGTCCGTCACAGGGCTGTCAAGCAGGAGGACACATGCCGAACATCGCGGAGAACCTGTCGGCGACGACGCGGCTTCATCCCGATCACCCCGCTCTCCGGTTCGGTGAAGCTGTGGTGCCGTACACGGAGTTGGACGCGGCGGCGTCCCGTATCGCGGCAACGCTCCAGGCGGAAGGGCTGACGGCGGGCGACCGGGTGGGCCTGATGCTTCCCAACGTCCCGGCGTTCGTCGCGCTCTACTACGGCATCCTGCGCGCCGGCGGCGTCGTCGTCCCTATGAACCCGCTGCTCAAGGAGAAGGAGATCCAGCACTGTCTGGTCGACTCGGGGGCGAGGCGCCTGTTCGTGTACGAGGGCGTCGCACAGCAGGCGACAGCGGCGGCGGCCGCGACGGGCACCCCGGTGAACGCGGTCGGTGCGGACTGGGTGCCGGCCGACGAACAGACGCCGATCACCGAGCCGTGCCCCCGGGACGACGGCGATCTCGCCGCTCTCCTGTACACCTCGGGCACGACCGGCACGCCGAAGGGCGCGGCCTTGACCCATGGCAATCTCGGCCGCAACGCAGAGGTGTTGGCCGACCATGTCGTCGACATCACCGACGACGACGTCATGATGGCCCGCTTGCCGCTCTTCCATGCCTTCGGCCAGACGGGCAGCATGAACGCGGGGATCCGTCGGGGCGCCTGTCTCGTGCTTGTGCCCCGCTTCGATCCGGCAGAGGTCCTTGCCATGCTGAGCGAGCTGGGTGTGACGATCTTCGTCGCCGTACCCACGATGTACAACGCGTTGCTGCACCAGCCTCCGGTTACGACCGGATCCGAGGCAGGTGCCTTGAGGGTGTGCGTCTCGGGCGGAGCCTCCTTGCCGGGCGAGGTGCTGTACGCCTTCGAGAAGCGCTTCGGCTGCACGGTGGGGGAGGGCTACGGTCTGTCCGAGACCTCCCCGGTGTCGACCTTCAACCACCTTGACCGACCTCGTAAGGCCGGCTCGATCGGCACCCCGATGCTGGGGGTCGAAGTGCGCCTTGTGGACGAGGCAGGCAAGGACGTGTCCCCCGGCGACGTCGGTGAGATCGCCATCCGGGGCGACAACGTCATGGCCGGCTACTGGAACCGGCCCGAGGAGACGGCCGAGACGATCCCGGACGGTTGGCTGCGCAGCGGAGACCTGGCTCGGCAGGACGAGGACGGTTACTTCTTCATCGTCGACCGCAAGAAAGACGTGATCATCCGGGGTGGGTACAACGTCTACCCACGGGAGATCGAGGAGGTCCTCTACGAGCACCCGGACGTACTGGAGGCGGCCGTGCTCGGCCTCCCGCACAGGCACCTCGGCGAAGAGGTCGCCGCAGCCGTCGTCCTCACCCCCGACGGCCGGGCCACCGAAGACGAACTACGCTCCTTCGTGAAAGCCCGTGTCGCCCCCTACAAGTACCCGCGGGAAATCCGGATCGTCCCCTCCTTGCCCAAGGGCTCCACCGGGAAGATCCTCAAGCGGGAGATACGGCTCGCTCGATGACCTGTCAGGCCGACCGAAGGGGACGGGTCCGCCGGCCTTCCAATAGAGGAAGGAGCAGGTCCGGGCGGTGAGGCAGAGACCGCCGATCAGATAGCCGACGGCGCTGAAGTCAGCTCTTCTCGAAGGGGGTCACCTCGTGGTCCGACGGGACGACCGGCCCCGCCGACAGCCCGCTGAGATCGTGCGCGGGGCGCACGATCAGGTCGCGTTCGTGGGTCCACCGTTCTCCTCGGATGCTCGGTTACCCACACTCGGGGGCGAGCCTGCGGTGGAGGCCGATTCGAGGCACCGGTCAATCGGCCGACGGCTTTTCGACCGGTACGGCAACGGCCCGGCACCGCGAATGCGGTACCGGGCCGTACGGCGTGGGGCGGGTCAGCCCTGGCGGGCCTTGAAGCGGGGGTCCTTCTTGTTGAGCACGAAGGTGACGCCCCGTCGGCGTACCACCTGGGCGCCGGGCTTGGCCTTGAGCGAGCGCAGTGACTTACGTACCTTCATCGGGGGTGGTGCCTCCTTGCGGGGCCTTCGTCGCCGGGCGACGAAGGCGGATGTCAGCGTTCTTCGCGGAACAGGACGTGTCCGCCGACCGTCGGGTCGTACTTGCGCAGGACCAGCCGGTCAGGATCGTTCAGACGGTTCTTGCGGGTCACGTAGGTGACTCCGGTGCCGGCCGTCGACGTCAGCTTGACGACGGGCCGCGTGGTGCTGCGTGCCATGAGGGGCTCCTTCCGCCGACACCCGAGTACATTGACTCGGTCATGTCAGACGATCGTTCCAACGCCACCGGGCGGTGCTGCATTCCCGCTCGTCACCTGTCTCGGCGCGCGTCGGCCGCCGCCCGTTCCCGGGCCGCGCGCACCGCCGCCGACAGGCCGGTGATGTCGTAGGCACCGTGATGCCGGCGCCCGTTGACGAAGAACGTGGGCGTGCCCGCCACGCCGCTGCGGTCCGCCGACTCCACGTCCTCGGCGATCCGGCCGGAGCCCCGGTGCGACCGCAGGTCCTGGTCGAAGCGCTCGGTGTCCAGCCCGAGGTCCGCGGCGTACTTGCGCAGGTCGTCCAGGCGCAGCGCGCCCTGGTGGCTGAACAGCCTGTCGTGCATGTCCCAGTAGCGGCCCTGCGCGGCGGCCGCCTCCGCCGCCTCGGCCGCCAGTTGTGCGTGCACGTGTACGTCCGTCAGGGGGAGGTGCCGCCATACGTAGCGCACGTCGCCGAAGTCGCCGAGCAGCTCCCGGACGACCGGTTCGGCCTGCCCGCAGTACGGGCATTCGTAGTCGCCGTACTCCACGACCGTCACCGGCGCGTCCCGGGGCCCTCGGACGTGGTCCCGGTCGGGGTCGACCGGGACCACCAGGTCGGTGATCGCTTCGGCGTCGCCGAGCAGCGCCCGCTGCCGCAGGGAGACCGGCAGTGCCGCGATCACCGCTGTGACGAGCCGGCTGCTCAGGAAGGAGGCGACCAGTGCGCTCAGGATGCCGATCTTGGCGTCCTGGAGCAGGGTCCCGTCGAAGGCGAGGGTCGCGATGAGGAGGGAGACGGTGAAGCCCGTCCCGGCCAGGGTGCCTCCCGCGGTGACGGCTCCCCAGCCGACCGGCGGGCGCAGCCGGCCCCGGCTGAGCCAGTACGTCACAGCGGACGCGCCGACGATGCCCAGGGGTTTGCCTAGGACGAACGCGACGAGGATGCCGAGGGTGACGGGCGAGGTGAACGCCCGCTCCAACTGTTCGGCGTCGAGCGGAATGCCGGTGTTGGCCAGGGCGAAGAGCGGCACGACGAGGTAACTGGTCCACGGGTGGAACAGGCCCTGCAGACGATCGTTGGGGGAGAGTGCGGAGGCGAGGCCGGCCCGTACCGAGCGTTCCAGTTCGGGCGTCGGCTGCTCGCGGAAGCTCCGGAACAGACCCGTGGCGTGTTCGAGGTCTTCGCGCGCCGCCGGATAGGCGTAGGTCAGCAGCCCCATGGCGAGGCCGATGACCACGGGATCGACGCCGGACTTCAGCAGCGCGGCCCATGCCACCACTGCCAGCAGGGCGTAGACCAGGCCCCGGCGCACTTTGAGCGCGCGGACGAGAAGGACCACGCCGAACACGCCGATCGAGAGGAGGAGGGCCGGCGCCTCCACCTGTTCGCTGTAGGCGACGGCGATGACGCCCAAGGAGAGGAAGTCGTCGACCACTGTGATCGTCAGAATGAAGATCCGCAGTCCGTTCGGCAGCCGGCGTCCCACGACGGCGAGCATGCCGAGGGCGAAGGCGGTGTCGGTGGACATCGCCGCGCCCCAGCCGTGCGCGGACGGGTGTCCGGCGTTGACAGCGAGGTAAAGGGCGATGGGTACCGCCATGCCGCTGATCCCGGCGACGAGCGGCAGGACCAGCCGTCGACGGTCGCGCAGCTCGCCCACGTCGAACTCGCGCCGTGCCTCCAGTCCGACGACGAAGAAGAACAACGCCATCAGACCGCTGTTGATCCACTCCCGCAGCGGGAGCGACAGACCCCGGGCACCGATCCCGACGGACAGGTGTGTTTCCCAGAACGACGTGTAGGCCGCGGGCTCCGTGTTGGCCCACAGCAGCGCGACGACCGCCGCCGCGACGAGCACGGCCGCGCTGCCGGTCTCGGTGCGCAGGAAGTCGCGCAGTGGCGAACGGAAGTCGGCACCGGCGCTCTGGCCCGTGCAGTCAGCGGGTGGGAAGTCCGTGCTCCGCCGTTCACCGGACGCCCGGAACCCGGGTACGCCCGAAAACGGTGGCGCCGGCCACCGGATCCACTTCTTCCGGTTCGTGCCCATCTTCTCCCTGTGTGACATGTCCGTGGGGGTTTTTGCCCCTCGCGCAACAGTGGCGGCCCGGCCGTTCATTCCGGGGCGTCACCCGCCGGCCGGCGCAGCGCGAAGTTGCTGTCGAAGAGATGCCCGGGATCGTACTGGTCCTTGAGCGCGAGCAGCCGGTCGAGAACCGGCTGCGGGAACGCGTCCCTGAGCTGCCGCGGACCTGTGCGCGTCTCGAAGCTCAGGTACAGCCCGTCGATGTGGGGAGTGAGCCGGCCCCAACGCTGGTCGAGGTCGGCGCGCAGGGCGGGGACCGTCGCCGCCATGAGCGAGAAGTTCTGGGTGCGGTGCGCGTAGGCCATGGCCGTGGTCGGCACGTCGTTGACCGCTCCGCCGACGGACCGCAGCTGCACGATGCCGGCTGCCGTCGCGACCGCGACGATGCCCTGGGCCACCTGGTCGTCGATGTGGTGAAGCAGCCCGGAACGAGACACGGTCATGGGCTGCTGGGCGTGCTGCGGCTGGTGCCCGGCCGGCAGCAAGCGGTGGTAGGGGGCCGCGAAGAGCTCGTTCCGCAGTACCGGAGCGACGGACCCCAGTGACCGCAGCGCATGGCGGGCGGCGTCCATGTCACGGCCCGCGTACACCGTCATGACCTGTGCGACGGGGCGTCCACCCGGTCCGGTCACCAGGGTCAGGAAGCCGGTCACCTCGCGGGCGGACTTTTCCATCCACCTTCCCCACCTGGTCAGGAAGGCGACGGTGTCCGCCGCGTCGAAGACACTGACGTCGACGCAGACCCCGTCCACCCGCGCGGCCCGGAACTCGAAGGCGGTGGCGACCCCGAAGTTGGCTCCGGCACCACGCACGGCCCAGAACAGGTCGGGATCGTGATGAGCGTCCGTACGCACCATGGAACCGTCGGCGAGGACCAGTTCGGCCGCTCGCATGTGGTCGATGGTGAGTCCGTGCGCGCGTGCCATGAGACCGATACCGCCGGCGGTGGCCAGTCCACCGACGCCGACGTCCCCCGTGTCGCCGGAGGACAGCGCCAGCCCGTACGGCGCGAGCGCGGCGGCGACGTCTCCCCACCGGGCTCCCGCTCCGACACGTACGAGCCCCGCGTCCGCGTCGAGCACGGTCACCGAGGCGAGTGCGGAGAGATCGACGACGAGGCCGCCGTCGTTCGTGGACCGTCCGCTGATGCCATGGCCTCCACTGCGGACGGTGAACGGCAGGAGCGTGTCTCTCGCGTGAGCCAGCGCCACCGCGATGTCCCGCGCGTCGCGCACCGGCAGGACGGCGGCCGGACGGCCCAGGCGGGTATAGGTGTGGCGCACGGCGTCATAGCCCGGATCACCCGGGCGTATCGCCAGGGCGGCGAGGCTTGTGGGAAAGGTGAGCTCAGGGGCGGGTGAGGGTCCCGAGGAGACAGACATCAGCACCACTTTCGGCAGGGGGACGAGCGTCAGGACGCCTCGGACCCGTGTGATCAGGCAGCATCGCGGCCGTCGGACAGGGAGCGAGGGCCTGCCATATACACGACATGTAACACAAAGGAACGTGTCCAGGGACGCCCTCGGCCGGGACTGTGCCGGTGTGTCAACTGAATGTGCCTGATAGGGCATTGTCGGCGCCCGCCGCCGAGCACGGCATGCCGACCGCTCGTAATCTGCAGGTCAGAGCAGCCCCGGCGTGACACACCTGAACCGGGCGCGTCACCACACGCACCTCACGAAGAGGGACCTCCCCATGTCGAACAAGACGACGGCAGACACGCACGTTCCTGTCCGTGCCGAACAGCGCAGCCCCGGTTACTGGAGGGTCACCTTCGACAACCCTCCGTTCAACCTCTACGACCCCGAGGTGGAGGCCGCACTCGCGAAGGTCGTCGACCAGCTGGAGAAGGACCCCGACGTCAAGGTCGTCGTCTTCGACAGCGCCCTCCCGGAGTTCTTCATGGCCCATCTGAACCTGGGGAGGGCCGCCGAGTTCGGGGAGGGCATGCCCACCTGGTTCGACATCGTCACCCGCCTGGGCAACGCCCGCTTCATCACGCTCGGTTCCCTCCGCGGCCGCGCCCGCGGCATCGGCAACGAGTTCCTGCTCGCCCTCGACGTGCGCTTCGCGAGCCGCGAGAAGGCTGTCCTGAGCCAGCTCGAGATCGGTACGGGCATCATCCCCGGCTGCGGCGGCATTCAGCGCCTGCTGCGGCTCACCGGGCGGTCCCGGGCACTGGAGATCATCACTTCCGGTGAGGACTACGACGCGGACACGGCGGCGCTCTACGGTTGGATCAACCGGTCCGTCCCCGACGCCGATCTGGACGCTGTCGTCGACCGTTTCGCGCGTCGCGTCGCCTCCTTCGACGCCGAGGCCCTCCGTGCGGTCAAGGAGATCGTCAACGAGGAAGCCCCCCAGCACGGCACCGCCGAGCTGGCGGCCACCCACAAGCGCTTCGCCGAGCTGCTCGCGCGGGAGTCCGTCCAGGAACGCCTGCGGCAGTCGGCGAAGGCCGGCCCTGAAGTCATCCATGACCTGGAGCTGAACATGGGTGAACGCCTCGGCGCCCGTAGCTAGTACCAGGCCGTCCCGGCCAGACCGCGGGACTCGCCGACAAACGTGTCCGCGACATGAGCCCGCCCACTGACTTCACTCACTCAGATCGAGAGACAACCGCCATGGCCACCGAGTCCGACCGAAGCCAGATCACGACGCCCAACCTCCACGTCGAGGCAGCGGACGGTGTCACCTACCGCTACCGCCGTTTCGGCAAGCCCAGCGAAAGCGACCTCCCGCTGGTCTGCCTCGTGCACTTCCGCGCCAACCTGGACAACTGGGACCCCGAGTTCGTGGACGCCGTCGCCGCCGAGCGTGAGGTCGTCCTCGTGGACCTCGCCGGCGTCGGCGGTTCCACCGGCACCACGCCGAACACCGTCGAGGAGATGGCGTACAACGCCATCGCCTTTCTCGACGCCTTGCAGCTTCCCCGGTACGACCTGCTCGGCTTCTCCCTCGGCGGTTTCATCGCCCAGGAGATCGCCTTGTTCCGTCCGTGGCAGGTGCGGCGTCTGGTCCTGGCCGGTACGGCGCCCAGGGGCGGGCGGGACATCCACCTGTACACGGCGGGCGCCATTCGTGACACCGCCTTCGGAGACGCCCCCACGGCGACGGATCTGCTCACCCTCTTCTTCGAGAAGAGCGTCTCCAGCCAGGGCAAGGGCGTGGAGTTCCTCAAGCGCCTCGGCCTGCGCACCGCCGAGCGGGACGCCCCGACCGATCTGGCCGTGCGGGACGCCCAGTTGACCGCGATCTCCGCGTGGGGCGTGCGGGACGACTCCCGCCTGCAGCGCCTGGACTCCATCCAGCAGCCCGCTCTGGTCGCCAACGGGGACAACGACGAGATGATCCCGACCAAGAACACGTATCTGCTGGCCGAGCACCTGCCCAACGCGAAGCTGAGCGTCTACCCGGATGCCGGACACGGCTTCCTCTTCCAGTACCCGGCGGAGTTCGCCCACGAGGTGAACGCCTTCCTCGGCGCCTGACGGGCGGCGTACGCAGAGAGGCAGGCCGGGCGGGCGCGCGACGGCCCACGGTCCCCGTGATCCACCGCATTCCACGTATCAAGAAACAGGATTTCTCATGAGCGCACACTATGACGTCGTCGTCCTGGGCGCCGGGCCCGGTGGATACACGGCCGCGGTGCGCGCGGCCCAACTGGGGCTACGTACCGCGGTGGTGGAGGAGCGCTACTGGGGCGGCGTCTGCCTCAACATCGGCTGCATCCCGGCCAAGGCACTGCTGCGCAACGCCGAACTGGCGCACACGTTCACCCATGAGGCCAAGACCTTCGGCATCGAGGTCGAGGGCCAGGTGCGCTTCGATTACGGCGAGGCGTTCCGGCGCAGTCGCCGGGTCGCCGACGGCCGGGCCAAGGGCGTCAACTACCTCATGCGGAAGAACAAGATCACGCAGTATCTCGGGCGTGGTCGCTTCACCGACGCCCATACCCTCACGGTGACGGGCGCCGACGGCACCGCGGAGACGGTCTCCTTCGACCACTGCGTCATCGCCACGGGAGCCACCGCCAAACTGCTGCCCGGCACCCGGCGGAGCGAGCGGGTGGTGACCTTCGAGGAGCAGATCCTCGTCGAGGAACTGCCCAGCAGCATCATCATCGCCGGCGCCGGTGCGATCGGCGTCGAGTTCGCGTACATACTCCACACCTACGGCGTCCAGGTCACCGTCGTCGAGTTCGCGGACCGGCCGGCGCCCCTGGAGGACGAGGAGATCTCCGCGGAGCTGGCCCGGCAGTACCGGCGCCTCGGCATCCAGGTGCTCACCTCCACCCGCGTGGAGTCGATCCAGGAGGACGGCGGCACGGTACGGGTGACGGTCTCCCGCGACGGGCAGCGGCAGGTCCTGGAAGCCGACAAGGTGCTGCAGGCCCTCGGCTTCCAGCCGAACGTGACTGGCTACGGGCTGGAGAACACCGGGGTGCGGCTCACCGAGGGAGGCGCCATCGACGTCGACGGCCGGCTGCGCACGAGTGTTCCGCACATCTTCGCGATCGGCGATGTGACGGCCGAGCTGATGCTGGCGCATGCCGCCGAGTCGATGGGCATCGTGGCGGCGGAGACCATCGGCGGGGCGGAGACGATGGAACTCGACTACGTCATGATCCCGCGCGTCACCTTCTGCAAGCCGCAGATCGCGAGCTTCGGCTGGACGGAGGCGCAGGCCCGCGAGCGCGGTTTCGACGTGCGTGTCGCGAAGTTCCCGTTCACCGCGAACGGCAAGGCCCAGGGGCTCGGCGACCCGGCCGGCTTCGTCAAGATCATCAGCGACGGTGTCCACGGTGAGCTGCTGGGCGCACATCTCATCGGCGCGGAGGTGGCGGAGTTGCTGCCGGAGCTGACGCTGGCTCAGCAGTGGGACTTGACCGTCCACGAGGTGGCGCGCAACGTGCACGCCCACCCCACGCTCGGTGAGTCGGTCAAGGAAGCTATCCACGGCCTGGCCGGCCACATGATCAATCTGTGACAGGTGTCGCTGTCCCAACACCGAGAGGACACCGACAAAACACCTCAAGGAACGTAGGAGCACAAACATGAGTGATCTCGTCGAACTGGCACTGGAAGCACATGGTGGGCTGGATCGGTTCCGCCGCTTCTCGACTCTGACCGCCAAGCTGCATCAGGGCGGCGTCCTGTGGGGCCTCAAGGGCAAGCCCACGGTTCTGGAGGACTGCAACGTCCGGGTCGACCTGAAGCAGGAGCGGGTCTCCCACTGGCCGTTCGCGCCGACCCGGAACCACTCCGTCTTCGGTCCGGACCGCGTCACGATCGAGACCCCGGACGGAGAGGTCGTCGAAGAGCTGAACGAACCCCGCGCCTCGTTCCAGGGCTACGAGATGGAGACCCCCTGGAGCGATGCGCAGGTCGCGTACTTCAGCGGGTACACGATGTGGACCTATCTGACCTCGCCGTTCATCCTCAAGCAGCCGGGTGTGACGGCCGAGGAGATCGAACCCTGGCAGGAGAACGGCGAGGAGTGGCGGCGGCTGCGGGTCGAGTTCCCGGACGCCATCGCCACGCACAGCAAGATCCAGACCTACTACTTCAACGCGAGCGGACTCCTGGTCCGGCACGACTACGAAGTGGACATCCAGGGAAGCAACCCCGCGGCCCGGTACCTCCTCGACCCGGTCGAGGTCCAGGGAATCACGCTGCCGTCGAAACTGCGCATCTACCCGCGCCAGCCCGATAACACCCCCGCGCCGGAGCCGCTGATCGTCTCCGTCGATCTGTCCGACTACCGCTTCGCGTAAGCACCGGCCCGGAGAAAAGCGTGTCAGCCTCACCGATAACCGTGTTTCAACGCCTCAGTGCCTCGCGGGCGCCCGCCGAGACCCCCGCACTCTTCGGTACCGTGCACGTACTGGGAGCGGGGATCGGTGGGCTGTTCGCCGCTCGGGTCCTCTCCGACCACGCCGAGCGGGTCGTCGTGATCGACCCTGACGCGAGGGAATGGGACACGAGTGGTGCGTCGCGCCCCGGTGTCCCTCAAGGTTCGCAGGTCCACACGCTGATGCCGGGCGGCCTGCGGCAACTGGAGCGCTGGTATCCGGGCGTCGTCCATCAGGCCGAGGCCCGGGGAGCGGTGTTGCCGGGCCCGGACCGGAGCGCGTCGTACGTGGACGGGATCGGGCAGGTCAGCACGCCCAATGTGAACCCGCTCAGCTCCAGCCGTCCCCTCCTCGAGGGGCTCGTACGCGAGCGGACCCTCCGCCTGCCGAACGTGGAGACGGCCGCCGGCCGCGCGA
Source organism: Streptomyces sp. NPDC006602 (assembly GCF_042870385.1). Classification (NCBI taxonomy): domain Bacteria; kingdom Bacillati; phylum Actinomycetota; class Actinomycetes; order Kitasatosporales; family Streptomycetaceae; genus Streptomyces; species Streptomyces sp. NPDC006602. Next base: position 50,384 of record NZ_JBIAHG010000036.1, on the reverse strand, counting down.
TGGGCCTGGTCTGCGACCGTGAACGCGTCGCCGCGGTCAGGTACGCGACCGCGGCGGGCGAGCTGGTACAAGCCACCGACTTCGTCGTGGACGCCACCGGCCGCGGCAGCCGGATCGCCGACTGGCTGGAGGCGGGGGAGTGGCCCCGGCCGAGGCTGGAACGGCTCGACGTCGACGTCCGCTATGTGACGGCTCATTTCCGGCGCTCACCCGACTGGACCGGTCCGCTCAGCGGCATCACACGCTTCAGCCCGCGGGCCACGTCCGCACGGTTCGCCGGAGCGGCGGTGAACGCCGTCGAGGATCAGCGCTGGGCCGTCATGCTGGCTTCCTACGGCGACGACCCGCAGGTGCTGGACGCCGAGGGCTTCAGGGCCCGGTGCGACGAGCTGCAGCCGGTCTACCAGGAAGCCGCGAAGGGCCGGCTGATCGGCGGCCTCGTCCCCTTTCGGCACCCCGACAACCGGTGGCGCCACTTCGAGGACCTCGACCGCTTCCCCGCGCGCCTGGCGGTGACCGGGGAGGCTGTGGCGTCGTTCAACCCGGTCTACGGCCAGGGCATGAGCTCCGCGATGCTGCACGCTTCGTGCCTGTCGGAGTACCTGCGCGGTGAGCCGGACCTCACGACCCCGGCCCGGCACTTCTTCGAACTCCAGCATGTCGTGGTCGCCGCCGCATGGCAGACATCGACGACCGCGGATGCCGCGCGTTTGGGCCTGGGCAGACAGCAGAACACCCCGGCGCAGCGACGTACCGCCTGGGCGACCCGGCAGATCATGGCCGCGGCCGTCCACGACCGCGAGGTGGCCACGGCCTTCCGTGACGTGAGCTTCATGCTCGCGCATCCGGCGACTCTGCTCGCGCCCGACCTGGTACGAGCCGCAGCGCGAGCCAGCGGAGTGCCGAACGGGGAGTACGACGACGAGTACGGGCCCGTCGGCGACCCGGTCTGAGCGCCGGCCCGCTGGCGGCGTGACACTCACGCCGCCCCCTCAGCCGGCCGCGGTCGTGACCTCGGTGTCCCTCGCTCGGGGGAGCGCACCGAAGCCTGAAAGGTGCGGCGGTAGGCGACGGGGGAGACACCCAGTTCGGCGTTCATGAGCTGGCGCAGTGAGGCGGACGTGGCGAAACCGACTTCGGTGGCGATCTGGTCGACGGTCATGCTGCTCGTCTCCAGTAGCTGACGCGCGCGTTCGAGGCGGCGCCGGATGAGCCACTGACGAGGTGTCACCCCGGTCTCGTCGCGGAACCGGCGACTGAAGGTGCGCAGACTCATGTGGGCGTGCCGGGCCAGTTGAGGCACGTCCAGGGGTTCACCGAGGCGCTGCAGCGCCCATTGGCGGGTGGCCGAGGTGGAGGTCGAGTCGTCCTCGGGTATGGGACGCTCGATGTACTGAGCCTGACCGCCTTCACGGAAGGGCGGTACCACGCAGCGTCGCGCGGCGCTGTTCGCCAGACGGGTCCCGTGGTCGGTGCGGATCAGATGCAGGCACAGGTCGATGCCGGAGGCCGCTCCCGCGGAGGTCAGGACATCGCCGTCGTCGACGAACAGAACACCTTCGTCGAGGCGGATGTGCGGGTACCACTTGCGGAACAGGGGCGCGCACTCCCAGTGCGTGGTGGCGGGGCGGTGGTCGAGGAGCCCGGCCGCGGCCAGGATGAACCCGCCCGTGCAGATGGAGGCGATGCGGGCGCCCGGGGCGGCGCGCGCGAGGGCGGCCGCGGTGTCGCTCGGCAGTTCTCGGGTCAGCACGCGCGGGTCGACCGGCGCGACGATGATCGTGCCTGCGGTCTCCAGCACCTGCGGGCCGTGGTCCGGCGTGAGAGTGAACCCGCCGTTGGTGCGCACCGGGCCGCCGTCCACGGTCGTCATGACGATGTCGTAGCGGCCGTCGGCGGCACCGAGGATGCGCGCCGGGACACCCAGCTCGAAGGGGTAAGCCCCGTGCAGGGCGAGAACCACGACCCGGTGCGGCGCCCGGACGGCCGCCGGTGAGGTCTGCGCAGCAATCATGGCCGAATTCTATCGACTAATGACCTCTCTGCCACGGACGGATGCCGCTGTGGAACGCACCATGGTGTGCATGAACGAAACCACCCAGGAGACCCCGACCATGCGGGTCATCAGTCAGGACGCGCACGGCGGACCCGAGGTCCTGAAGTCCGTCATCGCGGCCCGCCCCACCCCCGGCCTGGGCCAGATTTTCGTGCGGGTGCACGCCACGAGCGTGAACCCGGTCGACATCATGAACCGGACGGCGGGCGTCTTCATCGGCAAGCCGCCCGCCGTGCTCGGCTACGACATCTCGGGCACCGTCGAGGCCGTCGGACCCGGTGTGACGGTTCACCAGGTCGGCGACGAGGTCTTCGGCATGCTGCCGTTCCCGCACGGCCACGGCTCCTACGCCGAGTATGTGGTCGCCCCGGCCCGCCCCTTCGTCCGCAAGCCGGAGCGCCTTGATCACATACAGGCCGCGGCTCTGCCCATGGCCGGCCTCACCGCGTGGCAGTCCCTGGTGGAGACTGCCCGGATCGGCGAAGGCAGCCGTGTGCTGGTCAACGGCGCCGCCGGTGGCGTGGGCCACCTGGCGATCCAGATCGCCAAGGCGCGCGGCGCGTACGTCATCGCCGTGGCCGCCGGCTCCAACGCCGAGTTCGTCCGCGGACTCGGCGCGGACGAGGTGATCGACTACACGACCACCGGTATCACGGACGCCACCGCCGACCTCGACGCCGTCCTGGAGACCATCGGGGGCGACTATCCCGCCCAGGCCGTCGGCATCCTGAAGCCCGGCGGCATCCTGGTCTCCACGCTGCCGCCCTCCCTTGCTCCCGCGGTGGCCGCTGCCACCGAGCGCGGGGTGCGCCTGGCCGGCCTGTTCGTCGAGGCCGACCGGCTCGGCATGACGGAACTGGCCTCCCTGGCAGCCGACGGCCGCCTCACCCCCGTCGTCGACGCCACGTTCCCCCTGGAGGAGGTCGCCAAGGCGCACGCGACCAAGCCCAGCACCGGCAAGAACGTCCTCGTGGTGTCCTGACCCGACGACCGCTCCGACTGTCTTTCGGAAGCCGTGTCCGAAGTAGCGGGGCGGTCCTTGAGGCACATGTCCTGGGCGGGCCAAGTCATCACGTGTCCCTGACCAGGGAGATCGCGGATGAGAGGGGCCCGGTGTCCCGCTCTCGCGGCGACATCCCACCCCACACCCCGTAGCGCTCCCGGTAATCCATGGCCATGGCGGCGCATTGTTCCTCGCACCCGTGGCAGATTCTGCGGGCGGCCTCCTCCCGCTCCCGACGCTTATGGCCCCGCTCCCCCTGCGGGGAGTAGAACGTCGCGCTGTTCATGCCGCGGCATGCGGCTCGTTCCTGCCAGTCCCAGCGGCTCAGCAACGGCCGCAGTCGTGTTCGCACAGCTCCTGCTCCTTTGTCCCGTGCGCACCTGATCAGCGTCCGAGAGCGCTAGATCTCCTTCGTCGCTATGGTCCTTTTGAGTAGCTCTGTAGGGCATCGGTCAGATGACCGACGTGAAGAGCCCACGGTCGACCGTCGCCACACCTACCGCCGCCCCTGAGTTGGCTCAGCCGTTCACCCCGGAGCCGACACTTGGGCGTCGAGTGTGTCAGGGCAGAAGGGCTGCCCCAATGGCCCGCTCTTTCCCTTGGCCGGTGGGGAGTTGACCGTGATGCGGCAGGATCAGCCGCGGCCGCTAGGAGGCGGGTATCCCGCATATCCCGACCACGCCCGGCTGCGTATCCAGTGCGCACGGCAGTGCACTGTTCGCCTTTTCGATAGGTGAGAGGAACAACGATGACGTCCTTGTCCTATGCCGTACATGTCAGTCCGATGCAACCCCTGGCGTCGGCCGCCCTGCCCCCGCGTCCGGACGGCGGCCCCATGCTGTGGTCTCCCCTGTCCACGACGCTCGTCTACGGGCCGCGTGAGGCCATCCTGGTCGACCCGGGGCTGACAACGGAGCAAGGGGTCGCCGTCGCCAAGTGGGCTGCCGATTTCGGCCGTACGGTCACCGGTATCTACGTCACTCACGCGCACGGCGATCACTGGTACGCGACCGGGCCCGTACGTGAACAGTTCCCGGACGCGCAAGTGTGGGCGACGGCCGAGACGGTCGCGGAGATGGAGCGCACCACCCCCGGGGGTCAGCCCAACCAGTTCTGGAAAGCGGCCTTCCCCGGCCTGATAGGCGACACCCCGGTCATCGCTCGGGCGGTCCCGGACGGTGGTCTGGAGGTCGACGGGGAGCCACTCGTTCCGCACGCGGCCGGACACACCGACACGGAGCACACGACGTTCCTGCATGTGCCGTCGTTGGACCTGGTCGTCAGTGGCGACGTCGTCTACAACCAGGTGCACCAGTACCTGTCCGAGGCTGGCGAACACGGCATCGACACCTGGCTCCGGGCGATCGACGCCGTGGCCGCGGTCAACCCGACCGCCGTTGTGGCCGGACACAAAAATCCTGACCGAGGCGACCCCGCGTCCATCATCAACGACACCCGCGACTACCTGCACGCGGCCGCGGAGGTCTTCTCCGACGCCACCAGCCGGGCGGAGTACTTCGAGACGATGAAGCGAAAGTTCCCGGCGTGGCTGAACCCGGGCATCGCATGGCTGACCGCTGTGGGGCGCTGGGCCGAGTGAGCCCGGCCGCGTCCGCCTGATCCGCGTCAGCGCTCAGGGCGGTGCCGGACGCGGGCTGAACAGAATGCGGGCTCCGGCGGCAGCTCGGTTGCGATCGCCGACGCGTCACGCACGTCGGTTTTCGCCTTGGCCGGATACAGATCGGCGATCCGGCGCCTCACCAGACCCGGCAGAGCCATGCCCTCGACAGGGGGCAACAGTCAGGCCGGGCCCGAAGGCCGGGGGGCTCTCAACAGCCCGGCCGAGCACTTCCGCTAGGCACGCGCGGCCAGCGTACGCGCCCCGTCCATCGCCGCCTCGTACGACGCCGCCGCCATGTCCTGGAACCGCGCGAGCCGAGGTACATGGACCGCCTTGGTCATCTCCGCGTGCAGGAAGGTCAGGTCGTCCTCGGTGACGCCCACCATGCCGAGCGCCGCCCGCAGGTAACGCTCCTGGTGGTCGGAGTCCTGGCGCGGAGTCCCAGGACCGTAGGCGCCGCCGCGCGCGGAGGCCACGACCACCTTCTTGCCGGACAGCGGCCCCCGGCCGGTCTCCGGGTCGATGATCAGAGGTGCTATCAGGATCCGGTCGAACCACGCCTTGAAGGTCGAGGGGACGGAGAAGTTGTACATCGGCACGCCGAGCACGATGGTGTCGGCCGCGAGGAGTTCCTCGACCAGCGGCCAGGTCACCGACCAGCTCGCCACCTCCTCGGGCGTGCGGGCCGCGTCGCGGGCGGCGGCCAAGTCGCGGACGCCCTCGGTCTCCAACCGGTGCATGACGGCGATCTGAGCGGCGTCGATGTGGGGCACGTGGTCGGCGGCGAGGTCGCGATAGACGTACGTCGCCTCCGGGTTGGACTTGCGCCAGGCGGTCGCGAACTCCCCGGAGAGCCGCCGGGAAACCGAGTCGGGACGTGGGCTGGAGTCGAGGTGCAGCAGGGTGGTCATGCGGAGTGCCTTTCCGGGTGCGTGATCACTGCAAGGTCGTTCGCCTTCCATTGAATGCCGCTACCGGACGCATTTCACGTAATCTGGCGTGACGATGATTGGACGGGCGCGTAAGGAAAACTGACGGTGCTGAACGTGCGAAGACTGTTGCTGCTGCGCGAGGTGGAAGCACGCGGTTCCATCGCTGCCGCCGCGCAGGCTCTCAACTACACCCGTTCCGCCGTCTCCCAGCAGTTGACCGTCCTGGAGAACGAGACCGGTACGACTCTGCTGACCCGTGATGGCCGACGAGCCGGGCTCACCGCCGCGGGACACCTACTGGTCCGGCACGCGGAGCGCATCCTCGCCCAACTGGAGACGGCAGAGGCGGAGTTGCGCTCCCAGCAGGGGGAGGTGGCCGGTGAGCTGCGGATCGGCGTACCGCTGCACGAGGGGCCGGCCCTGGTCGCCCCGGCCGCGACACGGCTGCGGACCGAGCACCCCAGGCTGCGGATCACCTTGCACGGCGTGGCGTCCGACGAGGGACGGGACGACGTCCGCCTCGGCAGGCTGGATGTCGCTCTCGCCGCCCGCTACACGCATGTCCCCGTCGCAGATCTTCCTGGCCTGCATGAGGAGGAGCTGCTCAACGACGACATCCGGCTGGCCGTCGCACCGGGGCATCCGTTCGCGGCGAGCGGCGAACCACGGGCGATGGAGGATTTCGCCGACAGTCCCTGGCTGCTGGACCGCACGACCGACCTGGGCCGGCTCGCACTACACCTGTGTGCCGGGGCCGGGTTCCTCCCCGACGTGGTCTGCGACACCGGCGACCTGCAAGCTGTCCTCGGCCTCGTCTCCCTGAACTGGGGCGTCGCGCTGGTCCCCGACCTTGCCCCCGACCGGCCGGGCCACCCCGTCGTCCGGCTCGCCGTACGCGACCGCCGCCTGACCCGCCGTACCTCGCTGGTCGTCCGGGAAGGCACCCTGAACAGCGCGCCGACGGTCGCGCTGCTGTCGGCCCTACGTGAGGCGGCCGGGCATCTGGCGCGCCCCGGCGGGACCGACCGTTTCGGATGAACGCACGCTGCTCAGCGCTTTCTCTGTCGATCAAGCCGACGCTGGCGGGGGTCGACCGCCAGGGCAAAGATTACTGGGACGGCGCGTAGTGGGGTGCCCTTGTCGGTGCCCACAGCGAGGCGACCGACAACGGGGCTTCGTCGTCCTTCCTCGCCGTTGGAAGGTCGAGCGGACGATCGGCTGGTGCATGAGCGCCCGCCGCAACGCACGGGACTACGAACGGCTGCCCCAGCACTCAGAAGCACACCTGAACTGGGCACTCATCACCATGATGACCCGACGCCTGACCCGCAAAAGCCCCCGCACCAGCCAGTGGGCGAAGACCGGGTGACCGAAGCCGGGGAGCATCGCTCAGTCGACCGCGTCGACGAAGCCCATCTTCCGATTCATCGCGATCGCACTCGCGTTGTGCCGTCGGGTGACGCAGCGGCTGGCGGGACCACTACGGCGGGAGAGGTCATCCGCCCGGTCCAGCGGCTGGATCAGCTCAGCTACTACCTGAAACTGACCGAGCGGATCCGCGATCTCGCAGGCCAGGGCATCGGCGCCAGCGGGATCGCCGACCGTCTGGAAACCGAGGGCTTCCGGCCCGCGAAGGGTGGCAAACGGATCTCCGCGGCCACCGTCCGCGACCTCATGCGCCGCCTGGCCTGCCCCGCAGGCCGTGTCCACCGGCACCGTCCCGCAGCACCCGGCGAGGAGCCCGGTCCGGACGAGTGGTGGATCAAGGACCTGGTTGCCGAGCTGGACATGACCACCTCCATCCTCTACGCCTGGATCAACCGCGGCTGGATCACCACCCTCCGGGAGAGCTGCTGGCCCCACCGGCTCATCGCCCACGCCGACCAGCGAGAGCTCTCCGAACTCCGCGAACGTCCGACACGTCCGCCTGGCTGGTACAGCCGCCTTAACCCGCCGCGAACCGCTCAGCAGGCATCGTCCGGACACCCTCGCGGAACCGCCGTACTTGTGCGTCAGCTCCCCGCCTGCTACCTGTACTCCCCTGCCAATAGCCCCGCTACTGAGAGACCGTCAGCACTTGCCGACTCAGGCCGCCGGAGACGGCGTTGACGATGCGCGCACCCGCCTGGAGCCCGGCACACGCCGTCGTGGCGTGCATCGTGTCCACTGACACCGTGATGCCTGCGGCGACGACCGGCGTGATCCTCGCCGCCTCCAGGCGCGGATCGACGCTTGCGGTCGAAGTGGCAGGTGAGGCGGTCGAGGAACCGGCGCATCACGGTAGCGTCGACGGCTTCGGCGAACACCATGAAGGCGCATGCGGCCCTGGTGCTGACCGCTGACATCGTGTTCACCGAGATCGGTTCTTCCTTGGCGACGGCTTCGACTCACTGGAAGGCCGGCATGACTTCCTTGATGAACAGCTCCAGGGACTTGCGCTTCTCCTCGTGCGGCAGGCTGTTGTCGATCCAGAAGCTGTACTCGTCGACGCCGAGTTCCTGATAGGCGCGCAGTCGCTCGATGACCTCGGGCGGGGTGCCGATCATCGCCGTCTTGTGCAGCGACTCCGGTCGGAACTCCGGCCGGTCTTCGAACTTCGCCTCCGGGCTGGGCGGCAGGAAGCCGTTCTGCGGGGTGGTCTTGTTGCCGAACCAGGCGTCGAAGGTTCGGTAGAAGCGGTTGATCGCCTCCGCGGCCGGGCGCCAGCCGTCGGGCTCGTCGGGGGAGTGGACGTGTGTGTGCCGCAGCACCATCAGGTCGGGACGCGGTACCTCGGGGTGGTTCGCCACCGCGGTGTCGAATTTGCGCTTGAGGTCGACGACTTCCTCGTCGCCTTTCATCAACGGGGTGACCATGACGTTGCAGCCCTGGGCTACGGCGAAGTCGTGGGAGGCGGGGTCGCGTGCGGCGATCCACATGGGCGGGGTGGGCTGCTGCACCGGCTTGGGCACACTGGTCGATGTCGGGAACTGCCAGATCTCGCCGTCGTGGGCGTAGTCGCCCTGCCAGAGTGCCCGGACGGCGGGCACGAGCTCACGCAGGTGCTTTCCGCCGTCGGCGGCCGGCAGTCCGTCTGCCAGTCGGTCGAACTCGAACTGGTAGGCGCCGCGGGCGAGTCCGACCTCCATCCGTCCGTTGCTGATGACGTCGAGCAGCGCGCATTCACCGGCGACTCTGAGCGGGTGCCAGAACGGGGCGATGATGGTTCCCGCGCCGAGCCGGATGGTCGAGGTCTTCGCGGCCAGGTGGGCGAGGAGCGGCATCGGGCTGGGGGAGATCGTGTACTCCGTGGCATGGTGCTCGCCGATCCACACGGTGCCGAACCCGCCGGCCTCGGCCATCAGGGCCAGCTCGGAGAGGTTCTCGAAGAGCTGCCGGTGGCTGACCTTCTCGTCCCAGCGCTCCATGTGCACGAACAACGAAAACCTCATGACTGCTCCTCGTCTGCTGCGGTGACCAGGTGGCGGGCAGCGTCCTGGCCGCTGTGCTCGTCGGCGGTCACGCCGGTCTGCCCCGCGCGGGCGGCGTCCATCTCGGTGAGGGTGACGTCACCGGTGGCCCAGTGCGTGCGAGGGACCTCGTGGACGACGACGCGGATGTACTCGGGCAGTGTGTTCGCGGTGCGTAGGACCGCGGCGTGCACCTCGTGGATCAAGTCCCGGATCTGTGCCGGGGTGCGGCCCTCGGCGAGGGTGATGGAGATCTGTGGCATGTCAGCTCAGCTCCGCATCGTGAACGGGTCGGCGACGGGCTCCTCGCTGGTGTTGATCCAGACGCTCTTGAGCCGGGTGTACTCCCTGATCGTCTCGGTGCCGTGTTCGACGCCGACGCCGCTGGTCTTGAAGCCCTGGCGCGGTGACATCGGGGACATGGCCCGGTAGGTGTTGACCCACACGGTGCCGGCGTCCAGGCGCGTGGCCATCCGGTGTGCGCGTGCGAGGTTTGTCGTCCAGACGCCGGCCGCGAGTCCGTAGTCCGTGTCGTTGGCCAGGCGGACGACCTCGTCCTCGGTGTCGAACGGCATGACAGCCAGGACGGGGCCGAAGATCTCCTCGCGGACGACGCGCATGCTGTTGTCGACGTCCACGAGGACGGTCGGCTCGTAGAAGTAGCCGCCGAGGCCACCGTCGGTGGCCCGTCCGCCGGTCAGCACCCGGGCGCCTTCGCCGCGTCCGAGGTCGACGTACCCGGCGACCTTGTCGCGCTGGTCGGCGAAGGCCAGCGGGCCGAGTTCTGTCTTCTCGTCGAGGGGGTCGCCGATGACGATGGTACGGGCGCGCTCCGAGACCCGTTCGAGAAGCTCGTCGTAGACGGACCTCTGCGCGAACACCCGGCTGCCGGCGATACAGGTCTGTCCGGCGGCGGCGAAGATGCCGGCGACGACGCCCATCGCGGCGTTCGGGAGGTTCGCGTCCTCGAAGACGATGTTGGGTGACTTGCCGCCGAGTTCGAGGGTGGAGCCGATGAACCGGCTCGCCGTCGCGGCGGCGATGCGTGCCCCGGTGGCGGTGCTGCCGGTGAAGGAGATCTTCGCGAGGTCGCGGTGGTCGACCAGGGCCTGCCCGGCCTCGGCGCCGAACCCGGTGACGACGTTCACCGCACCCGGCGGGAATCCCGCCTCCAGTGCCAGCTCGGCGAGCCTGAGCACCGTCGCCGAGGTGTGCTCCGAGGGCTTGATCACGACCGTGTTGCCTGCGCAGAGCGCGGGCGCCAGTTTGCTGCTGGTCAACGTCAGCGGGGAGTTCCAGGGGGTGATCGCGCCGACCACGCCGAGGGGCTCCCGGGCCGTGTAGTTGAGTACTTGTCGGTCGGAGGTGGGGATGAAGTCGCCGTGGATCTTGTCGGCCAGTCCGGCGTAGTAGTAGTAATACTCGGGCAGAGTCGCCAGCTGCCCGCGCATCTCGCGCAGCAGCTTGCCGTTGTCCTGCGTCTCCATCCGGGCCAGCTCTTCGGCGTTCTCCGCGATCAGGTCCCCGAGGCGGCGCAGCAGGTGTCCGCGGCGCGTCTGGCTGAGGTCGCGCCAACGCGGGTCTTCGAAGGCCCCCCTCGCGGCGGCCACGGCTCGCTCGATGTCGGCGGCGTTTCCGCGTGCCGCCTGGTAGAGGATCTCGCGCGTGGCCGGGTTGGTGCTCTCGAAGTACTCGCCCGACGCGGGCTCGACCCACGTTCCGCCGATGAAGTGCTGCAACGTGGTGAGGTCAGACATGTGCGCACTCTCCGATGAAGGTGGTGAGGGAGTCGACGAACGCCTCGGGGCGCTCGACGGGCAGCATGTGACGCGCCTGGGGGATGACCACTGCACGGCAGTCGGGAAGCGCCGCGGCGAGCCGGTGGGTCATCTCGGGAGTGGACCCGGGGTCGTTCCCGCCCGTCACCGCCAGCGCGCGTACGGCGATACCGGCCAGGTCCGGGGCTAGTTCGGCGTCCGCCGTGGCGAACACGCGATAGCAGTTGAGGAAGGACCCGACATCGTTGGAGAGCAGCGCGGCCTCGGTTCGGGCCACCCGGTCGGGGTCGACGTCGGTGCCGGCGTACCACCGCTCCAAGGACGCGGCCGCACTCGCCGTGAAGTCGGCCTCCGCGGTGCGCAGCCGGTCGAGTACGGATGCCCGCTCCTCGGCCGTACGCGCGCACACCGAGCTGACCGACGTCAGCGTGGCTACCAGTTCCGGGCGGTGCAGCGCCAGGTGCTGGGCGATGAGGGCCCCGAGCGAGAACCCGACCAGATGCGAGCCCGCCGGAATCTCCTCGACCACCCCGTCGGCCAGGTCCGCGAGGGTCACCCCGTCGTTCACCGGCGGGCGGGGGCCGTGGCCCGGCAGGTCGGGCATGATCACAGTGAAGCGGTCGGCCAGGAGTGCGGCGGTGGGCTCCCACATGGTGTGGTCGAGCCCGACGCCGTGCAGCAGCACCACGGTGGGCTTGGTCATGGATACCTACTGCTCGGTCGAGAGCGGTGCCAGGCGCTGCTGGGGACGCCCCTGGGCGGCAGCGGCGAGGGCGATGACGATCTCGTTCGGGTGCGGGGCGTCGCTGATCCGGACCTCGACGGTCTGGTGGTGCGAACGGATCGTGGCGTCGGTGATGTGCTTGAGCGGGATGTCGAAGACGATGCCTGCGGGCCCGCGCTTCTCGACCGCGGGGAGCAGGGTGGTGGCGTCCGCGGCCTTGCGGAAGTGGTCGCCGAACTTGAGCGTGTGGATCAGTGCCGAGCCGTGCTCGATCTCCCCGTCCAGGCCGACGATGGCCGCCTTGCCGTACGCCTCGGCGGGTGCCTGGAGGGCGTCGAGCACCGCCGGGGCCAGCAGCGCGCCGAGATCGGAGGCGTTGGCGTCGATGCCGGGATTGAGGTCCTCCACGAAGCCCTGACCGGCCCAGGGGTTCTCGATCACCGCTGCGACGACGGCGATGCGGGCGGGGCGGTCGACCGCGCGGCCGCCCTCGGTGCGGATCTCCTCGACGACGGTCACGATCTTGCGAACGTTCATGAGGGGACTACCTCCAGGCTTTCGGTGGTGACGATGGGGTCGGTCATGCGGTCCCCGATGCGGGGGTGCGGGCGCGGCCCCGTCGACGCGGCCGCGATGACGACGATCTCGTCCGCACGCGGGGCGTCTGAGACGCGGGCACTGATGGTCTGGTAGTGGTTGCGCGTCGAGGCCCGTGTCTTGTGCCAGAGCGGGACGACCAGTGTCTCGCCCGCCTCGGCTCGCGTGTCGGCGAAGCAGATGATCGACTCGCCCTGGAGGAACTCCCGCACCAGATTGCCGAAGTACGGGGTGTGGATGAGGGCCCCGGCGTGCTCGATCTCGCCCGCTGTACCGACGATCGCGGCCTTGCCGAACGATTCGATCTCGTCCACGTCTCCCAGGGAGGCGATGAGCCGATCCGTCAGCAGCTTGGCGAGCACCGGGCCGACGCGGGCCTGCTCCCCGGACAGATCGGCCGAGGGGCCGGTGCCCACCCACGGGTTCCGTATGACCGCGGCGACGCTGGCTCGCCGCGCGGGCTGCGCGGGTGCCTCGCCCGCCTCGGTCAGGACGACGTCGCGGTAGACCACGAGCTTGCGGAGACCGATGCTCTCGTCGGGGTGATCCATGCACTCTTGCATGGCACAGGACGATAGGTGTCGCTTCTTGGGTCGGTCAAGAGGTTGAGTTCAGGGCTCCCCCGTAGTCCGTCAGCCTTCCCATCTGTCAGGTAACAGGCTATTAACCTGCGGTTATTAGGGACGCTTAAAGGCGCAGTGTGATTCCCCGCCCCGAACCCTTGACGCTCTATCGGTGACGTGCCTTACTGCTGCTTGTATGCCAGACCAGGTGGCCATAGGGCCCCGGACCCAAGGAGTTCCAATGTCCAGTCACCTTGGAACGGGCGCGGAAACGACGCTCACAACGCCGTCGGAGAGTAGTGGAGAAAGCGCCACCGATGGCACCGGCGCCGACCATGACGGCGGTGGCAGACTCGGTTCCGTTTTCTGGACCTCGCTCGGAATCTCCGCGATCTTCGTGGCTTGGGCGGTGCTCTTCACCGACAACCTGAACAAGGTCACGAACACCTCGCTGAACTGGGTGACGGCCACGTTCGGCTGGTCCTACCTGGTGATCACGCTCGCCATCCTGATCTTCCTGGTGTTCCTGGCCTTCAGTCCCGCCGGCAACATGCGACTGGGCAAGGACGGCGACCGCCCCGAGTTCTCGACGCCGACCTGGTTCGCCATGATCCTCAGCGCGGTCATGGGCATCGGGCTGGTCTCGTACGGTGTCGCCGAACCGATCTCCCACCTGGCGACGCCACCGCACGGTCTCGCCGAGCCGAACACGCCGGCGGCAGCGGTGCGCGCCCTGCAGTACTCCTACTTCGACTGGGGCCTGCAGGCCTGGGCGATCTTCGCCGTCTTCGGCCTGGCCATCGCGTACTCGACCCACCGCAAGGGCCGGCGCACCCTGGTGAGCCAGCTGTTCGAGCCGCTGCTCGGCGACCGCGTGAACGGGCCGATCGGCAAGACGATCGACGTGCTCGCCGTGTTCGCGACGCTCTTCGGCACCACGACCTCCCTCGGCCTGGGGGCTCTCCAGGTCAACAACGGTCTCGGCAGGCTGTGGGGGATGCCGGTCAACAACGTGAGCCAGGTGCTCATCATCGCCGCCGTCACCTCGATCTTCACGCTCTCGGCGGTGACCGGTGTCAGCAAGGGCATCAAGTTCCTGAGCCAGGGCAGCACGCTGCTGGCGATCGCGCTGTTCGTCTTCATGCTGATCGTCGGCCCGGCCGTGTTCATCGCGAACCTGTACATCGAGTCCCTGGGCCAGTGGGCCACCGACTTCTTCCGGATGAGCCTGCAGGGCACCGCCTTCGGCGGACTTGAGTGGATGCAGTGGTGGACCTACTTCATGATGGCCTGGTGGGTCTCCTGGGGCGCCTTCGTCGGCGTCTTCCTGGCCCGTATCTCACGTGGCCGCACCATCCGCGGTTTCATCACGGGCGTACTGGTCGTCCCCAGCGTGGTGTTCTTCACCTGGTTCGCGGTCTTCGGTGGCACGGCGATCCACGTCGACATGTTCGAAGGCGGTGACATCGCCAAGCAGACCGCAGCCGACATCAACAGCGCGTTCTTCGCAACCCTCGACCACTTCCCCCTGGCCGGGGTCACCTCGGTGATCGCGATCATCCTGGTCGTGATGTTCTTCGTCTCCGGCGCGGACGCCAACACCTACGTGCTGTCCATGATGACCTCGGACGGATCGCTCACCCCGCGTCGTTGGGTGCTCATCCTCTGGGGCGTCCTCACCGGTGTCACCGCCGTCGTCCTCATGCTCGCCGGCGGACTGAACGCTCTCCAGAACACGGTCATCGTGACGTCCTTGCCCTTCCTCCTGATCATCGCCGGTCTGACGGTGTCCTTCTGGAAAGAGCTGAGCGCAGACCGAAAGGAGAAGACCGGTGTCACACTCTGACGCCCGTCGTGGGCTCATCGAGAAGGTGTGGGCCGCGACCTGGGGCCAGGGTGACGTCGATGCCCTCGACGCGCTGCTGAGCCCGGCATACCTCCGTCACGGCGGAGACCCGCATCAGGACCTGAACGCCTTCAAGGCCGCGATCGTCTCGACCCGGGCGGCCTTCCCGGACCTGGTCACGACCATCGACGACGTCGTGGTCGAGGGCGACCGGGCCGCGATCCGCTGGCACAGCAGCGGAACCCATGTGAACTCGTTCCTCGGCGTTCCTCCGACTGCCCGGCACGTGGAGGTCAGCGGCGCCACGTTCGCGCGCTTCGAGGGGGACCTGATCGTCGAGGAGCACGTCACGTGGGATCCCCGGGCGCTGCTCTCGGCGCTGGGCGTCATCCGGGTGGGACAGGACTGACGATCAGGATGACTAGGAGCATCTCCATGACCCCGCTTGCCGCGAAGCCCGACCTCGACGTGATGAAGCAGGTCAACCGGCAGTTCGTCACCGGTGTCACGGTCGTGACCGCGATGGACGGAGAAACGCCCAGAGGACTGGCCGTCAACGCGTTCTCGAGCATCTCGCTCGACCCCGCCACTGTGATGGTCTGCATCCAGCACACCTCCTCCACCCACGACTGTCTTTTCCGGGCGGGCCACCTCGCGATCAACATCCTGTCCACGGACCAGCTCGACGTCGTCGGCAGGTTCGCGAGCAAGGCCGACGACAAGTTCAAGGACCTCGCATGGGAGAGCGGCCCGTTCGGCAGCCCGCTGATCGCCCGGAGCAGCGCCCAGATGGAGGTCGAGATCCGCGAGCGGCTCCAGGCCAGCACCCACACCGTGTTCATCTGCCGCGTGGTGCATGCCGCGGTGACCGAGCGCCATCCGATGGTCTACAGCGCGGGTAAGTTCTTCGACGGTGGCGCGCTCGCGCCACTGGGATGACCGGCGGTCGGCTCGGGATACGGAGGAGGGTTCGGTGAATCGCGCACAGAGCGAACCGAAGTGGGGGTCCCCCCGGCCTGAGGCTGGGGGAGGGTCGATGCAGGCCAGGGTGATCGCCGAGATGCGCCGGCGGATCATCAAGGGCGACATCGAGCCCGGGGCTCCGCTCTCGGAACTCGCCCTCGCGGAGGAGTTCGGCGTCAGCCGTACGCCGGTACGCGAAGCCCTCAAGCAGCTGCAGACCGAGGGACTGGTCGAGGTTCGGCCCCGCGTCGGGACGTTCGTCACCACCCCCTCCCGCCGCGAGATCACAGAGCTCTTCGAGATGAAGGAACTTCTCGAGGGCGCGGCCGCCCGCCTCCTCGCCCGGCGCGGCCGCGTCGCGGAGATTGACATGCTCGAGCGCAATCTGCGCGAGGCTGATGAAGCGGTGGCCCGGGACGACCGGGAGCGGTACGCGGAGTTGGTCCAGGAGTTCCATGACCTGCTCATCGCCGGTGCCGACAACAACAAGTTGGAGGCCCACTACCGGATGCTGATGAATCAGCTGGCCTACCCCCGGCTGGTGAACACGTCACTGAGCCAACCGGGCCGTGCCCTGCAGTCGGACCGTGAGCACCACGTCGTCCTGGAGCTGATCCTTGAGAAGGACGGCGACACCGCCGAGCACGTGATGCGTGAGCACGTCAGGGCCAGCCGGCGCGCACTGCTGGCGGGGCTGCCCATCGGCGGCGCGAACGAGGGGTTCGGCATGGCAGGTGCCTGATCCCAACTGCCGGGCCGGGTCCGCCTCTTCGGGGCGGTGCCCGGCCCTTCTGCTTACGGGGACCTTCCACGGCGGAAATCCCCCCGTAACACCAAGTGTGTCTACTCGTATGCAACAACGATTCATCACAGTAGACACCCTGGGAGGGGCCATGACGACCGACCCGGAAGTGGACGCCCTTGATCTCGCCGAGCTGGTCCGCGCCGACGGCATCGAGTTCGTGCTGGCCGTCTTCGTCGATCTGACCGGCAAGCCGTGCGCCAAGCTCGTCCCGGCCCAGGCCGTCGAGGAACTGCGCGACGAGGGCGTCGGCTTCGCCGGGTACGCGGCCGGCGCGCTCGGCCAGCAGCCCAGCGACCCCGACGTCATCGCCCGGCCCGACGCCTCCTCGTACACGCCGCTCCCCTTCGTGAAGCCCGGTCTCGCGCTCGTGCACTGCGACCCGTATGTGGAGGGCAGGCCCTGGCCGTATGCCCCGCGCGTCATCCTGCGCTCGCTGCTCCACCGGGCCGCCGCGCAGGGGCTGTCCCTCTCGGTGGGCGCCGAGGTCGAGTACTTCCTGGTCAACCGGGACGAGCACGGCGTGCTCCGTGTCGCCGACACCAGGGACACGGCCGCCCAGCCCTGTTACGACGCACGCGGGTTGACCCGGATGTACGACCACCTCACCGCGGTCTCCAGCGCGATGAACAGTCTGGGCTGGGGCAACTACGCCAATGACCACGAGGACGGCAACGGCCAGTTCGAGCAGAACTTCCTGCACGCAGATGCCCTGACCACCGCCGACCGGGTCATCACCATGCGGTACCTGGTGTCGGTGCTGGCCGAACAGCGCGGTATGACGGCCACGTTCATGCCGAAGCCGTTCACCGACCGCACCGGCACGGGCATGCACATGCACATGTCGCTGTGGCGGGGGAGCGACCCCGCGTTCCCGGACGGCACGGACGGGCGCGGCCTGGGCCTTTCCCCGCTCGCCTACTCCTTCGTCGCCGGGATCGTCGAGCACGCGCGGGCGCTCCAGGCCGTCATCGCGCCCACCGTCAACTCGTACAAGCGCACCGGAGCGGTCTCGACCCGCTCGGGCGCCACCTGGTCGCCGCGGGTGGCGAGTTACGGCGGCAATGACCGCACCCACTTCGTGCGCGTCCCCGACGGCAACCGGATCGAGCTGCGCGGCGGGGACGGCGCCGCCAACCCCTATCTCGCCGCGGCCGCCGCCCTCGCCGCCGGCCTCGACGGCATCGAGCGCGGCCTCGACCCCGGCGAGCCGGGCGCGACCGGCAAGGGGCCGGAGCTCCCGCCGACCCTGCTGCACGCGGTCGAGGCCCTCCAGGCTGACGACGTGATCAGCGGCACGCTGGACGTGGCCGGGACCGGGGTCAGCCAGTACTTCGCCGACCTCAAGCGCGAGGAGTTCTTCGACTGGCACGCCACGGTCGGCCCCTGGGAGCTCGACCGCTATCTGACCGCCTTCTGACCGCCTTCCGCTTATTGAACCGCCTTCCGAAGGGACTTGAGATGTGCGGAATCGTGGGGCTCCATCTACGTGAGCCCGCACTCGAACCACGGCTCGGCGAGCTGCTGACCGCGATGCTGGGCCAGGTCGTCGAACGCGGACCGGACTCGGCGGGCGTCGCGGTGTACGGCGACCCGCGCCTGACGCCGCCGGGACGTACCGTCGTCTCGCTGCTCGGAGTCACACCGGCGGAGGCGGAGGCCGCGCTGCCGGGTGCGGTGGCCGTTGCCGCCGACGCCACCACCGTCGTGCACGCGGACGGCGATCTGCTCGCCGCCGTGACACAGGCGCTGCCGCACGCCACCGTCATCGGCTCCGGCACCAGCATGGCTGTCCTCAAGGGGACGGGAAACCCGGTGGAGCTGGCCGAGTCCTTCGCACTCGCCTCCGTCACCGGCTGGCAGGGCGTCGGCCACACCCGTATGGCCACCGAGTCGGCCGTGACCCCGGAGGGCGCCCACCCCTTCTCCGTCGGCCCCGGCCAGTGCCTGGTGCACAACGGGTCCTTCGCCAACCACGCCACCATCCGCCGCGAACTGCGCGCCCAGGGCGTGGAGTTCGACAGCGAGAACGACTCCGAGGTCGGCGCCCGCTTCATCGCGCACCAGCTCTCCGAGGGCGCCGACCTGGAGAAGGCGCTGCGGCTGCTGTGCGAGCGGTTCGACGGCTTCTACACGCTGCTGGTGTCGACCGGTGACTCCTTCGCGGTCGTCCGGGACGCCATCGCCTGCAAGCCGGCGCTGGTCGCTGAGACCGACGCATGGGTGGCGATGGCCTCCGAGTACCGGGCGCTGGACGTCCTGCCGGGCATCGAGCACGCCCGCATCTTCGAACCCGAGCCGGAAGAGGTGTACGTATGGCAACGCTGATCGACCTGGCCAAGACGCCGGTACGGGAACTCAACCGGGCGCTGCACGCGCCGGAAGCGGGCGCGTGGCGGGTGGCCAACCCGCGCGGCGCGCATGCCGTGGCCTGCGGCATACGGGAGAACCTCACCGTCGACATCGACGGCCACGTCGGCTACTACTGCGCCGGAATGAACCAGCACGCCACGGTCACCGTCCACGGCAACGCGGGCACCGGGGTCGCCGAGAACATGATGTCGGGAACGGTCCGGGTGCGGGGGAACGCCTCGCAGTCGGCCGGGGCCACCGCTCACGGTGGGCTGCTGGTCATCGACGGTGACGCGTCCGCGCGCTGCGGGATCTCCATGAAGGGCGTGGACATCGTCGTCGGCGGCAACGTCGGCCACATGAGCGCGTTCATGGGCCAGGCCGGACGGTTGGTCGTCTGCGGTGACGCGGGCGACGCCCTCGGCGACTCCCTCTACGAGGCCCGGATCTACGTCCGCGGCACGGTCAAGTCCCTCGGCGCGGACTGCGTGGAGAAGGAGATGCGGGACGAACACCTTTCAGAACTCGCCGAGTTGCTGAAGGCGGCCGAGCGGGACGAGGACCCCGCCGACTTCCGCCGCTACGGCTCGGCACGGGATCTGTACCACTTCAAGGTCGACAACACGACGGCGTACTGAGGGAGTTCGAAACACATGGAACCCGCATCCCACGGCCTGCGCGAGTCGGCCACCTTCGATCGTGCCACCATCCACGCCATCCAGCGTGCGGCCGAGACCGGCATCTACGACATCCGCGGCTGGGGTGCCAAGCGGCGCCTCCCGCACTTCGACGACCTGCTGCTGCTCGGTGCCTCCATGTCCCGCTACCCGCTGGAGGGTTACCGCGAGCGGTGCGACACCGAGGTCGTCCTAGGCACCCGGCACGCGAAGACCCCCCTGAGGCTCGCCACTCCCGTCACCATCGCCGGCATGAGCTTCGGCGCCCTCTCCGCCCAGGCCAAAGAGGCCCTCGGCCGGGGTGCGAGCGAGGTCGGCACCTCCACGACCACCGGCGACGGAGGCATGACCCCCGAGGAGCGCGGGCACTCCAAGCACCTCGTCTACCAGTACCTGCCGTCCCGCTACGGCATGAACCCCGACGACCTGCGCGCCGCCGACGCCATCGAGGTCGTCCTCGGCCAGGGCGCCAAGCCCGGCGGCGGAGGCATGCTGCTCGGCCAGAAGATCACCGAACGGGTCGCCGGCATGCGGACGTTGCCGATCGGAATCGACCAGCGCAGCGCCTGCCGGCACCCCGACTGGACCGGCCCCGACGACCTCGCCATCAAGATCCTGGAACTGCGCGAGATCACCGACTGGGAGAAGCCGATCTACGTCAAGGTCGGCGCGACCCGTACCTACTACGACGTGAAGCTCGCCGTGCACGCGGGCGCCGACGTGGTGGTGGTCGACGGCATGCAGGGCGGCACCGCGGCCACCCAGGACGTGTTCATCGAGCACGTCGGCATTCCCACCCTGGCCGCCTTGCCCCAAGCGGTGCAGGCGCTCCAGGAGTTGGGCGTGCACCGCGAGGTCCAGCTGATCGTCTCGGGCGGTATCCGCAATGGCGCCGACATGGCCAAGGCCCTCGCCCTCGGGGCGGACGCGGTCGCCATCGGCACGGCGGCGCTGATCGCGCTGGGCGACAACCACCCGAAGTACGACGCCGACTACCGCGAACTCGGCTCCGCCGCCGGCTACTTCGACGACTACCAGGACGGCCGCGACCCGGCCGGCATCTCCACCCAGGACGAGGAACTCTCCGCCCGCCTCGGCCCGGTCGACGCCGGCCGCAGGCTCGCCAACTTCCTCCGCGTGATGACCATGGAGGCCCAGACCCTCGCCCGCGCCTGCGGCAAGGCCCACCTCCTCCATCTCGAACCCGAGGACCTGGTCGCCCTCACCATCGAGTCCGCCGCGATGGCCCGCGTCCCGCTCGCCGGCACGCAGTGGATCCCCGGGACCGTCCTGTGATCGCCGTCGTCGGCGCCGGGCTGATGGGCGCGGCCACCGCCTGGCAGCTCGCCCGCCGCGGCCACGAGGTCACCCTGATCGAGGCGTACGACATCGGCCACCGGCACGGCAGTTCGCACGGCAGCTCGCGGATCTTCCGGCGGGCGTACGCCGATCCGTTCTACATCGGCCTGACCGGGAAGGCGTTCGAGTCGTGGCGTGAGCTGGAGCACGACAGTGCAACCCCCTTGCTGCGCACCACCGGTGGCCTCGACCTGGGCCCGGGACGCGACCCGGAAGCGCTGGCCGCCGTGCTGGGCGCGGCCGGAGTGCCGTACGAACTACTCGGTGCGGAGGCCGCCGTCGAGCGCTGGCCCCACATCCACTTCGACGGACCGGCGCTCTACCAGCCGGACGCCGGTGTCATCGACGCCGACGAGACCGTCGCGGCCTGCGTGCGCAGGGCGAACGAGCACGGCGCGGACGCGTGGATCGGCGTACGCGTCACCGGCATCGACGTACAGGAGAAGGCCCGTCTGCGCACGGACGACGGGCGTGAGCTCATCGCCGACACGGTGGTGATCGCGGCAGGGGCGTGGCTTCCCGAGCTCGAACTTCCCCTCCCGCTGCCGCCTTTGCACGTGACCCAGCAGCAGGTCTTTCACTTCCGTCAGCGGGACCCGTCCGTCGCCTGGCCGATCCTGGTCTCCAAGGACGCGTCGATGCAGGTCTTCGGACTCCCGTCCGGCGGCGACGGCGGCCCGCTGCCCGCCGTCAAGGTCGCCGAACACGACCGTGGCACCCCGACCACGGCCACCACGCGCAACGGTTTCGTCGACCCCGCCTCACGCACCCGCGTGAGCGACTTCGTCCGCGACCGGCTCCCCGGCCTCGCCCCCGACCCGGTGACCGAGGCGACCTGCCTCTACACCACCACCCCCGACGAGGACTTCGTCCTGGACCGCCACGGCCCCCTCGTCATCGTCTCCCCGTGCTCCGGACACGGCGCGAAATTCGCCCCACTCATCGGCGCGATGGCCGCCGACCTCGCCACGGGCCGCGCCGAGCCCCACCCGCGGTTCCGCCTGGAGCGCACCGCATAAGATGCGCCGGTGACCGAGCGCGCCGAACAACCCGAAACCCCAGAGGACTCCCAGGACTCCGACGACAAGGCGCTGGAGCGCATTATCGCGGTCCGGGCCCGCGAGTACCGGCAGGCGGCCGGGCTGTCGGTCGGCGAGATGGCACAGCGGGTCGGCATCTCCAAGGCCATGCTGTCGAAGATCGAGAACGCCCAGACCGCATGCAGCCTCACCACCCTCTCCCGGCTCGCACGCGGTCTCGACGTCCCCGTCACCGCCCTGTTCCGCGGCATGGACGACGAACGCGAGGCCGTCTTCGTCCCCGCCGGACACGGCGCCCGCATCGTCCGGCGCGGCACCCGCGTCGGCCACGAATACGCGCAGCTCGGTTCACTCAGAGGCGCCCACAAGCGCATGGACGCCCTGCTGGTGACCCTGACCGAGCAGAGCGAGGTCTTCCCGCTGTTCCAGCACGCCGGCACGGAGATCATCTACATGCTGGAGGGCGAGATGGTCTACGGCCACGGCAAGTCCAGCTACACCCTGCGCCCCGGCGACGCCCTCCAGCTCGACGGCGAGGCCCCGCACGGCCCCGAGCGGCTCATCGAACTGCCCATTCGCTTCCTGACGGTGACCGCGTTCGGGGGCAGCCCTCAGCACTGAAACCCGGCCTATTTCCGCGACGGCCACGCCACGAGCCTCGGCGCCGCCTCCGGCGCCATCGCCGGCCTGGTCGCCATCACCCCGTCCTGTGGCGCGGTCTCCCCGCTCGGCGCGCTCGTGCTCGGCGCGATCGGCGGCGCGGTCTGCGCGCTCGCCGTCGGCCTCAAGTACAGCTTCGGATACGACGACTCCCTGGACGTCGTCGGCATCCACCTCGTCGGCGGCCTCACCGGCACGCTGCTCGTCGGCATCCTCGCCACGTCGGACGCACCCAACGGCGTCGACGGCCTCCTCTACGGCGGCGGCCTCTCCCTCCTCGGCAAGCAGGCGGTCGGCGCCTTCGCCGTACTGGCCTACTCGTTCGCTGTGACCTGGGTCATCGCCAAGGTGCTCGACAAGACGATGGGGCTGCGGGTCCGCCCCGAGGTGGAGGAGGAGGGCGTCGACGTTCACCTGCACGCGGAGAGCGCCTACGACCTCACCCACTCGCCGACCACCGCCCCGACCCCCGCGCCTGTTGTTGCGGGATAAGGAGGCCCACCTTCCGACGCCCAGCCGCTGCGGGCCCGGCAATCCCGGGCCACGAGAAGACTGGCGACAGCGGGGGCAGGGCTGCGGCGTCTCGCACCGTGACGTGCATTCCACAGCCTCAACTCGGCACCTTCGGTGAGGTGAAGGGGTATGACGGGGCACCGCTGCTGGCTCCCGAAATGGCGCCGGTGACGTTGAAGTCGTGGGGGAGGGTGCGCTGACCTGCTGAGATGCGCCCACGGGGTTGCCTGGGGCGGGAGTGTGTGGACTTCCGTCTCGCCGGGCTGGGGACCGACGACGACCCGCGCGGTGTCACCTTCACCGAGTGCGTCAACAGCCTCGTGGAGTACGTCGAAGCGCCGACCTGAACGACATAACCCTGGGCGGTCACAGCTGGGGTGGCTACGTCCCGACCGGAGCGGCGCCGAAACTCGCCTCCGGGCTACGGCGCCTGGTGTTCTGGAGCGCGTTCGTGCCGGGTGACGGCGAGTCGCTGATCGAGGCCTGCCCGCCGCACCACGGCGAGATGTTCCACGCCGTGGCGGCTGCTTCCGGCAACAACGGAGTGACCTTCCCGTTCGAGGTGTTCCAGCAGGCGTTCATGCAGGACGCCGACGAGGAGACACAGCGGATCGTCCACTCCCCTCTCGTGCCGCAGCCGCTCGGCACTTTCACGGAGAAGCCGGACATGAGCGCGTTCTACGCGCTGGACATTCCCGACCGCGTACGTCCTGTCCGAGGACCTCTCCCTCTCCGGCGAGTGGCACTGGGCCGAGCGCTTTCCCGAGTGCCTGAAGAACCCGCTGATGATCGAGACCCCCGGCAGCCACGAGGCCCTCTTCACCCGCCCTGCCGAACTGGCCGACGCGTTCGTCCGGGCCTGCACGGCATCACGGGGTCATGGCGTCACCCGTGGAGAAGGGCACCTGACCCGCACCGGGCGGGCTGCCCTTCTTGCGCTGCCAGAAGAAGCCCGGCCCGCGCCTGGTCCTGGTCATGCCCGCGCAGCCGCCGTCGCTTACGTACAGCTGAGTGTCCAGCGTTCCAGGACGGCGACGGCGGCATGGGCCGGTTCGGTGAGGAGGTCGGTGGGCCCGGCGGATGGATTACGCCGCGAGTTCCTTGGTGATGCGGTCGAGCATGAAGGTCGAGGACTCGTGGGCGCGTTCCTCCCAGGCGAAGACGCAGGCGGTGGCGACGCCGTCGAAGTCCAGCTCGCGCAGGGTGGTGAAGAAGGCGTCCCAGTCGACCTCGCCCTGCCCGATGTCGAGGTGTTGGTGGATACGGGCGGCGGTGCCGGGCGGGGGAACCGCGGGTAGGCCTCGTACGGTACGCCCCCGCCCTCACGGAAGCAGCGCACGACCTGCTGTTCGACCTCGCCCATCATCGCGATGTAGGGCATCATGCCAGCCAGGTTGTCCGGGCCCGCCGCGGTGGTCAGGGACGCGGCGTGCTCGGGCGGCAGGGCGTACGTCCGCGTCTCCGGCTCGTACTCCACGAACCCGCCGACGGCCATGCCGCCGAGCCACTCGCGCACATACCGCTCATCGAGGTTCGCTGCCTTTGCAATCTCGGCGCTGGTCGACGGCGGAAGGGCGGCCAGCGTGTCGAACAGGCCGCACTGGTGACCGACGCTGGTAAGCAGGGCGAGCGCGGCCTTGTTCAGGACATCGACGACTTCCCCCGCGAACGCCTCCTGCCTGGCAGTGTCCAAGGACGCCTGCTCTGTGCCAAGAGTGGACATGATCGCTCCTTCCGCCGGAGGGCTCCGACGCACCGCCGAAGACCGGTGCACATTCGTCACGGTACGCCCGGATTGCGGCCCTAGATCTTACGGAGCGAGGACGTTCGCACTCGGCCGCTCCGCACCGCCGGCAGCAAGGGCTGGCTGCTCACTGCAGTAACCGTCGGCCGGACTGCGCACGCTGGGCAGCACCATGGTGGTCAGCCTGGCTCTTTGGACCGCTTGGTCGCCCACGTCGTCGGGAATCTCTTGTCCGCAGCGGCCTACACCCCGTGCCCAAGGGGCAGCCAGTATGCCGATCAAGTCTCGATCACGGCGTCGCAGTCTGGGCAGACCACGGACTCGTACTGCGCGGGGTACCAGGGCGTCCCGCCATCCTCGGTGGTCAAGGGGCCTGCTTCCATGGCGAAGGTGTCCTTCCCGCACAGGGTCCGCGGCCCTGTGGCGGTGGGCTCCCCGGGGGCGGTGGGCGCCGCGTGCACCTTGCGGACGTGCTGTTCCTCGTTGCCCGGTATCCCCGGGAAGGGGTGCGCGGGCACCGGCTTGTCGAGCTCGTACACGACAACGATGGTGCTCATGTACCCACGATAGGAGCAGGAAGGGCGGATCCCCCTGCCGCCTTTGAGACCGGGTGGCTGTGATCGGCGGGCGCTGCTCTCACGTCTGACCCGTGCGCGGCGGCGATCCGGGGCGGTCCGCCGGCTCGAGCCTGGCCACCTCGAATTCCACACGAACGTCGTCAGCCAGTCGCAGCGCCCCCAGGAACGCGGTGTAGGGCTTGATGCCCCAGGTGGACTGCGTCACGGTTGCCCAGCCGCGCAATGGCCCGGCGTTGTTTCCCTTGCCGTGGACCGACGCGGGATGGGTGAGCCCTTTGATAGTGAGCTCACCGGTGATCTCGAAGGACTGCGGGGTTCCCGTGATACTGGTGGAACTGAAGGTGATCGTGGGGTGCTCCGCGGTGTGCAGCAGGGCCATGTCCTCCAGCGTCCGTTTGATCTCGGCCCGGTCTGCGTCGGTGAGTGCCTTCAGCCCACCGGTTCCTTCCCGGACCTCCAGCGAGCCCGTCTCGACCGTCACATTCACCGAGGACCTGTCAGGGTCACCGACATCCACTACGGCCTCGCCGGACCATCGGGTGGCTTCGATCGTGAGGTCGTGGCCCGCGCGGCGTCCCAATCCGGCGCGGCCGGTCTTGATCAAGAGGCGGCCGGTCGACGGCCCGAGTCGGTACGTTCCGTCTGTCAGCGTCACAGCGCCGAGGGTACGGGCGGATCCGGCAGGCGGCGTCGACGCGGTCTGGTCGGCGTGTCCCCCATGGGGCGAGATGATCTGCGAGGGTGGTCATGGTGTGCACGGCGGTGCATAGGGTCTGTAAAGCGAGCGGTGTAACTGGGGTTGGTGTGGCTAGAGTTGGCCTGCGGTGAGGCGGCCGTCGAAGGCCAGGTCGAAGGCGTTCATGGCGCCCTTCCAGCGCATGGTCCAGCGTTTGCGGCCGGCGCCGGTCGGGTCGAGGCTCATGACGGCCATGTAGACGCACTTGAGGGCGGCCTGGTCCGTGGGGAAGTGCCCGCGGGAGCGGCCCAAGCCTGCGGCCACTTTCCCAACGAGACCGCCGCCCTCAAGCGCCTCTACCTGACCACCCTCGCCCTCGATCCCACCGGACGCGGACACCAGCGCTGGAACAACCGCTGGAAGAGCGCGCTCAACGAGTTCGACCTCCTCTTCGACGGCCGCCTTACCGCCGGACGGGTGTAGACCAATCAGCCCACCGAAGAACCTGTAGACCAATCAGACGAATCACACCTCATTCCTGATAGACCCGGCTTCCGTCCTGGCCCGGCCGGCGGGCGGACAAAGGGCGCGCGACAGCGGGGCGAAGAGCCTCTTCCGAGGCTGCGGCTGCGCTCGATACGGTTACAGGTCTGAGCGGGGGGCGACCCGGTGAACATCTTCACGTGCCGGAAGTGCAGCGAGCCGTACGACGCCGGAGTGTCCTTGGCGAAACGTCACGCGTGCAGGAAGCAGCAGACGGCCGCTGAACGGCGGGCTGCCGCCGAGTGGCGGAAAAGCCTGGGATGGCGGGAGGGACAGGGATTCGATGGGGCGCGTCGTCGGCCGCGCGACGAGCGGCGGGACATGCGGATCGCCGCGGCCTGGGCGGTTCTGTCAGGCCTGAGGGCTGTCGTGTCGATGCTGTGTGGTGTTCGGGAGCGCCGCCGTACTGACTGGGTGAAGGCGGCACGACAGCCGCGGGCGGGCGGGTTCGGCGCGGGTGGTGACGGCGGCAGCGCCGGAGACTGACCAACCGGCACCAGCCGGCTCACCTTCAAGTGCACTCTGATCGAGACCGACTCCTACCGCCTCACCCGCAAGTCGGTCCGCAAGACGCTCACCCTGCCCGTTGCCGCCCCGGTGTCGGCTGCTGCCTGAGCAGATCCTCACCCAGCTCGCCCGCCACGCCGAACTGCACATCGACGGCGCCCGGGTGTCGGGGGCCGGCCGCCTCGGCGGGCGTGCGTGTGGGTCGGGTGCGTCCCCCGTGCGCACCCGGCCCGGTCGGAGTGGCGGCGGGGGTCAGGGCTTGGGGGCGGGAGCGGTCGCCTGCCAGCGGGTGCCGATGGTGCGCAGCAGGTTGTCGTAGACGCCGAGGTAGCGGAAGGGCTTGATGGCGGCCATGTAGAGGTGGCCGAAGGGGCCGTTGGGCTTGACGAGGACGGCCATCTGCCCGCGGTAGCCGCCGGAGCCGTCCGGGACCCAGCCGAGGTGGAGCACGCCATGCATGGTGCGGTTGGCGATCTCGGCCGCCCACTCACCCTCGGTCTCGTAGACGGTGGTGAAGCGGGGGTTGCGGGAGGACGGCAGGTCCTGGCGGAGGTCGTCGGGCAGCCGGTCGCGCAGGGTCGGCACCCGCGCGCCCAGGCCGGCATCCGGCTTGTCCCACCCGAACAGCGCACCGAGCTTCCAGCGGATCGCGAAGAGGGCGCGGGCGACGGGCGAGGTGACGAACGGCTCCTGGGCGGGGCCTGCGCCGCTGAAGAGGGCGACCAGGCGGGGCCAGTCGCCGGGGCTGCCCGGAGTGGGCAGCGCCCAGACGTCCTCGAGGCGGAAGTCGTGGGCGATGGCGTGGATGCGCCAGGGACGGGAAGTGTGGGCGGTCTTGGGAAGCCTCATGCCGAGCCCCTGTCTATACGGTGGCGTATAGACCTAGGCTAGCCCTGTGTGTACGGAGGCGTCTATACGGGTCCGTATATCCGGTGAGTGAGGAGGCACGGCATGGGAGTCACCCGTACGCCGCGCGGCGCCTGGATCGAGCAGGGGATGCGGGCGCTTGCCGCCGGCGGTCCGGAGGCCGTTCGGATCGAGGTGCTGGCGCAGGCGCTGGGCGTCAGCAAGGGCGGGTTCTACGGGTACTTCCGCAACCGGGACGCGCTGCTCGGCGAGATGCTCGACACCTGGGAGCGGGAGGCCGCCGAGGCCGTGATCGAGCAGGTGGATGCCGGGGGCGGGGACGCCAGGGCCCGGCTGGAGCGGCTGTTCACCATCACCGCGGCGGCCACCGGGCCGGTGACGGGCGTGGCCTCGGAGCTGGCCATCCGCGACTGGGCGCGGCGCGACGAGGACGTGGCGGCGCGGCTGCGGCGGGTGGACAACCGGCGCATGGAGTACCTGCGCGCGCTGTTCGGGGCCTTCTGCCCCGACGAGAAGGAGGTCGAGCTGCGGTGCATGCTCGTCTTCTCCCTGCGGATCGGCAGCTACTTCATCGCCGCCGAGCACGGGGGGCTCAGTCGGGCGCAGGTGATGGAGCTGGCGCGGGAGCGGCTGCTGACGTAGGGGCGAGGGGCAGTCACTCACCGAGTGCTTCCCGTGGTGTGCGACTGCTTCCGGCGGTGCCCGACTGCTTAACGTCCTGGGCCTCGAACCGGATATTTGGCAGCGTACGGTCTCCCAGCTGCCGATCCTTCCGGGGCATCGGGCATCCATCAGCGACGACGCAAACGCCTCGCCGTCAGCGTCTACGTCTGGACCCGAGTCACCGAGGGGGAACTCGAGTTCGCGCCCTGCCCGCCGCATGTCGCCCGCGATCCCGAACTCCGCCGTCTGGAGCCGACAACGGCACAACGTCTGCCACTGGCTCAGGCAGACGGACACACGGGACGGCCTCCCCTACTACCGAGCCCTCAGGCCGCTGCTCGACGCCCACGCCGAGCAGCTGGCCAAGGCGATCGACCCCAACCTTTCGCGATAAGTGACACCTGATCTTGGTGGTTGACACCACTCTGAGACACGCCGAAGCCATACCGGATTTCTGCTGTGTCTGTTCCCGCAGCCCCCACGACGCTAGCGTCGAGTCTCATGATCGTATGGCTCAACGGCACCCATGGCGCAGGCAAAACGACGACCAGCGCGCTCGTGCAGCAGCTCATCTCGGATTCACGGGTGCTCGACGCCGAGAAGGTCGGCGAGACACTCATGGACATCACGCCAGGGCTGCCCGCGACGGACAACTTCCAGCACTGGCCGCCGTGGCGGCCGCTCGTAGTCGAGACCGCCCGACGCGTCCTCGACTACGCCGGCGGCACCCTGGTGATGCCCATGACCGTCCTGGTCGAGCAGTACTGGCGCGAGATCAGCTCGGGCCTTGCCCAGCATGCCATTCCGGTCCGGCACTTCGTCCTCCATGCCGACCAGGACACCCTCCGCGCGCGCATCGCGGGCGACACTGTTCTTGGCCCCAACTCCCCGTTCCGTCTCCAATACCTTGAACCCTACGTCGAGGCGGCCCGCACGTGACTGCACGCCGAGGCCGAGGTCGTCGACACCACGCACCTCACGCCCGCCCAGGCCGCACTGCAGATCGCAGAGGCTGTCAAGAGTTGTGTCCCGTCGAATTGAGCTTGTCTGTGGATCTTGTGCTGAGCTGCGGGGCTGCCCATGTCGGATGAGAGCAGCCGGGCCTGGATTCTCGGTGCATCTGGCTTCTGAGAACGACGGCGACCCCCGCACCTCCGGCCCCGGCTTCGGCCTGACCGTCCACCCGGACGCGCTGACGGTGCCTCTGGGCTGGAAGGCGCCGCGCACGGTGTTCGTGAACTCGATGT
Organism: Streptomyces sp. NPDC006602; assembly: GCF_042870385.1. Taxonomy (NCBI): domain Bacteria; kingdom Bacillati; phylum Actinomycetota; class Actinomycetes; order Kitasatosporales; family Streptomycetaceae; genus Streptomyces; species Streptomyces sp. NPDC006602. The sequence continues at coordinate 20,624 of NZ_JBIAHG010000036.1, read as the reverse complement.
CAGATCTCTTCCACGCCCGCGTCCCGCTGGACTACGTCGAGCAGGTCTTCGACATCATCGCGCAGACCCCGCAGCACACCTATCAAGTGCTCACGAAGCGGGCGCGCCGACTGCGGCAGGTCGCCGACCGACTGGAGTGGCCGGCCAACCTGTGGATGGGGGTGTCCGTGGAGAGCGCGAAGGAACTGCCGCGTGTCGACGACCTGCGGCAGGTTCCGGCCGCGGTGCGGTTCCTGTCGTGCGAGCCGCTACTCGGGCGCTGTCACGTTGGCTGATCACGTCGGATGATCTTCGGGTTGATCCTGTTGGAGGGGTGCCCGTGGAGAGCAGGTCGCCGTCGTACAAGGGGCACCGCTACCCGGTCGTGGTCATCTCCCACTGTGTGTGGCTTTACCACCGTTTCCCGCTCAGTTTTCGCGAGGTCGAGGAGCTGATGCTCGAGCGCGGTGTCGTCGTCTCCTACGAGACGGTCCGCGGCTGGTGTGTGAAGTTCGGCCCGGCTTGCGCCCGCGAGTTGCGTCGCCGGCTGCCCCGGCCCGGGGACAAGTGGCATCTGGACGAGGTCTTCATCAAGATCAACGGTGAGCAGAAGTACCTGTGGCGGGCTGTCGACCAGGACGGGATGGTGCTCGACATCCTCGTGCAGAACCGGCGTGACACCGCCGCGGCCACGCGCTTCTTCCGCCGCCTGCTGAAGAACACGGGTGCGGTGCCGCGGGTGGTCGTCACCGACAAGCTTCGCTCCTACGGCGCGGCCCACCGCGAGGTCATGCCCTCCGTGGAGCACCGCTCACACAAGGGCTTGAACAACAGGGCGGAGAACAGCCACCAGCCGACCCGGCAGCGTGAACGGGAGATGAAGGGCTTCCGCGGCGTTGGCGCAGCCCAGCGGTTCCTCTCCGCGTTCAGCGGGATCTCACCCCGCTTCCGACCTGACCGCCACTTGATGGCCGCACCCGACTACCGGACGGAAATGACCCTCCGCTTCACCATCTGGGAGCAGATCACCGGCGTCACCGGTCAGCCCACCACGACCTGAGACAGGCGCCGAACCGGGCTCCACCACGTCCCAACACACCGCCAGAAACCCACGCACCCAACAACGTGACAGCACCCTCCGGCCAGTTCGCCGGGCCGCCGGCCCGGAACCGGTCGTCCGCCCACTGGGGCTCTGTCTACATCGAGCTGAGCCGTCGTGTTCCCTGCGCCGCCGGGACGGCGTTGCTGTGCGGGCCGGGACGAGGGAGCCGGTGCTCGGGGCAGCCGGAGTCGGGGCCATGGCCGTCGACTGCCTGGCCTCGGCCCTACGAGGCGATCGGGCGGTCAGCCAGGTGGGCGAGCTCGGTGAAGAAGGCGCGGTAGAGGGGCTCGTCGGCGGTCGGGATCTCGTGCCGGCAGAACACCGGTCCGGAGTTCGGCACGCACCCGTAGATCGGTTCGCCCAGGTCCTCGGCGATCCCGAAGTGCAGCCGGGTCCGGCCCCCTCGACGCGCCTCGGCGTACACCGTCACCCAGGCCAGCGGGTAGCGGTACGGCCCGATGACGTTACTGCGCCGGAAGACCTCGACGATCCCCCGGTCGGCCTGGATGTACACACGCTCGTGCTGGAAGACCTTCGGCACCACCGGATCCATGTCAGACCACCCTCCGGTCGGCGAGCGCGGCCACCTCGGTGAAGTACGCGCGGAACAACGGCTCGTCACCGGGCGGCACCTGGAACGCGGGCGAGGTGCTGTACCAGAAGGCGGCCTGGTCGGTGCCGTAGAGCGCGGCGTTCGGATCGCGTACGGTGCCGATGAACAACTTGCCGGGCCGGTCGGACTTCTTGTAGTGCACCAACGCCCCGAGCCGCGGCAGCGGCACCCGGAGCTCGGAACCACGCGCGCCGAACAGTTCGAATACCCCCCGGTCCACGCGTAGATGTAGGTCCTCGTAGTCGAACGTGAGCGGATCCATGGTGGGAAGATAGCCCGGCTCCCGTGTCACAGCGCGACCACCCCCACCACGGCCCCCGCTGCCACGACCAGGAGACCCACGACGTTGACGGCCATGTCCCGCTTCCAGGACCGGCGGTCGGCCTCGACGTCCAGGGTGAAGACGGCCGGGTCGTCGGGGCGTAGTGGATCGTGACGTCCAGGCCTTGCGATCCGGCGGGGTCCGGCAGTCCTGACTCGCAGTAGGCCGTGACGGCCCTGCCGTCGAGGGTGGTGAAGGTGACGACCGGTACCAGGCGGGTGGAGGTGTGGCCGTCGTCGTCGGTGCTGACGCTCTTGAGCACGGCGACGACACGGCCGGATACGGCGGCCATGGCGGCGAGCTCGTCGAGACGGCGGTTCCTGTCGCGTATGTTCCCGGGCAGGTGGTACACCCCGGAGAGGGCCCACGGCCCGCAGAAGCCGAGCAGAGCCCACGGCCAGCCCCAGTCGATCGCGGCGACGACGACCAGACCGGCGCAGACGAGGAAGACCGCGAAGGTCGGCCAGCCGAGTCCCCGCCCGCCTTCGGAGAGGTCGTTGGTGAACCGGAAGGCGTGGGGCCTGCCGCGCGGGTAGTGGACGCCGATCTCCCGGCCCGTCCAAGCCGCGCTGATCCTCTCGCCTCGTTCACCGTCGTTCGTGACGGTGAACTCCTGCCCGGTGGGGGGTCTTGGAAGGAGACGACCACGGCTATCCCGTCGTTCGGGGAGCTTCCGTGCCGGGGCTCCCCCACCCGCTCGATCCGCCCGGTCGCCCGGATCGCCCGCTGGGCCCGGGTCACCCCGGCCAGTGACCTCCCGTAGCCGACCAGCGCGACCGTAGCGAACACGCCACACCACAGCACCAAATATCCGTGCCAGCCCATCGGTGTTCCTCCTGCCACTTCGGGGACGGCCACCGAGCGCACCCTTGCCGTCCGGAACAGTGCGGTCCCAGGGCACCTCACCGTGCGGGCGCGCGCCGCACCACCTTGCCCTGTCCCTTCGCCTCCAGTGACGCCGTGCCCTCGGCCCCGGTCACAACGACCCTGATGGTGAGGGAGCCGGTGAGACGGTCGGCGGTGATCTGCCAGGTCCGCGGGGAGTGGACGCCGAGGGTGGTCGTGGCCTCCTCGACCAGGGCGGGGAAACGGTCGTAGGGCAGCGCACGGGGGTCGAACCCCGGGGTCTGCGTGCCGGTCGGCGAGAACACGACCGACAGCAGGCGTTCCTGCACGACGACGGTGAGCGCCTGGCGTGCGTCCCCACCCCTGGTGAGCGAGCCGACAGCCCGGTCCAGCTCACCCTTGTTGAGAAACGACTGGCCTGGGCCCAGGGCGACCGTTCCGGACGCCGACGACACCACCGTGGTCGACGACGTGGAGGAGACGGACGGCCGCGCGGCCGAAGGCGACTTCGCGGTGTCGTCCCGGTCGAAGAGGTCCGCGCGGAACAGCAGGACCACGACGACCGCACCGAGCAGCAGGCCGAGGAGCACGACGAAGCCGAAGGCACAGCCCTCCGGGGGCGCGGCCACCCTGGCCGTCCCATTCACCGAGTCGAGGCGGGCCGAGGCCACCCGGCCCTCCCACTCCGGTGTCGGCCGCTTGACGATCCGCACCCGCCACGGCCGGTCCGGCGGGTACTGGACCACCACCACGCCGCGCGGCCGGTAGTCGGACAGGTCCACGGGGTTGATGTCCTGCGTGATCTCAACCTGGTACGCCGGCCCGTCGTCCGGTGCGACGGTGAGCTCGAACGGCGCTGTCACGTTGTTGGGTACGTGGGTGCTTTGACGGTGTGTCGGGGTGTGGTGGGCCAAGATCCGGCCGGGTGCTCAGGGCGTGGTGGGCAAGTCGGCGATGCTGGTGACCTGGTCCCAGATCTCGAAGCGGACGGTCATCTCGGCTCGGTAGTTGGGGGCGGGCTTCAGGTGGCGGCGGGGGCGGAAGTGGGGTGAGATGCCGCTGAATGCGGACAGGAACCGCTGGGCTGCGCCGGTACTGCGGAAGCCTTTCATCGCGCGTTCGCGCTGTCTGGTGGGCTGGTGGCTGTTCTCGGCCCGGTTGTTCAGGCCCTTGTGGTCGCGGTGTTCGACGGAGGGCATGACCTCGCGGTGAGCGGCGCCGTAGGAGCGCAGCTTGTCCGTGACGATCACCCGCGGCACGGCGCCTGCCGTCTTGAGGAGCCGGCGGAAGAAGCGCCTGGCCGCGGCCTTGTCCCGGCGGTTCTGCACGAGGATGTCCAGGATGTTGCCGTCCTGGTCGACGGCCCGCCGCAGGTACTTCTGCTCGCTGTTGATCTTGATGAAGACCTCCCTTGTCGCCGGGCCCGGGCTGCCGGCGGCGCAGTGCGTTGGCGTAGGTCTGCCCGAACTTCAGACACCAGCGACGGACCGTCTCGTAGGAGACGACCACACCGCGCTCGAGCATCAGCTCCTCCACCTCGCGGAACGACAGCGGGAAGCGGTGGTACAGCCATACACAGTGGGAGATGATTTCGACCGGGTACCGGTGCCCCTTGTACGACGGCGACCCGCTCTCCACAAACACTCCTCCCGCATGATCAGCCACAAGATCATCCCGCCCGGTCAGCCAACGTGACAGCGCCCTTATGGGTGCCGGGCTGGGGCGGGGATATGACCTGCGGGTTGTCAGTTAGCTGTGCTGTCTCATGAGGTTGGTGCCACGAAGTCCTCGATCGTGAGTTGCTGCGGTCGGTCAACGCACCAGGGGGAGGAAGATCGTGTCGACGATCTCCTCGAGGACGTGATCGGGCACCGGGGCGAAGGTCGAGAGGATCTCGTGGCGCAGCAGGACAAAGGGGAGGGTTTTGATGCGCTCGGTAAGGAGCTCCGGCTTGATCTCGCCGCGGTCGACGGAGCGGTCGAAGAGCGTGTCGAGCGCTGCCTTGCGGCCCGTCGCGACGGGATCGAACAGGTTGCTGGGGCTTCTTCCGGTTTCCCGGTAGTAGCTGGCCAGGTGCGCGTACATCACGGTGACCAGCTGCACATGAGCGGTGCCGATTTCGCGCATGAGGGTGAGGACGTCCTCCCGCAGACTTCCCGTGTCGGGAACGGCGGGGCGGGACTCCGTCAGGATGTGGACGATGGTTGCCCGGATGAGTTCGTCGCGGTCGGACCAGCGTCGGTAGAGCACGGGAGGGCTGGTGCCCGCGCGCTTGACGACGGCATCCATGGTGAATCTGGCGTAGCCGTTGTCGGTCAGCTCTTCCCAGGCCGCATCGAGGAGTGCCTTTTCCAGTGCTGCACCGCGGCGCCTCTGAGTCATCGCTCGCCTCCTCTGGTGTAGATAGATTTGTCTTTCTTACGGTACCGGCTTACCTTGAGCAGAGTAAGGAAGAGTCTTCTATCTTAAGGTGCTACCGTGAGCACTTCCCAAGAGGCTGGCCCCGCCCCCGCCGATACCGGCCGGGTAGACCCCGCCGTGTTGCGCATGGCGATCACCCTCATCGTCGGCGCCCTCGGTGTCGTCTTCGACACCACCATCATCAGCGTCGCCCTGAACGGCCTGGCCAAAGACTTCGACGCCCCACTGTCGACGATCCAATGGGTCAGTACCGGCTACATGCTGGCCGTCTTCATCACCATCCCGCTCGCCGGATGGGCCCAGTCACGGATCGGCGGCCGGCGCCTGTGGATCGCGGCCCTGTGCGGGTTCCTGGTCGGTTCGGTCCTGAGCGCCCTGGCCTGGAGCGTTACGAGCCTCATCCTCTTCCGTCTCGTCCAGGGCCTCGCAGGCGGCATCATGATGCCGCTGATGTACACCCTGCTCATGCAGGCCGCCAAGGGCCGCAACATCGGCAAGGTCATGGCCATCATCACCGTGCCCACGGCGCTCGGCCCGATCCTCGGCCCGGTCCTGGGCGGTCTCATCCTCCACCTGGCCGACTGGCGATGGCTGTTCTTCATCAACATCCCCTTCTGTCTCGTCGGCATGTGGCTCGCCTGGCGCAACCTGCCCGACGGCCAACCCGCACCCGACACCCGCCTGGACGTTGTCGGCCTGCTCCTGCTGTGCCCGGGTTCCGCAGCCCTCCTCTACGGCCTCTCCCAAGTCGACGGCAGCACAGACCTCGCCAGCGCCCAGGTCCTCATCCCGCTGCTCGCCGGGCTCGCTCTGGTCGGGAGCTTCATCGCCTGGGCGCTCGCCCGGGACACCGGCTCACTGGTCGATGTGCGGATGTTCCGACACCGCTCGGTGGCCTCGTCCTCCACCCTGCTCTTCCTCGGTGGCATCTCCCTGTTCGGGTCGATGATGGTGCTGCCCTTGTACTTCCAGCAGGTCCGCGGCGCGACCCCCCTCGGCGCCGGACTGCTGCTCATCCCCCAAGGAGTCGGCGCCCTCGTCGCCCGCGGCCTGGCAGGCAAGTACATGGACCGCGTCGGCCCCCGCGCGGTGGCCCTCGTGGCCTTCGCCTTCGTCGCCGCATCCACCGTGCCGTTCGCCTTCGTCACCGCCGACACCAGCGAAATCCTGCTCATGGCCGCGCTGTTCATCCGCGGCATCGCCCTGGGCGCTGCCATGATCGCGCCCATGGGCGCCGCCTTCGTAGGGCTGGAGCACGCGGAGATCCCTGACGCCAGCATCATCACCCGCGTCGCTCAGCAGATCGGCGGCGCAGTGGGCGTCGCCATCCTCATCGTCGTTCTCCAGCAGAACATCGGCGACGCCCACACTCCCAGCGCCCTGGCCAATGGCTTCGACCACGCGTTCTGGTGGTGCGTGGCCCTCACCGCCGCCGCTGTCCCGCTCTGCCTGCTCCTGCCCAGCCTCCCTAAACCGGCGGCCCCCGCCGACAGCAAAGCAAAGAAGACAGACAAGAGGACGGATCCGACCGCACAGTGAGCACGACCGTGGCCCCGCCTCATGAGACGGCACAGCTAAAACTGATGGGCACTCGGAACTGGTACCTCGATGGGCTGATATGGCGGGGCATCCCGACGCCCCGCTGACGCCGGTGGGCGTCGCCGGTTATGTGAGCGCGTGGACGCCGGCCGTCCGATCGCGCACGTCGCAGCGGAAGCCGGGATCTCCCGCCGCTGTCTGGCCGGCCCAGGCCAGGGATCGGTAGCAGGAGCCGTTGTCGGTGAGGGACGCGGTGGATCGGGTGATGTCGTGGGCGGCGAAGAACGCGACGGCGCCGTGCCAGAAGGCGGCGGCCGTGACGGCGCGTTCGTCCTCAAGGGCCTCGGTGTAGGCGAGCCGGGAGTGGTCGTCGATCGCGGTATGCAGGTAGGGGTAGCCCACCTTCCCGGTGCCGAGGCCAAGGCATTTGGAGGCGCGGGCAGTGTCGGTGCCGACGCCGTGCATCCGCCATTTGGTCTGGCCGCCTCCACGGCCAGCACCCGCACGGACAAGCCGCTGCTGACGTTCAAGCACATCGCCGTGGTGGTCGCGTGGACGTATGGGTGAATCGGCCGGACGGCGCCGACTACGACGCTCCGCGCATGGCCAGCGCGGTTCGCGCCAGCCCGCGCAGCCAGGCGTGGGCGTGGTCGGTGTCGTAGCGTTGATGCCACGACAGGTATATCGGTGCCGACGGCAGTTCGAGCGGGAGGGGGAGCACGACCAGGCCGAGGTCGGCGACCGCTGACCGCGTGGTGGCTTCGGGGACGCTGATCAGGAGATCTGAGTCGCGCGCGAACTCCAGCGCGGCCGCTTCCGTGGGCGCGGTCGCCACCACGCGGCGGCTGAGGCCGAGCCGCGCGAGGGCGTCGTCGAGGGCATTGCTGAGGTTTCCACGTCGCGAGACGGTGACGTGCTCAGCGGCGGCGTACCGCTTTGCGGTGACGGTCCTGACTCGGGTGAGGGGGTGCCCCTGCCTCACGACGATGACGAGGCGGGTCTCGCCCACGTTCTCGGCACGGATGTCCGGTGCGCTCGGGCGGTTGGCGTTCGCCTCCAGGTCGACCTCGCCGCGCCGCAACTCGGGGGTGTCGATGCTCGATTCCGCGACGAAGCGCAATCGCACGCCCGGCGCCTGTCCGCGCACGGCCGCGAGCAGTGCGGGGCCGCTCAAGGCGACCAGGGAATCGTGCCAGCGGAGTGTGAAAGTGCGCTCCAACGTTGCCAGATCGAGTTCACGGCTCGGTGCCAGCACCCCCTGGACCTGGTGCAGCAGCTCGTGCACCTGTTCCCGGACGGCGATCGCATACGGCGTCGGGGTCATCGTGCGGCCGGCGCGCACCAGGATCTGATCCCCGGTCGTGCGCCGGATTCGGCCCAGACTCCGGCTCATCGCGGGGGCGGTGACGTGCAGGTGCGCGGCCGCCCCGGCCACACTTCCCTCCTCCAGCAGCGCGTCGAGCGCGGTGAGCAGGTTCAAATCCAATTGCATGTGAGTAATCCTAGCCGTGCTTGGCATGCATTTGAAGTTAATTAAAGGGCTGTATAGCTTCGAGACGAGAGCGCAAGACGGAACGCACAGCTTGGCCCGACCGGCCTCATCACCCCTCCTCACATGGGAGTACCACCATGTCCGAAACGCTTCAGACCACTGACGTCGCCGCCTCCGACGCCGACCTGCTCGGCCAGACCGCGATCGCCGTGCGCGCGGCCGGTTCGGCGCTGCGCGAGCGCTTCGGCGAGGTGGTCCGCTACCAGACCCGCGAAGAGCTGATGCGCGCGCTCGCCGCCAACGACGACACGGCCCTCGACATCCTGCGCCCCCGTCTCACGCGCCTGCGCCCGGACGCCGGCTGGGTGGAGGACGAACTGGACGGCGGGGCGCTGCCGCCCGGCGAATGGTGGGTCGTGGATCCGGCCGAAGGCAACGTCAACCACCTGCACGCCCTGCCGGAGTGGGCGGTGACCGCCACCCTCGTGCGTGAGAACCAGCCGGTGCTCACCGCGGTCCACCTGCCGTTGACCGGCGAGACCTACACCGCGCTCACCGGCGCGGGCGCCCACCTCGACGGCCGGTCGCTGCACGTCTCCCAGACCGCGGACCTCGGCCTGAGCATCGTGGCCACCAGCCAGGCCCGGCCGGACGAGGACGAGAAGGTCGTGAGGCGCGTCGGCTCCTCGATCACCGCGATGCTTTTCGACGCGCTCGTCGTCCGCACCGCCGTGCCCGCGACCCTGCACCTGCTGAACGTGGCCGCCGGCCGGATCGACGCCTTCTGGCAGTTCGCTGGCGCCCGCGCGGACCTGCTGCCCGGGGCGCTGCTCGTCACCGAGGCCGGCGGACAGATCTCCGACGCCGAGGGCCGCCCCTGGACCCCGCAGAGCGAGAGCTTCCTGGCCGCCGCGCCCGGCGTCCACGCCGAGGCCGTCGCCACGCTCTCACGCTGACCGCGCACCACAACCTGCACGCACGGAAGGACCAGATCATCATGACCACGATCGCAGTTCTCGGAAACGGCCGCGTCGGCGGCAACCTGGCCACAGCCCTCATCCGGGCAGGGCATGAGGTGACCGTGGCGGACCGCGCGCCGGGCGCCGCCGCCGACGCTGCCCGGACAGCCCAGATCGTCATCAACGCCACCCCAGGCGCCGGCGCGCTGGACCGGCTCGTCGCCCTGCGCGAGGAACTGCGCGACAAGATCCTCGTCGACGTCTCCAACGCCACCGTCGACGGACCGGACGGACTGCCCGCCGACCTGATCTACCCCGGCTCAAGCCTCGCCGAGCAACTCCAGGAAGCGCTCCCCGCAACGCGCGTCGTCAAGACACTCAACACCATGCTCTTCCCGGTGATGACCGCGCCGTCCGCGCTCACCCAGGCGCCCGACGCCTTCCTCTCCGGCGAGGACCCGCAGGCCAAGCAGACCGTCCGTGAACTGCTCATCAACCTCGGCTGGCGCAAGGAGTGGATCACTGATCTCGGCGGGATCCAGACCGCCCGCGCCACGGAGGCCGCGATACTGTTCGTACCGCACGTGATTCGGTCCAGCGGATTCGCGCCCTTCGCGATCTCGATCGCCCGCTGATCCGCACACAGTGCACCGCCCCCGGCGGGCCCACATCCAGAACGGATACGACAGCGCAGCCATGGCCGGCGATTCAGTGCCGGACGGCGACCCGTGGCCACCCTTCCCGGGGCCGTGGGCCTCGCACTGAGGAATCGGCCCATCTCACGGCGGACGCGCTTGCGCAGCTGGTCGCGAATCTGCCCGCCGATACCCGCGGCGGCCGCCGGCACCGGCCTCACACTCCCCGATCCAAGTACGCGTGCGTGTGCATGGCGCGGCGCCGGACGGCATCACGCTGCCGCTGAAGTAGTGACCTGGCATCGATGGTCAGGCTGCCTGGCCGTAGCCGTCCGCGCCGGGGCCCCGCCGGCGTTCTCGTGCTCTCCGCCCTGCACGGCTTCGTCCAGCTCGACGACGTACTCCTGCCGTATGAGCAGCGGATGGACGCCCCCGGACACGTCAGCGTCGAGCAGCTGCGCGCGCCCAGGCCGCCACGCTCGGACCTCGCGGCCCGCGACCTGGTCGCCCTGAGCGGTCGCGCGTACGTCGACGCCGTACGGCCGGACACCCTGCGCCCCCTGGACGGCCTGGCCAAGGAGCTCGCCGCCCGGTCGGGGCCCGGCGGCGGCTACTAGTCGGGCGAAGTCGGCCGGGGCGAAGCGTGGCTACGTCTACCTGCACTCCGTCGTCGATGGTTTCTCACGGCTCGCCTACACAGAACCGCTGGGCGATGAGAAGGGCGCGACGGCTGCTGCTTTCCTCGCCCGGGCGAACGTCTGGTTCGCCGCCCACGGCATCAACCACATCCACCGGGTCGTCACCGACAATGGCGCTTGCTACCGCTCCGGCGACTTCGCCCGCATCATCGGGCAAGGCACCCGGCGTCAGAGAACCAAACCATACACACCTCGGCACAACGGGAAGGTGGAGCGCTACCAGCGCATCATGGCCGAGGAAGTCCTCTACGCCCGCGAGTTCACCAGCGAGGACGCCCGGTCAGCCGCGATCACAGTGTGGAACATCCACTACAACTACCACCGGCCGCATAGTGCTGCCGCCGGAAAGCCGCCAGCAGCACGCCTCCGCGAGAGCGTCACCAACGTCGAGCCCTCATACACCTAGTCGTCGGTGTCGGCGACCCGCACCGCCCTGGCCCCGTCCTTCGTGCAGGTGATCTCGTACGGCAGGTCGTCCGCTTCCTCGGCGCTCGGCTCGGCCTCCAGGCGGGCGGCAGGGGCCGGTCCGCGCAGGACGTCGTCGTCGAAGCCGTACCCGTCGGACGGGCTCCAGGAGACCAGGTACACGTTCCCGTCGGAGCGGCACTCGACGATGGTGCTTCCGCCGGTGAAGCGGGCGGTTTCCCTCCGGGGAGAGCCGGGGGAGGGGGAGTTGGAAGGTGACGGCGTCGCGCCCGTGGAGCCCGGTGTATCAGACGTCTCCGGGGTCTTCGAGGCCGACGCCAGAGCACGCCGGACCGCCGCGTCGTCCAGAGCCCGCCCGTGCGCCCCCACATGACCGTCGGCACTCGCCAGTTGCCACGCGCCGAGCCCGCCCGCGCCCGTACCGACCGCCACCCATGCCGCGGTCACCACCCCGCTCCGCCACCTCATGCGTACCAGTTTCCCGCACTCTTTCCTAACGCCCGGTTAAGCCGCGCACAAGGACGCACCCCCGCGCCCGCCCAGCTGTCCACCGCGCCAACTCCCTGACTACGGTGTCCGTATGGCTCATCTGTTGGTGGTGGAGGACGATCCCGCGCTGCGCGGTGCCCTGGTGCGTGCCCTGAGAGAGAAGGGTCATGCCGTCGCGACACAACCCAGCGGCATGGCCGGACTCGACGCGGCGGTGACCAGCCCGCCCGACCTGATCGTGCTGGACCTGGGGCTGCCGGACGTGGACGGTGGCCAGGTGCTGCGGATGCTGCGCGCCGTCAGCGACGTACCGGTGATCGTGGCCACCGCGCGCGACGAGGAACCGGAGATGGTCGCGCTGCTGGAGCAGGGCGCGGACGACTACATAGTGAAGCCGTTCGGCGCGGCGCAGCTGGACGCCCGGATCACGGCGGTCCTCCGCCGCCTGGGCCCGCCCGAAGCGGCGGAGATGCTGAGCGTGGGGGGCCTCACCGTGGACCCGGCGGCCCGCGAGGTCACCCTGGACGGCCGTGCCCTGGACCTGACCCCGCGCGAGTTCGACCTCCTCGCCCACCTGGCCCGCCGCCCGGGGCAGGTGGTGTCCCGGCGCGAACTCCTCGCCGAGGTGTGGCAGCAGCCGCTGGGGGGCGCGGACAAGACCGTGGACGTCCATCTGTCCTGGCTGAGAAGGAAGTTGGGTGAGACGGCCCAGACACCGCGCTATCTGCACACGGTCCGCACAGTGGGCGTGAAACTCACGGCACCCGAGGCCGGGCCCGGAGGCTCTGATGAGGGCGGCGGCTAATGCGCCGCCGCCTGCTGCTGCTCACCGGTGCCACCACCGCGCTTGTGCTGACCGCGCTGCTGGTGCCCCTCACGCTGCTCACGCGCAGCCATGCCGCCGACCGGGCCACCGCGGAGGCGACCGCGCGGGCGCAGTGGGTGGCGGCCGCCACCGGCCCAGGACTCGCGGCGCCCGCGACCGGGACCACCGGTCGGGCGGTCGCGCAGGAGGGCGCGGAGCAGATCCTGCGCGGGGTCAACGGCGCCGGACTGCCCAGGGTATCGATCATCCTGGCCGACGGCACCGTCATCGGCGCCCCGGCCCGCGTGACGGACGCGGTGCGGCTCGCCCGTACCGGACGGGCCTTCACCTACGAGCCGCCGGACGGCGGGCGGGTCGTCCTGGTGCCGGTACACGGGGCAGCCGACGGCACGGCGGTCGTCCAGGCGGCGCTCAGCAGGGGGCAGTTGCACGACGGTGTCCTCACGTCGTGGTTCGTGCTCGCCGGTATCGGCGTCGGGCTCGTCCTGTTCGGGCTGCTGCTCGCCGACCGGCTGGGCGCACGGCTCGTCGGCGCGACCCGCTCACTGGCCCGGACCGCGGACCGGCTGGCCGCCGGGGACCTGGAAGCATGGGCAGAGCCCGCCGGGCCCGCGGAGCTGCGGATGATCGCCGGGCAGCTGAACCGGCTCGGCGCCCGCATCGACGAACTTCTCACCGCAGAACGCGAGAACGCGGCCGACCTGGCGCACCGGCTGCGCACCCCCGTCGCCGCCCTCCGGCTGGACGCCGAGACCCTCCGGGACCGGGCCGAGGCGGAGCGCATCGCCTCCGGCGTGGCCGCGCTGGAACGCGGGGTCGACGAGGTCATCCGCAGGGCGCGGCGGCCCCTGCGGGATGCGACGCCCAGCACCGACCTGGCTGTCGTCACCCGCGAACGGGCCGGGTTCTGGCTGCCGTTGGCGGAGGACCAGGGCCGTACCGTCGACGTCGACACCCCGGTCGCCGAGCTGCCGGTCGCCGTGCCCGAGGACGAACTCGCCGCCGCGCTCGACGCGTTGATCGGCAACGTCCTCGACCACACCCCGCAGGGCACGGCCTTCCGGGTCGAGGCACGGGCCACGGCTACTGGGACGGAGTTGTCCGTCGCGGACGAGGGCCCGGGCTTCCCCGGCACGCACACCGCTGAACGCGGCAGCAGCGGCGCGGGTTCCACGGGCTTGGGTCTGGACATCGCCCGCCGCACGGCGGAGGAGGCGGGTGGCCGCTTCGAGGCGGAGAGCACGCCGGGGGCACGGGTGACACTGACGTTCCCGGCGGTTTCCGCCCGCGCGTAGGCACCCCTCGCAACCCCCGGTACTCAGCCCCGCGGGAACACCGCCCGCACCGCCCTGGCCCACAGGTTCCGCCCCAGCTCCGGGTACAGGGCGGCCGTACCGGCGCTGTACTTGGTGAAGTCGGCGGGACGCAGGCCGTAGCCGTTCAGCATCCGGTCCGCCTCCGTCAGATGGCCCTTCGTCTTCGTCTCGACCAGCACGAGGCCACCGTCGGCGACGGCCTCGCGTCCCGTGGCCCACTCGCGGACGACCAGCCCGGCGTCGCACGTTATGCGCTGCCCTTCGGCGACGAACGTCACGCGCCGGTAGTCCGTCACCAGCGCGGGCGTCAGGCCGCGCGGGGCCTCGATGCCGTACGACTCCCGCAGCACGTCGGCCAGGAACTCCCGCCGCGGTCCGTCCAGCGGGTGGTCGCTCCCGGCCATCCGCTGCCGGTACTTGACCGTCTCGCCGCGCCCGCTCTTGAGTTTGACCTCGAACTGCCGCTCCCCGCTGTCCTCGTAGACCCTCTCCCGGACCCGGAAGCGCAGCCGGCGCCCCTGGCGGTGGTCGTGGAAGGTGCGCACGCCGGTCGTGTCGTAGTACGTGGAGTGGTACCGGAAGGAGCGCAGTCCGCCGATGGAGAGCACCCGGAACGGGCCGCTCGTCTCCGCCGGGCGCCGCGGATCGGTCAGCCGGGCGGCGAAGTCGGCGAAGACGCCGGCCGGCACGAGATAGCTGTTGTCGTGGCGGGCCAGCAGCTCCGCGCGGGCGTTGAGCTCGGCCAGGGAGAGGGGGTGCGCGGCGGACGCGGCCAGCCCGATGGCCTGGACGGCCGGTGCGCTCTCGCCGCTCGCAGCCGGAGTCACACGGTCTCCCTGATGGCGGGCTCGGCGGCAGCGAGCCGGGCGGGGGTGGCACGCAGGCGCCCGCCGTCGACCGGGGCTTCGGCGGGGCGCGGCTCCCGGTAGCGGACCTCCAGCACCATCAGGTCCCGCACGAGGTCGATCTCCCGCACCGTCCAGCCCAGCGGCTCCCCGAGCCGCCGCCACAGGTCGGCGCGCAGGTCGCTCTCGTCGCGGTGGACCACGTCGAGCGTGACGATGGTGCGCCGGTCCCGCGCGTAGAGCCGCGGGTGGTCGGCGGCGTACATGACGAGCAGCAGGACGCACGCGAGCCCCGCGGCGACCATGAGGTCCAGCCCGGGCAGCCCGCACAGCAGCCCGAGAACCAGGGTGATGAAGTAGTAGGCGACCTCCTGGTGCTGCACGGCGTCCGAGCGGAGCCGGACGATCGACAACACCCCGAAAAGGCCGAAGCCGAGCGTGAGCCCGCCGTTGCCGCCGACGCTGCCGAGCGCGGCGACGACCGCGAACAGGGCGACATTCAGGGCGAGATACGCGGGCACCAGCTCCCGCCTGCGATGCCGGGGATAGAAGACGCCGAACGTCAGCAGCGTCACGGCGAGGAGATCGAGGCCCAGGTGGGCCGCGATCTGTCCGAGGTTCTCTGTGCTGTCCATGCCGACGACGTTAGGGAACGGAAGGTTAAGCGGACCGCTCCCACGGGTTAACGAGTGCGCGTACCGGGGTGGCGGGCGATGATTGACAGCATGCTGTCGTAATATCCACGGCGGGCCACCTTGGCGGGATCGGCCCGCGACGAAGCAGGGTCCCAGGTCTTGGGCAGGGACAAGCGCCGGTCGACCGCCGCCGACGCATTGTCGGAGGCGAGGTGCAAGGGCCCGCCTGCCTGGCAGTTGGTGACCTTGCCGGCCGTACCGGTGTACTGCCACGACAGGCCGACGTGTCACCGTCCTTGAGCCCACCCCTGTCCACGTGTCCGACGAGATCCTCGATGACCTGCGCGCCCGTCTCACATTGACCCGTCCGCCGCTGGACGAGGGGAATGGGGACTGGTCGAAGGTGATCGACCCGCTCGCCGACCCGGCCGCGTTCGGCGGTGACCCTGCCGACGCCTTCGACGTCATCGTGCCGTCCCTGCCCGGCTTCGGATCCCCTGGCCCGCTCACCGGCTTTTCGGACGTCAACTTCTGGAAGGTCTCCGACCTCTGGCACACCCTGATGCCCGAGACCCTGGGATACGAAAAATACGCCGCCGGGGGCTGCGACATCGGCGGGATCGTCTCCAAGCAGCTCGGCCACGAGTACGCCGACGAGCTGTACGGCATCCACGATCCAGCTGGACCACCGCTCGGCGTCCCACCTACGTGCAAACGCTCGACGGCGCCACGCTGGCCCACGGGCTGAGCGACTCACCCGCCGGACTGCTCGTAGTGGGGAGCTGTAGCGGACGGCTCGACCCGAATGCCGATTGGGCATGGTTGGACGACCGACGCCCTCTGCGGATTCTTCCAGGAGCAAAGTCGCCCCAGCCTTCAAGCTGTCCGGCACCACCAAGATTGCTGCCGGCCTCCGCCGCAACGCCCGTGACCTACGACGCCCGCTGGCCCTGCTCGGCCTCGCCTGATCACAAACCGGACGTCATGCGACAACGCCGAAGCCCTGCCCCGGGGGGAGTTGAACTGAGTCGCCACTTGTCCCGTCGAGTAGAACACCCACAGGCTGACCGTCAGCGCTCGATGCGTCCGCGTATGGCGACAAAGGCGCCTACCAGACGCCTCTGTACGGGCTACGACGGCGCTGAAGGCGCAGTTTCGGCCGTCTGGTCGGCTGCATGTCTGGGGAGCTGATGGGCGTGGGTAGCTACCAGGCGTGATTGAGGGGGAGAGGGTGGCAGAAGGCGAGCGTCAACTGCGCGAGCAGCATCAGGCCATGATCAGGGATCTGAGGGCGCGGCACGCGCGTATCAAGCAATGCGGTCCAGATGACGCGGCGTTTGATGAGCAATACGAACAACTGGTGGCTTGTGCCGAGAGCCTGCTGGAGATCGAGCGGATGCTGCCGGGCCGTCTGGCGCAACCGAAGAGGGAGCGCGCCGAGAAGGTCGTGAAGTGGTCCTGGCGTGGGCAAACCGTGGTGGCAGCCGCACTGATCGCCGCGGTGCTTGCCCTGGGGCACACCGCCTGGTGGCTCGTGCTGCTCATACCCCACCTCGTCGCCACGCTGATGGGTTGGTCGGTCACGGTGACCGTGGAGCGGTTCAAGGAGCAACGCGCGATCTCGATCGGCTTGCACGTGCTGTGCCTGCTGGTGGCGCTGGTCGCTCTCGGGGTGGTCTCCGCCTGGTGGATCGTCGCCGTCCTGGTCGGATGGGTCGCCGTCGGTGCGGCCTCAGAGGGCGCCAGCCAGCAAGGGGCGAAGTGATGGAGGATGCCGACCGGCAGATCCGGGACCTCGACAGACGGCTCGATGACCTGGAGAGTGAACACGAGAGCCTCGGCCGCAAGTTCGGTTACACCGAGGACCTTGACCACGAGCTGAGCAGCATCCGCAGTGACATCAGGAGCTGCGAAGGCAAGATCGAGGAACTCGACGGAGAACTGAGCGACCGCGTCAGCGACACCGAGCGGACCATCAGCCGCCTCGTGCAGCAAGTGCGGCTTCTGGAAGGCCAGCTCCTGGCGTCCGGCGGCACCCAGCTCGCGGATCTTGACACCTTCAGCAAGGACCAGCACAGTCTCGCCCGCAGCATGGAACGCGCCCGACAAGCCCGCAGCCTCCTGCTCAGTGACCACGACCGCTCCACGTTCCAGCACCGGCTGCGCTATCGCCGCGAGACCACCGAAGAGCTCCGTGCAAACCGCACCACCGTCGTTGACGCGGTAGGCACGCTGCTCGCCACGCGGTACGGCTCCCGTTCCCGCGCCGAGGCTGCCGGCAAACTCGGGCAGGCAGTCGTGGGGGAGCGGCGGCTGCGCCAGGGACTCGACCATCAGACGAGGCTTGCCGCGGAAGCCGAAAACGCCCTGGCAGCCGATGCCACGACACGGGCCGAGAAGCAGTCGGTGATGGCCGCAGGGGCGAAGGCCGAGCAGCGGCTCACCCTGGGCCTGCGCAGCGGCATTGCGGACGCGGTCCGTGAACGGGCCCTCCTGCCTGCCTGGTTCGTCACCGTTCTGGGATCAGCACCGCCAGCCGAGTCCACACAGAAGTGGCTTGAGACCGCCACCGAGGTTCTGCTGTATCGCCTCACCTACGACATCACCGACCAGGTCGTCGCGCTCGGCGAGAAACCGTCGGACGCTGACCAGCGCCGACGAGCCTGGTACGAACAGCTACGCAAGGACCTGCGACGCTGGTAACGAACGCCTCGACGGACCGACAGATCGAGATTCGGTGGGGCCAGGCAGCGTGACTGTGCGAGGCACGGAGCGTTGACCGTGTGGTGCCGCCCTTTTGTCCGCTGTGACGGTGCCCGGCCGAGTGCCGCGTCAGCCCCCGACTGACGCGGACAGGTAAGCCCAAGACGCACTGCGTCGTTCACAGCGCGGACCGTGTGGCCCCGCCACCCGAGGAGCGCCGGATGGGGGGACCGGCCGGAAAGCACACCAGGGTCGATCCGGAAGACTGGAAGCAGTGGCGAGCCGACCTCAACCGCCTTCGCACAGTCCTTGCTCCGCCATCACCGTCCATCCCGCTGTTCGATGTCGAGCAATGACAGAGCATCACCCGCCACAAAACCTGAGCCAGAACCCGAGAACCGACAGCACATGGATACGAGATTGGGCAGCACTCGAAGCGCTGCGGAAATTGAACTGCTCATGGCTTCGGGCAGTGTGGCCCCTGCCGAACTGGCAGGGGCCCACGGCACAAACAGCAGAGGAG
Source organism: Streptomyces sp. NPDC006602 (assembly GCF_042870385.1). Lineage (NCBI taxonomy): Bacteria > Bacillati > Actinomycetota > Actinomycetes > Kitasatosporales > Streptomycetaceae > Streptomyces > Streptomyces sp. NPDC006602. The sequence continues at coordinate 2,255 of NZ_JBIAHG010000036.1, read as the reverse complement.
CGCCGGGACCTTCCCTCGGCGCACAGCATCCTGGTCAGCGCTGCTTACCGTCTGCTGGTGGCCTGACGGCCCGGCTTCACTTCAGGTGCCGGGTGAAGAACTGGGCCGCGGCGTCCCCCGCGAACTGCGGGACGCCGGTGTGCCCGCCCATATTGGCGTGCAGGGACTTCTCCTTGGAGCCGAAGGCGTCGAACAGGTCCAGGGCTGCCTGCCGGTCGTTTCCTTCGTCGTCCCACTGCAGCAGGACGTGCAGCGGAATGGTGACCTGGCGGGCCTCCTCGAACATGGCGCGAGGCACGAAACTCCCGGCGAACAGACCGGCGGCCGCGATGCGCGGCTCGACCACCGCCAGCCGGATGCCGATGGAGATCACTCCCCCCGAGTATCCGACCGGGCCGCCGATCTCGGGCAGCACAAGGAGGGCGTCCAGGGCGGCCTGCCATTCCGGGACCGCCTTGTCGACCAGTGGGAGGATGAGGGCGTCGACGATCTCGTCGCTGACCGGCTCGCCGGCCTCCATCGCCCGGCGCAGGTCGGCGCGGGCCTGCTCGGCGGCGTCCCAACGGGGCCGTTCACCGCTCCCGGGGAGCTCGATGGTGGCCGTGGCGAAACCCTCTGCCGCGGAGTGTTGGGCTCGGGCCACCAGCCGGGGGTACATCTTGCGCAGCCCGATGGGAGGGTGGCCGAGCAGGATCAGCGGCGCTGGTGCGGATGCGGATGCAGATGCGGGCATCCACAGGATGCCGGGGATCTCGCCGAGGGTGAATTCGCGCTCGATGACGCCGTCGTCGAGACGCTGCTCAGAAGTAAAATGCATGGTCGTGCCTTTCGGGAGTGCTCAGAGCGGCGCTCCCGGACGACCTATCTATCGTCCGACCATGACCCCGGAGGGGAGCACCCATGTCGATAGTGCGTCCACGGGTACCACCTCCTCGTTCTCTTGCACGGCCTCCGAAAACGTAGCAGTGGTCGCGGTGGTCCGCCAAATGGGTTCTTGCGCGAGGTCCGTAGCCGGATGCCAAGGAGTCGGAACACCATGCAGAACTCGTTGGGGCCTCATCGCGGCTTCTCGTGGCGAGGTCCTGCGACGCTGGAGCATGCAGGCAGGGCGAGAGGCCCTGCGGGCAACGTGATCGTCCAAGTATCGTACGCTTTGCGGTTGTTGGAGGCTCCGACGGAAGACCAACTTGGCGTCTACGAGGCACCAGCCAGCCAGGGGGCCTCGTTGGTGACCTATTGCCGTGCACTCGACCGCCACACACAGTTGAGTGGTGATCAAGCTGATCGTCATCCGCGAGGGTGGCCGCCGGCGCTTGGGCGTGTATGGAATGTGCTGGTCACAGCCACTCGTTGATGGCCGCGACGAGGACGGTCGCCTCGTAGCGGACCGCGAGCTTGTCGTAACGCGTCGCCACGGCGCGGTGCCTTCTGAGCCGATTGATGCCGCACTCGACCGCGTGCCGAGCCTTGTAATCCTCGGCGTCGAACTTGGGCGGCCGGCCTCCATGGGAGCCGCGCTTCTTGCGGTTGCGGGCCTGGTCGACCTTGTCCGGGATGGTGCAGCGGATGCCGTGTCGCCGCAGGTAGGCACGGTTCTTGTGGGACGCGTATGCCTTGTCGGCGCGGACCCGGTGGGGCCGGGTCCGCGGTCGTCCGGCGCCCGGTCGGGCGACGCGGACCTTCTTCAGGACAGGCTCGAACTGCGGAGCTGTCGCCGCGCTGGCGGCGACAGCTCCGCGGTGACGGAGAACAGCTCGCGGCCGATCTCGTCGGAGAACGATCCCTGCAGCAGCGGGCCCGCGCGGTGGTCGAGGCAGTGGGTGACGGAGTTGGCCTTCCAGTTCCCGCCGCCGTATTTGGAGTCCCACCGCCTTGCGTCGTCGGCGGCCGCGCGCAGTTCGTCGAGGTCGGCCCGGCCGACCTGCTGGCGGCCCTGATGATCGGCGGTCTCGTCGGCGGGAGTGACGAGCCAGCGAGTGACGGGGGTGGTGAAGGCGGAGGCGGCGAAGCCGGATCCGGCCAGGAAGTCGCGGCGGTTCACGGAGGTCCCCGGCCAGGTGATCGCCTGCATTGTCTCCGAGGCCGGCGACCACGTGGGCGTCGGCTGCATGGTCGGCGTCCAGACCAAGAGGAGCGTAAGTGGTAGAGCGCCAACGCTGATTCAGCGGATTCTTGCGAGGAACCCCAGGGCTTCAGCCCTGGGAGGAATCGCATCCTCGTGGTCGCGGCGCGGAGCGCCGCGATATCACTTGTGC
>NZ_JBIAHG010000035.1:0-75239 GCF_042870385.1 Streptomyces sp. NPDC006602 | reverse complement strand
CCCGAACAGCTGGCGGAAGCAGCGACCACCGTTCTGAACTGGCTGGAGAACCTCGGCCTCCACGCCCCCATCGGCTGACAACCAGCCAGGAACACCGATCCGCATCGGGTGCCGCCACCCACCCGTGCCGCCCAGCGGCACGACCAACGTCCCTCCTGACCCGGAGGTTCGTCTGGCGGCACGTGACCGGATCCCTACCAGGGCGGCCTGCGCCGAGCAGATGACCGCGAGACCCAGGCCGCCCTTCCTTTCTGCCCTGTGCATTCCCCGGGCTTACCGAATCTTCCATGAAGGGCGAAGTGCGATGAGTTCCTACCGTGTGGGCATGCTGGTGCCCAGTTCCAATACGACGATGGAGACGGAAGTCCCCGAAGTCCTGCGCCGGGTGGCGGCCGAGACCGGTGACCGGTTCACATTCCACTCCAGCCGGATGCGGATGAAGACCGTCAGCGCGGAAGAACTCGCCGCGATGAACGCGGACTCCGACCGCGCGGCGATCGAGCTGGCCGACGCCGCGGTGGACGTGATGGCCTATGCCTGCCTGGTCGCCATCATGTCCCAGGGCCGCGGCGTGCACCGGGAGATCGAGAAGCGGCTGACCCGGACCGCGGCCGACGCGGGTGCGCCGGTGGACGTCGTCTCCAGCGCGGGGGCGCTCATCGCCGGCCTGGAGCACCTCGGGGCGCGCAAGGTGTCGATCGTCACCCCGTACATGAAGCCGCTGACCGCACTCGTCGCCGACTACATCGAGGCCGAGGGCATCGAGGTCCAGGACGCCATCAGCCTTGAGGTCGACGACAACCTCGCCGTCGGACGCCTCGACCCGGCGAACCTGCCGGACATCGTGCGCACACTCGACACCCGCGGCGCCGACGCGGTGGTGCTGAGCGCGTGTGTGCAGATGCCGTCCCTGCCCGCGATCCCCGCCGCCGAGGCCGTCGTCGGCCTGCCGGTCATCACCGCCTCCACCGCCACCTCCTGGCAGCTGCTGTCCTCGCTCGGCGCCTACGTCCCGGTCCCCGACTCCGGCGCGCTGTTCCGGGGCTGAGCCGTGTAGCGACGGAGGGGTGGGAAGCCTCGCGTCCGTTCGCGGGTCGCCCATCGCCTCCTCCCTCGCCACTGTCCCCCGGAATCCCCTTCTCTGTCGTACTCGTCGGAGGCGACCCCACCATGTCCGATTCCATCCCCTCCCTCTCCTCGCGCACTGTCGCACTGCGTAACGGGTTGAGCATCACCGTGACCGAGCAGGGAGACGCCGATGCCGCGGGCGGTAAAAGCATTCTTCTCCTGCACGGTGGCGGCGGACCGTCCACGGTCGCCGGCCTTGCGACCGCGCTGGCGGACCGCGCCTACGTGATCACCCCGACCCATCCGGGATTCGACGGCCGGCCCCGCCCCGACTGGTTCGACGACCCCACCGACCTCGCCCTGGCCTATCTCGATCTCCTCGACGCCCTCCAGCTGTGGGATGTCGTGGTCGTCGCAAGCTCGATGGGCGGCTGGACCGCCGCGGAGATGGCACTGCACGACACCCGAGGCAGACTGAGCCGGCTGGTCCTGATCAACGCGGTCGGCATCGACACCGACGGGCGCGCCGAGATCGTCGACATCAGGGAGCTCTCCCCCGCCGAGATCGGCCCCCTCGCCTTCCACGACCCCACCCTGCTGCCCGACCCCGCCACCCTGAGCGAGGAGCAACTGGTCACGGTCGCCGGCAACCAGATCGCACTGGAGATCTACGGCGGCGAGCGGTTCCATCATGACCCGAAGCTGCGCCGCCGACTGCACCGCGTCGACCTTCCCGTGCTCGTCCTGTGGGGCGAGGAGGACGGCGTCCTGCCCACCGCATACGGACGCCTCTACACCGACTCGATCCCCAACGCCCGCTTCCGCACCATCCCCAAGGCCGGCCACCTGCCCCACCTCGAACAGCCCGACCTCACCCTCACCGCCATCGAGGAATTCCTCGGCGAAAAGGCGGCGTAGCGCTTGGCCGCGTCCTGGCACGGGCTTCACGACAACCTCATGATGATGCATCAACTCAATTGAGATCGAGTCTTCCCCGAACACGCCTTCCTCCCGCCGGAGTTCCGCCATGTCCACCCCAGTCAAGCTCGCCGTCATCTACTACTCGTCGACCGGCTTCAGTGCCCAGATCGCCGAGGAGATCAGCGACACCGCCATCAAGGAGGGCGTGGAGGTACGCCTGCTCAGGGTTCCCGAGCTCGCCCCGGAGGCGGCCATCGCCGCCAACGACGCCTGGGCCACCCATGCCGCCGCCAGCGCCCACATCCCCGTGGCCGGCCCGGCCGACATCGAGTGGGCCGACGCGGTGATCTTCGGTACACCCACCCGCTTCGGGAACGTCTCCTCGCAGCTGAAGCAGTTCATCGACACACTCGGCGGTCTGTGGGCCCAGGGCAAGCTGGCCAACAAGGTCTACAGCGGCTTCGTCACCACGGCCACCACCCACGGCGGCCAGGAATCGACGTTGCTCGCGCTGTACAACTCCATCCACCACTTCGGCGGCATCATCGTCTCCCCCGGCTACACCGACCCGGTGAAGTTCAAGGACGGCAACCCCTACGGCACCTCACACACCGACGGCCAGGGCCAGAACACCATCGGCGAGCTGACCCGCAACGCCGCCCGCCACCAGGCCTTGCGCGTAATCCAGCTCACAGCCGCCCTCAAGGCGGGCCTGTCCGGCTGAAGGCCCCTGCGAACCGCAACGCCGTCAGCCAACCAGTACCTGTCCGAAGACCCTCTCGGGCTCACCGCGATATCGACGACAGATGGCCGAGTCGAGCCCACCGGGGAGAAGACCGTCCTCGCAAGGAGTACGCGATCATGTCCGCTCATTTCACGCGCCGCAGTGCCGTTGCCGCAGGCTTGGCCTTGGGCGTGTCCCTCGCGGCCACCACCCCCACGTTGGCGCAGGCAGCAACAAAGAGACTCTCGACCGACGCCGAGGACTCGGCCGGTATCACCCGGCTGCAGTGGTCTGCCGTCGCGCTCACCGCCGAGCAGTACCCGGTGATGAAGGAGTTCACCGAGAAGGCCCTGGGCCTGGCGCTGGTCTTCAGCTCGGCGGAGTTCGCCGTGTTCAGCGCGCCCGATGGCACCCTCTTCGAGCTCTACGGGCCGAAGGCTCCGCCGGCTCCCTGGCGCACCGGCACGGCCTCCGCGGCACTCGGGCTGGACGCCAGAAACCTTGCGATGGCCGGGAAAGTGCTGGAGAGGAACGGTGCACGGCGGGTCTCTCCGGTTCATGTGCTCCGCGGGGCAGGAGCAGGCGGCACCAACCTCCGCTACTGCTTCTTCCGTGCCCCCGACAACCGCGTCTACAGGCTCGCGCAGACCAATGCCGACCCCGACGAGCAGGTGTCCGAAAGCGCCGCGGGTGCCGCCGGAATCAAAGGGCTCGATTTTGGCGGTGTGTCACTGACCTCCGAGCAGTTCCCCAGGATGAAGGCGTTCGTCGAGGATGGTCTGGGATTCAGCACGCTGATCCTCGACGGGCTGGGCGACATACCCGAATACGGCATCTTCCTCGCTGAGAACCGAAGCCGGTTCGAGCTCTACGGCCCCGCGGCTCCTCAACTCCCGTGGCGGACCGGACCCACCTCCATGGCCATGGGCTTCAAGTCTTTCGATCTGGACAAGGCCATGGCGAATCTGGAGCAGAACGGCGCCGAATGGGTCACTCCCATTTTCGTGTACGACAACCGCTTCCGCTTCTTCCGCGCCCCCGACAACCGCATTTACAGCATCTCGGAGACCCCTGCCACCTGACGGCCTGTCGTCGGCGGGACGAACCCGGAGCCATGGCGTCCGGTGGCGGGCATGGTCGTCCGTGTGATGACCCTGCTTGATGCATCAACTGAATTCGAAGCGGTCACGAGCCGCACGACACGGGCGGGCAGCCCACGAGGAGAAGTCCGGCGATGCGAAATGTGACCGTAGCCCAGCAGATGGTGGACATCCTGCGCCAGGCGGGCGTGGAGCGGATCTACGGAGTGGTGGGCGACAGCCTGAACCCCGTGGTCGACGCGGTGCGGCGCACCGACGGCATCGAGTGGGTGCACGTACGCAACGAGGAGGCCGCCGCCTTCGCCGCGGCGGCGGAGGCACAACTGACCGGCAAGCTCGCGGTGTGCGCGGGAAGCTGCGGCCCCGGCAACACCCACCTGATCCAGGGGCTGTACGACGCCCACCGCTCCGGCGCGCCCGTGCTCGCGATCGCCTCGCACATCCCCTCGCACCAGATCGGCACCGGCTTCTTCCAGGAGACGCACCCCGAGCGGGTGTTCACCGACTGCAGCGACTACTGCGAGATGATCAGCACCCCCGAGCAGATGCCCCGCGTGCTGCGGATCGCCCTGCAGCGGGCCCTCGGCCACAGCGCGGTGTCGGTGCTCATCGTCCCGGGCGATGTCACGCACGCCCAGGCGACCCATCCGACCGGGAGCAGTGACCTTGTCGCCGAGCGCGGTCGCGTCGTGCCGCCGGACACCCAGGTGCGGGCCCTGGCCGAGAAGCTGAACGCGGCACGGAAGGTGATGCTGTTCGCCGGCGCCGGAGTCCGGGACGCGCACGTCGAGGTCATGGCGCTCGCCGAGAAGGCCGCCGCCCCCATCGGGCACACGCTGCGCGGCAAGGAGTGGATCCAGTTCGACAACCCCTACGACGTCGGCATGAGCGGACTACTGGGCTACGGGGCCTGCTTCGACGCGATGCACGAGGCCGACCTGGTCGTCCTGCTGGGCACCGACTTCCCGTACAACGACTTCCTGCCGCAGACGCGGACCGTGCAGATCGACCACGACGCGGGGCGCCTCGGCCGCCGTACGGTGCTGGAACTCGGCGTCCACGGCGACGTGCGGGAGACGCTGCGCGCGGTGCTGCCGCTGCTTGAGGTCAAGCGGGACCGTTCCTATCTGGACCGCAGCCTGCGCAAGCACGCCAAGTCCCTGGAGACGGTGGTCGCCGCCTACACCCGCAAGGTCGAGCGGCACATCCCGATCCACCCCGAGTACGCGGCCTCGGTCCTGGACGAACTCGCCGCCGACGACGCCGTGTTCACCGTGGACACCGGGATGTCCAACGTCTGGGCGGCGCGCTACCTGACTCCCAACGGGCGGCGCCGGGTGATCGGTTCCTTCCTGCACGGCACCATGGCCAACGCGCTGCCGCACGCCATCGGCGCGCAGTTCGCCGACCGCGACCGCCAGGTGATCTCGATGTCGGGCGACGGCGGACTCGGCATGCTGATGGGCGAACTGCTCACGGCGAAGCTGCACGACCTGCCGGTGAACACGATCGTGTTCAACAACTCCTCTCTCGGGATGGTGAAGCTGGAGATGCTGGTCGACGGACTGCCCGACTTCGAGACCGATCACGAGGCGGTGGACTTCGCGGCGATCGCCCGCGGCGCGGGCATCGAGTCGATCCGCATCGAACGGCCCGAGGACGTCACCGCCGGCCTCAAGAAGGCCCTTGCCCACGACGGACCGTTCCTGGTCGACCTGGTGACCGACCCCAACGCGCTGTCGATCCCGCCGCACATCTCCGCCGGCCAGGTGAAGGGGTTCGCCTTCGCGGCAGGTCGGACCGTGCTGGACGGAGGCGTCGGCAAGATGCTGGACTTGGCGCGCGCCAACCTGCGCAACATCCCCCGCCCCTGAGACCCGGCCACCGTGTACCTGTGAGGAAACGTCATGACTTCGACCAGCCCGGCCAGTGCCCACGGCGCGGCCCTGCTCGCCGACCCGCTGCTCAACAAGGGCACCGCCTTCAGTCCGCAGGAGCGCGTCGAACTCGGCCTGGACGGGCTGCTGCCACCGGCGACGGAGACCCTTGAGGAGCAGGCGGACCGCGCGTACGAGGCGTTCCTCGGGTACGACAAGCCGCTCAACCGGCACATCTACCTGCGGCAGTTGCAGGACACCAACGAAGTCCTCTTCTACCACCTGCTCACCCGGCACCTGCAGGAGATGCTGCCGGTCGTCTACACCCCGACGGTCGGCGAGGCATGCCGGCGCTTCAGCGAGATCTACCGCAGGCCACGCGGTCTGTTCCTGACCTACGAGGACCGGCACCGCTTCCGGGAGATCCTGCGCAACCGGCCCCACCGCGCGGTCGATGTCATTGTCGTCACCGACGGCCAGCGCATCCTGGGCCTGGGCGACCAGGGCGTCGGCGGCATGGGCATCCCGATCGGCAAACTCAGCCTTTACACCGCCATCGGCGGCATCCACCCGGCGCGCACCCTGCCGATCCTGCTCGATGCCGGCACCGACAACGAGGAACTGCTGGCCGGCGAGCACTACCTCGGCCGCAGGCGCCACCGCGTCACCGGCGCCGCATACGACGAAATGATCGAGGCATTCGTCTCCGCCGTGGAGGCCGAACTCCCCGGGACCCTCCTTCAGTGGGAGGACTTCGCCACCGCGCACGCCCGCCCGATCCTCGGCCGCTACCAGGACCGGTTGTTGACCTTCAACGACGACATCCAGGGCACCGCGGCCGTGGCGCTCGGCGCGCTGAGCACCGCCACGAAGGTCGCCGGGACGCAGCTGAACGACCACCGCATCGTGGTCCTCGGCGCGGGATCGGCTGCGATCGGGGTCGCCGACATGATCCGCACCGCACTCGTCGACGAAGGCCTCTCCTCGCAGCAGGCGGCCGACCGCTTCTGGTTCGTCGACATCGACGGCCTGCTGGTGCGCTCCCGCACCGACCTCACACCCGAACAGCGGGTCTACGCCCGCGACGACACGGAGGTACGGGACTGGGGTGCCGGTGCGCTCGACCTGGCGCGGGTGGTCGGCGAGGTGAAGCCGACGGTGCTGATCGGTTTGTCCACGGCGCACGGCGCGTTCACCGAGGAGATCGTGCGGACGATGGCCGCCGCCTGCGAGCGGCCGGTGATCCTGCCGCTGTCCAATCCGACCTCGCACGCCGAGGCGGACCCCGCCGACCTCGCCCGCTGGACCGACGGCACGGCGCTGATCGCCGCCGGTTCCCCTTTCCCGCCGCTGAAGCTGGACGGGCGCGAGGTGCCGGTGGCGCAGGCCAACAACGTCTACGTCTTCCCGGCCGTCGGGCTGGCCGTGGCCGCCTGCCGGGCCTCGCGGGTGACCGACCGCATGATGGTGGCGGCGGCACGGGCCGTGGGGGAGTGCGCGGTGCGGGCGGGCGCGGACGGGGCGACCCCGCTGCTGCCACCGCTTGTGGGCATGCGGGACGCGGCCCGCGAGATCGCGCTGGCCGTGGCCAAGGCCGCGGTGGAGGACGGTGTGGCACCCGAGGCCACGGAGGCCGAGCTGCGTGCCGTGGTCTCGGCGACGCAATGGACGCCGCGGTACGCCTGACCGTAGGAGATGTCTTGGCCGATGGGTTGGCCTTCGTGCAACTGGGTGACCCATCAACTCCTTTACACTCGCTTGTATGGATGAAGAGGTGCGGTGGTTGACGGCGGAGGAGCAGCACGCCTGGCGGAGCTTTGTCCGGTTGCATGAGCGGCTGGGGGGTCGCCTGTCGCGTATGTTGCAGAGCGAGTCGAAGCTCTCGGCCGCGGATTTCGGCGTGCTGGTCAATCTGACGGATGTGCCGGACGGTCGGCAGCGTTACCAGGATCTGGCCCGGGCGCTCGAGTGGGAGAAGAGCCGCATGTCCCACCACATCGCTCGGATGGCCGGACGAGGGCTGGTGATCCGCGAGGAGTGCCCCGAGGACGCGCGGGGAGCGTTCGTGGTGATCACGGACGCCGGGCGGGCGGCGATCGAGATGGCGGCTCCGTTGCATGTGGAGGCGGTGCGAGAGCTGTTCCTGGACCATGTCACCCCGGCGGAGCTGCGGACGCTGGCCGACATCTCCGACCGAGTGGTGGCGAAGCTGGACGAGGACCCGGCCTGAGCGGCCGCACGGGCCTTCGGCCGCGTCGGCAGGACCGGTAACCGGGCTCTTACGACTCGCATCGAAAGTGCGCGGCGTCGAGATTCCGGCTGAACGCGACAGACGCCATGGTCGTCGGACCGATTCTGGCTCATCCTGTCCGGCAGTGCCCGAGGTCCCGGACCGAGGAGGCGGGCTGAGCCTCGATCCGCATGGCGGCTTGGGGTCCGGCGGGCGGTCCCTCAGTCGAGTTGTGCCGGGGCCCGCATGAGGCTGTCCTCGATCCGGCCCAGGACCTCGAGAGCCTCGGCCTGCTCCTCGGGGCTCAGGTCGTTGACGACGCTGGCCTCGAGATCGAGCCATGCACGCTCCACTTCCTGCCGCAGGGCGTTGCTGGCGGCCGTGGGTTCGACGATGGTGGCCCGCTTGTCGCTGGGGGAGGGGCGGCGACGTACGAAGCCCGCGTTCTCCAGGCGTTGAATGGTGCGGGTCATGGTGGCGGCGTCGGAGCCGAGCAGGCGGACGAGGTCGGTCTGGCGCTGGGGGCCGCGGTCCCACAGCTGCATCATGACCAGTTCCTGGCCGGGGTGGAGGCCGACGCGGCGCAGTAGCTGCCCGGCGAGCATGCGGTGCACGCGGGCTACGCGAAAGATCGCGTGACTGAGGGGACCGGCCGCCACGGAAGGCGGCAGCGGCAAGGGGCCGTCCGCCGACGCCGTCGTCCGGGCTGCGGTCGAGCGACTCGCGTCCGCTCTCTGCGGCTGGGTCATTTCTTCCTCGCTGGGCGGTCGGAACTTGCTTGAACAAGTAGACGCTACCGCTTTGCTGGGTCTCAAACGGCTGTGACAAGGGCGGCGTTTTCCCCTGTGCTGCTGCGAGAGGATAGTCGATGTGACGTGGATCACGGGTGCGGGGGGATGGCTCCGTGCGATTTACTTGTTCAGACAGTTAACCGCGCGATCGGCGCTGGTACGTCATGGGCTGCGGGAAACGGCGGCCCGCTTGTGAGACAAGGAAATTGATTCATGTCAACGGCCTTCCAGCCCTACGACCTCAGCGGCAAGCAGCTGGCCAATCGCGTCGCGATGGCTCCGATGACCCGCAGTCGCGCATACGATGACGGGCAGTGCGTGACCGACCTGACGGCCACCTACTACGCGCAGCGGGCGAGTGCCGGTCTGATCATCACGGAGGGCACCCAGCCATCGGTGGTCGGCCAGGGCTACCCCGCCACGCCGGGCATTCACTCGGCCGAGCAGGTCGTGGCCTGGCGCAAGGTGACTGACGCCGTGCACGCCGAGGGCGGTGTGATCTACCTGCAGCTGATGCACACCGGCCGGGTCGGCCACCCGAGCCTCATGGGCCTTCAGCCGGTCGGCCCGTCCGCCGTCACGGCCAAGGGGCAGGTTTACACGCAGACCGGCCCGCAGGACTTCGTGGAGCCGAAGGAACTCACCGAGGCCGAGATCCTCGAGACGATCGCCGACTATGCCTCCTCCGCGCGCAACGCGATCGAGGCCGGCTTCGACGGCGTGGAGCTGCACGGCGCCAACGGCTACCTCATCCACCAGTTCCTCGCCCCGAGTTCCAACCAGCGCACTGACGGCTGGGGCGGTTCGCCGCAGGCCCGCATCCGCTTCGCCGTCGAGAGCGTCAAGGCCGTCGCCGAGGCCATCGGCGCCGACAAGGTCGGCCTCCGCATCTCCCCCGGAAACCCCTTCAACGACATCGACGAGTCCGACCGGGCCGACGTGGAGGCGACCTACACCGCGCTGGTCGACGCGCTCGCCCCGCTCGGCCTGGCCTACCTGCACCAGATGGAGGCCCCCGAGAGCCGCGACCTGACCATCCGTCTGCGCAAGCAGTTCCCGGGCACCTACATCCTCAACCCCTTCACCGCGCCGCAGCCCACAGGGCCGGAGGCGCTGGAGCTGATCGAGGACGGCACCGCCGACCTGATCTCCTTCGGTGCCCTGTTCCTGGCCAACCCCGACCTGCCCAAGCGGCTGGCCGCCGGCGGTCCCTTCAACGCCCCGGACCCCGCCGCCTTCTATGGCGGCGACCACACCGGTTACACCGACTACCCGACCCTCGACTGACCTTCGGCCCTCAGGCCCGCACGTGTGCCCCCGGCCAGGTGGATCTGGCCGGGGGCACACGTGCGGGTGCGCATATTTTCCTGCCCGAACAACTCATGGGTCGACAGCAGCTCAGAGGATGCAGTTCTCACCGGTCGTGCGCACGGGGACTTCGCTGATCGACAGCGCGGCGAGCGGCTGGTTGATTGTCGGCTCGTTCGCCAAGTCGGGGCCCTGTAGTGCTGCCAGCGCGGCGAGTCCGGCGCCGGACTCGTCGGATCAGGCCGGTGTCGCGTTCGGCGTGTAGCAACGCCGTGGCGTCATGTCGGTCGGCCACTTCTCGCAAGACCACGCACATGTGCGCGGACCCGGTATGGACGCTCTCGTAGCCGATGGCCCGCACCATCCCGTGCATGGTGGGTATCGGGGTAACCGTGGTACGCCGGATCTGCGGCTCGTGGCCGCGCCGGTAGGTGATCATGTCGGCGATCGAGACGAGCGGAAGTTCACGCTTCGTGGCGACCGTGACCCAATGAGTGCCTACTTGGGGTTTCGACAGCTCAGGCCGGCCGTAGCCGGAGGTGCGCCGGACTGTGAACGTGACAAGCCGCAGTGTCGCAAGGCTCGCACTGAAGGTCACGCTGCCGTGGGCACGGCTGTCGTGGACGACCACGATGGGACGTCCGGCCGCTACCGCAGCGTGGCGTGCAGAGCACTGTGGCCCGTGCCGACACGAGGAGCCGACTGCAGCGCCCCTTCATGCCTCTGTGCCGTCATCACGCTTCGGCCACCCTGCGAGCGCAGCCGGCGAGAACGTCATCCGCGATGGCCCCGACGGTCGAGAAGACATGGTCGTGGTAGACCAGCGGTGAGCGCTGGTCTATCTCGGCGTGTTCGACGGTTCCCAGCACGACCACGTGGTCGCCGCCGTCGAGAAGTCCGCTTGTCCGGCATGCCAACCAGACGGCAACGCCGGGCAGCCGCGGCAGTCCCGCGTCGGGCCGCCAATCCACCGACGCGAACTTGTCGGGACTCTTCTTACTGAAGTTGGCCGCGAGCACCTTCTGGTCACTGGCCAGCACGTTGACACCGAAGCGCTCGGCGCCCCGCAGTTTGGCCAGCAGCTCCGACTGCCGGTCCAGGGCGACGGAGATCATCGGTGGATCAAGCGACAGGGAAGTGAACGCGCCGACGGTAGTGCCGTGCGGCCGCTCCTCCGAGATCGCCGTCACGACGACGACAGGGGTCGCAACCTGAGACATGGCAGCACGAAACAGGTCGGGTTCGACCATGACGCCTCCTTGAGTGATGGTCGATTCTGTCTACAGAATGGACCCTTAACCATGCGTTCACAAGCCTAACTTCGTGCCGAATCACCTTGACGCTAGTTGAATCTGTCGACAGAATGCTGAACGTCGGCACACGGACCGAGTAAACGCAGGGGCTATGACGATGGTCGAACGATCACCAGACTCGCTGACAGCAGCAGAGCCCGAGAGTGGGGCGGGTCAGGGAACTGTCACCCTCGACGCGGTTCACGACCTGCTGCGCAACCGGATCCTGCACGGTGAGCTCCCGCCAGGATCGGTCGTGTCCCAGGCTGATCTGTCCCGGGACCTGGGGGTGTCCCGCTCCCCGATCCGCGAGGCGTGCCGGCTGTTGGAGAGAGAAGGGCTCGTGGTCTCGCGGCACAACCGCCGCGTCCAGGTTGCCGACTTCTCAATGGAGGACCTGGAGGAGCTTTACGCCTCGCGGCTGGTGCTGGAGCCGCTGGCGCTGACCGTGCGTGTCCCGTCTCTGAAGGCGAGGGAACTGGATGAGATGGCCACGGCGCTCGAGGAGATGCGGCAAAGCGCCGAGCAGCGCGACTACGACCGGTTCAAGGCTCCGCACGACCGGTTTCACTCGGTCCTCTACTCGGATACAAATGGCCGGTTGCTGCGGCAGATCAATCAGTTGTCCGATCACGCGAGCCGGTATCGCCGCGTCTACATGACTCAGTCACCGAGCGCCTGGGACGTGGTCCTAGGGCACGACACCAGAATCCTGCAAGCGGTGTCCCGAGGGGAAGCCGTTGCCGCCGGTGCGGAGTTGGCCCGACACCTGGCTGCCACAGCGCTGTCGATGATGGCGCTGATGGATCCGCTGCACGACCCACGCCTGCTGCGTGCAGCGCTGCACCAAGCCTGTCACAGCGAGGAAGGAACGAGATGAGTGATTCGGAACCGACCACCTACGAGCGGTCGACGGTGAGCTACGAGACGGCTCGACGACTGCTCGAGGCCGCTGTCGGGAGCGCACGCGAGGCCGGTATGCCGGCGGCCATCGTCGTCAGCGATGTCGCCGGTGAGCCGATCGCGATCGCGCGCACGGACGGCGCCGGCCTGCTGCCCTTGAAGGTGGCATCCGACAAAGCCTGGACGGCCGCCAATGCCGGTGCTCCCACCGAACAGGTGCACGCCTTCATCAGTTCGGACCCAGGGGCGCTGGTGTCCATGCCGACAGTGCCCAGGTTCAGCTCGGTCGCCGGCGGTCTTCCCATCACCGGCGGCGGTCGCGTCATCGGTGCGATCGGGGTGAGCGGCGGCGCCAGCGCTCAGGATGCGGCCGTGGCCAGCGCCGCGCTTGACGCCCTCGGGGAGCTGTAGAGATGTTCGGCGTCAACTGGCGAACGTCGCCACGACAGTACGATGTTCGGGTCGAGCGTCATGTGCGCATCGTGATGGACGACGGCGTCGAGATCGACGCGCAGGTGTTCCGGCCGGACTCCGACGGCCAGTTCCCTGCCCTGCTCGGGGTGCACGCCTACGACGCTGCCATGCAGAGCGCGCACTCGCACCCTCGCGCGATGAGGCTGGCGAACGCTCAGGCGGAGGCCGGCGACCCCTACTTCTACGCACGGCGCGGATACGTCCATGTGATCGTCAACGCGCGCGGGACCGGCGCCTCGGGCGGCCGCTACTCCCACTACGGACCGCGCGATGTCGACGACATCGTCGCCGTCATCGAGTGGATGGCGGCCCAGCCGTGGTGCACGGGCGGTGTCGGGATGTTCGGCGTGTCCTACTTCGCCGTAGCGGCGAAGCAGGTCGCGGCCCGCAATCCGGAACCGCTCAAGGCCGTGTTCTCGCCGTTCGGGTACACCGATTTCTATCGTGACAAGTTCTACCACGGGGGCATCCTCGCCCGGAACTTCGTCACGTCGTGGACCAAGCAGCTGGCCAACGTCGAGGTCGACGGATGGAGCAAGAAGGCGCTCGGCGAGGAGGAGTACGCCCGCCGGTTGGAGGAGCTGCGCGCAGACCCGGACATCACAGCGGTGCCCGAGCTCGCGGCCGCGCTCGCCGCGCCGGACACGAATGCGCACCCGTTGATCGTCGACGTGTTGATGAACTCGGTGGACGGCCCCTACTGGCACGAACGCAACCCCGACCTCACGGCCATCCGGGTGCCCATCGTGCTGGGCGCCTGCTGGGGCATGTACGGATTGCACCTGCCCGGCGAGTTCCGGGCATGGAAGCAGATCGACGCACCCAAGAAGTTGATCGTCGGGCCGCCGATCTACCTCGACCGTCCGGTCTACCAATACGCCGAGCAGTCATTGCGCTGGTTCGACCACTGGCTCAAGGGCAACGACACCGGTTACCTCGACGAGCCGCCCGTGCAGTTGTTCCTGCCCGGCGACGACGGCAAGGGCTCCTGGCGCGACGCCCACGAGTGGCCGCTGCCGAAGACCGCGTGGCACAGCTTCTACCTTCACCGCGAAGGGCTGCTGTCGGAACACGAGCACTGGCCGCGCGAAGGCGCGTCCGGCTACGAGGACAACATTTACAACGGCCGTGATGCCGTCACCTTCACCACGCCCCCTCTGGTCGAACGCACCGAAATGGTCGGGCCGGCGACCGCGACGGTGTACGCGGCCACCACCGACGACGAGTTGCTGCTGTTCCTCTCGTTGTGGATGGTCGATGCCGACGGCAGCCGCCACCTGCTCACCCGTGGCTGGCTCCGTGGAACTCTGCGCGAGGTGGACGAGGCCCGATCCGAACCCTGGCTTCCCGAGCACCCCTACACCAACCCCGAACCCGTGACACCTGACGCGGTGCACCGTTACGAGATCTCGCTGTCCCCGACCGCCTACGTGTTCACTCCCGGCCAGCGTATCCAGCTTCAGGTCAGCTCCTCCGACCTCGAGCGTCCCGAAAGGTTCGTCGATGTGGTCGGTCAGGGCCATCTGCTCAGGCGCAGTCCCTCCTGGGTCAGCATCCTGCACGATGCCGAACACCCGTCAGAGCTGATGCTTCCCATCACCGATGGCAACCGCATCGGTACCTACATGTCCGCCGGAACCGCCACTTCCGTAGAAATCCCCTGACCTCAGCAATCCGCCAACGACGTCGGAGGCAAAAGAATGATCACCCCCTGGCTGTTCGACATCTTCAACTATCCCTGGGCCCCTGACGCCACGAAGTTCGACGTCGAGGCCACCCAGGAGCTTTTCGACTGGCACCTCGACTCGTGGGAGCTGGCCGAGCGGGCCGGATTCGAGGGCGTGTTCTTCAGTGAGCACCACTACACCCCCTACGCCTTGACCCCGTCACCCAATCTTCTGGTCGCGGCGATCGCTCAGCGCACCCAGCGGCTGAAGCTCGGCGTCATGGCGAACATCGTGCCGATGCACAACCCGCGCCGGCTGGCCGAAGAGTTCGCGATGCTGGACTACCTCACCCACGGGCGGCTCGAGATCGGCCTCGGCCGGGGTGTCGATGAACGGGAGTTCCTCCGCGAAGGCATCCCGCTGAAGGAAACGCGACCCCGTTTCCAAGAAGGTCTGCGTCTGATCGAAGAGATGCTCTCGAAGCCGGTCTTCACGCATTCCGGCCAGTATGCGAACTTCGAGGAGACGTCGGTGTGGCCGCAACCGCGGCAGCCCATGTCGCAGCGGCCCCCGATCTGGATCACCGCACTCAGTCCGGACACCATCGACTGGTGTGCCCAGGAGGGTTACCGCATCTCCACCGCTTTCCAGCCCACCCCGGCCCTGCGTGCCGTACACGACAGGTATCGTGCTGCGGCACAAAAGGCGGGGAACCCCGCGGGGCCGGAAACCGTGATGGTGCTCAGGAACGTCTTCGTCGCGGAAACCGACGAGGAGGCCCGCGCCATCGCCGAGCCCGCCCTCAACCATCTGTTCGGGCTGTTCAAGGAGGACCTCATCTGGAACGACATCGAAAACGCCGTTCCTGAAGGGTACAACGCCGAGTTCTACCAGTCGTTCTTCCGTCCCTTCGCCGGATCCGGTCCGGTCGACTGGCAGACCCTCGTCGATTTCGGGATCTTCATTGTCGGGTCACCGAGCACCGTCCGTGACAAGCTGATCAAGCAGGCGCACGAGATCGGGTCCTCGAACCTCCTGTTCTGGGGCTCGTTCGGGACCTTGACGAAGGACCAGACGATGAACTCCTATGAATTGCTCGGGCGCGAAGTCATTCCCGCGCTGCGTGAGGAGACCGTCGAGTAGCACGGTCTCAGCATGATCGTGGCGCGGGCCGTGCCGGCAGCGATTCCCGGCACGGCCACCCGCCTTTCGGACCTGAGCCGCTCGGGAGAGCTCGCTGTTTCTGACGTGCTCCTCAATGGCGTTTACGCCTTGCACCCCTCCATCACCTTGTCACCGTGAACTTGCCCTGTGCGGATACGCCGGTCGAATGCAGGCGGATGCGGTCACGGTCCGCGCCGCTTCTGGAGCACCTGCTGCCCCCCGGCGACCCGGTCGATCGCGACGAGTGCAGGCACGGTTGCCGTGGTGGTACTCCAGCGCGACGGCGTGCTCGGCCATCCCGCGCACCGGATGACCTGACTCCGCTCGGTGGCGCTGTCCGAGGGTTTCGCCCCGTCCCCGTCAGCATGACGGCCTTGAAGGAGATGACATGACGACGTTGGCCGGTAAGACGCTTTTCATAACAGGCGGCAGCCGCGGTATCGGTCTCGCGATCGCATTGCGCGCGGCCCGTGACGGGGCGAATGTGGCCATAGCTGCAAAGACGACGGAGGTCCACCCGCGGCTACCCGGAACGATCTATACGGCCGCACGCGAGATCGAATCGGCTGGCGGCCATGTGTTGCCGCTGGTCTGTGATGTTCGCTCCGACGACCAGGTCAGGGCTGCTGTAGCGGAAACCGTGAAACGGTTCGGCGGCATCGATATCTGCGTCAATAATGCGAGCGCGATCAGTCTCACGAATGCCGCGGAAACTGAAATGAAGCGTTTCGACCTGATGCACCAGGTGAACGTGCGTGGCACTTATCTGGTGTCAAAAACGTGCTCGCCCCACCTCGACGCCGCGGACAACCCCCACATTCTGAACCTGTCACCGCCGTTGGACATGGTGCCCGGATGGTTTGGGTCGCACCTCGCTTACACGATGTCCAAGATGGGGATGAGTATGTGCACGCTCGGCTTGGCGGAAGAACTCCGAGACAACGGGATCGGAGTCAACTCGCTGTGGCCGCTCACGTTGATCGACACCGCGGCTGTGCGCAATGTGGTCGCCGCCGCAGGCCCGGCAGCCGGCCGGAAACCCGCCATCGTCGCCGACGCCGCCCACGCAGTCCTGGTCAGGCCGGCGCAGCACTGCACTGGGAACTTCTTCATCGACGAGGAGGTCCTTCGCGCAGAAGGAGAGCACGACCTCGATCGCTACTCCGCCCGACCTGGCGCTACGCCGCAAGTCGACTTCTTCGTGCCGGAGGGACTTGCTCAACTGCTCGACAACCGCACCGTGCCGACGGGTTCGGACAACCTTCCAGCGTGACCGCGTAATCGCGGCACCACCCGTACTCGCCGGGGCCTTCATAGGATCGACACGCAGTCCTCGTCGCCCACCGTCACACGACTGATCAGACGTGGCGCGCGGCGGGCGCTCACAGCATCCGCAGAGCGGAGCGTATGCGAACCAGTCCGTCGAGCATTGAGTCGGCTGCCTGACCCATGACGTCGTTGGCTCGCACACGACCGTTGTCGTCGATGTACGGAGAGTGGAAGGGACTGCTCACCGAACTCTCGAGTCCGGCGTGTCCGGCAGAGCTCCGCAGCCGACCAGCTCCAGCGCCGCCTTCCCATCGTCCGGGCAGATGGCCGCACGGTGTCGGCGATCTCGCCGTCGTCCACCACCGGGTGATCGACACCGAGCCCCGCAGCATGTCGGCGCGGGCCGGGCCGCGGGTGGTGGACATGACGACGGCGCCCATGCCTTTGCCATCGCGGCCGCGCTCAGCCCGAGCGTGGATGTCCCGCCGCGGAGCAGCAGGACCGGCCCGGACTTGAGGTCCATGCCAGTGGTGGGGGAGCCGTAAGCCGTCTGGTACATCTTCGGCAGCGCGCTCAGCGTCGACCACGGCAGGTCCGAACTGAAGGAGATCACCTGGCCGACCGGCGTCAGACCGCTGCCCTTCGGGGCACCCGACACCTTTGATGCCCGGGATACCCGGGATGCGTGGCATGGTCACATCCCGAGTCGGCGAGGCCCTTGCCGGTCGTCATCTCCGACTCGTTCACCCCGAACGCGTTCACCCGGATCCGCGCCCAGCCCGGCTTCACCGCAGGCAGCAGACGTCCTTGACGACGAGCGAATCCGTCATGGCGATTCCGCCACCCATCGATGGGCCCCCCGCCGGGCAGCGGGACCGGTATGCGGGCCCGTCACTTGTGCCGTGCCTTGCCCAGCTCGTCGGTGTACCGGGCGACGACGTCTTCGGCCTTGGGGACGGGGCCGAACAGCTGCTCCTGCCGGCGGGTGTCGGCGACGTAGCGGCCCTTGTCGAACCAGCCGAACATCGCGGCCAGGTCCTTGACCAGGGGCACGAAGCGGCCGACGACGACTCCTGCGGCGCGGGTGACGGGCGAGGGGACGGCCCACACCTTGATCTTCTTTCCGGCCCGGCTGCCCATCAGGTCGGCCATCTCGCGCATGCTGACCGGACGGTCCCAGCCGATGTCGACGCGCTCGCCGTTGTCGGCCTCGGCGTCGACGGCGGCCGCCAGGTAGGCCGCGAGATCGGCGGTGTGGACGAAGGTCAGCGGGACGGTGGCCTTGCTCATCCAGATCAGGCGGCCCTTGTCGATCGGGTCGCCCGCCATGGTCGCGATCTGGTCGAAAAACGCCCCGGGGCGCAGTGCGACGAAGGGGACGCCGAGCTGTTCGAGCTTGTCCTCGGCGATCTTCTTGTGCCAGAAGTGCGGGACGTGGGGTGTCTGGTCGCTGGTGAGGATGCTGGTGAGGACGAACCGCCGGATGCCGGTGCGGTGGGCGGCCTCGGCGAGGTTGGCGTTGCCGACGGTGTCGATGTCGTGGGCGTTCTTGGCGCCGCGGGTGTAGCCGGCGGCGGTGGTGATGACGGCGTCGGCGCCGTTCATGGCGGCGACGAGTGAGTCGAGGTCGAGCATGTCGCCGCGGGCGATCTCGACACCCCGGCTTTCCAGCTTGCTGGCGTCGGTGGTCGGCCGGACCAGGGCGCGGACGTTCTTGCCGCGCTTGAGCAGTTCGTCGACGACCTGGCCCCCGAGGGAGCCGGTCGCGCCGACGACGAGGACGGGCAGGGTGGTGGTCATGGGGGGTCTCACTTTCCATCAGGTCAGTAGTGGGGGGATTGGCTGGGCGGGGCAGGGGCGACCGCGGACGTGGGTGCCGTCGGCCCGGTCGCTCAAGGGGTGGGCTTGTGGTGGGCGGATCCGTCTGCGCGGGTCACCGTCGGGCCTGCAGGACCTTGCCGAAATCGAAGGTGGCCCGGACGCGTGCGATGCGGCCGTCCTCCAGCTGCCTGCACGGGACAGCTCGCGCTTGCATGACGCTGAGGCCCCGCAACCGAACGATCTCCC
Organism: Streptomyces sp. NPDC006602; assembly: GCF_042870385.1. Taxonomy (NCBI): domain Bacteria; kingdom Bacillati; phylum Actinomycetota; class Actinomycetes; order Kitasatosporales; family Streptomycetaceae; genus Streptomyces; species Streptomyces sp. NPDC006602. The sequence continues at coordinate 56,384 of NZ_JBIAHG010000035.1, read as the reverse complement.
TGACGTGCAGAAGCCAGCAGTGCCTCCGCCATATCCAAACGACTTGCACCCCATGTCCGCATGCCCATCCATCTGTCATGCAAGGCCCGCCAATATGGGGTGCGGACGGGGAAGTTACTTGGACTCTTCTTGTGGAAGATCGCGGCCGTTGATCGCGTCGGCGATGGCGTAGGCCATGCGGACGAAGGACTCTGTCTGCTGTGCCGACAGGTTCCGCGCGGAGGTCTCCTCCAGGGCCCGCCACATGGCTGCCAGGGGCTCGCGCATGGCACGGCCTTTGTCGGTGAGGTGGACGACCATGACGCGCCGGTCGTGTTCGGCCGGCTCGCGGATGAGCAGGCCGGCGTCCTGCATGCGGCGTAGGGACTTGGAAACGGTGGAGTGGTCCAGGCCGACGCTTTCGAGCAGCTCGGACTGGGTCTGGCCGTCCCGGTCAAGAAGGTGCATCAGCAGCAGTTCCTGTCCGGGATGCAGGTCCATCTCGCGGAGCATGGCGGCGGCGCGGGCGCGGTGGGCGCGGGCGAGCTGGAAGATCGCGTAGCTCATCTGTCCCTCGCTGGCGGTAGAGGGGGCTCGGGGTATGGGCGCGTTCATGGTTCGGTTCCTCGGACGGGGTAAGTGGGGTAGTCGGTGTAGCCGACCGCTCCGCCCGCCGTAGGAGGTCGCCGGGTCGGGGGTGTCCAGCGGCGCGTCAGAGCGTAGCGGCTCGACCAGGTCCGGGTCGGCGAGCGCGAGGGCGCCGACGGAGACGAGGTCGGCCGTGCCGTGGTCGATGTCCTTGGCGCGGGTGGGCAGGTCGGTGCCGACCCGGTTGAGGGCCGGCGTGGTCGGCCACTCGCGTACAGGTGCCCAGAAGGGCGCCGTTGCCCGCGTAGAGGATGCGGAGGCGGTGCGGGACGGAAGTGTCACCGACGGTGGTCGATGTCCAAGGGGAGTTCAGCATGAGGGGGCCTTCGATGCTGTGACGGACCAAGCGGTGATCGGGAAAGCGGGAGAGCGTGGCGGCAGGAGTGGCGGGCGTGATCAGTCGAGGGTGAGGGCGAGCTTGCCCCGGCCATGCCCGGCGTCGCTGACCTGCTGGGCCGTGGCGGCCTGGGCGAGTGGGTAGGCGGTGACGGTGGTGACGAGCTTGCCGGTCGCGGCGTCCTGGGCCAGCTCGGCCAGACGGGCGGCCGAGCGCTCTTGGCCACCGCTGGAGAAGGTGACGCCGAGCTGGTGCGCGCGGAAGTCGGCGATGGTGACGATGCGCTCGGTGCCGCCACGCAGGGCGATGGAGTCCTCCAGGGCCCCCTTTCCGGCCAGGTCGAACACCGCGTCCACGCCGTCGGGGGCGAGCGCCCGGACCCGCTCGACCAGGCCCTCGCCGTAGAGGGTCGCGGTGGCGCCGAGCGCGGTGAGGTAATCCTGGTTGGCGGGGCCGGCGGTGGCGATGACACGCGCTCCGCGGGCCGTGGCGAGCTGGACCGCCAGGGTGCCAACCGCTCCGGCCGCGCCGTGCATCAGTATGGTCTCTCCGGCCACGACGCCGAGCAGGTTCAGGACCCGCTCGGCCGTCTCGCCCGCCACCGGCAACGCGACCGCGTGCTGCCAGTCGAGGCCGGCGGGCTTGGGGGCCACGGTGGTGGCCAGCGCGTACTCGGCGTACGAGCCGGTGTCCGACCAGCCCAGCACCTCATCGCCCACCTTCACGTCCTGCACGCCCTCACCCAGGGCGTCCACCACGCCGGCGAGCTCGGCACCGGGGACGGCGGGGAACGGTGTGGGGAACGCGGCCTGCATCGCCCCGGAGCGGATCTTGCCGTCCAGCGCGTTCAGCCCGGCCGCCCTGACGCGGACGCGGACCTGCCCGGGACCGGGCTGCGGAACCTCGACGTCCGCCTCGTGCAGCACGTCCGTGCCTCCGAAACGGTCGAACCGGATGGCTTTCATGACGACTCCTCTCGTGTCCCCACCCACTTAGGTGGCCGGACACATAATCAACGTAGCAGCAAACATGTGGCTAGCCAAACATCTGCTGCCGCTCGGGCTGCGCCGAGGTCGGTCGCGGTCGCATCGGTCGCCCTTCGAGATGGCGGTTTCGTTTCGCAGGGCCGTCGCGCGAGACGCGGTTGGCCCTGGGGGAGGGGTGCTCGCTGCTCCAGCGAGCGGCGCGGCACTGCACGGCGCGAGCCGGGCAATGCCGCGCAGAGCATGCACGTGACGCTCTCCGCGATTGCCGCGGTTACTGTTCGATCTTCAGGCCGCGCTGGATGACAGTGACCGACTCGGCGTTCATCCGCTCGTTGATCTTCGGTCCGGGGATGGCGTGGGAACCGTGGAAGGTGCCGGGGACGAGGTGGAGTTCGGTGGGTACGCCGGCATCGAGGAGGCGCTGGGCGTAGGCGATGGCTTCGTCGCGCAGCGGGTCGAACTCGCTGACGCAGATGTAGGCGGGCGGGAGGCCGGTCAGGTCCTTGGCGCGGGCCGGTGCGGCGTAGGGGGAGACATCGGGGCCACCCCGACGCCCCGGGCCGCCCAGGTAGAAGTCCCACACGCTCGGCAGGTCGGTCCCCCTGAGGATCGGCGTGTCGGTGAGTTCGGCCATGGACGGGGTGTCGAGGCGGTCGTCGAAGGCCGGGACGCGCAGGAACTGGAAGCACGGCGTCGGCCCGTCCCGGTCGCGGGCCATCAGGCTCACGGCGGCCGAGAGGTTGGCGCCGGCGCTGTCGCCGCCGACCCCGATCCGCTCGGGGTCGATGCCCAGCTCCGCGGCGTTCTCGACCGTCCAGAGGAAGGCCGCGTAGCAGTCCTCGGGCGCGGCCGGGAAGGGGTTCTCGGGGGCCAGGCGGTACTCCACGGACAGCACGACGGCCCCCGACTCGGCGGCCAGAGCGTGCGTGAAGCCGTCATTGCCGGAGACGTCGCCGCCGATCCAGCCGCCGCCATGGATATAGATGAGCGCGCCGGACGCTCCCTGGCCGCTCTTGGGGGTGTAGATCCTTACGGGTACCTCCGGCGCGCCGGCCGGGCCCGGCACCGTCACATCCCGTACCTCCACGGGACCGGCCGTCTCAGGGCGCTGCGGCATGAGCGCGTGGAACTCGGCGACCTGCTGGCGGAAGGTTGCGGGGTCCTGGTATGCGAGGACGGGGAGCATCTCCGCGATCGGGGCGAGCTCTGGATCGAAGGCATGGCGCGTGGGGTCTCCTTGGATGAGGGGTCGTGTGTCGCGACCGGGAACTGCATCAGGCGGCTGGGCAGGTGATCTGTGGCTAGCCAAGTATTTTGGTGGCGAAGGCACGGTCCTGTAGTTCGGCGCGACGGTTCATCCCGACATGCGCACCAGGTTCACAAGCTGCTCGACCACTGGGCGGCGAGTCCATGACATGCACCGGCCGGCCGCAGCACTTCGCCGACTACACCCGCACCGTCGCCGAGGGCAGCTGGAACACTCGACCCGGTAAGGCGGCCTGCCCGAAGCCCCGTGCGGGCAGACCTGTTCTTGTAGCGGGGTGAACGTCGGCGTCCAGCTTCGTCTCGTATGGTCCGGGCTGGATGCCAAGCTCGTGCGTGGAGAACTCGCCGAAGCGGTTGATGTGTGTGGGTCGCCGCGGTAGCGGCGTCACATGTCCGCCGTACACGTGCTCGGCACGACCGGCTCCAACTGGGTGAAGTGGTCGATCGCGCCAGTGGGCCGAAGTCCTGGCCGGAGGAGGACCGGACAGCGCCGACGCCCGCCGTGGCGAGGAAGGCGACGACGGCGTACGCGCGTGGCTGGTAGTCGGCGATCCCGCCGCCGGGCTTGACGCCGAGCTCCGAAGCGCGCCGCGAGCGCCGTCGTTCGCTGTCGCGGTTGGGTCCAGGACCAGTCGGTCCAGCGGCCGTTCTCGTCGATGGCGATGAGGGCGGGACACTCGGGGTCGGCTGCCCGGAAGGCGTGTCCGACATAGTTGAGCTGGGCCGGGGAACCAGGTGGCACCGGGCGGGAGCTGGTCGGTGAGTACGGCGCTGGGCGGAGTTCGCGCACCTGCCGTCACGCTCCTGGTGTTTCTCTAGGGGCCGTGCTCTCGTCGGGAGCGGTTGCACCGGGGGATGCCAGTAGCGCGTCCGTCGTGCGCTGGATGTGTGCGGTGAGTTCCGCCACGGCACGGTCGGCGTCGCCGGCGAGTGCGGCGTCAAGAAGCCGGCGGTGTTCGCCCATGACGTCCCGGCCCGTACCGTCGGTTGCGACGGACGACCAGCAGCGGTAGACCTCGGAGACGGCCCGCAGGGAGTCGGCGAGCCCACGGAGCCGGCCGTTCGGGCACGCCTCGTTGAGCGCCGCGTGGAACCGGGCGTGGGCTTGCAGCCAGCCCTCGTTGATGGCGCCCGACAGGTCGGCCGTCGGTGTGGCGGCCAGGGTGTGATGGACCGCCACGAGACGTGACTGCCACGCGAGGTCGCCCTGCTCGACGGACTGTCGCAGGGCCTGGGTCTCGATGGTGACTCTGAGTTCGGTGAGATGGCGTAGGTCCTCCTCGGACACCGGCATGACACGGAACCCGAACTGTCGTTCCGAAGTCACCAGGCCCTGCTCCACGAGCCTCGGAAGGACCTCCCGGAGCACGCCGGTGCTCACCTGGTACCGCTCGCAGAGCTGGGCGAAGGGGAGCCGTTCCCCGGGACCGAGGCGGCCGTTGAGGATGTCGCTGCGGAGCTCGGCGTAGACCTTCTCCGCCCTCGTCGGCGCTCCGGACCGGCCGGCCTTCGACGGTGCGTCACTGAGCATGTCCTGAAGTAAAGCAGAGCCGGGACCATGTCGGAACCCCGACATAATTTCGAAAACGTATTGACATGCCGAAATGCTCTGGCGGATGTTGATGGCAGACAGTACCGGTCGATGTGGCTCCAGGAGCGAACATGCGCGTGGCATCCGTGGCACAACGTCTCACCGTCCTCACCGCGGACGGCGACGCGGGCGACGTCGCCCGACTCAGTGAGCATCGGTTCTCGTCCGATCCTCAGGCTGTCTACGAACGATGGGACGAGTTCCGCGAGTGGGCCGCGGACGCGGTTCCCGCGGGGGAATCGGCCGACGTCGTCATCGCTCCCGACACCCTCGGTGCTCCCGTTCCGGCACCCCGGCAGGTCTTCGCCATCGGGCTGAACTACAACGATCACGCCAAGGAGTCGGGAGTGGCGCTCCCCGAGGCGCCGCCGACGTTCACCAAGTTTCCCACTTGCATCACCGGCCCGCACGGGGATCTCCTGTTGCCGAGCGGCTCGGTGGACTGGGAGGTGGAGCTCGTCGTGGTCATCGGTCGGCCGGCGCATCACGTCAGGGAGGAGGACGCCTGGGAGTACGTCGCCGGATTGACCGTCGGGCAGGACTTCTCCGAGCGGAAGGTGCAACTCACGGGTCCGGTCCCGCAGTTCTCGCTGGGCAAATCCTTCCCCGGGTTCGGCCCCATCGGTCCGTGGCTGGTCACGCCGGACGAATTCGACAACCCGGACGATCTGGAGCTCAGTTGCACGATCAACGGCGAAGAGGTCCAGAAGGCCCGCACCTCTTCGATGATCTTCCCGGTTCGCGAGCTGATCGCCCGACTGTCCGCAGTAGCTCCGCTGCTCCCCGGCGACCTGATCTTCACCGGTACTCCCAGCGGCGTAGGCATGGCCCGGACCCCTCCCAGGTTCCTCTCGCCCGGCGACGTGGTCGTCAGCCGCATCGAGGGCATCGGGGAGATCCGCCAGCGCTGCTCCGCCTGACCCGGCCGCTCACGCTTCCTCCGCGCCACCTTTCCACTCCATCGCGCCACCTCTCTGCTCAACGACGAGTCCACGAGGAACAGAACATGGCCCTTCACCGTATGGCGTCGGTCACCATCGGGGTGCCCAACGTCGCCGAAACCACCGCCTACTACGCGGAGTTCGGTCTCACCGAGACCGCACCCGGCCGGTTCGCCACCCAGGACGGCGGTGAACAGCTCATCCTGCGACACACACCCACCCGTCAACTCCTCGCCCTCGAAGTGGGCATTGACGACGAGGACGACCTCGGCCGCACGGCGGAGTCCCTGACCAAGCTCGACCTGACCGTTTCCCAGGGCGCGGACACACTCTCGGTCCGGGAGCCCATCGGCGGCTTCGACGTCACCTTGCGGGTCATGCCGCGGCTCGCCCAGCCGGAACAGCCTCCGGTTCCGTACAACGGGCCCGGTCGCGTGGAACGCCCCAACACCCGGGCCCCCGGCATCCTGCGAGAGGGACCGGTCCGGCCCCGCAAGCTCGGGCACATCGTGGTCGGTTCCGTGGACAAGGAGGCCACCCAGCGGTTCTTCACCGAGGGACTCGGCTTCAAGGTCACCGACGAGGCGAAGGGCCTCGCCGCCTTCATGCGCTGCTCGACCGATCACCACAACTTCCTCGTCCAGCAGTCTCCGCTGAACTTCCTGCACCACACCGCGTGGCAGGTCGACGACATCGACGAGGTGGGCCGCGGGGCCACGGCCATGCTGGAGGGCAATCCCGAACGGCACATCTGGGGCTTGGGCCGTCATCACGTCGGGTCGAATTTCTTCTGGTACCTCAAGGACCCGGCGGGCAACTTCTCCGAGTACTACAGCGACCTCGACTGCGTCCTCGATGACCAGCTCTGGAAGCCGGAGGTCTTCGAAGGAGTCGCGGGCCTCTACAACTGGGGGCCGCCTCCTCCGCCGTCGTTCCTCCAGCCGGAGGACCTCGCCGCCCTGATGACGGGCGCCCACAGCGCGCCGTGAGGAAACCGAGACGACCGTTGCCGGGTCCGTCGGCTGAAGCCCCCCGCGGGCCCGTATTCCCATGGATCTTTCGGACTCTGAACACCGTACATACGAGTCACCGTGCGACATGAGGGCCGGACCGCGGTCGGCACGGGCTGCGGCCGGGATTGGCCGTGTCTTTGCCCTCCGGCTGGCTGCCGAGGGTGCCGCCGTGGCGGTGCTGGACCGGGCCGATGGCATCCCGGTAGTGAAGGAGATCCTCGACGCGGGCGGGTGGCCGGGCCATCGCCGTACGGGCCGATCTCACCGATCCCGCCAGTGTGGTGGCCGTTCAGGAGGTGGTGACGGAGCAGTTCGGTAATGTGCCCCTACGGGTTTCGCCAACCCGTAGGCGACCTCGCAACCCATGTCCCTCGCGACCGCTACCGGCAGGGCGCCGATCGAGGCGGGCTGGTCGACGACCACGAGGACGGTGCCGTCCTTGGCGCAGCCCCGCACCGGGGTCGTAGGACTGCCCCGTAGGACGTAGCCACGGCAGAGGACGCCCAGAGTGCCGATAATGGGACAGGCTCGGGTGGAGCACAGCGAGGTGCCGAAAGCAGCGGTGAGTGCCATGAGCGAATCCAGCGACCATGTCGGCAGTGGTTCCTTCGCGCTCGACGCTTTCGATGCCCTCGCCATCGCCGTGCTCGACGAAGACGGCACGGTACGTAGGTGGCCCCCGGAGGCCGCGGAGCTTGTGGGCTACGACGCCGCGGACGTCCGGGGCCGGCCGGTGCGGGACCTGCTCGCCGATGCCTCCGGCGCGTCACCGGTCGCACCCTTGGAGGGCACCCGGTTCCCTGCCAGGGGCCGGACCCTGCTGCGGCACCGCCAGGGCGGCACAGTCGATGTCACCTTCTGTGTGCACCGACTGGAGGGTTCCACCGAGCTGCTGGTTCTGGCCGCTCCCACACAACGAGTGAGCGAACAGGTTCGCGGCGCGTCGCTCCTGCGCGCGCTGTTCTCCCAGGACCGGATCGGCATCAGCATCCATGGCCCGGACCTGGGTCTCCTGCGCACCAATGTGCTCCCCGAGACGTCCGGCGGGCCGCCCGCACCGCCGGGTGTCCGGCTGCGGGACATTCTCCTCGGGGAGGACGGCGACAGCATCGAGGCCTCGCTGCGACAGGTGCTGGAGTCGGGCGTACCGCTCGTCGGCGAGGAGAAGCGCACGCGGTCGCCGCAGGCTCCAGGGTGGGAGCGGAGCCTGGGGATGTCCGCCGTCCGGCTGGAGGACGGGGAGCGACACCCGACCGGCGTCGCCGCCCTGTTCACCGACACGACCGAGGCGCAGCGGGCCCGTCGACATCTGGACCTCCTCCGGGAGGCCGCGATCAGCGTCGGCGGCTCGCTGGACGTCGTGCGCACCGCACAACAACTGACGGGAGGCGGTGGTACCCGGGCTGGGTGAGATGGGGATCGCCGACCTCGCCGAGGCCGTGCTGGAGGGGGACGAGCCCCCGAAGATGTCCGGTGGCGGAGACCTCCACCTGCGCGCGGTGGCCTCTGCGACGGGTGAGTGGCCGGGGCACGTCGGCCCAGGGGAGTCCCTGCCTCCGTTCCGGGACCACCCAGCCCTGCGCAGCATGCAACACGGCGAGACGCTCGTGATGACCCGCGACGAACTCGTCCCGCTACTGAGTGACGCCCGGCTGGTCGAGCTCTTGCCCGAGGACTGGCACTCGGTGGTGATCGCACCGTTGTACGCGCGCGGCCTCGTCCTCGGTGACCTTCAGGTGTGGCGGTTGACGGATCCGGCACCGTTCACCGAGGAGGACGTCGACCTGATCACGGAGATCTCCTCCAGAGGGGCCTTGGCCATCGACAACGCCCGCCGCTACACCCGGGAACAGCGGGTGGCGGCCGCTCTGCAACAGCGTCTGCTGCCACGGGCGACAACCGACACGCCGGCGGCCGAGACGGTCGGAATCTACCGGCCCGCGGCCGGCGGAGCCGAGATCGGTGGCGACTGGTTCGACGCCATACCCCTGCCCTCGCTCCGCCTCGCCCTGGTCGTCGGGGACGTCGCCGGGCACGGACTGCACGCTACGGCCACGATGGGACGCCTGCGCGCAGCCATCCACACCCTCGCCGACCTGGAGCTCGATCCCGGCGAGTTGCTCACCCGCCTCGACGGGCTGGTGCAGCGCCTGGCCGGCGAGATGCCCGCGGAGCACCAGGACACACTGAGTGCCACCTGCCTGTACGCCGTCTACGACCCGGTCAGCCGTCAGTGTGCCATCGTCAGTGCCGGTCACCCACCGCCGGTGGCCGTCCGCCCCGACGGCACCGCACAGGACATCCCGATCTCTCCCGGTCCACCGCTCGGCGTCGGCGGTATGCCGTTCGAGGTCACCACGGTCACCCTGGAGTCCGGCAGCACCCTGGCCCTGTACACCAAGGGGCTGGTGCGCGGCCAGGACCCCGACCTCGACGCCGGTCTACGCCGTCTGACGGACGCGCTCGCCGCGCACTGCCGCTCCGGTGTTCCGCTGGACGAGCTGGGCCGCTCTGTCCTCGCAGGCATCGGTGAACCGCCGGCCCGCGAGGACATCGCGCTGTTGCTGGCTCGTACGCGCGCCGTACAGGGCGAGAACACCGCGAGCTGGACCTTCCCGGCCGCCCCGACCGTCGTGGCTCAAGCGCGGGAGGAGATCACCCGCCAGCTGACCGCGTGGGGCCTCGACGACCTCGCGTTCACCACCGAACTCGTCGTCAGCGAACTGGTCACCAACGCCGTCCGCTACGCCGGTGGCCCGGTCGGGCTGCGTCTTATCCGGGACGGTGTGCTGATCTGTGAGGTCACCGACCCCAGCAACACCCAGCCTCGGCTACGGAGGGCCGACACCACCGACGAGGGTGGCAGGGGCCTGTTTTTGGTGGCACAGCTGACCACGCGCTGGGGCTGTCGCTACGGTCGGACCGGCAAGACCATCTGGGCCGAACAGCCCCTTACCGCGCGGACAGACCTGGCGATGTGGAACACGCAAGTCCTGTTGCCCTGAAACATGCTTTGCCGAGGAAGGACCGGAAGCGCGGCACGGACAGTCAGGGCAGGACAGGTCGCGCCGCGCTTCCGGAGCCGGGGCCGCTCCTCAGGGCGGTAAGTCGCTGCTTAGGTGATTGATCAACCACGCGTTGTTCCCTCTGACCGACTCGCCCGAGGGGCGGCGGGGGTTTCCCCCCGAGGACGGGCGTGGCGCGTTCGTGGTGATCACACCAGCGGGTCGGGAGGCGATCGAAGCGGCCGCTGCGCTTCAGGTCGAGGCGGTACGTTCATTGTTCCTCGACCGTCGAACGGCTGGACCAAGAGCCGTTCTGACCGGGGCGGTGCGCCAGGGGGCAGGCTCACATGGCCAGACCGAGTGTGACGGCGGTCGCCGCGGAGAGCAGTGTGAGGATGAGGGGAGCCATGGCATTTCCGCGCGTGGCGGGATCGGCGTAGTCGCCGGCCTTGGCGTGGAAGCCCACGGCGCCGATCATCGTGATCCCGAAGCCCACGGCGGCCGCGATACCCAGAGGCTGCCAGAAGAGCCCCACGACCAGGCCCACGAACGCGGCGACCTCGGCCAGTCCTATGAAGCGGACCAGTCCGGCGCTCAGGCCCATGTGGGACTGGAGCCCTGCGGACACATCGCCCTTCAGCATTGTCTTCGGCGCGCCGGCGGCCACTGCCACAAGGGCGAGCAGCACGCTGAGGATGGCAGCGGTGATGTACATGCGGGTGGTTCCTTCCAATGTGGCCCGCGCCTCGGCCGGGGTTCGTGGACCATTGGTTGTTTCGTCAATGACGATCGTCACCAAGGAACATAAGGAACCTCCGGTGATGCGTCAACTATGTGTCGGGTAAATGACGTGATCGGGACACGGTTGAGCGCGCTCATGGGGGCCCATGGCGCACTCGCAGGGCGGACGCCTGACGGTCGGTCTCCTGCGGGCCGGTCGACGCCTCGGTCGGTGCGACAGCGGCGCGCGCCGCCCGGATGAAGACCTCGGCGGTCCGCCAGGCGGGTAGAACGGGCGTTCAGCCGGGAACGGCGCAGGCGTTCAGCCGGGAACGCGGATGTCGACCAGCTCTGCGGCGAGGCCGTCGAGCCCGGCCTCGGCGGCGATTATGACCGTGCCTCCTTCGGGGATGCGCACGTCTCCCTGTGTGAGAGGTGCTCTCGGCGACCCGCGCACCCACGTACCCACGTACTCCAGCGCTAGACGGGTCGCTGGGCGGGTCGCGGGGGCAAGCCCCTGTTCGGCCGCTCGTCGAAAGTCACAGTCCGAACAGTAGATGATAATTCAACTATCGCGTACAGTCGTTCTGGTGAACGAACAATCACGATGGCTCTCTCCTGTGGAGCAGCATGCCTGGCGAAGCGTTATGCGGATGTACGAGAGGCTCGAGGGGCGTCTGTCCCGCGGTCTGCAGTCGGAGTCCTGTCTGTCGGGCTCCGACTACGCCGTACTCGTCAACCTGACGGAGGCGCCCGGTGGTCGCATGCGGCATGTGGATCTGGCGAGGTGTCTGGAGTGGGAGAAGAGCAGGATGTCGCATCAAGCCTCCCGCATGGCGAAGCGCGGGCTGGTGGCCCGGCAGGGATGTCCCGAAGGTGGTCGCGGCGCGTTCGTGGTCATCACCCCGGAGGGGCGAGAAATGATCGCCAAAGCCGCGCCCCGTCATGTCGATGAGGTTCGGCGTCTGTTCATCGAGCCCCTGACTCCCGACGAACTCCAGACGTTCGCCCGTGTGGCGGACCGCGTCGTCGAGCGCCTGGAGAAGGAGCAGTGCTGATGATCGGTCCGTGCTCGTGACCTAGGACGGCTGACGGGTGCAGCCGGAATGCGGATGTGCGCGGGCGTCTTGGGAGGTTTCAGTTGATGTATCAACATAAATGAAAGGCTGATCACGATGCAGTTCGGCATCTTCACCGTCGGTGATGTCGTCACGGACCCGGCCACGGGCCGCACGCCCACGGAGCACGAGCGGATCAAGGCGATGGTCGCCATCGCGCAGAAGGCCGAAGAGGTCGGGCTGGACGTCTTCGCGACCGGCGAGCATCACAACCGGCCGTTCGTGCCGTCGTCCCCCACCACGATGCTGGGCTGGATCGCCGCGCGCACGGAGCGGATCATTCTCTCCACGTCCACCACGCTGATCACCACGAACGACCCGGTGAAGATCGCCGAGGACTACGCGATGCTCCAGCACCTGGCCGACGGCCGCGTCGACCTGATGATGGGCCGCGGCAACACCGGCCCCGTCTATCCGTGGTTCGGCAAGGACATCCGCGACGGGATCAGCCTCGCCGTCGAGAACTACGCCCTGCTGCGGCGGCTGTGGCGCGAGGACGTCGTCGACTGGGAGGGGAAGTTCCGCACGCCGCTCCAGGGGTTCACCTCCACACCGCGGCCGTTGGACGGCGTACCGCCGTTCGTCTGGCACGGCTCCATCCGCTCCCCGGAGATCGCCGAGCAGGCCGCGTACTACGGCGACGGCTTCTTCCACAACAACATCTTCTGGCCGAAGGAGCACACAGGGAAGATGATCGATCTGTACCGGGAGCGGTACGCGCACTACGGTCACGGCAGCGCCGAGCAGGCCGTCGTCGGTCTCGGCGGCCACGTCTACATGCGCCGCAACTCCCAGGACGCCATACGCGAGTTCCGCCCGCTCTTCGACCAGTCACAGGTGATGGGCGGCGGGATGCCCATGGAGGAGTACATGGAGCAGACTCCGCTGACGGTCGGTACCCCGGAGCAGGTCATCGAGAAGACGCTCAGTTTCCGCGAGTACGCCGGTGACTACCAGCGTCAGTTGTTCATGGTGGACGGCGGCGGAGTCCCGCTCAAGGCGGCGCTGGAACAGATCGACATGCTCGGTGCGGAGGTGGTTCCGGTGCTGCGCAAGGAGTTCGCCATCGGTCGGCCGGCCGATGCGCCCGACGCCCCCACTCATGTCTCGCTGCTGTCCGCCCGCGGTTCCGGCCTCGGACAGGAGCCGGCAGGACGGGAAGACTGATGACCGGCGACTTCGAGAGCTTCGGCAACCTCAACGACTACCCGGCGCGGGACGGACTCGCGCCCGACCGCTCAGCCAGCGCCCTGCACTTGTGCGACAACGGCGTCGGCGTGCCGCGCGAGGGCAGCGTCCTCGAACGCTGAGAGAGGCCCAACTGGACTACATCAGCGCCGCCCGACTCCTCGCCATCGTCGTCGAGGAGGTCCCGGAGCAGACCGGCTCCCGGACGCTGAACTGCAATTCCTATTTCCCGTAATTGAAATAGCCCGCATGGCCCAGCCACTGCCACTTGATGCACGGGAAAGGCAGGGAAGGGCCCGCTGGCTGCGCCATGCGTCTGCCCGTTACCGCCGTCCTAGCGGTCGAGCCAGCGCCGGATCGCTTCGAGCATGTTCTTAGGACCTGTGGCGAAGCCCAGCCGGATGTCCGGCTGGAGGTCGACGAGCACGTTGACGATCCGTTCGAACAGGACGGTATTCTCCGGAAGCAACCGGACGCCGCTGCCGACGGTCGCCAGCCCGAAGGAGCGCTGGGCGAACCGCTTTCGAATCTCGGCCTCGGCTTCGTCGGGGTCCTTGCTGACGCTGCACAGCTCGCCGACGACGCCCGCGGCCTGGATTGCCGCCCACCCGCGCTCGACCTGGGCGGCCAGCTTCTCCACGGTCAAGTTGAATGGCGCCAGCTCCTCCGCCGTGAACGCCTCGGGGGAGATGCCGATGGCCAGGACGTCGTCGTTGAGCAGAGCCTTCACCTGAGAGCTCTTGTGGGACATGGGGGCACTCCTCCACGGTGGTATCGCCGCCAGGCGTCGAAATGAGCATGGAGCGTTGTGGGGTCCACGCTCATCAGGGAAAAGTCTCGGCAAGGCCCGCCCTGATCGTAGCCGGTCACGGTGAGGCGGTTCACGAGTTGGCTTGTGCCGGTGTTGCATGTGGAATCTCCCTTGAGCGCACAGCCGGGGTGATCGGTTGCCGCTTTTGTCCTGTCCATGGGCTAGCGGCTGCGGTCGCACCGTCTTGGCAGGTGTGATGACCCGCGGACTGTCGGTGGTGGTCCGGCGTCGGCAGGGAGCAGGACGTGTCCGGGAACAACGGACAGGCCTCTCCCCGGGGTCGTATCACGATCGCCGTGCGCATGGATCTCCTCGCGGACGGGTGGGGGCTGCCGTCGGGGAACAGTGTCGTCCCGCCGGCTGGCGCTCGTATCAGCCGGTGCACAGTGCGGACGGCCAGTCATGATCGTTCGGACCGCCGCCGAGCACCTCCGGTCGGCCAACCCGTCCGGACCGTCAGGGGAATGGGCCCATCCCACACACTGCTTCGCATGCCCGCACGCACCGGGTCACAACTCCAGATGGTCATCGATGAGTGGCCGTCGGCACCTTGGCCGTGACCGTCACCGAGGACCGCTGGGCACTGGTCGAGCACCACCCAGCGGCCGGCCGGTCGCATGAGTGCGGTCGGCGCCGGAGAGCGCCCGGCGCCTCCAAACCCACGGCATTGATCCTGGCACTGCCCTCGCCCGAACCTGCACCAGCGGAGAGCGCCGGATCGCCGGAGCCGCCCGACAGGGGCATCGTCATGCTGTTGATTCTCGCGTGAGCCCGGAACCACGGCCGCCAACAGCAAGCGCACGGGGGCCGCTGCCTGGCACCAGAAACGATCACGACTCGATCTCAGACTCAGAGGTTGATGGGTCAACCGATTCGCGGTAGTGTCGTTGACGTATCAACCAGAACCTTTCTTCTGACAAGGACACTGTCATGAGCAACGAGAAGGTCATCGCGGTCGCTGGAGCAACGGGTGCGCAGGGAGGTGGTGCCGCGCGAGCGATCCTGGCCAATCCGGAGTCGGGCTTCACGGTCCGCGCGCTCACCAGGAACCCCGACTCGCCCGCGGCCAGGGAGCTCGCGGCGCTCGGCGCCGAGGTCGTGCGGGCGGACTTCCACGATGAACCGACGGTGCACAAGGCGTTCGAGGGTGCCTATGGTGCTTTCCTCGTCACCAACTTCTGGGCGCACGGTTCGGCGGCCAAGGAGACCGAGGAGATCAACGTCCTGGTCCGCGCCGCCAAGGCCACAGGCCTGCGCCACGTGGTCTGGTCCACCCTGGAGGACACCCGCGAACTGCTGCCGGTGGACGACGACCGCATGCCCGTCCTGCAGGACAAGTACAACGTGCCGCACTTCGATGCCAAGGGTGAGGCCAACGAACTGTTCACGCAGGCCGGAGTGCCGACGACCTTCCTGAACACCACCTTCTTCTTCCAAGGCTTCCTCCAGGGCCTGGGCCCCCAGCGCGCGGAGGACGGTGTGCTGACGCTGAACCTGCCGCTGGAGGAGGGCAAGCTCCTCGCCGGGGTCGACGTGGCGGACATCGGCCGGACGGCGCTCGCCGTCTTCAAGCGCGGGGAGGAATTCATCGGCGCCGCCGTCCACCTGGCCGGCGACCATCTGACGGGTGCGCAGTACGCGGAGAAGCTGGCGGCGGCGCTGGGCGAGCCGGTGCGCTTCCAGTCCGTGCCCTACGACGTCTACCGCGCCCTGGACTTCCCGGGGGCCGAGGAGTTCGGCAACATGTTCCAGTACTACGGCGACTTCGATCAGGAGTTCACCGGCGTCCGTGATCTGAACCGGCTGCGCGAGCTCAATCCGGCTCTGAAGAGCTTCGACGACTGGCTCGCCGAGAATGCCTCGAGGTTCGAGTTGAACTGACGGGCGCGCCCGCTCCCTGGAGCGGACAGCTCGACGGCTCGGAGACCCCGCAGCTCATCGGGTACCGGACGTTCGACCATCATCACGAACCTCAGGTTACGGACCCGGTTTCTGCAGGGACTTGAGCGGTGTGAAGCGGCTTGCCGGCCGACCTGGTGAGCTTGACGCCGAGGCGCGGCCGATTGATGTTGCATCAACTCACTTTTCCGCTGGGGCAGGCAGCACGCTCCGTGCGCCCGCGATGTTGAAGATGGAAGGCGTATGCATCTCATGAAGAAGAGTCTCATCAGCATGATCGCCGCAGGCGGCGCGGCCGCCGCGGCGCTGGCCGTGACCACCGGCCCGGCCCAGGCGGCGAGCCAGCCGCCCCAGTGCCAGGCCGGCGCAGGTGCCGCCTGCGTGGCCGTCACCGACGGAACCAAAGGCCAGGTCCACAGCATCAGCGTGAACGGCCAGTGCGCGTCATTCACCACGGACAGCACGACTATCACGAACCGCTACTTCCCCCAAGTGACCGTCGACCCGTCCCAGGCGTCTCCCACCACACTGACCTACTCGGGCTACCACTGCGAGAGCAGCACTCAGAACGCGCAGCCCGTGGGCTGGTTCACGAGCACGGGTACCGGCAATTACCGCTGGGTGACCATCGGCCGTGTCTGGATGTGACATGTGCGGTGCGGCGGCCACGGCACCGGCTACTCGGCTTGTTGCACGCCGCTACCGGTGAGCGAGACCTGCGGGCCGGCCGGGGTCGCCTTTGAGTTGCGGGGAGCGCGTCCGTAGATCTCCTGGTCCTTCCGATCCTGCAGATTGGTGGGCGAACCCCGAACGCTGGCGGTCGTGTGCCGTTTGGCCGGACTGGGACGACTGTCCCAGTCCGATGATGGCCTGCGTCTGACAGCGGGTCCCGCTCCTCCTTGCACCACGCCGCGCTGGCCGCGGCGAGGAGGACATCGCCGGACTGATCGCACCCGGCTTCCGGACCGATCTCACTGCCTTCACGCACCGGGCGCGTCTGGGCTATGTCCCACCGGGTGCCGACGCGTCATGCGGCGGAACTTCATCGGCCGCACCCACGAGGACATCGTCAAGGCCCGCGAGGAATGGGAGACCTCCTCCGACCGCTTCGGCACCATCGAGGGCTTCCCCGCGGGCCGGCTTCCCGCACCCATCCTCCCCAACGCCACCAGCAGACCGCGCCGCGAAGTTCCTGAAGAGACATGACGAGTTCGCCGACATCACTGATCAGGTGACCCCCGAAGTCTTGCGGTGGCTGGAGGTGCACCTGGGCTGATTTGTCGTCTCCTGGCCCCTACTGGCGTAGCCGCATCCGAGTGCAGTAGAGGCTCGGTGGCCAGTTGCCCCGCCCTTGCAGCCGGAATTCCGCCCTCCGCGACCGACTGGTCAGTGCCCGTCCGCCTCGCCTACGCGCCCGATGGCCACATGCACATCGCGGTCCTGGTCCACGGCCACAAGGATGGCTGCTCCGGATCCGCGAACACGGCGTCACCGGCTACATCCTGGCCGGCGACGACCCCACCGCCATCCAGCAGTTCGGCGAAGAGGTCGCACCCGGCGTACAAGAGCTGGTCGCGAATTCCCGAAGCTGACCGGGCAGTGACGTGACCTTTCAGGCGGCCCCCGAGTTCGGCTGCGGCAGGCATGTCGAGAAGTTCTGCCATCACTACTGGTCACGCCCCCCCCACGCCCGAGAGCTGTGCATGTCATCGGTGGGCAAATTCCGGACAAAGTCATCTCGAAAAGCAGATCATGACCAGCCATATCGATCGACATTGGGCTGTGACGTCCTGCGGACAGCCACTTCGATGGTCGGCCGTCCTTGGCGTCGTCGACTTCGAGCGCCGAACCCCCCTCCCCAACCGAGACGGTTCCCATGACTGCATCAGCCACCTCGCCTCGGGCAGGGACGGAAGCGGACCAGCCTGCACCCCCGCTTCTGAGCCCCCGCGAGCGCACCGTCATCTTCATCACCATCGCCGCGGGCATGCTGCTGGCCTCACTCGACCAGACGATCGTCGGCACGGCCCTGCCGACGATCGTCGCGGACCTGGGCGGTGGTTCGCACATGTCCTGGGTGGTGACCTCCTATCTGCTGGCGCAGACCGTCTCGACCGTGCTCGTCGGCAAGTTCGGTGACATGTACGGCCGCAAGACCGTCTTCGCCGTGTCGACGATCGTCTTCATCACGGGCTCGTTCCTCTGCGGCCTCTCAGGCGGCATGACGATGCTCATCGCCTCCCGGGCGGTGCAGGGAATCGGCGCGGGTGGACTGATGGTCACCGCCACGGCCCTCATCGCGGACGTCATCCCACTGCGCGAGCGCGGCAAGTACCAGGGTGCGATGGGCGCCGTGTTCGGTGTCTCCACCGTGCTCGGCCCGCTGCTCGGCGGCTTCTTCACCGACAACCTCTCCTGGCGCTGGTGCTTCTACGTCAACGTGCCGGTCGCCTTCGTCGTCGTCATCATGACGATGAAGAACATTCCGCAGGTCAAGGCGGTCGTGAAACCGATAGTCGACTACCTGGGGATCGCGTTCGTCGCGCTCGGCGCGAGCGCCCTGATTCTGGCGACCAGTTGGGGCGGCAGCGAGTACGCGTGGTCGTCCCCGCTCATCGTCGGCCTGTTCGCGGGCGGACTGCTGTCGCTGGTGCTGTTCTGCCTGGTGGAGATCAAGGCCGCGGAACCCATGCTTCCCATGCGCCTGTTCAAGAACCCCGTCTTCACGGTCTGCGCCGTCCTGTCCTTCATCGTGGGTTTCGCGATGCTGGGTGCGATGACGTATCTGCCGTCGTTCCTGCAGTACGTGAACGGCGCCGACGCGACGTTTTCCGGGATACGCACGCTGCCCATGGTGATCGGTCTGATGGCTACGTCGCTGTACAGCGGCAATGTCGTGGGCAAGACCGGCCGGTATCGTGTGTTTCCCATCGTGGGCACGCTGGTGACCGCGGTCGGACTGTACTTGCTGTCGCTGATGGACCGGTCGACCTCCACCTGGCTGGAGTCGGTGTTCATGCTGGTCCTCGGTGCCGGTCTCGGCCTGAGCATGCAGATTCTGACGATCGTCGTTCAGAACACCGTCGACTACAAGGACCTCGGCACCGCGACCTCCGGCGTGACCTTCCTGCGCACGCTCGGCAGCGCCTTCGGTACCGCCGTCTTCGGCACCATCTACGCCAACTCCCTCGAGTCGGATCTCGCGCACGGCATCCGGCAGGCGGTCGCGACGGGCGCGGCTCCTGCGGAACAGATCGCCCGAGCGGCCCAGTCCCCGCAGGCCCTGCACCAACTCCCGGACGCCGCCGCCCTTCCCGTCATCGACGCCTACGCCCACTCCATGGGCAGGATCTTCCTGTGGACGGTGCCCGTGGCCCTGCTCGGGTTCGTCGTGGCGCTCTTCCTTCGCCAGGTCACCCTGCGCGACAGTGCCCGGATGGCCTCCACCGACCTCGACGGCGCGTTCGGAGCCCCGGTCGACGGCGTCCGCGTTCCTCTGGAGCGGCAGATCTCCGCCCTGCTACGAAAGGCGGGCCGCATGCCGTACGCGGACGCACTCGCCCTGACCGGCTCCCGGCTGGACCCGGGGCGTGCGTGGACCGTCATGCAGGTCGCCCTCTGGACGAGGTTGGTGGGCTACTCCAAGCTCAGCCTGATCGCTTCCCGCCATCACATGCCCGAACAGGTCCTGCAGCCGGCCTTCGACGCGGCGATCCGCAGTGGGGACGTCAGCCGGGAAGGGAACTTCTACTCGCTCACCGCGCAGGGGGACGAGCAGGCTCATGCCATCGCGCAGGGCTGGGAGAACTGGCTGGCGGACCACCTCGAACGCGACCAGGGCCGCCCTGCCACTCCGGAATTGCGCGCGGCCCTCGACTCGATCGCCAAGCGGTTGCTCGCCGAAGACCTTGCCGAGGGCCCTGCACCGGCACGGATCGGCGGCGACACGACCCGGGAGGCCACGGCGCCAGCCTGATACATGCTCCATTCACCTTGCGGTCCCCCGGCCGGAAGCAACTCGAAGCCACCCGAACACGGAGGTGATCGGGCATCCGGTGGAACAGCCGGCCCGGCATCGGAACAGGCTGCAGTCGGGTTTGCTCAGGCGGTTCGGAGGGGTGCCAGGGCGTTGCTCCAGGCGGCGACCTGGTCGAGCATGGTGGCGACGGCCTGGACGTTGTATTCGCCGGGCTTGAGGACGGTGAAGTTCTCGAACTCGAACGTTCAGGTCGTGTGGGGGAGGCGGGCAGCGGGGATCACACCCAAGCGCCCCGCTTGGTAGTCCTCGAAGGCCTGCTGCACCTCTTCGCGGGTGTTCATCACAAAAGGGCCGTACTGGAAGACGGGTTCGCGGATCGGGAGGCCGCCCAGCACGAAGAGCTCCAGCTTGGGGGAGCGGGACTCCTGGGCGCGGTCGGCGGTCAGGCGCAGCGCGTCACCCGAGCCGAGGACGGCGAGCCGACCCTCCTGGATGGGGCGGGCTTCGGCGCCGACCGTGCCGTGCCCTGCCAGCGCGTAGACCAGTGCGCTGTAAGTCGGGTCCCACGGGAGGTCGACCTGGGCGCCGGGTTCGATGGTGAGGTGGGCGACGGTGACCGGGGTGTGGGTGATGCCGGGGCCGGTGTGTCCGGCGATGTCGCCGGCGATCACGCGGATGAGCGCGCCGCCGTCGGGGGTGGTGATCAGCCCGGTGTGCTTGCCGCGGATGTCCTGGTAGCGCGGGGGGCTCATCTTCTTGGCGCGGGGCAGGTTGACCCACAGCTGCACACCGTGGACCACCCCACCGTTTTGGACCAGCCGCTCCGGAGGCTGCTCGATGTGCAGGATTCCGGAGCCTGCGGTCATCCACTGGGTGTCACCGTCGGTGATGAGGCCGCCGCCTCCGTTGGAGTCCTGGTGCTCCAGGGCTCCGTCGATGAGGTAGGTGACGGTCTCGAAGCCGCGGTGCGGATGCCAGGGGGTGCCCATGGGCTCGCCCGGGGCCTGCTCGACCTTGCCGACGTGGTCCATGTGGATGAACGGGTCGAGCTCGGCCGCCGGCACTCCGGCGAAGGCGCGGCGGACGGGGAAGCCCTCGCCCTCGAAGCCCTGCTCGGCGGTCGTCAGGCGGCGGACGGGCCGGAAGGCGGTGCCGGCCGGGTCAAGTTCTGGCAGGCGCGGCAGGACCAGCACGTCGTCAACGGTGATAGCAGGCATGAGAGTTTCCCTTCTCGGCAGGTCAGAAGGCGTGCGGACCGAAGCGGCCCCAGGCCACGAAGACGGTCAGGGCCAGCAGGACGACGTTGACGACGACCGACTGGGCCTCCCCGCGCCGGCTGTGCGTGATGCCGGCGCCGAACATGGTCAGTGCCAGGCCGGAGGCGGCCAGCGGAACGAGGTCCGGAGCGATGTCCACCGCCGCGGGCAGAATCAGCCCGAGTGCTGCGAGTACCTCCAGGCCGCCTATCGTCTTGATCATCGCCGGGGAGAAGTCCTCGGCCCAGCCCATGGAGGAGGATGCGACGAGCTTCTCCTTGGGCTGGGCGAGCTTGGCAGCACCGGCCCCCAGGAACACCAGGGCGAGCAGGGCCGCGACAGCCCACAGAGCGACGTTCACAGGTACCTCTTGTGATCAGGTGGCGGTTCCGACATTGCGGTTCCGTGCGAGTTGATTGATGTGTCATCTAAGCTAAACGAATCTAGATGACATATCAAGCAGACGGCCGGCGTGACCCCGGAGTGAGTACGGACGACACTGGGCCTGCAGTCCTCTTCCACCGCCTGCTCACCCGGCACCCGCAGGGCGACTGTGCACGCCCGTCCTGTTCTCGGCCGCAAGCAAGTGCCGGTGGCGCAGGCCAACAACGTCTATGTTTTTCCGGCGGTCGGGCTGGCGGTGGCTGCTTGTCGGGCGTCGCGGGTGACTGACCGGATGATGGTGGCGGCGGCGCGGGCTGTGGGGGAGTGCGCGGTGCGGGCGGGTGTGGAGGGGGC
Organism: Streptomyces sp. NPDC006602; assembly: GCF_042870385.1. Classification (NCBI taxonomy): domain Bacteria; kingdom Bacillati; phylum Actinomycetota; class Actinomycetes; order Kitasatosporales; family Streptomycetaceae; genus Streptomyces; species Streptomyces sp. NPDC006602. Next base: position 34,909 of record NZ_JBIAHG010000035.1, on the reverse strand, counting down.
GACTCCATTGCTGCCGCCGCTGGTGGGTATGCGGGACGCGGCCCGCGAGATCGCGTTGGCTGTGGCCAGGGCTGCGGTGGAGGATGGTGTGGCGCCCGGGCTACGGAGGCCGAGCTGCGCGAAGCGATCGGTATCTGGGTGATCCGTCAACTCCTTTACACTCGCTTGTATGGATGAAGAGGTGCGGTGGTTGACGGCGGAGGAGCAGCACGCCTGGCGGAGTTTTGTTCGGTTGCATGAGCGGCTGGGGGGTCGTCTGTCGCGTTTGCTGCAGAGTGAGTCGAAGTTGTCGGCTGCGGATTTCGGGGTGCTGGTGAGTCTGACGGATGTGCCGGAGGGGCGGCAGCGTTATCAGGATCTGGCGCGGGCGCTGGAGTGGGAGAAGAGCCGTATGTCTCACCACATCGCGCGGATGGCGGGGCGGGGGCTGGTGATCCGTGAGGAGTGTCCCGAGGATGCGCGGGGAGCGTTCGTGGTGATCACGGATGCCGGGCGGGTGGCGATCGAGGCGGCGGCTCCGTTGCATGTGCAGGCGGTGCGAGAGCTGTTCCTGGATCATGTCACCCCGGCGGAGTTGCGGGCGCTGGCCGACATCTCCGACCGAGTGGTGGCGAAGCTGGACGAGGACCCGGCCTGACCTGCCGATCGCGCAGCACGCGTCGGTCTCGCAGGTGACCTGGCGGCCGGTGCCGGCCGCGACCCGTGCGGCGGCACCGGCCACCTCCGGCCGGAATCCCTTCGTGAAGGAGCCGACGAACAGGACGACATCGGTACCTCCCGCGTCGCCGCCGAAGTCCGCCAGCTCCTTGCCCAGCCTGTGCAAGTAGTGGGAGAAGAACTCGGATTTGTACGTCGCCATGTCGACGCCCGCGGGGAAGTCGAGCGAGCACGCCTTGCACGCCAGGCAAAGGTCGAGAGCCGCGCGGACGTCGTCCATGGGGCCAGTCCCCGTCCGAACGCTACCGAGTGACCTGTATCCCTGCTTTCGGTAGACGCACCAGCCATCAGCCCAGCCCTCGGTCTTCCACCAGTGTCTGCCGCCTTGCACGGATGCCTAGGCTGGAGAGCCAGAGGCCGTGACAACGGAGCGTGATCATGCCGACGCATCTGACCCACTGGGGAGCTTTCGAAGCGGAGACGGACGGACGGTCACTGAGCTCCGTCCGGCCGTGGTCAGGCGATCCTGATCCGCGCGACCTCATCCACAACGTGCCGTCCGCCCAGCACCACCCGACGCGGGTGCTCCGGCCGGCCGTCCGCCTCGGCTGGCTGGAGAACGGCCCCGGCAGCGGCGCGGGCCGCGGCACCGAACCCTTCGTCGAGGTGTCGTGGGAGCGGGCCATCGACCTGGTGAGCGGCGAACTCGGGCGCGTCTATGCCGAGCACGGCCCGTCCGCGGTGTACGGGGGATCGTACGGCTGGGCCAGTGCGGGCCGGTTCCATCACGCCCAGAGTCAGATCCACCGGTTCCTCAACACCCTCGGCGGATACGTCGCCGGATGGAGCGACTACAGCTACGGCGCCTCCGGGATCCTGCTCCCGCACGTGGTGGGCAACGCCGGCGCCATCATGGCGGGTGCCACCTCCTGGGACGTGATCAGCCGGACCACCGACCTGTTCCTCTCCTTCGGCGGCCTGTCCGAGAAGAACAGCGGTATCAGCTCCGGCGGGATCGGCCGGCATCCCGCCAGGGATGCGATCCAGCGGGCGGTGGCCCGAGGATGCCGCTTCGTCGACATCACGCCGATCGCGGACGACACGTATGCCGAGGCCAAGGCCGAGTGGATCGCGCCCCTGCCCGGCAGCGACGCCGCCCTGATGCTGGCCCTCGCGTTCGTGCTGGACGCCGAGGACCTCGCCGACCGTGCCTTCCTCTCCACACACTGCGTCGGGTTCGATCAGTTCCTGCCATACGTACGCGGCACGGTCGACGGCGTCCCGAAGGCCCCTGCCTGGGCGGAGCGCCTGACCGGCGTCCCCGCCGATCGGATCGTGCGCCTCGCCCGCGAAATGGCCGCATCGCGAACGATGATCAACCTCAGCTGGTCCCTTCAGCGCCAGCAGCACGGAGAGCAGCCCATCTGGCTCGGGGTGACCCTGGCGGCGATGCTCGGACAGATCGGGCTGCCGGGCGGTGGTTTCCAGCACGGCTACGGAGCGACGGCCGACGTGGGGCTCCCCAAGCGGGTGGCCAGTGCTCCCTCGCTCCCGCAGGGACGCAATGCCGAGACGTCGGGCATCCCTGTGGCGAGGATCTCGGACATGTTGCTCACGCCGGGCCGCGAGATCGATTTCGACGGGCGGCGCATCACTCTTCCGAAGATCGAGTTGGTCTACTGGGCGGGAGGGAACCCCTTCCACCATCACCAGGACCTGGCCCGCCTGCGCCGGGCGTTCATGAAGCCCGCCACTGTCGTCGTCCACGAGCAGTTCTGGACCAGCACGGCACGGCACGCCGACATCGTGCTCCCGGCGACGATGACGATCGAGCGCGACGACTACGGCGCCGGCCGCAACGACCCGGCCTTCTTCCCGATGCCCGCCCTCACGGAGCCGGCCGGTGAGGCCCGGGACGACTACGCGATCTTCTCCGCCCTCGCGGAGAGGCTCGGCCGGGGGGCGAGCTTCAGCGAAGGCCGAGATGTCATGGGATGGCTTCGCCATCTGTACGACGCGTGGCGGAGCAGGCTCGTGGAGCTTGACATCGAGGTTGTCGACTTCGACACGTTCTGGAGCAGCGAGAACATCTCGATCCCCGTCATCGACAAGGATCAGGTGTTGTTCTCGGAGTTCCGGCGTGACCCCGGCGCGAGTCCGCTGCCCACGGCCAGCGGAAAGATCGAGATCTATTCGTCGACTATCGCCGGGTTCGGCTACGCCGACTGCCCCGGCCACCCCGTCTGGATCGCTCCTGCCGAATGGCTCGGCAGTTCCGGCGCCCACCAGCTGCACCTGATCGCGAACCAGCCCAAGACCCGGTTGCACAGTCAGCTCGACATCGGTGACACGAGTCAGAAGGCGAAGGTCGCGGGGCGGGAGCCGCTCCGGATGCATCCCGAGGACGCGGCAGCTCGCGGCCTGTCGGACGGCGATGTCGTGCTGCTCCACAACGAGCGCGGGAGTTGCCTGGCCGGCCTGGTGGTGTCGGACGCGGTCCGGCGCGGCGTGGTCCAGCTCTCAGCGGGCGCGTGGTACGACCCCGATCCTGACGCCCCGTCCTTCTGCCGCCACGGCAACCCGAACGTACTGACCGCGGACCGGCCGGCGTCGAGCCTGTCCCAGGCCACGACGGCGCAGCACGCGCTCGTGGAAGTCGAGAAGTGGCGGGGTGAGGCCCCGGAGGTGAGCGTGACAACCCGGCCGCCCCGGCTTCTGGACGATCTGTCCCGGTGAACCAACGAGGCTCCCGAGCCGATGAGTTGAGACGTCAACGCCTCAACTCATCGGCTCGGGAGCCTCGTTTGTGTCGTGCCCGTCGGTCCCGTCAGACGACAGGAAGCGTGACGAACGACTGAGCGTCCCCGCCGACTTGGAGAACCTGGGACGCCACGCGCATCTCACCCGTGCGCACACCGTCGGCGGTGTTCAGGTTGCGGTCCCACCGCGGGAAACAACTCGACGTCACCTGAACCCGGATGCGGTGTCCCCTCTTGAACAGCATGCTCGTGGACCACAGGTCGACCTCGACGGTGGACGCTTCGCCGGGGACGGTCGCGACGCGGGTGATGCCGTCGACGACGTTGTAGGAGCGGCCGTCGGGGTGGACGTCGCACAGGCGCACGACCCAGTCGGTCGTGGGGCCGTCGGTCGCCGCCGTCAGGGACGCGGTGATCCGCCCCGTCACCTCGACGTCATCGGTGAGTACGTCGGTGGTGAAGACGAGGACGTCGTCGCGCTCCTCCACGACGCGCTGGTCGAAGGAACCCGACGGCGGATACGGCATGACGGTGGCGCCGCCGACGGTCGGCACGGGGTTCTGCGGGTCGTACGTGAAGGTGAGCGTTCCCGGGGCCGCCTCGCCGTCGGCGGTCAGCCTGCCGTCGGTGCCGAGCTGGAAGAGCGTGTCGACCGCGCGGCTCAGCGGCCACTCGGGCTCGGAACGCCACTCGCCCGCGCCCATGACGTAGATCTTTACGGGCAGGTCGTCGTTCGGGGCCTCGCCCGTGGTCAGACACGCGTGCAGCCAGTCGAAGGTCAGGCCGAGGATGGACGTGGAGAAATCGATGGCGGCACCGTGTCCCGCCACACCGAAGTTGATGTCGCCCTGCATCCCGGTCTGGGCGATGTGGTTCCAGGGCCCGACCACCAGCTTGGCCCCTGTCCGCTGCGCCGCAGCCGTGTAGTTGTCGATCGTGCCCTGGACGAACAGGTCGTACCAGCCGGCCACATGCAGACTGGGCACCGTGACGTTCTCCTGGTGCGGAGGCACATCACCGGCGGCCATGGACGCGCGGTCCGCGAGGTTCGGCAGATCCCATCGGGCGACGACGGGATCCGTGCCGGTGGGAAGTTCGTGATACGTCGGCCCGGGGATGCCGTCGAAGGCGGCGGCGAGCGCGGCCACCTGCTTCATCAGCTCCTCCTCGTTGTCGGCACAGCGACGAACGAGCACGTCGAAGCCCGTCCCCAGCGCCCAGCTGCGCACAAGGCCGAGCTCATACGCGCCACCGCGGAACGCCAGGCCGTTGTCGGTCTCGCGGAAGGTCAGCGAGGGCGCGATCGCTTTGAGCGCCGCGGGCCGCAGACCCGCCGCCTGCCACTGCACGTTGCCCAGATAGCTGATGCCCCACATGCCCACCGCGCCGCTGGAGCCGGGCAGTTGCGCGGCCCACTCGATGGTGTCGGCGCCGTCGGTCGCCTCGTTGACGAGCGGCACGAACTCGCCCTCGGAGGCGAACCGCCCGCGTACGTCCTGGACCACGGCGATGAGTCCGCGCCGCGCGGCCAGTACAGGGTCCAGGAATTGCAGCTCGTAGTTGTCCGTCTTGTCGTACGGCGTCCGGGAGACGATGACAGGCCACGGTCCCGGTCCTTCCGGACGGTAGACGTCCGCCCGCAGAACGACACCGTCGCGCATCGGGACCGGCACGTCGTACTCGATCGTCACGCCTGCCATTGCTCTCCTCCTACTGCTGTGTCTATACGTGGCGATCGGCCGAGGTTGACGCGACGGCGTCGGACTAGTCGACGTCCGTGACCTTCTGGAGATGGTCGAGGGCGTCGACGTACTCGTTGAGCAGCCGCGTGATCTCGGACTTGACGGTGGTGTGGCCCTTCATGTCACCGACCACCTGGCCCACGGCGTATGTCCAGTAGTCGAGATCGCGTGCGTGCTCAGCCCGCTTGTAGGAGTAGCCGTTCAGGATCGACTGCATCGGCCAGGACAGCGGCGCGGGAGCGGTGGGAGCCTGCCAGGCGTCGATGTACTTCGTACGCAGCATCCGCCCCGGCTTGCCGGTCATGACCCGCGCCAGGAGGGCGTCCTCCGACTCGGCGGCGAAGAGCTTCTCCCGCATTTCCAGGCTGAGTTCGCTCTCCGCGGTCCCGAGCCACAGCGACCCGGTCCACACGCCCTGACAGCCCAGGGACAGCGCGGCGAGGATGTGCGAGCCGCGGGACACACCGCCGGCGGCCAGCACCGGCACGCCGGCCGCCGCCTCCACGACCTGCGGCCACAGCACCATCGACGCCACGGTACCGACGCTGCCGCCCGCCTCCGTGCCCTGCGCGACGATGAGGTCGACCCCCGCCTCGCGCTGCTTGACCGCGTGCCGTGCGGTGCCGACGAGCGCACCGACCTGGACGCTTCGGGCGTGCGCCGCCTTCACCACCCAGTCCGGCGTGACACCAAGGGCGCCGACGACCAGGCTCACCGAGCTCCGGGCCAGTGTCACCTCGAGCTGGTCACGGCTCTTCTTGTTGGTCATCGCCATCTTCCTGGCGTTCTCGACCATGTAGGCGTCGCGGTCCTCGGGAGTGAGGTCGTTCAGCCCGCCGTCGTCCAGCATGTCCTTCACGAACGCCAGGTAGCGGTCCGGGATCGAGGCCAGGTACTCCTCGGGAGTCTTCTCGTCGTCCATCGCCGTGCCGGGGAAGACCAGGTCCACGCCGAAGGGCTTGCCGTCGACCTCCCGCTCGAGCCACTCGATCGACATGTCGAGTTCTTCGGGAGTCATCCATGCGGCGCCGAGCACGCCCATGCCTCCGGCCTTCGTGACGGCCGCGACGACGTCACGGCAGTGGGAGAAGGCGAAGAGGGGGAGCTCGATGCCGAGGCTGTCGGTCACATCGGTTTTCATCGGGAGACCTTCTCGTGGCGGTAGAAGTCGACGTGTTCGGGAGCCAGCGGCTCCTTGCCCAGGATCAGGTCCGCGGCCTTCTCGGCGATCATCATGACCGGGGCGTAGAGATTCGCGTTGGGAATGACGGGCATCACCGAGGCGTCCACGACGCGAATCCCGTCCAGACCGTGAACCCGCATGGTCTGCGGATCGACCACGGCCTCGTCATCGGTGCCCATCTTGGCCGTGCCGCAGGGGTGGTACGTCGTCTCGGCGTCGCGGGCCACCCACGCGAGGATCTCCTCGTCGGTCCTGACGTCGGGTCCTGGTGAGAGCTCGCCGCCGTTGAACGGCGCGAACGCGGGCTGGTTCAGCAGATCCCGCGTGACGCGGACACCGTCGATCCAGTCCCGGCGGTCCTGCTCGGTCGACAGATAGTTGAAGGTGAGGACCGGTGCCTGGAGGGGATCGTTCGCGCGCAGCTTCACATGCCCCTTCGACTGGGGCGTCTGCGGACCGAGGTTGATCTGGTAGGCGTGCTCCGTCGGCGCGGGCGTACCGTCGTTGCGCACTCCCAGGGCGAGCATCGTCAGCATCTGGTTCGGCATCGGCACGTCGTCGTTCGAGCGGACGAACCCGCCGGCCTCGAAGTGATTGGTGGCGGCCGGACCCTCACGCTTCAGCAGCCACTTGGCCCCGATGCCCGGCCATGACTTCATCTTGAGGATGCCGGCCATCGAGACCGGCTGCGTACAGGCGTACATGACGAACGCTTCGAGGTGGTCCTGCATGTTCTCGCCGACCCCGGGCAGGTCCTCGATCACCTCGATGCCGAGTCGGCTCAGCTCCTTGCCGTTGCCCACACCGGAAAGTTGAAGGAGCTGGGGCGAGTTGAACGCTCCGCCGCAGAGGATGATCTCCTTGCCGTGGACGACCGTCCTGCCGTCCCGCCGCGAGGCGAGTTCGACGCCGACCGCGCGCTTGCCTTTGAACACGACACGGCTCACGAGCGCGCCGGTCATCACATCCAGGTTCTTCCGGTCGCGGATGGGCGCGAAGTACGTGCGGGCCGCGTCGTAACGCTCGCCGTTCTCGATGTTGCAGTCGAAGGGTGCGAACCCCTCCTGGCGGTAGCCGTTGACGTCGTCGACCACTTCGTGGCCGGCCTGGCGCGCGGCTTCGAAGAGTGCGCCGAACAGCGGGTTCTGGGCCTTGTGCCGGTGGACCGGGATGGGTCCGGAATGGCCGCGGTAGACACCGCGCGGATCACTGCCGACGAGGCGTTCGAGTCGCTTGAAGTAGGGCAGGGTGTGGGCGTAGCTCCAGGTCTCCATGCCCGCAGCCGCGGCCCAGTCCTCGTAGACGAGGGGGTTGGCACGCTGGAAGAACATGCCGTTCATGGAGCTGGAGCCGCCCATGAGCTTGCCCCGGTAGTGCGCGATCCTCCGGTTGCCCAGCATGGGCTCGGGCTCGGACTTGTACTGCCAGTCGTAGAGCTTGTGGCCCATGACGAAGAGGAATGCGGCCGGCACCCGCACGGGGTAGTCGAATCTGGAGTGTCGCCGACCGGCCTCCAGGACCAGGACCCGACTACGGCCGTCGGCCGTCAGACGGTTGGCGAGCACACAGCCGGCCGAACCGCCGCCGACGATGATGTAGTCGTAGCCGTCGTGTTTCATGAGACGTCCTCCTTCTCAGGTTCCTGTGTCTTGCCGGTCAAGCCAGGTCAGCGAGCAGCGCCGCGACGTCTTTCCGGTTGAGCTTTCCGGTGGTCGCGTTGACGGGGAGGGCGTCGACCACGACGAAGGCGCTCGGCACCTTGTAGGAGGAGAGCCTCGCCTTGCAGTACGCCCGCAGTTCGGCCTCGTCCACACCCGACGCGGCACTGGGGACGACGGCGGCGACCACCCGCTGGCCGTAGATCTCGTCGGGCAGGCCCACGACGGCGGCTTGGCCGACCGCCTCGTGCTCGTTGAGGACACGTTCGATCTCCGAAGGGGAGATGTTGGTGCCCCCGCGGATGATGAGGTCCGACAGCCGCCCGACGACGTACACATAACCGTCCTCGTCGACTCTGACCAGGTCTTTCGTCCGGTACCAGCCGTCGTCCGTGAGCGCTTCGCGTGTCAGCTGCTCGTCCCGCCAGTACCCCAGCATCAGGCCGGGGCCGCTCGAATACGCCTCGCCGACTTCGCCGGGCGGGGCTTCGGCTCCCTCGGGGCCGAGGATCCTGAGCCGGGAGCGGGGAACGAGCTTCCCGGCCGAGCCCGGCCTGGGAACAGGGTCCGTGTAGGGGTCGTAGGTGACGAGGGGAAGACACTCCGACGCGCAGTACGCGTCGAGCACCGAGACACCGGTCAGGGCCGTCCAGCGGTCGAACACCGCCTCGTTGCGCGGCTCACCCCCCGAGATGCACAGACGGAGCGACTCGAACGCGCGCGTACCCGGGGCCGGGTCTCCCACGTGCTGGACGAGCTTGGCGAACGTGGCCGTGACGCCGGCCACGAACGTCGCCCGGTACCGCTCGATCGCCGGAGCGATGAACTCAGGACGCGCCCGCCGTACGACGATGACGGTGCCGCCGCGCAGGAGCACCGCGAGCGAGGTGCTCGCGAGGCCGTACAGCCACGCCATCGGCAGGCAGATGATCGCCCTGTCGTCGGGGGAGAGGTGCCAGACCTCGCCGTAGGTGTCCGCGCAGTTGAAGATCGCGGTGGCGGACACCATGATCGCCTTCGGTCGGCTCGTCGTGCCAGAAGAGAAGCAGATCAGGGACAGCGGCTCCCGCAGGTTCCCGGGGTTGGGGGAGTGGTCCTCACGGACTCCGGCAACGCCGAAGGACGTGATGTCCACGACGGGGGTTCCGGGCGCGCCGGCCTCGACGGCCTCGCGATCGACTCCTTCGGAGACGACGATCAGCGAGGGGTCGCTCGTCTCGATGGCGTAACGCATGTCGCCCGAGCCCGATGAGGGGTAGACGGTGACGAGGACGCCACCCGCGCGCCACACGGCGAGAGCGGTCATCAGATACTCAGCCGAGCTCTCGGCGACCAGGGCCACCCGGTAACCGGGGTCGAGGCCGGCTTCGAGCAACGTCGTCGTCCGGAGCTCGACCGCCGCTTGCAGATCGCGGTAGGTGATCGTCGCGTCGTTGTCGATCACAGCGGCGCGGTCGGGGTGCTCGCGAGCGATGCGCTCGAAGGCCGACACGCAGTCGCCACGCACGGTGGCCGGCGAGAACGCCATCCATAGCTCCAGTTCCTTGATCGGCGAGGCTGCGCAAGAGCCTCCCGAGTGAGTGGTCGGGCGCCAGGTGATGGGCCACAACGTAGGCGGCGGGGCCACCGGAGGTAATTGGAAATCCTCACTGGCTCCGGCGCTCCGGCCCGTAGAAACTCCGGTGGGATCACGCCTGCAGTCCCGCGGTGGCCACCCATTGTGGAGCTTCTGATGGACTGCTCCGATCCTCTGGGAAGTTCCAATGCGGTCCGGAGGTCGGCGGAGAGATAGTTCCGAAGGATGATCAGACAACCGGTTACATGCCGAACCGACGGACCGATGGCAGGGAGATCGCAACGTGAAACTGGACCAGGCGGATGTGGTCGTGGTCGGCGGCGGCATCGTCGGCGTGTCGACAGCGTACTTCCTCGCGACCAAGGGGCATGACGTCGTCCTCTTGGAGCAGCGGGAAATCGCGTATGGCGCTTCGGGCCGGAACATGGGATTTCTCCACATGCACAACCGGAACGGAGATTTCTCTCTGGCGCTCTCCCGGGCCGGCCGCGCTCTCTACGACGACTTCTCGCAATTGCTCGGCCCCTCGTTCGAGTACCGCGCGAACGGCGCGATGACGTATTTCTTCACCGACGACCAGCGCCGGGTCTACAAGGAATTCGTGGAGGACCGCAACAAGCACGGCTTCACCATGGAGCTGCTGGACGGACCGACGGCACGTGAGGCGGCGCCGATCCTGCCGCCCACCGTCATCGGCGCCACGTTCTGTCCTGAGGACGGCCAGATCCGCACCCCGAAGTTCGTCCGTGCCCTGGCCCAGGAATGCCGTCGCCTCGGCGTGCGCATCCACGAGCACACACCCGTGCTCGGACTGACGCGCGAGGGAGCGAAGGTCACGGGCGTCCGGACTGTCGGCGGAGACGTGTACGCGGACCGAGTGGTCTGGGGTACGGGGGTCTGGTCACGGATGCTCGAAGCGGAGGGCATCCACGTGCCGATCAAGCCCGAACGGCTCGGCGCGGTGCTGTTCGCTCCGGTCGAGGAGCACCTCGACAAGATCCTCAACGGTCCCCTGGCCGCCAAGCAGTACGGGCACATTCGGAGTCTCCCGAGCTATCGCGACGAGTACTTCACAGCGCCCTACGAGGATTCGAGCCATGGGATCGAGCACCTGGAGTGTGTCGCCAAGACGGAGGACGGCAACCTGTTCGTCGGGTGTCCGATGGACTACCCCGAGCAGCTGGACGACCGTATGCCGCTCGGTGGACTGAAGATGACCATCGACGCCGTTCTGGAGACCTTCCCGCACTACCGGGGACTCGGCGTCGAGGGTGTCTGGACGGGTCTCCTGCCGGCCACCGCCGATTCACTGCCGATCGTGGACGAGGTCGACGAAGCACCGGGCCTGGTTCTCGCCACCGGACACGTGTACGGGAACCTGGCAGGGCCGATCACCGGACAGCTCGTGGCCGAGCTGATTTCCGGAGAGGAACTCAGCCTGCCGATCGATGAAATGGCGTTGGACCGCCCGGCACTTCGCGAGAACTCCGACGGCGTGATCCGCTGGTGACCTCGCCGAGAGCAGAGAACGTCCCTACGAGGCAGAAAACGTCCCGTTGTCCCCATCAGCTTCTGAGGAGCATGAATTGACCACCAACACTCTCGGCGCGGCGCACACCTCGGAGTCCGTTCGATACCTCGACGAGATCGAGCTCGGGCAGACCTGGGTGACGCCCGGCCGGACCATCACCGAGACCGATGTCGTCATGTTCGGCACCTGGTCGGGCGACATGCATCCGCTCCACATGAATGAGGAGTTCGCGAAGCAGACCCAGTTCGGTGGCCGGCTCTTTCACGGCCCCGGAGTCCTGGCGATGGCGTTCGGCCTGGAGATGGGCCTGGGGTGGAAGAACCCGTCGGCGATCGCCTTCCTCGGAATCCGGGACTGGAATCTGCTCGCGCCGGTGCGCATCGGGGACACCATCAAGGTGAGCGAGGAGATCGTCGAGATCCGGCCCTCCGCGAGCAAGCCCGATCGCGGCATCGTGACCACGCACGTGCAGGTCCTGAACCAGAACGGGGAGGTGTGCCAGGAGGGCAGGTGGGTCGTGCTGCTGTCGCGCCGCCCCGACCGGTCGGAATGATCTGCCGTGACGCTGCGACTGCCCGAGGGGAAGCGGCTCGCCGTATGCCTCAGCCCGGATTTCGACGCACACAGCGTCTGGATGGGCACGTTCCGGTCCACGTCCCAGACGGCCCTGTCACGAGGCGAGTTCGGTGCCGTGGTGGGGACTCCGCGTCTGCTGGACGTGTTCCGCCGCTACGGGATCACCACCACGTGGTGCGTGCCGACGCACACGATCCAGACGTTCCGCTCGGCCGTGGACGCGATCATCGAGGACGGCCACGAGATCGGAGCACACGGGGTGTATCACGAATACGTCCCCGCACTGGACCGGGACGAGGAACGGCGGCTGCTCGAACTTCAGCTGCGTCAGCACGAGAAGCTGCTGGGCGCCCGGCCGCGGGGCTACCGTTCGCCGGCCCTGGACGTCACGGACGACACGCTCGAACTGCTGGCCGAGTTCGGCTTCGACTGGGACTCCTCCCTGATGGGACGTGACTTCACGCCCTACCGGCCGCGGATGGTCGTGGAACTCGACCAGGAGAACGGCAACACCTTCGGGCCCGAGAGCCGGGTCCTGGAGTTCCCCGTCTCCTGGTTCCTCGACGACTTCCCGGAGCTGGAGTCCTTCAAGGGCAACGCCCTGATGCAGGCCAACGAGGTCGTCCTCGCCCGCTGGAAGGACAGCTTCGACTTCGCCCACGCGCGCTGCCCGGGCGGAGTCGCGACCTGGACGCTGCATCCGCAGACCATCGGCCGGGGCCACAACCTGCTGATGCTCGAGAAGTTCCTCGACCACGTGACGTCCTTCGACGACGTCTGGTTCCCCACGCTCTCGGAGCTCTTCGACTGCTGGGAAGACGGCTGAACAACCGACGCCGACGACAAAGCGCTCGGTCCGGACCGCGGACCGAGCGCTTCTCGCTGTACTGAGAGCTCAACGGCCTCCTGCGCGAGCTGGCACGACAGCGGGAGGGCCGGAATGCCGAGCCGTCCGCCTGCGTGATCGACGCGCCGCCAGGTCGAGCAGGGCGGTGCCGGCGGGCGTTGTCGGGGTCGGAGGTGGTCAGGTGACGACGCGGATGACCAGTCCCCATACATCGACGGCCCGTCCGCGCTTGCGGCCCGGCGTCTTCTTGTTCGCGTCCAGTCCTCCAGACAGCCGCCCGCCGTCAGGCTGCCACCGATCCTGGCCGGCATGCCGACTACCGCCGCTGGCGGCCAGGATCTTCATCTACCTTCTAGCGGTCAAGCCAGCGCTGCAGCGCCTCGAGCGCGTTGTTCGGATGTGTGTTGAAGCTCAACCGGATGCCCGGCTGGAGGTCGATGAGCACATTGACGATCCGCTCGAACAGGACGGTGTTCTCCGGGACATTCCGAATGCCGCCGCCGATGAGCGCCACCCCGAACGAGCGCCCGTCGAACTTCCGGCGCAGCTCGGCCTCAGCCTCGTCGACGTCCATGCCGATTTCGCACATCTCGCCGTCGATGCCTGCGGCCTGCAGATCCGCCCAGCCGCGCTCGATCTGGGCGGCCAGCTCCTCGACCGTCGAAAACTGCGGCGGCAAATCGTCCAGAGTAAACGCATCCGCGCGGATGCCGATGGCCAGCACCCGCTCATTGGGCGGGGGCTTCACTTGAGAGTTCTTGTGGGACATGGGGTCTCTCCTCCACGGCAATACGGCCCCCTCTGATGGCGCACCCATGGCTCCTCAGTTCGGTGGGGGGAAGCTCCAGAAAGATGACACATCAACCATTGATGTGTCAAGTGCTTCGGGCTCCCTCGCCGTTCGCCGGGTGTGAGAACAGCGTGACGCCGCAAGGGGCGGAACCGTCCCGGGGTTTGGCTTCGAAGGGGCCGGTGAGCTGATCCCACTTCGAAGTGCGAACATCCCCGGGATCGTGGGTGCCGCCTGGGTTCCGCGCCGGCGTTCGAAGAGTGCGCCGGTCCAGGCCGTACTGCCGCGCCACATGGGCCGATGTGTCGCCGTCCTAGAGGAAGGCCTGTGGAGGCCCATGTCATCAATGATCAGCGCGGTTGGTCTGATCGCCGCGGTCGTCTTCCATGCGAGCCGGGCCCGCACGCGCGCCGGATCCCGCGGGATGGTGGTGATGAAGTGGGCCAGGGCGTGGCGATTGCCGCCCTCGCGCAAGCGGCGAGGATTGGACGCATCAACAATTGATGTATCATCTTTATCTCGGACAGCGCCATCCCGCATGCGCCGCCCCGCGCAGCGGAAGCTCCCGCCGCATCCTTCTCCCCGTCCACGAGAGCGACAACATCAGCATGAAGGCCTTCCGTAAGAGCACCGCGGCAGCGGCCGGGCTGCGAGCGGCCTCCCGCGGCGTCCTGGTCACGCCGGGACAGGCCCAAGCCGCGTATCCCTCGGCCCGGATCCTGGCGTGCAGCTTCGCCAATTCCGGACAGGCTCACAGGCCACTGCGAACTACTGGATCGAGTCCGACGTGCAGGACGGCAGACTGCTGCCGTGTGTCTGCGCTCCCTGACACCTGCGCCATCCTGACTCCGGCACTGACCACGCGACGCCGGAGTCAGGGGAGCGTGCCAGACGTCAGGCGTCCTTGAACTCCTGCCGCTGTCGTTCCGTCGATGGCGCCGCACCCGGACGCCGGCCTCGGCACCGACCTGGCCGCGACGAACAGCCGCTGACTGCCCCCATCGCGGCGGGCGAGGCGCCCATGCGAGAGGTGGGTTGGACACCACCCCGCCCCTGGTCGCCGTCGATCCCGACGACGCAGAAACAGCAACGATCAACAGGCCCTCGCCGTGCGGGGACCACGTCAACAGAGAGAGCACCCATGTCCAGCCAGCAGACCCACCCCCGCGAAGACCCCGTGGCGAACACCGTCGACACCGTGCCGCACCTGCCCCCAGGCTTCACCGACACCTTCACCAGCCGCTTCGTCGACGTCAACGGCGTCGCGGTGCACGCCGTCGTCGGCGGAGACGGCCCGCCGCTGCTCCTGCTCCCCGGCTGGCCGCAGTTCTGGTATTGCTGGCAACTGGTGATGCCGGCGCTCGCCGAGCACTTCACTGTGATCGCCGCCGACCACCGCGGGCAGGGCGCCAGCGACAAGCCCGCCACCGGCTACGACATGGCCACCCTGGCCGACGACCTGGCGGGACTGATGGCCGGCCTGGGCCACAGCCGCTACGCCGTCGCCGGCATCGACGTGGGCATGATATCCGGCTACGCACTCGCCGCCAGTCACCGTGAGCACGTCACCCGACTCGCGGTCGTCGAGGCGATCCTGCCGGGCCTCTCACCGTTGCCGAACCTGCTCTCGGACCCGGCCATCAACAAGTTCTTGTGGCACTTCTCCTTCAACCGCCTGCAGGACATCAACGAACGCATGGTCGCCGGTCGCGAGGAGATCTACTTCGGCCACCAGTTCGCCACGAAGACCGCCTCACCCGACGCCATCCCGCCCCACGCCGTAGACCTGTACGTCGAGGCTCTCCGCGACCCGGCCGCGCTGCACGCGAGTTTCGAGTACTTCCGCGCCGACAACGCACCCCTGATCTTGGGCTGGCAGAAGGAGGGCCCACTGAACATCCCGGTGCTGGCCATCGGCGCAGAGTTCTCGACCGGCGCCAGCGTCGAACAGGTCATGCGGCAGGTCGCCGGCGACGTGACCGGACTGGTCGTTCCCGGCTCAGGACACTTCGTGACCGAAGAAGCGCCGGACGCCATCGCGAAGGCGCTGCTCGACTTCTTCCGCTGAACAGCTCAGTCGGCGGGGCGCTTGGGTGTGATCCCCGCTGCCCGCTTCCCCCACATGTCCTGAACGTTGGTTCGCGAGAGCTCAACCCTCCACATTCTCAAGGGAATTACCTGACCAGGATCGGGCATCGTCCTCGGCGGCACCCGCCCCAACCGCAACGGCGAGCAGGTGGCCGCGTGGGTCCACGACATCGCCTCCGGCCGCAGTGACGCCGAGTTAGAGCTCGTCGACCTGCGTGACTACCCGCTGCCGCACCTGGACGAGCCCCTGCCCCCGACGATGGGCCAGTACCAGAACGACCACACCAATTGGGCGGAGAAAATAGCCTCCTTCGACGGGTTCGTCTTCGTCACCCCGGAGTACAACCACAGCACCTCCGGCGTCCTCAAGAACGGGCGCTCGACGTGCAGCGCGATGACGCCCTGCTGCGGCAACTGCCCAGGGCAGCCTCCGTCCTGGACGTGAACATCAACCTGCTCATCCACTCGTTCCGCCTCCGCGACGCTTCCGGTACCAGCGACTGGACCGGCTCCGGCGCCGGGCTCATTCCCGAGCGGATACGGCATCTCACCGGCGACCGGCCCCCGCCGAACCACTCCTCCCGCCCACCGCCGAGGACACCCCACTCCTCGGCGCGCCGGCCGAGGACGGCCGCACGACCCACTCACGGCTCGCCGGATGGAGGGCCTGGAGTCCTCCGGCGCGCTCTCTTACGACGTGGACCTGCTGACCCAACGCCTCAACGCCACGGTGTGGCTGCGCGTCCCACCCGCTCCCCTCGAACGCGTCGGAAAGGAACTCGCCGACCATTCCGAGGTCGCCTTCGTCGGTGCTATCCGCGGCGCGGCACAACCTGATGGTCGCCGTCATCAGCCGCGACACCGAGGACTTCTACGGCTACGTCGCCACCCGCTTCGCCGCCGTCGACGGCATCGACGCCTACGAGGTCAGCATCCGCGTCCGCCGCCTCAAGCGCGCGGCCTCCGTCATCTTCCACGGCCGCCTGGTCCACCCGCAGCCCGCATAGGTCCGCCGCTATGACCGAAACACGCCGCCCGGCTCTCGAACGCGCGGCCTCGCATGTCCCCCTACGCGCGCGGAGGGCACGGCGATGGTCGGGGTGCCCTGCCGTCCGGCTGTTCCGCGCGGAAGGGGAGGGGTACGGGGGTATGCGCCGAGGCAGCCCGCGTGCCGCATCGGGAGGCCGAGGTCCTCGACACCCCGCACCTCACGCCCGGCCGGGCCGCCCTGCAGATCGCGGAGCCCGTCGAGTGTCGAGTGGTGACACGCATCGCGCGGCACCGACAGGGATCTGGAGACGTACAGGTAGCCCAGCAGCAGCCTTCCGCCGCCGGGTCGTGAGTGGTAGTTAACCGTTTGACAGTTAGTTGATGTATCACGTATAAAGATGATGCATCAACCAAAGGATTGTGGATCATGGAGATAGCGCAGAGTCGGCAAAAGGCGGCACCCGGAGCCTTCATCGCCTTCGCCCGCTTCGTGCTCTTCGGCGGTGGGGTGGGGCTCGCCTCCAGCTTCGCCGTGGCTCCCCTCGCCTCCTCGATTCCCTGGGCCCTGGCCAACGCCCTGATCACCGTGGTTTCCACGCTCCTCGCCACCGAGCTGCACGCACGCTTCACCTTCGGCGCGGGCAGGCGCGCGACCCGGCGCCAGCATGTGCAGTCGGCCGGGTCCGCGGCGGCCGGGTATGCGGTGACCTCCGTGGCGATGCTCGTCCTGCAACTCCTGGCGGCGACGCCCGGTGCGGTACTCCAACAGATTGTCTATCTGTCGGCCTCCGCACTCGCCGGTGTCGCGCGGTTCGCAGTGCTGCGCCTGGTCGTCTTTGCGCGGAACCGCTCGCAGGCCGCGGTCCCCGTCCGCACCGCCCGTACTGTGCACGCGACCGTGGCCCGGGCCTCGGCCCCGGCCGCCCTCGCGATGCTCCTCCGCGCCGCCTGACCGTTACGCCGGGCGGCCAAGCCGCGAAGCTCGGGGACCGGCGCGGTACCTGACACTCCGTTCCCAGTCTTCACGGAACCTGCTCAAGAGCCGCCGGAATTCGGGTGGGGTGGTCGATACCGTCTCCTCGACCGTGACCTCGCCGCGCGACGCGATCGCCTGTGCGCCGCCCTCGATCCACGAGTACCAGCGCATGCTGGACTGAGCTCGTCAGTGGCCCAGGCGGCGATGAGCCGTCGAAAACGCCAGGGGTCTGGGACACCTGAGATGACTTCAAAGGCCGGCTTCCGAGATCGCCGCGGATGTCCAGGGCGTGTTCCTCGGCGTCCCGGTCATCGCCGCGTACACCGTCGCCATCCGCCCAGACCGCCGGACAGCTTGCTCGCCCGGTTCGAGGTGCTCGGCCTCGGACCGCTCGAGATCCGGCCCGGCCTGGACGCCCACTGAACTCGCAGCACCGCAGATCGGCCCCACGCTACGAGCCCGGCCATGCTCGCATCGTCAGCAAGCATCGGGCGGACAGGGTTGGTGGCCAACGGGGGGCGCTGAACTTGACGCACTGTCATGCATCGGCTGAGCCGGCCGAGCGGCTGTCAGCTCACGTCGTGACCACGAGCTTGCCGATGTGCGTGCGCTTCAGCAGCCGTGCCTGGCCCTGAGCCAAGTCCTCCAGCGGGAAAGCCTCCTCCAGCAGCGGCTGGAGCCTGCCGGCCCGGATCAGGTCCACCAGACGGGCGAAGGTCGCCGCGGTCGGATTGGTGATGCCGTGCATCTCGAGGTCCTTGTAGATCAGGTCGCGCAGGTCGATCCTCGTGACCGGACCCGCGATCGCCCCGGCGCTGGTGTACCGGCCGCCGCGGCGGAGCGCCTTCAGCAGCACGTCGAACACCGGCCCGCCGACGACATCCGCGGCGACATGGGCGCCTCGTTCACCGATGACGCGCTCGATCTCCTGCTGTACGTCCTCGCTCTCGCGGGCGACGAACTCGTCCGCCCCGAGTGCGCGAAGCCGCTTCTCCTTGGCGGCGCCGGCGATGGCCACGACGCGTGCGCCGCGCAGGCTCGCGAGCTGGATGAGCGCCGTTCCGACACCGCCGGCGGCACCGGTGACGACGATGGTCTCGCCGTCCGTCAGCCGGGCGCGCTGCAGCATCTCCTCGGCCGTGTCGTACGAGCACGGAAACGTGGCCAACTCGGCGTCGGACAGAGGCGAGTCGATGCGGTGGGCATTACCCTCGGGCACCGCCACATAGTCCGCGTAGCCGCCGTCGCGCTCGCTGCCCAGGTACTGCACCAACTGTGCGTGGAGCGGCAGTTCGGCGTCGCGGACCGAGGGGTCCACGATCACCCGCTCACCGATGCGGCCAGGGTCTCCCCCCGGCCCCACTCCGGCGATGCGACCCACCACCGCGGCGCCCTGGATCCGGGGGAAGGCGACCGTGGAACTGTTCCAAGAGGATGCCGCCCCGTCCGACCGCCCCTGTAGGCCCAGTTCCTCGGAGACTCCGGACTCGACGACCGCGTCGTACCAGCCCGTCCGCGTGTTGATGTCCGTGTTGTTCATGCCGCAGGCGCCCACCCGGACCAGTACCTCTCCCTCCGCCGGTGCCGGGGTGGGGTAGTCGTCGTGGAAGACGAGCTTGTCGATACCGCCGTGGCCGGTCAGCACAGTGGCCCGCATAGTGGCCGGAACAGGGACGGCCGGTGCGGAAGGGGCGTTCACTCGGGTACTGGAATTCATGGAATCACTGACGTCCATTTCTCGGCTAGCTCGCCAGCTCGGGGTTGACCATCACGTGCTTGAACTTGGAGTACTCGTCGATCCCGTGCGGGGACAGCTCCTTGCCGTATCCCGAGTTCCGGAAGCCGCCGAACGGCATTTCCGAGGCGACGAAGATCTGCTGGTTCACCCACACGGTCCCGAAATCGAGCTCCCGCGTGAAGCGCATGGTCCTGGCGAGGTTGGTGGTCCAGACACTCGCCGACAGGCCGTATTCGACGCCGTTGGCCATGTCGAGCATCTCGTCGTCACTGTGCCCGCGCTGGATCGTGATCACCGGCCCGAAGACCTCGCGCTGGATGATCTCGTCCGACTGGTCGGCGTCGGTGATGACCGTGGGGGCGTAGAACCAGCCCGGGCGGTCGAGCCGCTGTCCGCCGATCCGCACGGTCGCGCCGTTGTCGCGTGCGCGGTCCACGAAACCGGCGACCCGGTTCAGCTGACGCTCGGAGATCAGCGGACCGAACTCCGTCTCCGGGTCGGAGGGGTCTCCGACGCGCAGCTTCCCCGCCGCTTCGCAGTAGGCCTCGACGAACTCGTCGTACGCCGAGTCCTCGACG
Organism: Streptomyces sp. NPDC006602; assembly: GCF_042870385.1. Classification (NCBI taxonomy): domain Bacteria; kingdom Bacillati; phylum Actinomycetota; class Actinomycetes; order Kitasatosporales; family Streptomycetaceae; genus Streptomyces; species Streptomyces sp. NPDC006602. Next base: position 15,220 of record NZ_JBIAHG010000035.1, on the reverse strand, counting down.
ATGATGCGGCAGGCGGCCGTGCAGTCCTGGCCGCTGTTGGAGTATCCGAACTCCACGAGGTCCCGCGCGGTCTCACGGATCGGGCTGTCGGCGAAGACCAGAACCGGAGCCTTGCCCCCGAGTTCGAGGCCGATCCGCTTCAGCGTCCGTGCGCCCGACTCCGCGACGGCCTTTCCGGTCGAGACGTCTCCCGTGAGCGAGATCATCCGGATGGCGGGATGGGCGACCAGGGCCTTGCCGGTGGTCGAGTCGCCCAGCACGAGGTTGAGCACGCCCTCGGGCAGGAACTGATTCGCGATGTCGACGAAGAGGATGGTGCTGGTCGGAGTCAGCTCCGACGGCTTGATGACCGCCGCGTTGCCGGCAGCGACGGCAGCGGAGATCTTCCACGCCGCCATCAGGAGGGGATAGTTCCACGGGGTGATCAGGCCGACGACACCGATGGGCTCGCGGCGTACCCACGAGGTGCTGTTGTTCGCGTACTCGCCGGCGGCGGGAACGGAAGACGTGCGCGCCGCGCCGGCGTTGAAACGGATGATGTCCCACACCCAGGGCATTGCCCCCTGGGCGACCGTGATCGGCTGGCCGACGTTCTCGCTCTCGAGAGAAGCGAACTCCTCCGCTCGTTCCTGGATCACGTCGGCGATCTTGAGGAGGATCTCAGCGCGCTCGACAGGCGGGGTGTTCCCCCACGCCTTCGCCGCTGCCGCTGCCCGTTGTACGGCCTCGTCGACATCGGCCTCCGTCGCGATCCGATAGGCGGCGGTCGACTTCTCGGTGGCCGGGTTGACGACGACCACGGCTTCGGTATCGGTGATGTCCGCTGCGAACCCCGCTGCGGAGCTCCGGCGTTCGACCATCGGCTTGCTCATCGTTGCCGCTCCTTGTGAATCGGTTATGCCTGGTTTCGCCAGTTGACCGGTGTGATCGACAGGAGGAGACGTGTGCCCGGAACCGCTCCGTAGCGGACGGTGGTGCCTCGGGGCAGGACGATCAGCTCTCCTGCCTCCCCGGTCAGCGGGACGTCGACGCCGTCCTCGACGACGAGGAACTGCGCTCGCCCGTCGAGGACATAGACCGTCTCCTCGTACTGGAGCGTCCATGGGTCGCTGTGCCCCGGCTCGTCGAACGTCATGAAGTAGGTGCCGAGTTGGTCGAGGCCGGAGCCCGCGGTGCGATGCTCGATCTCGGCGGGGCCGAAACGCTTGACCTCGGCCGGCGCGAAGGCCGGCTTGGAAGCGTTGGGGCGGGTCATTTCTGTCTGTCTCCTCGACTGTGAAGGCTCTGCGGCGAGGGAGTCACGGAGGCCCTGAGCGATGTCCTCGGGCAGCGGGCGGGACCGCGCGGCCTCGGCGTCGACGTTGACGTAGACCAGCTCGATTTCCGCGATCTTCGTTCCGTCACGCGTGACGGCCATGTCGAGCTGGAAGCTGGAGGTCCCCACACGCCGGCACGCGACGTCCACGTCGAGGACGTCGTCGAAGCGGGCCGGTGACTGAAAGGTCTGTCGCGCGCTCACCACCGACGGGTCGGTTCCGCCCTCGACCAACTTCGCGTAGGGCCAGCCGAGTTCGCGGAAGAACTCGGTCATGGCGACGTCGGCCAGCTCCAGATAGCGGCTGTTGAAGAGGAAGCCCTGCGTGTCGACCTCGTGGTTGCGCACCCGGTGCGTGTGGGTGAACACGTCAGGCTCCAGCCTCTGCCCGGAGCTTCGCGTACAGGTCGGGCCGCTGGAGCGCGAGCCCGGGCGCTTCGGGGTTCGCTCGCGAGGCCTGCAGGAGGTCGTGGTCCAGGGACACCACCACCAAGTCCTCCCCGGACGACTCGGACTTGGCCAGCACCCCGTCGTTGATCCCGACGGTCCTGTCGACGGGCCCGGTGACCAGGGCGTTGCCGGTCGCGTACATGGGCGCGTCCGCCGGTAGGCCGTTGTGGCCGATCAGGGGCGACATCGCGACGTAGAGCTGGTTCTCGATGGCGCGCGCCTGGCATCCGGTGCGGACCCGATGCACGCCTCGTCGGTTCCAGGTGAGCGAGGGGCACAGGATCAGGTCGACCCCCTTGCGCACGAGGTACCGGGACAGCTCCGGGAACTGGATGTCGGCACAGATGAGCACCCCCGCGGTGAACGGCCCGATCCTGGTGACCAGCAGTTCGTCGCCGCCGCGGGTGCCGAGCGCGTGTTCTTGGGGCGTCAGGTGGGTCTTGTCCTGCGACTCGACGCGGCCGTCGGGGTGGGCGACGAAGGCGGTGTTGCGCAGTGAGCCGTCGCTGTGCACGCGGTTGTGGCTGCCGCCCGCCACCACGATGTTGTGGTTCCTGGCCATGCTTCGGAGGCCGTCGACGATTCCGTCGGTGAAGGTGGGCAGGACGTCCCAGTAGGCGGACCTGATCGTCGCGGTGGTCACCTCGTGGTCGGTGATGGATCCGAGGAGCCCGGTACTGGAGAGTTCGGGAAAGAGCACGACCTCAGCGTTCTGGTGGGCGGCGCGGCGCACGAGATCCTCGGTGTGGGCGAGGAATTGATCGAGGTCCCGCTCGGGGCGCAGCTCGAATTGGGTGACAGCGACGTTCAGCGACACCATGATTTCTGGGACTCCTTTTCCGGAGATGACCGGAGGCTGGGGCGATGGTTTCTGCCGTAAAACGCTCCGTCGCCGCCCGTGTAGGCGACCGTATCGGCTCTGTCGCGGCTGCTCACTCGTCACTTATGACAAGGGCCGAGTGCGTTCCCTGGAATCCTTCCAAGCCGCCTTCGGCCGGTTCCGGCGGTTGCGGATGAGGAGACGCGGTCAGCGTTCCGGCCCGAGCGCCGCACCAAAGCGTGCTGAGAACGCCAGCCCCCGTTCCGGGTCGGCGAGCACGCTGCCCGTCGCCCCGGCGCCGCGGATCTCTCCGGACTGTTCCTCCCGGTCGCCCGGTGTGATCCGGCGCTGATCCCAGGCCTCCGCCTCCACCATGGAAAGCGCGGTCAGCGCGAGGAACAGGGACGAGACCGCTGATGGATCCCGCAGGCTCAGGTCGAGCGCGGACTCGATCTTCGACAGGCGGTAGCGCAGCGAGTTGTGGTGCACGGCCAAGGCATCGGCCGCAGTCATGATGTTCTGGCGGTGCTCGAAGTAGGTGGAGAGGGTGGCCAGCATGGTCTGCTTGTCCTCCAGCGGGCGGAGGAGTTCCCTCGCCCACTCGCCCATCCGGTCGAGACCGACGTCCGAGAACAGACGGGTGGCGAAGTCGAATTCCTCGTAGGCCATCAGACGCCGCCCCGTGCCGTCGCGGCGCAGCACGCGGAGGGCGAGTTGGGCGTCGTGGTAGGAGTCGACCACGTGCCCGACGCCGGCCGCGTCCCGTCCGATACCCAGCACCAAGCCCTCCGTCGGTGTGCCCGCCTTGACGAATGCACGTCTGACGGCGGACGACGAAGCCTGCACGAGGCCGACCAGGGCGGAATCCCGCAGGACAAGAAGATGGGGGAGACCTTCGCCGACCAGCGTGCGTTGCAGACCGGCATGCAGCGACTCCAGGGCCGCCACGTCCCGGGCGGTGGTCACGCCGAGGGCAGGCTCCGCGACGACCACCCGAGTCTCCTGTTCGAAGGACAGCCCCAGAGAGGCGATGCGGCCCGCCAACTCGGCGTCGTGGCGCTCCAGACGCAGCGCCAGGGCCTCTTCGAGTACGGCGCTGCGCACCGCCCGTTCCTGGCGCTGGGCGGCGAGTTCGATCTGGAGGCTGGTCTCGGCGAGCGAGGCGGCGATGTACAACGCGGCCTCGGAATACTGGTCCGGGAAGGCCGGGCGGCGGCCGGCCGCGACGAGCCAGCCGGTCCGCTCACCGGCAGAGGCGCTGGTGGCGACCCTGACCGCCATGCCGTACCAGCCCTCGACGGTGAACCTCTGCGCCTCGCTCTGGGTGCGCGCGATCTCCGGGAAGAGCAGGGACAGCGGCAAGGGCCCCGAGGCGTGTTCAACGCCGCCGTGGCTGTCGATGAGTGTGACGACCGCGTTGCAGATCTTGGCGACCCGCGCGGTCAGCGCCCGCAGCGGATCGGGTTCGGTCAGCGACTGGGTCAGCGAGCGCTGCAGCGACGTCAGGCGCCTGGTCGGTGCCTCGTCGGCTCGCGCGGTCGAGCGGGCGATCTCGGCGATGAGCTCCACGGGATCGACGTCATCAGGGAGGCCCAGCAGGATATGGCGGCCCACCGCACGCTCCAGGCCTTTGGGCGGGGCGCCCGGCGGCAGCCATACGGCGATGACCCTGGAACCGGGCAGCGCGAGGGCGTCGGCGACACCGCCGAGCAGATCACCACCGGTGGCGGGACGGGTCGCGGCCACGAGGACGACGTCTTCACCGACCTCGGCGAGATCGGCGCCTCCCGAGGCCAGCCGTGCTCCGTGCACCGGCCGGGATTCCGCTCCCGCCCGGTTCACGAGCAGAGTCAGCCGCAGCCGCTCGTTGCCGAGGAGTTCGCTGAGCGTGCAACCAGTCCGGTCATGCGTCATTTGGAAGGTTCCCTACGTCAGTGTGGAACGTTCAGCCACCTACCAGCGGACCGTTGTGTTCCGGACAGGCTAGGCAATAACCGGTCAGGTGGTATCAGGATATATCTCAAGAAGCCGCTGTGCGGTGATGAGAATTCCAATGGGGCTCAGGCACGATCCCGGCTACCGTCGGGCGTGAAATACGCAGACGCCCGAAAGGGGTGGAGACGTAAATGGAGCCGCAGCACCCCGGAGAGGTCGAGCCTTATCGGCGGTCGGCCGTGAGCCAGGTGACGCCGGAGAAGGTCTTCGTCCGGGGCTACGAGCTGGAACCTGGTCGTCGGCCTGGCCGCGGCGCCCATGGCGGTAGCCAAGCACACCCTGGCGACCGAGGACACGACCCGGTACATCACCTCCACCCACGCCCGCTTCGAGGAGTCGGGCAAGGACATGGACGCCTTCCCGGCCGACGAGGCTGCATCGATGGCCGAGCGCCGGCAGCGCGTTCCAGGCCTCGGGCACCCGGTCTTCAAGAACGTCGACCCGCGTGCGGCGATCCTGCGTTCCCTCGCTCTGGAGGAGGGGTTGTGGATCGAGCCGGTGCGGCTGTACGAGGCGACCATCGCGCGGTCACCGCTTGGCCCGGCAAGAGCGACATCCCCGTCAACGACGTGGGCGTCATGGCAGCCGTGCTCGTCGGCCTCGGCCTCACCCCGGAGGAGACGACCGGCCTCGCGGTGATCTCGACCCTGCCCGGTGTGGTGGCGCACATCTCCGAGGAGTTGGCCGCGGCCAGGCGCCCCCGGATCGTCCCCGACCACGACGTGGCTTATGAGATCCCGGGAAACAAGGACTCCGCCACCGACCTGAAGGAAGCAGGGTGGCCCGCCGCGCAGTGACCACTGCCGACGGCACTTCGTATGATCCACCGGACCACAGGTGTGCAGGGAGACAGCATGGACCAGCTTCGAGCCCTCGACACCGCCGACATCGTCGTCGTCGGTGGCGGCATCGTGGGCCTGTGCACCGCGTTCGAGCTCAGCAAGCGCGGATACGACGTCATCATCGCCGAGCAGCGGTTCTTCGCGTTCGGCGCCTCCGGCCGCAACTCGGGGGCCTTGTGGCTCCAGACGCGCCGCTCCGGCACGGAACTCCAGCTGGCCCGAAGCGGCCTGGAACGCTACGCCGAGTACGAGCGGGAACTCGGCCCCACCTTCGAGTTCCGCCGCCATGGCGGGCTGTTCTTCTACGAGACGGAAGAGCAGAAGACCGTGCTGAAGGAGTACGTCGAGGACCGTGCCGCCGCCGGTCTCGACATCTCGCTGCTCGGTGCGCGCGAGGCTCGTAAACACTCCCCGGTGCTCCCGGAGTCCGCCATGGGCGCCGTCCACTGCGCCGACGACGCGCAGATCGACGCCCAGGCGTTCGCCCGTGGGCTGGGGGCCGCCTGCCTGCGCCGAGGGGTGCGGGTCTACGAGAACACCGCCGTGCTGGGCACGCTGCGGCGCGGCGACTCGGTCATCGGCGTCCGCACGGTGCGCGGCGACATCCACGCGGGCGGGGTGGTGTGGGCGTCCGGCGCCTGGTCGGTGAACCTGCGCTCGGAAGGCATCGACCTGCCGATCGAGACCTCGCGGGTGGGCCAGCTGGTCACCCAGCCGATCGCCTACACCCCGGGCCCCATCCTGCGCGGCCCGCGTGGCGTGGCCTGGTGCGGGGCGCTGACCGACCTGACCGGCTACGACCCCCGGTTCTTCGCCGCGCCACAACCGCCCGGCGCGGACAGCGACTTCGGCTACGACGACACGCTCGTGCAGAACACCGAAGGCGCCCTGGTGGTCGGCAACAGCATCGACGGCACGGGCTCCCTCAACCCGCACATCAGCATGTCCGCCACTCACGCCCTGATCAACACGACGCTGGACCGCGGCACCAGGCGCGGTGAGCTGGGCGTCACCGGACTGTGGGCGGGACTGGTCGGCCGCACGCGCGACCACCTGCCCATCGTGGACCGCGTCGAGGGCATCTACGTCAACACCGGTCACTCCTACGGGGTGGCGAGCGGCCCGGCCTGCGGCGAGATCCTCGCCCAGCTGATCGTCGACGAGCCGAGTCCCCTGCGTGCCGCGCTCGCCGTCGACCGTCCCGGACTCCAGGTCGCGACGTCCGGAGCCCCGTCCTGGTAGCCGACCGGGCCCGCTCGTGACGGTCCCGGCGACAGGGAGGTACTGATGCAGGCCGTGCTCCTCACCGCGTTCGAGGGCCCCGACGCCTTGGCCGTACGAGAGGTTCCGGAACCGGAGGCCCGGGAGGGCCAGGTACTCATCGACGTCGAATGGGCGGGAGTGACCTTCCCGGACCTCCTGCAGACGCGTGGGGAGTACCAGACGCGTCCCGAACTGCCCTTCATCCCCGGCTGGGAGGTGTCGGGGACGGTCCGCACCGGCTCCGGCGGATTCCGGGCCCGTGACCGCGTGGCAGCCCTGCCGGTCACCGGTGGCTTCGCCCGGGCGGTCGCGGTCGACGTGCCGATGGTCTTCCCCCTCCCGGACAACGTCGACACCCGCCGCGGGGCTGCCCTGCCCCTGAACTACCTGACGGCACATTTCGCACTCCTCCGCCGCGGTGCTCTCCGGCCCGGTGAGGTCGTCCTCGTCCACGGAGCCGCCGGCGGGGTGGGGAGCGCTGCCTGTCAGGTGGCCGCCTCGTACGGCGCGCGCGTCATCGCGGTCGTGTCCACCGAGGAGAAGGCCGAACTGGCCAGGTCCCTGGGAGCACACGAGGTTGTGGCTGCCGACGGCTTCCTCGACGAGGTGCGGGCCCTCACCGACGGCGGAGGGGTCGACATCGTGGTCGATCCGGTCGGCGGGGACCGCTTCCTGGACTCGCTGCGCGCGCTGCGGCACGGCGTGGGGCGCCTGCTCGTCCTGGGATTCGCGGGCGGGGGCATCCCGACGCTCAGAGTGAATCGTCTGCTGCTGACCAACACGTCGGTGCTCGGCGTCGGTGTCGCGGAGTACTGGCGGCACGACCCGGAGGCCGCTCACTCCCAGTGGAACGAGCTCCTGCCGTTGCTGAAGTCCGGCCGGCTGGCCCCGCCCGTCTCGTCGGTCTTCCCCCTGGAACAGGCGGCGGCTGCCCTGAGGCATGTGGGCGAGCGCCAAGCCCTCGGCCGGACTCTCCTGAAGGTGCGTGCCTGACGGCACCTCCGAGGTGTCGTCGAGCACGCGCGCGTACCAAGTCCCCATGGCTCAGCGGATGGAGGAGCCGATGCCGATGCCGCCGTCGACATCGAGGACGACACCGGTGACGTAACGGGCCGCCGGCGAGCACAGGAACGCGGCCGCCTCGGCGATGTCGGTGGGGTCACCCGTGTGCCGCATGGGAACCTTGCCGATGAGCTTCTCCCGGGCCTTGTCGTTCATCGAGGCCGGCATGGGGGTCTCGATCAGGCCCGGCGCGATGGCGTTGAGGTGATCCCCTGCCGCGCGGTCTCCAGGGCGATGGCCCGGGTCAGGCCCACCACACCGGCCTTCGCGGCGACGTAGCTGGCCTGACCTCTCCACCACGTGGTGGGGGCATCTGGCATCCGTAGGAGCCGCAGCTCGGCCACCGGTCCGCGTCGGACCGCCGGGCGCGGGCCTGTGCCGCCGACGCGTCCGGGACTCCCCTGAATTTTCAAGTGCACGCCAGGGCATGGCTGACATGCCATCAACTCTGTAAAAGGTAAAGGAAGTTACTCGTGGGGCGCGGGATGCCGCACAGGGTGTCGAAGGTGCCGCTGAGAATTTCGGCATGGGCGGAGTCGGCACCCTTCTCGTGCGCCACCTGCGCAAGAGCATCCACCAAACGCATTCCCGGGCTCAGTGAGACGCCGACCGGAGTCGACCGTGTCTCAACGCGCGCGATGCGCTCGGGGGAGGGCGGCCGGGGTGAAGCAGGGGTTCGACCATGGCCGGCGAGCTCACGAGCCCCTCCCGGATTCGCCGTCACTGCATGGCGTCATCGTCGACCTGCAGGCTGGGGCTCCTCGGCCCTTCGAAGTGGTGCCCCCATGCTCGAAGGCGGGAATCCGAGCGGATTCCGCGAAATGTAGCGAACTTTCCTTCACTGTTGCTCGATCTGTCGAAAAGCGCAGATGACGGTGGGGCTCCATGGGCCGGATGCTTCCGCCACTGTCTCTCTGCCTTTGCACGCGGAATTCGGCGGCCTTGCCACCGGGTCCGACGACCAAGAATCACGCCGGATTTCGTAACACTTCCAATGGTTCGTGGTCGCCGTCGGCTCTTAACTGTGCGCAACTCACTGAGTGACCTCGATCTCATTTACGTCACCACGCCCGCGATGAATTCCCCGGCCGACCAAACGGTCGGCTCAACGACGGATGTCGTCGCCGCCCGGGACATCGCCGGACCATGGCAGGAGCAGACCATGCAGCGCAGAGCAAGGGTTGTCGGACTCGAGAAGCGAACTGGGGCCGTCGGCAACAGGTATCAGAACGTTCCCGGCACGACCAAGGACACGATGGCCCGTCAGGGCAGACGCTGGCTCGTCGGGGCGGCCGCCGGCCTCTGTACCGTGCTGCTCGCCACCGCGTGCGCGCCGCAGGAAGCGACCTCCTCCGGCTCGAAGTCGGACATCGATCCCGAGGTCACCGCGGCCCTCAAGAAGGAAGGCCTGGTGAGGTTCCACGACGGTCAGTACATGGAGAACTCTCTCCAGGCCTACGTGATGAAAGACATCGTCACCGAGCTCGGCGGGAAGGCCGAAACCATTCAGAGCGGCCCGGCCGAGGCCGCGGCGGCGATGTGCAAGTCGGACGATCTCGTGTCGATGGACTGGTGGCGGTGGCAGTTCGAGGACGGGTGGCAGAAGTACGTCGTGAAGCAGAAGTGCATCGTCGCGGCCGGCACGACGGACTACAAGGGCGAAGAGGGCTGGTACGTGCCCACCTACGTCATCAAGGGAGACGCCAAGCGGGGCATCAAGCCCGCTTGCCCCGACCTCCCGGACTGGAAGGCCCTCAACAAGTGCCTGGACGTCTTCAAGACATCCCGGACGACTCCCAAGGGCCAGTACATGACCGGGGCGGAGTCCTGGGCACCCGCCTACGGCGACCAGGACCGCATCGACAACCTGAAGCTCGACTACAAGATGGTGTTCGCCGGCTCCGAGGCGGCGCTCTTCGCCGAGCTTTCCAAGGCCTATGAGCGTGGCGAGCCCTGGCTCGGACTGATGTGGCGTCCCAACTACCTGACGCACAAGTACGACCTGACGCGTGTGGAGTTCCCGCCCCACACCGACGAGTGCTGGAAGACCACGCACGCGTGCCAGTGGCCGGAGACCGTGATCTACCGGACCGCCTCGGCCGGCCTGAAGTCCAAGCACCCGACGGTCTGGAAGGTCCTGCAGAACTACAAGATGGGCGACAAGGAGCTGCAGTCGATGCAGTCGCTGGTCTCGGACGACGGCATGTCCATCGAGGACGCCGCCAAGACCTGGGTCAAGGAAAACCGCGAGGTGTGGACTGCATGGATCTGACCAGCGGATCCTCGGCCGAGACCGTGCCTCGTACGAGCCCGGCCGCAGGCTCGGTCACAGCGCCGAAGAGCAGGCGTCCGGACGAGCGCGGCAGGCCGGGACCGGCACCGGGTGAGCCTCGTCGCCGGCTCGGCCGCGGTTTCGCCTGGCGTCCCTGGCACATGGTGCCGGTTCTCGTCGCTGTCGTGATCGTCTCCGGGGCCGTCTCGGCCCCGGTGGCCTTCCCGGCGGCGCTCAGGGTCCCGGTCGGGCGGACGGTGGAGGACGCGTTCAACGCCTTCGCAGAGAGCGGGACCTGGCTGTACGAGCCGATCGCGACCGCGTTGGACGCGTCGTTCGACTGGCTCGTCGCCTGGCTGCAGGTGATCTCCCCGCCCGTGTTCGTGGTGGCCGTCGTCCTCCTCGTCGGCTACTTCAAGGGCGTCCGGCTGGGGCTGCTCGCCGCGGTGACGTTCGCATGGGTGGTTCTCACCGGGCTGTGGGAGCCGACGGTCGAGACGGTCGCGTTCATGGGCGTGGCGGTCGTCGTCAGCGCCGTCATAGGCGTCGGACTGGGACTTGTCGCCGCAGCCAACCCGAGGGCCCATGCCGCCGTGCGGATGCTGTTGGACGCCGTCCAGGCGTTTCCCGCCTTCGCCTACCTCGTGCCGGTGGTGTTCCTGTTCGGCATGGGGAACACGCCGGCGCTGATCGTCACGGTGATCTGGGCCATGCCGCCGATCGCCCGCATGACCAGCGTCGGGCTCCGGGATGTCTCTCCTGACGTGCTCGAAGCCGCGGCGGCTTCCGGCGCGAGTCGCCGGCAGCTCCTCTTCGGGGTGCGGATCCCCATGGCGGCGCCGAGCATCCGTTCGGGTCTGAACCAGACCATCATGTACGCGATCGCGATGGCCACGATGGCGGCGATGATCGGCGCCGCCGGTCTGGGTGCGCCGGTGTGGAGCGGCCTGAGGCGTCTGGAGTTCGGCGACGCTCTGCAGGGCGGGATCGCCCTGGTGCTCGTCGCGATCCTGATCGACCGAGCCTCCTCGCCGCGCAGCGGTCCCGGCCCGACGAGGCGTGCGGAGGCGTCGGACGTACCGCATGAACGCCAAGTGAGTCGCTTCGTCCGGAAGCCGTCGCTCGCGGGGACGATCACCTTCTCGGTGTTCCTGGCCGTCGTGGTCGCCACGCAGATCTTCCGCGGTTCGTGGCAGAACTTCGCGGAGCCCTCGTGGGGCACACCGGTGCGGCTGCGGGAGCCCGTGGGCGATGCCGTGATCTGGGTGACCACGACGTGGGGCCCTGGCCTGGACGCGGTCGGTTCGGCGATCCAGCAGTTCGGCCTCAACCGGCTCGGCGACTTCTTCGCCTCGATTCCGTGGCCCGTCGTCGCGCTCTGCTCGACCGTCCTCGGTGTGGTCGTCGCCGGAAAGGTCAAGGGCGTCGTCATCGGTCTCGGTGTCGTCGCCATCGGTTGCCTGGGAATGTGGGGGCCCACGGCCGAGACGTTGGCGGTGGTGAGTACCGCCATCGCGCTGTCCGTGCTGATCGGATTCCCGGTGGGCGTCCTGATGAGCGCGAGCAATGCGGTCGCGTCCGTGATGCGCCCGATTCTGGACGTGATGCAGACGCTGCCGGGGTACCTGCTCATCATCCCCGCTGTCATGATCTTCGGAAGCGGCGAGGTCGCCGCCGTCCTGGCGACCGTCCTGGCCGCGGTCCCGCCGATGATCCGGTTCACCAACACGGCTCTGCGGGGAGCGGACGCCGAGGTCGTGGAGGCCGCGGTCACCTTCGGCGCCACGCCTGGTCAGGTCCTGCGGCAGGTGCGTATTCCCCTGGGACTGCAAACCATCATGGTGGGCCTGAACCAGGCGGTTCTCCTGGCCCTGGCCATGGCCGTCGTCAGCGCGATGATCGGTGCGCCCGGTCTCGGACAGGAGATCCTCGCCTCGGTCGAAAGGGTCAACCTGGCCCGGGGTATCGAGGCCGGCCTGGCGATGTTCCTGCTCGGCGTGATCATCGACCGGCTCTTCGACGGGTCCGCCCGCATGCTCACCACCCTCACCCACACCTCGGCCAGCCCTGGAAAGGCCTGATCATGACTGCCGTATCCGCACTCGCGACGGAAGCCCCGGTCGGCGGCGCCGCCCTCAGCGTCCGGAATCTCTGGAAGATCTACGGCCCTCACCCCCGGCGCCACTTCGAGGAGGCCGAGTCGGGCAAGGCCGTGTCGGACAGCGCGCACACCGCGGCGGTCCGGGACGTCTCCTTCGAGGTGCGGCCCGGCGAGACCTTCGTGGTGATGGGCCTGTCCGGCAGCGGCAAGTCGACGCTCGTCCGTTGTCTCAACAGGCTCCTGGAACCCACCGCGGGAGTAGTGGAGGTGGACGGCGTCGACGTGGTGTCGATGTCCCAGTCGCAGCTCAGCGAGATGCGGCGCAAGCACTGGGCGATGGTCTTCCAGCACTTCGGACTCCTGCCGCACCGCCGCGTCCTGCACAACGTCGCCTACGGTCTCGAAGTCAGCGGTGTCCCCAGGAGCGAACGCGATGCCAGGGCTCAGGAGATGATCGAGCTGGTCGGACTCAAGGGCGTCGAGAACAAGTACCCGCACGAGCTCAGCGGTGGCATGCGACAGCGGGTCGGCCTCGCGCGCGCCCTGGCGGTACGCCCCCGTCTGATGCTCCTCGACGAACCCTTCAGCGCCCTCGACCCCCTCATCCGCGGCGACCTCCAGGACGAGCTGCTGAGGCTCGCCGACGTCGTGCGCCAGAGTTCGATCTTCATCACTCATGACCTGGCCGAGGCGCTCAAGGTCGGCGACCGGATCGCGATCATGCGTGACGGGAAGTTCGTCCAGGTCGGGACTCCGGAGGACATCGTGCTGCGTCCGGCCGACGACTACGTTCGCCGCTTCGCGGTCGAGGCACCGCGAGCCAAGGTGGTGCGCGCCGGAACGATCGTGCGGGAAACCGTCACTCTCGCCGGGGCCGATACCCCGGAGACCGGCCTCGCGAGGCTGGCCGAGGCCGGGGGCGGGGCCGCGATCGTGCGAGGGGAGGACGGCACAACGCCGGGCGTCGTCACGGAGCTCCAGTTGCTCAGGGCCCGGCAGGAAGGGCTGAGGACGCAGGACCTCCTTACCGGCGAGTTCGCGACGGCGGGCGAGGACGAGAAGCTGGGTGCCGTGATGGAGAAGCTCGTGGCAACGGGAAACCCGGTGATCGTCCACTCGGCCTCCGGCCGACTGCTCGGACTTGTGGACCACTCGACCGCGGTCCGTGCCCTCGCCACGACACCGCCTCCTGTTGGTTGACGCATCAACTCGGGTGGGAGTAGCTTTGTCGCCGCGTCGACGATGACAGACAAAGCGCCACGTCCAACCCGATCCGGCTCCCAGGAGGAGCGCTCCCGCGCGGACCATGAAGGAACACCGGCCGACGACCAACGGAGACGGGCTCGCGGGGTTCCTGCGATCGCGTCGGGAGCAACTGCGCCCCGAACAGGTGGGTTTGCGCTCCGCCGGCCGACGCCGGACCCCCGGGCTGCGGCGGGAGGAGCTCGCCACGCTTGCCGGCCTGAGCGTCGAGTACCTGGAACGACTGGAGCAAGGCCGGGACACCAACCCCTCCGTCGCGGTGCTCGCCGCGCTCGCGGAGGTCCTGCGGCTCTCCGACGACGAGAAGCGGCACCTCGCGATGCTGGCCATGAAACGGCACGGTGCCGCTCTCGCCCCAGCACCCCACCCGGTCAGCGAGGAGCCGCGCTCCACGGTGCGTGCGCTGCTGGACCATCTCGATCCCACGCCGGCGTGCCTGCTCGGCCCGATCTACAACCTCATGGCGTGGAATCACGCATGGGAAACGGTGGTCAGGCCGTTGGGAGTACTGGACGGGGACCGGCCGAACTTCGGCCGCTTCCACTTCCTCAATCCCATGGCGCGCCGGATCTTCACCGACAGCGACTGGGCGGCCATCGCGGACGAGCTGGTCGGCTGGCTTCGGTCCGCCCAGCCGGACTGGGGTACGGACGACGAGTTCCGTGACCTGGTCGAAGATCTGGACGCCGTGCCCGAGTTCGCGCGGAGATGGGCCGCCCACCCGATCGCGTTCCGGCAACCGGGCAGCCGGCGTCTCCTTCACCCCGTCGCCGGGACCCTGCGCTTCACGATCGAGGTTCTCCTCGTCGGAGAGGCCAACCACTGGCTTCAGCTGTGGGTGCCGTACGACGAGCAGAGCACATCCGCCATCAACGACCTGCTCGCCGCCCCAGGGAATGAGCGAAGCCGCTGACGCTGCGGACGTTCGCGGCGTAGACGTCGGGCATGGCCGCGCGGAAGAGGATCTCGCCCTCGTGGGACAGGCCCGGATTCATCCAGGCGCTCGCCGGGACGCCCGCCGCGAGCAGCTTGCGGTAGTAGTCGAGCCCCTCGTCCCGCAGCGGGTCGACCTCGTTGACCGAGATCACGTGCGGCGGCAGTCCCTCCAGGTCGGCGGTCGTGGCCCGGGAGGGCCAGCACGTCGCCTCGTCGATGTGCGCCGCACCCGGGTCGTAGATCTCGGCGAGTACCTGCATCATGACGCGATGGTTGAAGTACCCGTCGTTCTCGGCCACGGAGGGCGGCGTCTCGCTGTCGTCGGTCCACCGGCCGTGGACGAACGGGCACTGCGCGTACACCCCGGAGATCGCGGCGAGGAATCCCTCCCGTTTGGCCAGTGCCAGGGCGAGGTTGGCGCCGCCCGAGTCGCCCGACACCACGATGTCCGACACACCCAGCTCCCCGGCCTGTTCCGCGACCCACTTCAGCCCGGTCGCACAGTCCTCCAGCCCCGCCGGGTAGGGATGGGGGCCGAGCCTGCCCGCGCCGTTGCGGAACTCGACGCCGACGACGACCAGGCCGGTGGCGGCCAGTTCCCGCCGCCAGCGGTCGTAGATCGCACCCGTCGCCCCCATCAAGACCATGCCGCCGCCGTGCAGGTGGTAAATGCACGGCAGGGGACCCTCCGCACCCTCCGGGCGGAAGACGTAGAGCCTGATCTCCTGGCCGTCCGTTGCCACGGCGGTGTGCGTCTCGGACACGACCGTTCCTAATCAGTGAGCAGGAGTGAGTCTTGTACCCACACCTGGTCACTGCGGGCATCCCGAACGGTTTTGGATGTCCTGGTCGCCCGCGTTCTCGCCGCGTCCGGCGACACGCATATGGTGCGTGGTCCGGG
>NZ_JBIAHG010000034.1:24907-76174 GCF_042870385.1 Streptomyces sp. NPDC006602 | reverse complement strand
GGTCGTACGGTTCCAGCACCGGGGCGCGGAGTGGCGTGACCGGGTCACCGCCAACCGGGCGGTGGCCTACCGCATCCACCACGACACCGGGCGCGACCGTGACGGAGACCTTCCCCACGCCAAGAATCCGAGCATCGGCGAGCCACCCCGGCTGCCCCGGGATACCGCCGGTCATCCCATCAGACGCAGCCCGTCCTCGAAGTCGACGCGCGCGAGGTCGGCGCGCGAGACGATACCGAGCTTGGGGAACACGTTGCCCAGGTGATGGGCCACCGTACGAGGACTGATCAGCAGCTGTGCCCCGATCTCCCGGTTGGTGAGTCCCTCCGCGGCCAGCCGTACGACTCTCAACTCCTGCGCGGTGAGGGTTGTTGGGGTTTCCTGCGCCCGTGCCCGCGCGGAGTCCCGGCACGGTTGCTGCCCCGTCAGCTCCTGTTCGGCCCGGGTGCGGGCAAGCAGGGGCGCTGCGTCCAGTCGCCGGAAGATCTCCGCGGCTTCGGCGAGCTGGGTCCGGGCGTCGGTACGGCGGCGGGCCCGCCGCAGCCACTCGCCGTACAGCAGGCGGGTGCGGGCGTAGTTGAAGGGCCGCGACCGGGCTCCGGGGACCTCCAGCGCGAGCCAGAACTGCTTTTCCGCGTCCGCTCCGGAGGCCAGCAGGGCATGGACAAGGTGCGTCGCGGAGATCGCCCACGCCGCCCCGGTCCGTTCGGCCCACCGCCGCAGCAGCCGCGCCTGTTCCTCGGCCGTCGCCCGCTGCCCTGTTTGGAGGGCGGCCTCGGCGGTGTCCGCAGCGGCGAGCACGGCGATGGTGGGGTGTGCCGCGTGGTGCCCGTGCTCGGTCAGCCGGACCAAGCGGTCCAGCGCCTCCTCGGCCCGGCCGGCGAAGAGCGCCGTCATGCCGAGGTTCCACTCCGCGCCTGCGCTGAAGACGCGCACCCCACGCGGCACCCATACCTCGATGAACCGGGCGGCGAAGTCTGCGACGGTCTGCTCCTCGCCTCGCGCGGCCGCCAGCCATCCGAGACCGGCGCGGCACTGCGCCGCCAAGTGGTCGTCGCCGGTCCCCTCGGCCACGTGGAGCCCCTCCAGGGCGTTCGCCGTGGCCGAGGTCCAGGAACCTTGCGCGATGTCGGGCGCCACGGTCTGGGCCAGCGCCTGGGTCAGGGCAGTGACCTGGTCCGTGTGCCGCAGCGTGTCGATTTCACGGCGAAGCGCCTCCTGCAGGGCGGACTCGATTCCCCAGGCCACCGCCAGCGGTGCCGGTGGCATCAGGAGCCAGGAACTGCCGCTGAGCCGGGTGAGGATGTCAGCGACGGGGGCCACGACCTGGTCGCGGTCATCGGTGCCGCCGCCCCGGTCCTCCGTCCACCATGCGCGCAGCAACGGCAGCAGATCGGCGTTCGGGAAGTTCCCTTGCGGGAGCCGCCGCTCGAGCCGCTGGAGCGCCTCGCGCTGAAGTGCGCCATGACCGGCCGCCCACGCCGCCCGCAGCGCCATACTGCCGAGCCTGAACGCCTGCCCGGGATCGGCCACCCGCTCCATGTCCCGGGTCAGCTGCCGGCAGGCGGTTTCCAGATCGCCGTGCGCGAACTCGATCAGCCCGCGCAGCCCCTCGCTGAGATCCGCGACCGTGGACGCGGAGGAAAGCCCTTCGGCCCGCTCCAGCATTGCCCGCGCCACGTCGACGTGGCCGGCCTCCCAGGCCGCCTTGGCCCCGTGCGCCAGTCGTCTGGCCGCGTCGTCCGTCGAGGGGGACAGCTTCGCCGCACGCCGCAGGGCACGAGCCGCCGTGGCACAGCCACCGCGCGCCCAGGAACGGTGGGCCGACCCTTCCAGCAGCCGGGCCACCTCCTCGTCGAGTCGGCCCACGGCTTCCAAAGCCGCGGCGAGGTGCCAGGGGCGCAACTCGTCGGCGTTCTCACCCGTCAGGACGGAGGCGAGCGCATGATGCACGGCCTGGCGGTTCGCGGGCGGCGCCTCCTCGTAGACCACGGCCTCCATCAGTTGGTGGCGGAAGCAGATCCGCCCGTCAGAGCGCGTGGTGAGCAGGCCAGAGTGCATCGCCTCGTCCCACGCGCCCACGTCGAGGCCGAGCACAACCCCGGCCTGGCGCAGGGTGTTGCGATCACTACGGTCGTCGGCGGCGGCGAGAAGGAGCGCGGTGCGGGCAGGCGCGGACAGCCTCTCGATCCGGGCGCGGAAGGCACGGCGCAGGCGTGGCCCGACGGCGATCTGCTCATCGGCAAGAGGGTTCGTCGAGATGTCGCCGGCCGCCACGGACGGGGTCAGCTCGTGGAGTGCGAGGGGATTTCCGGCCGCCACGCGAACCGTGCGGCGGATCACCGCCTCGTCCACGTGCGGAGCGACGGCACGGGCAAGGAGCCGGGCGTCCTCGTCGCCCAGCTCCCGGACCTCCATGGCCGCCAGCTTCTCCCAAGGACCCTCACCGGGATCCTCGTGTCCAGTGAGGAGCATGACCACGGGCTCGTTGTGCAGTCGGCGCGCGACGAAGGCCAGGCACTGTGCGGAGGACTCGTCCAGCCACTGGGCGTCGTCGGCGACGATGAGCACCGGCCGTTCCCTGGCCAGCTCGCCGACGAGCGTCAGTACGGCCACGCCGATCAGAAACCGGTCCGCCGCGTCGCTGCTGGTACCGAGCGCCCCGTTCAAGGCGTTGGCCTGCGGCTCCGGGAGCGTACTGATCCGCTCCGTCACCGGCCACAGCAATTCGTGCAGCGCGGCGAACGTCAGCCCCGACTCCAGGCGGGTGCCCCCGCATCGCAAGACGGTGAAGTCCGCAGCGGCGGACTCGGCCACGTATTCCAGCAGGGCGGTCTTGCCGATGCCGGGTTCGCCCCACAGCACCAGCGTTGCCCCGTCGCCTTGCCGAGCACCGTCAAGGATCCGGTCAAGGGCTGCCTGCTCCTGGCGGCGTCCGTACAGGTCCATTTGCTTGAAACCTTAAAGGGCTACGGTCGCCCGGAGCCACTCCCGGTACCCGCGTTCCACCAGATTTGGCAGTTCCATGACCGATACGGTGACGGATCCGCTGCCATCCCTTCATCAGTAGGGTCGGAAACCTGATCAGCGCCTTCGCGAAACCGCCCTACGCCGTCGGCCCGACCACCGGAGGCATCAGCACGCTCCACCATGTCGTTCCCGCCCGGGACTTCGACAGGCAACTCCGCACACTCAACCGGCCGGCCGATGTCGACCGCGAAGCAACCACCAAGATCTCGAAGCAACGGCAGCAAGGAGAAGTACGCCGCTCACGCCGTCTGTCATCCGCGACGACGGCGAGAAGCCGGACGACACCCCGTACACATCCCAGTCGGGCCTGGTCGACCTCGACGCCCGGTTGCGGTGGGCCCACGCCGCCGGCCCCACCGCAACCCCGCACACCGAGGGCGGCACGGCATGCCTCATCCTGTGCCCCGGCTCGCCGTCCACCGCATCGTCCTGTAAGTCCTGACCAACGTCGCCAAGTACGCCGCCCCCGTACACCGCGGCGCACGTCATCGGCACCCCGGCCCTCGACGCGGTAGACGTCACCGCCGAGGGCACCGGACCGTCGTGCACCCCACGGGTGGACGGCCATGACGGCGGCGACCAGAGGCCGGTCGGCATACGCGAGCGGGCCGCCCTCTGCCACGGAGAGGTCACCGCGGGGCCCAACTCCCGCGGCGACTGGACCGTCCGTGCCCTTCTCGTCCCCACCACCGCCCACACGGAGACTTGGCATGACCACCGTTCTCATCGTCGACGACCGCGCCCTTCAGCGCTTCGGCTTCCGGATGCTTCTGGAACAGCACCCCGATATGACCGTGGTGGGCGAGGCCGCCCATGGCGCCGAAGCGGTCCGCAAAGCCGCCGAACTGCGCCCCGACGTCGTACTCATGGACGTACGGATGCCCGGCATGGACGGCATCGAGGCCACCCGCCGCATCGTGGAGTCCGGAGGCCGCTCCCCTGTCCTGGTCCTGACCATCTTTGACATCGAAGAGCACGCCTACGACGCCCTGAGCGCCGGTGCCAGGGGGTTTTTGCTGAAGGACGCGCTGCCCGACGCACTCGTCGCCGGTATCCGATCCGTTGCCGCCGGGGACGTGGTCATCGCCCCCGGCCTGACGCGCGAGCTCATCGACGCCTTCTCCGACCGGCTGCCCGGCCGCGCCCCCGGCCAAAAGCGGCAGCTCGCTTTCCTGACCCAGCGCGAGCCCTTGACCCAGCGCGAGCGCGAGGTACTGATCGCCATTGCCTCCGGCTGGAGCAACCTCGAGATCGGCGAACGGTTGTCGTTGGCCGAGTCCACCGTGAAGACCCACGTCAGCCACATCCTCGCCAAGATCGGCGCCCGCGACCGCGTCCAGGCCGTGATCTTCGCCTACGACACCGGACTGGTCAGGCCCGCACGACCAGCACCGCCGCCCGCAGTCATCGCCGACCGCAGAGGTCCTGACGCTCTGCCCGCAGCCGGCTGAGGTCCAGTCACGCGGGGATCCGCACTCAGCCTGCCGCTGACGGGGCTCGGTTTCACGCTGAGCCCCGGCGGCGTCATCCAAATGATCAATTACCAACCCAGTCCGTCAAGGGAAGTCATGGAACAGCAAAGCCAGCAACCGGCCCGGCGCGGCAGCGCCGTGTGGGCCGTGGTCATCACCAGCGCGGCGGGATTCATCACCGCGCTCGACAACCTGATCGTCACCACCGCTCTGCCCTCCATCCGCGAGGACCTCGGCGGTGGTCTGGAAGACCTCGAGTGGACGGTGAGCGCGTACACGCTCACCTTCTCCGTGCTGATGATGTTGGGCGCTTCCCTGGGTGACCGTTTCGGCCGCCGACGGCTGTTCGTCCTCGGGCTGGGCATCTTCACCGCCGCCTCCGCCGCGGCCGCGCTCGCACCGGGCATGAACGAACTGATCGCCGCCCGCGCGGTGCAGGGCTTCGGCGCCGCGATCATCACCCCGCTCACCCTGACCCTGCTGTCGGCCGCCGTCCCTACCGAGCGGCGCGGTGTCGCCTTCGGCATCTGGGGCGCGGCCAGCGGCATCGCCGTCGCCATGGGACCACTTATCGGCGGCGCGCTCACCGAGCACCTCTCCTGGCAGTGGATCTTCTGGGTCAACGTCCCGACCGGCCTGGCGCTGATACCGCTCGCCCTGCTGCGCCTGAACGAGAGCCATGGCCCCAACCCGAGCCTGGACCTCCCCGGCACGTTTCTGGCCAGCGGCGGTCTGTTCGGCATCGTCTACGCCCTGATCCGCGGCAACGCCGAGGGGTGGACCAGCACCCTGGTACTGGGCGGCCTGATCGGCGGCGCTCTCCTGCTGGTCGCCTTCGTCGCCTGGGAACAGCGCGCCAAGCACCCGATGCTGCCGATGCGCCTGTTCCGTCACCCCTCGTTCAGCGCCATCAACGCCGCCAGCCTGCTGATGTTCCTGGGCATGTTCGGGTCGATCTTCCTGCTCAGCCAGTATCTGCAGACGGTCGGCGGCTACTCGCCGATGGAAGCCGGCGTGCGGATGCTGCCCTGGACCGCCATGCCCATGATCGCCGGACCGCTCGCAGGGGCGCTCTCCGACCGCATCGGCGGCGGACCGGTCGTCGCGGTGGGGCTTGCCCTGCAGGCCGTGGGCCTGGGCCTCTGGGCGCTGGCCGTCGAGCCGCAGGTGTCGTACACCGCTCTGCTGCCGGCGCTGATCGTCTGCGGAATCGGCATGGGCATGTTCTTCGCCCCCACCGCCAACCTCGTCATGAGCACGGTCCACCCGGAGGAAGAGGGCATCGCCTCCGGCGCCAACAACGCCATCCGAGAGGTCGGCGGCGCCATCGGTGTCGCGTCCCTGGCGGCCATCTTCTCCGCCCAGGGCGGCTACGAATCCGCTTCCCGGTTCGTGGACGGACTGATTCCGGCGCTCTGGTTCGGCGCCGGTGCGCTGGTCGTGGCGGCGGCACTGACGTTCCTGATCCCCAGTCGGCGCAAGACCGGTGGCCCAGCTGCCGACCTGCCCCAGGGGATACTCCGGCCCGCGCCCCAGCCGCCACCTGAGCTTCGCCCCACGCCCAGCGCGCCTCGTACGCCCGCATCGTCGAGGATATCCAGACCGCCGCCGACGCACGGCTATGCCGGACAGACACCGGATCGTGTGGATCACCTGCCGGTGGCAGTAACCCTCCGGCGCGAAACGTGGCCCGCGACTCCGAGCGCGGGCCGACGCGATCCCCGACCCGCTGTTCACCGGTGTGTCGGCCGGTAGGTGCCTCAAGGCCCGCAGCAGACGCTGCGGGCCTTGAGGCACCTCACACCTCCCCCTCCGTACGAACTCGCGGCATTCCGCCCGGCTCCCAGCCGTCGCGTCCGACACACCGCAGTGCGCAGGTGATGGACGCCCTGGTTCCCCGACTCGGTGCCCACCTCGCCTTGCCGGTGGGAAGGTTCGGCTGCGGGACCTACGGGGCCTCACTGGAGGCGGCGGTCATCGGCGAGGGAGACGCTGTCGGACGGTTTACTCACAGTGCCGGTACCGGGAAGAGCAGCGACACATTGGCCCCCGTTTCCCGTGCCGGCGCCGGGCTCATGGCCCGCACCGTGGTCCGGGTCCGGCCACCGGCGAAGACGAACACACGCAGCACCAGGAAGCGCCCGGTGCCGGCGAGCCCGGCGGCGGTGAGGTAGACGACCTGCTCGTAGAGCACTCCGGCCGCCGGCTGCACGAGGTGCAGGACGAGCACCGCGGTGGAGGTCACCACGTAGGCGGCCGTGGCCGACCCCGCGGACTGCCAGTGCTGGCGCCATCCGGCATGGCCTGCCCCGAAGGTGAAGCGTGCGTGGAGCTCCGTACTGAGGAGAGTCGAGGCGACGGTGATCACAGCGTTCGCCACAGCCCATGGCATCAGTCCGGCAAGCCCGGCCACGGCAATGCTGGACGCGACCCCGACACCACCACCGAACAGGACGAACCGGGCGAAGGAGGCGAGGGGACCGGGGGCACCCGGGCTCCGTCGCGCCGCGGCCGTCTCGGTGTCCGTCCGTTCCGCACCCCGCGCCTCGTCCACTGCCCCAGGCGTCGTCTTCGGCAAGACCAGCGACTTCATGGGAAGTCCCTTTCGACTGAGAGAGTGCTGGGCCTCTTTGGCCCTCGGGTTCGCAGGACGCGCCGCCCGCACGCTCATTGAGCTTTACATTACGACCATACGATCATAAGAAAGGGGTCGGCCTGCGAACAAGGGTCTGATCAGACTTTAGATTATGACCGTACTCACATGAGTGGCGGGAAGCACGCTCACCACGGCGCTCGCGCCCGGTGCGATGACCGCTCAGCACTGCGAGGCCGCCGGCCCGGGTGGCCTCGCATCCCTGCCCGCGGCTTCTCTCCGATGCCCCTCCTTGCGCAACCTGCCGCGGCACGGGAACAGGGCTGCCGCCGAACCGGGGAGACTCCGCTACCGACCGCCGCACGCAGCGGCCCGCGTGACGCCCTCGCCCAGCTCTCTTCGCGCCCCTCTTGCGCGGCGGCATGAGCAGGCGGATGCCTACGCCCATCTCACGGCCCTGCCACGAACGGCCTCCTCATCTGGACGTCACGCCGCATGAAAGGCCGGACGAGCCTGACTTGGCCGGGTCAACTGACCCAACGCGAAACGGAGGCCCAGGTGGCGCCGGTTCTGACGGCGCTCTGGTGCACCGGACCCCGAATTCTGCGCCTCCTCGGCTTCGGCTCGCCCCTCCCCTCTTTCCAAGACCTGCGCCGCCCCGGGAGAAACCCGCGAGACCGGAGTAACTCGTCCCGGCCCAGGCGCGCCAGGACGCGGGACCCGGGTGCGCAGCACTTTGCAGGTGACGAGGCCCTGTAACGGGAGGATGTTCGCAGGCGTGGGAGGTGAGCCGGCGCTCGACGGAGTGGCGCTCGCAGGCTACAAGGACCTGCCATGCCCCGGCCGGCACCGACATCGCACCAACACCTTCTACGGCGGCGGCGCTGCCTGCTCCACCAACCACCCGTCCACGCCGCCTGAGCACAGCACGAGGCGCCCGAGGGGGGCATATCCCCCGGGGCGCCCAGGCATGTCTGCGACACACACCGGCCTCACAGCCGACGAGCCACCAAGGGGCAACGGGCCGCCGCCGAGTGGAACGTCGACGCACCCTCTGTTGTGCCGGCTCCCCACGGGCCCACGGACGGAGGGCCCTGCCCGCGGAGTCACACCCGAGGGGCGGGCACCGGGAAGAGCATGCAGCTGCTGGTGGCGTGGGCGAGCAGTCGGTCCGTCGCGTCGACCAACTGGGCCTGGGCGAGGGCGGTTTGGCGGCCCTTGTTGACCACCGTGCCGATGGCGCGCACCGGGCCCGTGTCCACGGTGATCGGTCGCAGGAACTTCACCGTCAGGTCGAGCGAGGTGTACGCCATGCCCAGCGGGAGGGTGGACTGGACGGCGCAGCCCGCCGCCGAGTCGAGCAGGGTGGCGAAGATGCCGCCGTGCACGCTGCCGATCGGATTGTAGTGCTCCTCGCCAGGCGTCAGGGAGAAGACCGCCCTGCCGGGCTCCACCTCGTCCAGGGAGAAGTCGACGGTGTGGCTGATCGGCGCCCTCGGCAGTCGCCCCGCCTGCACCTCGCGCAGGAAGTCGATGCCGGCCATGCGCCCGGCGGCCTCCGCCGAGATCGCGGGATCGTCCCAGTGATACGTACGCGTTCGCCCCACGGTCCAGCGCCCTTCCCTCTGATTTTCTGCTGACTTTTTCCAGCGAAGCTAGGCTTTGGGTCACCTGACTGTCAATGGCGAAGGCAGACCCTTACGATGGCGGGATGGAGTGGCTTGAGGCGAGCACGGAGAACTGCCCCGTCCAGCGCACGCTCGACGTGATCGGGGAGAAATGGACGCTGCTGATCCTGCGTGACGCCGTCAATGGTGTCCGCCGCTTCGACGACTTCCACCGCCACATCGGCCTGTCGGAAGCCGTTCTCAGCGACCGCCTCCGCAAGTTGACCTCGGCCGGCATCCTGAAGACCGTCCCCTACCAGGAGCCCGGCAGCCGCTCCCGCAACGAATACCGCCTGACCCGCAAGGGCTGGGACCTGTGGCCCGTCCTGATGGCGCTCAGCCAGTGGGGCGAGGCATACACCCTCGGCTCCGAGGGGCCTCTGCTGGACGTCCGCCACACCGAGTGCGACGCCCCGGTCCGCGTCGTCGTGGAGTGCTCCACGGAACACTCCACCCTCAGTCCCCGCGACGTCACCGCCCGGCTGGGAACAGGTGCCCGCCTCCGGTCGTGAGCCATCGACCTCGCGGTCGTGGGCCAGGCAGCGGTGAGACATCAGCCGAGTGCCGTGCACTCCGCCGCCCGTTGCCCCGCAGGACATGATCGACTTCGCGCCCCGCCGAACCGACCTCGATGGCCTCCCGCGTATACGCCCGGGCCTCACCCGGTCGCCGAGACGTGATCCCGGGCTGAGCGGACGACAGTGGAACCAGGCTCGGATTGCCGACGGCTGCGGCGACGTCATTGTCGCTGTCGCTGCCGCTGTCGCTGTCGCTGTCGACCGGACGAGACGGATCCACGGCCCGGACGGCGACGGAAGTCGGCGAGCTACGCGCGCGACGATGCGCGCGCATAGCTGAAGCCGCCGTCTTGGTCGGCAGTCCGGACCGTCGCCTGCCGGACCGGGACGAGGCCGCGGGCGCAGCGGACCTGCGCGCCGCTGCAGGCCATGCCGGCGTCCGTCCACCGTCCCGATCCGGCAGGCGCGCAAATCGTGCAACTGCCGCGCCGGTACCATTCGGTCAGATCTTCGTCTTCTCCCGGACCCACGCGCCGATCTGGGCGATGGCGGCGTCGGTCTCCGGAATCCGGCCGGCACCGTAGACGTACGAGTGCTGGCCGCCGGGGACCACCACGGTCGCCGTGTCGATTCCGGCGTCCTTGACGCGGGCGGCGAACTCCTCGTCCTCGCCGGCCAGGACCTCGTACGTGCCCCAGGAGACGAGGGTCGGGGGAAGACCGCTCAGGTCCGCCCGGTTCAGATTGATCCGGGTGTCCGTGAACTCGATGCCCGTGCCACCGATCCAGGCGTCCCGGAAGAACTCCAGCAGGTCCTTGCTGAGGATCTTGTCCGTCCCGGCGTTGGCCGCGATGGTCTCGTTGGCGATCTCGAGGTCGCACCAGGGGGAGATCGACACGATGGCGCCGGGCAGGGGCTGCTTCTTGTCGCGGAGGCGAAGCGCCAGGGCGACGGCGATGAACCCGCCGATCGAGTGGCCGATCGTGATGATGTTCCCCGGCTCGTACCCTTCGGAGAGCAGCCAGTTGAAGGCCGCCTCCGCGTCGTCCACCTGAGCCGGGTACTTGTGTTCCGGTGCCCGCCGGAAGTCCAGGACCAGTACGGGGGCACCGGCGGCCTTGGCGATATGGCCTGCGAGCTTCCGGTCGACGACCGCCGACGAAAATACGGAACCCCCGGCGTGACTGTGCAGGAGGACGTAGTCGGTGTTGGAGCCGACGGGTTCGCACCAGATACCCAGCACGCCACCCGCGTCCACCTCCCGATAGGTGACACCTTCCGGCTCCCGTGCCATGAGATGGGAGCTCTCCACCCGGGTGCGCGTCGCGTCCAGTTCGGACTCGGGAATCACCATCGCGGCGAAAAAGTCCGCGAATTCGATCGCTTCCGGGCTCAGTTCAACAGCAGCGTGCTCAGACACGTGGTTGCCTCCATGGGGCCATTTGGGCGTACCGGCCCCGCCAGGACCGGTATGGCGGGGGTTTTGTCAGGCGGTGTGGGTGGGGTAGTCCGTGTAGCCGGCCTCGCCGCCGCCGTAGAAGGTGGCGGGGTCGGGCGTGTTCAGCGGCGCGCCGGTGCGTATGCGCTCGACCAGGTCGGGGTTGGCGAGTGCCATCGAGCCCACGGTGATGACGTCGGCGATGCCGTCTTCGACGTCCTTGGCGCGGGTGGCGATGTCGGTGCCGGCCCGGTTGAGGACCAGGGTGTTCGGCCACAGCTTGCGGAGGGTGGCAAGGAGTTCGTCGTCGCCGCCGTGGTTTCCGATGTGCAGGTAGGCGAGGTTGAGCGGGGCGAGGGCGCGCACGAGGGCGGGGTACAGCTCGTGGGTGTCGCTCTCGGCGATGTCGTTGAACGGGTTGCCGGGGGAGATCCGGATGCCGGTGCGGCTGGCGCCGATCTCGTCGGCCACGGCGGTGGCGACCTCGACGGCAAAGCGGATGCGGTTCTCGACGGAGCCGCCGTACTGGTCGGTGCGCTGGTTGGTGTTGGTGGCGAAGAACTGGTGCAGGAGGTAGCCGTTGGCACCATGGATCTCGACGCCGTCGGCGCCCGCCGCGACGGCGGCCGCGGCGGCGCGTCGGAAGTCCTCGACCGTCGCGGCGACTTCCTCGGTGGACAGTTCGCGCGGTACCGGCATCTCCTGGAGCCCTGAGGCGGTGAACATGGTGCCCGCCGGCTGGACCGGCGAGGGGGCGACCGGCTGCCGGTGGTGGGGGGTGTTGTCGGGGTGCGCGATCCGTCCGGCGTGCATGAGCTGGATGACGATGCGTCCGTCGGCCTTGTGCACGGCGTCGGTGACCTTGCGCCAGCCGGCGATGTGCTCCTCGGTGTAGATGCCCGGGGTCACCGGGTAGCCCTGGCCGTCGGCGCTGGGCTGGGTGCCTTCGGTGATGATGAGGGCGTGCGAGGCGCGTTGGGCGTAGTACTCGGCGTTCAGCTCGGTCGGCACACCCTCCGGGGTGGACCGGTTCCGCGTCAGGGGGGCCATGGCCAGCCGGTGCGGCAGGGAGATCTCGCCGGCGACGATCGGGTTCCACAGGGCGTTCAACATGGATGTTTCCTCAAATAAAGGGTGAGAGAGAGCTGCGAGGTGGCGGGCTGCCTGCCCCGCGGGGTAGCGCGTAGGCGGTGACCGGCCGGATGGGTCCAGTGACCTTCCACCGTGGAAGGCGGACTGCGGTGGAGGGGCAGTCGACGGTACGGCGGGATTGCCGCGTACATGACTGCCCCACGCCACAGGGCGCATCAGTCGTGTGCGGCAGCGGCCGGGCCGTTGTCACAAAGGGACTGCCGCACCGGAGTCGGTGCGGCGGTCAGCCGCGGTAGCGAGCGGCCGGGACCCGCCGCGACAGGTTCGGGACGAGCGTCTGCCGGGCCTTCTCGAACGACTCCCAGTCGCTGATCTCCGGCAGTGACGGGATGGTGACGGGCTCCCCGGCGTCCAGGCCCGCGAGCGCCGCGTCGACGGCGTCGTCCACGCTCATGATCCACTCGTCGGGGAACGCCTCAAGGTCGGCGCCGGAGCCGTCCCAGAACTCCGAACGGACAGCGCCCGGCAGCACGGCCTGCACCGTCACGGGGCTCTCGGCGAGCTCCTGCTGCAGAGCCTGGGTGAACGTCAGCACGTAGCTCTTGGTGCCGCTGTAGACAGCGCTGACGGGCAGGATGTTGAGAGCCAGGGCAGAGGAGACGTTCACCACGGTGCCGTGCCCTCGGGCCGTCAGGCCCGGCAGGACAGCGGTGGTCAGCCTGGTCAGCGAGGTCACATTGAGGTTGATCAGCGCCTCGGAGGCCGCGGCGTCGGAGGTTGCCAGCGGGGTGAACAGCCCCCCGCCGGCGTTGTTGATCAGTACCTCGATGCTCTCGTCGGTGCGCAGACGCTCCTCGACCACGGCGATCTGCGCCGCATTGGTGAGGTCGGCGGTGACGACGTCCACCGCACGGCCCGTGCGGCTGCGGATGTCCGACGCCAGCGTTTCCAGCCGCGCGGTGTTGCGGGCCACCAGGATCAGGTCGTAGCCCCGGTCGGCAAACCGCTGCGCGTAGGCGGCACCCAGGCCGGCGGATGCGCCGGTGACGACAGCGGTCTTGTTCTGCATGGACATGAGGTGGAACTCATTTCTGGGCTGGCGGATGAGTAGGGGCCGAAGCGTCGACCCCGCTTTAGATTACGATAAGTATCTAACGCGGTCCAGTCAACGGCCCCGACGCCCCCAGTGACCGCCCGCGGCCGAAGACTGCTCGACGTGCACCCGTGGCTACAGGGTTGGCGGCCGATCAGATTCGGATGGAGACTCCTCGGGCTCATGGTCGCCGTGGACCACCGCCCTCAGAGGCATCACACGGCCGAAAGCCGCTCCAGGTTCGGATGCGGACCCACGAGCTCCTCGCCTTGCGACCGCGAGAAAAAGCCGTACGGAAAGAGGGCACCGCGACCGCCCGCCCGCACGTCGCGTATGATAGATGCACTTCACTATCTAACATGGGCAGGTGACTGATGAGTCGCGTTTCGCAAGCACAAGCGATGGAGAACCGCAGGCGCGCGGTCGCCGCGGCCTCCCAGCTCTTCCGGGAGCGCGGCGTGAACGGCATCAGCGTCGCCGATCTGATGAAGTCCATCGGCCTGACCACGGGCGGCTTCTACAAGCAGTTCCCCTCCAAGGAGGCCCTGGTGGCCGAGGCGGCTGAGGCCGCTTTCGGGGACCTTGACCTGCTCCTGGCTTCGTTCGATACGGCCCACGGCGATCACGACACCGCGCGCGGCGCCCTCGTCGACTTCTACCTGTCGGCCGAGCACCGCGACCAGCCCGGCACCGGTTGTCCCACCGCGGGATTCGCAGGGGACATGGCTCGCGAGCCCACAGCTGGGGAAGTGCGCGAAACGTATGCGGCCGGAGTCGAGGAATTCGCCGGGTGGCTGTCTACCGACGCCAACGACGGCCTTCCCATGGTGGCCACGCTGGTCGGCGCAATCCTGCTTGCCCGAGCCACGGCGGGCACAGAACTGTCGGAGAAAATCCTGGAGTCGACCCACAAAGCCCTGACCGCACCGCACCGGCCTTGACCGAAATCCTGGACACGGGGTGTGCGGCTGGGCCCAACGCCAGGTAGTGAAGGGCGTGTTGGGCCCGTCAAGGGGATTGGTTCCATGCGTCGGCAAGGACGTACTTCCCATAACCGATCTTGCGGAGCCCCGCCCGCTGCCGCCGCCCCGACGTCGGGCCGACGACTGCGCGAGGCGGTCGACCGAGCCGTACGCGCGGCTGCCGGTGGCCGGCTACCCGCATCCAGCGACGTCACAACGCTCAACCGAGCAGCAGCCGAGGCCCCGACCCACCCTGCACATAGCCATCACGGACGGACGCCTGGAGCCTGCCGGCACCACGAGCATCGCCACCGGTCCCGCAGCCGCGCCGGCACTGATCACCCAGGACGCCGTCGACCTGCTCCTGTCCGCCGAGATCCGGCGCGTACGCGTCCGCGGCGCGGACTTGTGCGCCGCACGCCTCCTGGACCGCTCCCCCGCCCACAACCGCCGCTGGTGCTCCATGTCCCGCTGCGGCAACGGCACGAAGGTCCGCCTCCACCAGGCCAGGGCCAGACGAAGTGGGCACACCCCGGCAGGCTGAGCCCACCGGCAGACTGAGCCCACCACGAACTCCTGGCGCAACCGCGCTCAGCTCACTCGACGGTCCTCATCCGAAACGCAGGGCCGGGGACGCTCTCGATGTCTTCCGCCTGCACGGCGTGGCCCCGTTCGCAGCGGATCTGGGCGTCGACGTGCGCGCCGCATCCGCGGTGTCGCGCCAGCACGGCCGGGCCCTCCGGGTCGGCGCGATAGCGGTCGCCCCACTGCAGGAGTCCCGTCACGGCCGGGACCAGATCCACACCCTTGGGTGTGATCACGTACTTCGGCCGACCCCGCGAGCCCGGTTCCTTGTAGGTCTCGGTGGCCAGGATCCCTTCCTCCACGAGCATCCGAAGCCGCGCCGCGAGAAGATTGCGAGGACAGCCGAGGACGCGTTCGAAGTCGCTGAAGCGGGACGAGCCGTACCAGACCTCGCGCAGGATCAGGATCGTCACTTCTCACCCACGACCTCAAGGGTCCGGGCGATCGAGCAGTTCGACATGTCCCGGTCGAGACGGGAGTCCATGCCGGCGTCCTGAAGCGCTTCGGCCCTCGCCTTCATGGGGGTGACCTTAACAGCACCTGAGTTTACTTTTCTATACTCAGTAGGTAGCGTCATGACCAGCACATCAACCCGGCCGCACGCGAGAAACGGGCGCGCAGGGGGACCTGCGCGAAGAATCAATCGACACCACCAGAAACACCCACATGGAAAGGCGGCCGGCATGAAGGCATTCGTCGTCGAGAAGTACGGCAAGGACGGCGCACGCGCCGCAGAGGTTCCCGAGCCCACCGTCGGAGACCGCGACGTCCTGGTCAAAGTGAGCGCCGCCAGCATCAACCCGCTGGACAAAATGGTCCGCAACGGGGAGTTCAAACAGCTCCTGAAGTACAAGCTACCGTTCGTGCTCGGCCACGACGTGGCCGGAATCGTGACACGGGTCGGCTCCGCCGTACACGGCCTCAAAGTCGGCGACGAGGTCTACGCCCGTCCGCGCGACCTGCGGATCGGAGGCTTCGCGGAGTTCATCGCGATCGACATGGACGACGTCGCGCCCAAGCCGACCTCCCTCACCCTCCAAGAGGCAGCCGCAGTGCCGCTGGTGGCCCTGGCCGCCTGGCAGGTTCTCGTTGACCGCGCCCATGTGAAGCCGGGTCAGAAGGTACTCATCCACGCCGGTGCCGGCGGCCTCGGCTCGACAGTCATCCAGCTCGCCAAGCACCTCGGCGCCACGGTCGCCACGACCACGAATACCGACACGGAGAAGCTGGTCAGGAGCCTCGGCGCCGACGTCGTCGTCGACTACACCAAGGAGGACTTCTCGAAGGTGCTGTCCGGCTACGACCTGGTGCTGGACTCCCTGGGTGGAGCGAACCTCGAGAAGTCGCTGACCGTGCTGAAGCCCGGCGGCCTGGCCATCAGCGTCGTCGGCCCGCCGGACGCCGGCTTCGCCAAGCAGCTCGGAGCCCCATCGTTCATGGGCGTGGTCATGAACGTACTCAGCCGCAAGATCCGCAAGCAGGCCAAGGCACTGGGGGTGCGCTACCAGTTCTTCTTCATGCAGGCCGACGGCTCCCAGCTGCGCAAACTCGGCGCCCTCTACGACAGCGGGAAGCTCCGCCCGGTCATCGACAGCACCTTCCCGTTCGACCAGACACTCAAGGCGATGGCACACGTCGAGCAGGGCCGCACCAAGGCCGGCAAAGTCGTGGTCTCGATGGTGCCCGACAACGACTGAGACCGTGCCGGCCACAGCCCCTCCGTCCGGCACGGTCACCCGAGGGGCGACGACAACGTCGGCGATCCAATGTCGACTACGGTCGCCGAGAGCCGACGCTGTAGGCGTCTCGATGCCATTCCGCCCGCCAAATGGCTCGCGACACAGCGCTCCACACGGCTCTACGGCGCCCCGAGCCCTGGTCAAGGCCCCGCATCCGCTGGGTGTCAGGAGAGTGATCACGCCGGACGAACCGCCACGCCCGCCTGAGTTCGCCCGGGCAGAGAGACGAGGATTTGCCAGGTCGGGCGACACGCACCGACGGCTCGCAGCTCTCGACGCTCACGACGGACGCATGACTGACCAAAGCGCCTTCCGCTCCCGCGCACGAGACAACCAGTCGGCGGGGCCCGCGCTCCCGTCTCGTTGAAAAGTCCTGCTCACGGCGGACTTGCTCAGGACGGCAGCGTCGGTCCGCCGAGCGACGCACGTCGCCAGTTGGGGGTGCGGTCCTTGTCGACCAGAGCGGCGCGGACGCCCTCCAGGAAGTCCGAGGTGCGGATAGTGGTGCGCGTGAGGGCGAGTTCGGCGTCGAGGCATTCGCGCAACGTGCGCTGCCTGCCCCGGGCCAGCAGAGCGTGAGTGATCTCCAGGCTCTGCGGCGATGCGGACTCCAGGGCAGCCAGCGCGGCTGCCGCCCACGGGGTGTCGAGGTGGCGCAGGCGTTTCTCGATCTCGCCGAGGGTCGGCGCGCCGAACGCCCAGTCCACATCCCCGCGTACCTCCGCCAGCCTGCTCTCCGCGACCGGGGAGCGGCCGGCAAGGCGGTTCAGGACGACGTCCACCGGGTCACCTGGGTTGTCGGTCAGGGCCTCCCCGACCGCCTCGAGCCCGTCCGCGGGGACGAAGTGCGTGGCCAGCCCCGCGTACAGGGCGTCGGCCGCATCGAGTCGGTGCCCGGTCAGTCCCAGGTACATGCCGATCGCGCCGGGCAGCCTAGGCAGAAAGTAGCCGGCCCCGACGTCGGGAAAGAACCCGATCCCGGTCTCGGGCATCGCCAGCACCGCGCGCTCGGTGACGACGCGGAACATGCCGTGGACGGACAGACCGAGGCCGCCGCCCATGCACAGGCCGTCGATCAGCGACACGATCGGAACGGGATACTCGGCGATCCGGGCGTTGAGCCGGTACTCGGAGGCGAAGAACCGCTCGCTGGCCTCGGCATCCCCGGCGAGGCTGTGCTCGCGGATCGTGCGGATGTCCCCGCCGGCGCAGAACGCCTTCGCGCTGGTACTGGCGAGCACCACAGCGGACAACGGTATGTGCTCCCACCCGGCGAGCGCACGGTCGATGGCGGCGACCATGCCTGTCGTCAGGGCGTTGAGCGCCTTGGGCCGGTTCACAAGGATCCGGCCGACGCCCCGGTGGACGTCGGCGAGAACCTCGGCCGCGGCGGTATCAGTCATCGGTCGTCATCTCGTCTCCGCGCGGACCTGGCTGTCCTGGCCATCAGGGTTTCCTCACTCGCCGGGTGTCAGGCGTAGATCTGCGCGTAGAGATCCTGGATCTCGACCACGGTGGGTACGACGGGGTTGTTGGCGGGGGATCCGGACGCGAGCGCCTGCTCGGCCATGAGGGGCAACAGGCGGAACCACTCGTCCTTGTCGATGCCGTGGGCTTGAGGGGTGGGCACCTCAAGATCCTGGCACAGGGCTCGGAGCGCCTCGACGAGCTTACCGGCGGCCAAGGCGTTGCTGTCGCCGTCGGTGGCGGCTCCGAGGGCGCGGGCGCAGTCGGCGTACCGGCTCTCGGCGGCGGGCGCGGAGAACGCGGTCACCGCGGGGAAGAGCATCGCGTTCGACAGACCGTGGGCGACGTGGAAGTGAGCGCCGATCGGGCGGCTCATGCCGTGCACCAGCGCCACGCTGGAGTTGGAGAAGGCGATGCCGGCCTGGGTCGCGGCGAGCATCATCGCCTCGCGAGCCTTGAGGTCTCCCCCATCGGTGTAGACGCGGCGAAGGTGGTGACCGATGGTCCGGATCGCGTTCAGAGCAAGGCCGTCGGAGAACGGATTGGCCTTGCGGCTCACGTAGGCCTCGACGGCATGTGTGAGCGCATCGACGCCGGTGTTAGCGGTCAGCCGGGCCGGCATCGACAAAGTCAGTTCGAAGTCGACGACGGCGGCGACCGGCAGAAACGCCGGCCCCGGACAGAGCATCTTCTCGTCCGTGGCGCTGTCGGTGATGATGGTGAACTGGGTGGCCTCCGAGCCACTGCCCGCGGTCGTCGGGACCGCGATCACCGGGAGCGCCGGGCCGTGGTTGGTGTGCGGGGCCTTGTAGTCCCGCATCCGGCCGCCCTGGACGCCCAACAAACTGAGGGCCTTGGCGGTGTCCATCGGGCTGCCGCCGCCGAATCCGATCACCGAGTCCGCCCCGTGTTCCCGCAGCACGGTCAGGCCCGCGTCGAGCGAGTCGGTCGTCGGATCCGGGACGGTGCCGGCGAAGAGGCGCGGCTGCACTCCGGCATCCCTCAGCGTCGCCGTCAGTCGTTCCGCCGCACCGGTTCCGGCGAGGAACGCGTCCGTCACCAGCAGCGGGCGGCGCAGTCCCAGCCCCGTGATGACGTCGCCCAGTGCGCCGACGGCACCGCCGCCGACGCGCAGGATCCGCGGGAGGGAAAGGCTGGCGACCATGGCGGCCCTTTCGGCAAGAACAACGGGGCATGTCGCGCCCGCTGCCCTGACTGTGCGGTCCGGGGCCGTGTGCAATCAACCACCAATAGCGCACAGCCACTGTGCAGAAACGCAGATATGGTCGGGCCGTGCACCCCCGCTCCCAGGATGAGAACCCCGCCCCGCGGCCGGCCGACTCCCATCGCTCCGTCGATCCGCGCAAACTCCGGGCGGACGATCTGCGCTACCTGCTCGCGGTGTCCCGTACCGGACGTCTGGTGACAGCCGCCGACGCACTCGGCGTGGACCACACCACCGTGTCACGCCGTATCGCCGCATTGGAGAAGAGCATCGGCCTGCGCCTCATCGAACGCGGCACGGAAGGATGGACGCTGACGGACATCGGACGAGCCGTCTCGGAGAACGCCCGCGCGATCGAGGAGGCCATCGACCGCGTCGTCGACACCGTGGCGGGCCAGGACTCGCCGTCCCTGCGCGGTACGGTGCGCGTCAGCGCGCCCGACGGCTTCGGCACCACCTTCGCCACACCCGCCCTCGTGCGGGTGCGCCGCCAACACCCTCAGCTCCAGGTCGAACTCATCACCGCGACACGGCAGCTCGCCCTGCGCCCGTCCGGTTTCGATCTCGCTCTCGTCATCGGCGTTCCCTCCAGCAGCCGCCTGGTGACCGAGCACCTCACCGACTACACGCTGGGTCTCTACGCCTGTGACGACTACCTCACCAAGTACGGCCGGCCGGAGACGGTGGCCGAGCTGCGCGAGCACCCGCTCATCTTCTACATCGAGTCGATGCTGCAGGTCGGCGACCTCGACATCGAACGCCACCTTCCCGGAATGACCCCGGCATTCTCCTCGACGAACGTCTTCGCCCAGCTCGAAGCCACCCAGCAAGGAGCCGGCATCGGCGTCCTGCCGGCCTTCCTGACCCAGCGGACGCAGCTGCGCCGGCTCCTCGCCGACGAGATCGACATCCGGCTCCCCATCACCCTGGCCGTCCGCCGCGAGGCCGTGACGCACCCTGCCGTACGCGCCCTGTGGACCGCCCTTCGGCATGAGGTCGCCGAACGGGCCGCCGAACTGCTCCCGGAGTGACCGCCAAGGAGCTTCCGGTGCCGTGAACGCGCGCCGATCACACCCTCGTGTACGGCGATTCAACAGGCGGCGCCGAGTTGGGAATTGGGACACCTCGGGGCTCCCCGCAGGTGTCGTCGCCGCGTTGACGGCCTGGAGGTGAGGTCGGGCTCGTGGGCGGCCCAGCCGACGAGGTGGTCGATGCAACCGCTTCGACCCAGATCAGATGCAGTCTCCGCGAGCACTCCCGTGAGACGAGCCGCACCAGACCTGGCGCGGGAGCAGGATCGCCCGCATCGCTCCCACCGATGCCCCGGAAGAGCCTCCTCGCATCCATGGGATGATTCCAACCTCATCTGAGTTTACTTTCCTATACTCAGCAAGTAGCGTCATGACCAGCACAACCCGGATGCCGCAGGGGAACCCGGCACGGCACCCGCCTGAGAAGGAGAGAAGGAGCACCACCATGGGAGTGAGCCCAGAGGCGCACGAGTTCGCGGAGTTCCTCGCGAGTGTGAGCGCGAAGTCGTCGACACCCGGCCTCGACCTGGCCGTCATCCGGGACATCGTCGACTCGAACCACAAGGCGTCGACCGAGCCGGAAGGCGTCACCTACGCCGAGGTGGACGCGGACGGCGTCCCCGCCCTGTGGGCCATCCCCGAGGGCGCCGCCCCCGACAAGGCGCTGCTCCACTTCCACTTCGGCGGATCGGTCACCGCCTCGATGCACTCGGACCGCAAGGCCGCCGGCCACATCGCGAAGGCGGCCGGCGCCCGCTCCCTCGTCGTGGACTTCCGCCTCGCGCCCGAACACCCCTACCCCGCGCAGCTCGACGACGCCGAGACCGCCTACCGTTGGCTGCTCTCGCAGGGCTACCAGCCTCAGAACATCGGCAGCACCGGCCACTCGATCGGCGGCACCCTCGCGGTGATGCTCCCGCTGCGTCTGATCGCCAAGGGCGAGGCGGCCCCGGGCGCGATCGTCAGCGTCTCGCCGTGGACCGATCTCACCATCCAGAACGCGTCGGTGGACGCGAACGAAGAGAACGACAAGATGCTCAGCAGGAACACCCTCGAGCTCTTCCGGGGAGCCTGGCTGCAGGAGCCCGGAGTGGACTTCGCCGACCCGCAGATCAGCCTCGTGAACGCCGACCTGACCGGCCTGCCGCCCACGATCGTCTATTACGGCGAGTACGAGACCCTCGCCGACGACGGCGCCCAGCTCGGACGCCGACTCGCGGACTTCAAGGTCACCACCGAGGTCCACTCGATGCCCGAAGGACAGCACTCGTTCGTCCTGGGCGCGGGACGCGTACCCGAGGTGGACCGGGCGATCCAGCAGATGGGTCAGTGGCTCCGCAAGCACCTCGGCGCGTGAGCGAAAGCTGCGCCTGACGGCCGGGCCGACCACCGCGATATCGGTGACCGGCGCGGCGGACTCCGGCATCCTGCTCGACCATGCCGTCCGGCATACGGTACTTGTGTCCGACACGGTTCCGCACGCAGCCCCACCACCGTCCCTCGATGCCACAAAGGAGTGCGCGATGGGAACGTACGAGGATGTCTTCCGCGCCAGTACCGAGGACCCGGAGAGCTTCTGGCTGAAGGCGGCAGAGGGCATCGACTGGGATGTCACTCCGCACCGCGCCCTGGACTCCTCGAGCGCACCCTTCTACCGCTGGTTTCCCGACGGGCGGCTCAACGTCTGTTTCAACGCGCTCGACCGGCACGTCGAAGCCGGCCGAGGCGAACAACCCGCGCTCGTCTATGACTGCCCCGTGACCGACACCCGCCGCACCTACACCTACGCCCAGCTGCGCAACGAGGTGGCGGCCTTCGCCGGAGCGCTCGCACAGCTCGGCGTGGGGCACGGCGACCGCGTGGTGATCTACATGCCGATGGTCCCCGAGGCCGCCGTCGCGATGCTGGCCTGCGCGCGCATCGGCGCGGTCCACTCGGTCGTCTTCGGCGGGTTCGCCCCGCACGAACTCGCCCTCCGCATCGACGACGCCGCCCCCAAGGTGGTCGTCTCCGCCTCCTGCGGTATCGAGGGCAAGCGTGTCATCGCCTACAAGCCCCTGCTCGACCGGGCCATCGAGCTCGCCGTCCACAAGCCGGAGACGAGCGTGATCCTGCAACGCCCGCAGGAGCCGGCCGCGCTGGGGCCGGACGATCTCGACTGGGCCGAGCTGGTCGCCGCCGCGTCGCCGGCCGACTGCGTTCCCGTCGCCGCCACCGATCCCCTGTACATCCTCTACACGTCCGGAACGACCGGAAAGCCCAAGGGAGTCGTACGTGACTGCGGCGGCTACGCGGTCGCCCTGCACTGGTCGATGGACGCCGTGTACGACGTGGGCCCCGGCGAGACGATGTTCACCGGCTCCGACGTCGGCTGGGTCGTCGGGCACTCCTACATCGTCTACGCGCCCCTGCTGGCCGGCGCCACGACGGTCCTGTACGAAGGCAAGCCGGTCGGCACACCGGACGCGGGCCAGTTCTGGCGCGTCGCCGCCGAGTACCGGGCCAAGACCATGTTCACGGCGCCCACCGCCTTCCGGGCCATCCGCAAGGAGGACCCCACGGGGACGCTCACCGCGGACTACGACCTCTCCCACCTGCGCTATCTCTTCCTGGCCGGCGAGCGCCTCGACCCCGAGACCTATCACTGGGCGAGCGACCTGCTGGGCGTCCCGGTGATCGACCACTGGTGGCAGACCGAGACTGGGTGGCCCATCGTCGCCAACCCGGTGGGCATCGAGGCCGCTCCCCTCAAGCCGGGCTCCCCGACCCGCCCGCTGCCGGGCTGGGACGTCCGCGTCCTCGACCCCTCGGGCGAGGAGGCGCCCGCGGGCGTGGACGGCGCGATCGTCGTGAGGCTCCCTCTGCCGCCCGGCGCCCTCCCCACTCTCTGGCAGGACGACGACCGCTACGTCGCCTCCTATCTCTCCGCCTATGACGGCTACTACCTCACCGGCGACAGCGGCCACATCGACGACGACGGCTACGTCTTCGTCATGGGCCGCACCGACGACGTCATCAACGTCGCCGGACACCGTCTGTCCACCGGCAGCATGGAAGAGGCCCTGGCCACCCACCCCGACGTCGCCGAATGCGCCGTCATCGGCGTCGCCGACGAACTCAAGGGACAGATCCCGCGCGGCTTCGTCGTCCTGAAGGCCGGCGCAGCCCGCGAACCGAGCCAGGTCGAGGCCGAACTCGTCCAGCTCGTACGCGAGCGCATCGGCGCCGTCGCCTCCCTCAGGGACGTCACGGTCGTGGCCGCCCTGCCCAAGACCCGCTCGGGCAAGATCCTGCGCAAGACGATGCGCGGCATCGCCGACGGCCGCGACGAACCCATCCCGTCCACGGTGGACGACCCAGGCGTCATCGAGGTCCTGCGCCCGGTTCTCCGCCGCGCCGGTCACACCCCGTGATCGGGCGACAGGGCCCTGGCCGACGGTGGGCGAGCGCGTCCACGGACTCCGCGCGGTACGGCCCGTTCCGAGGGCGGAGGTACCTGGGGACGTGTCCGGTGGCGGGTCCTGCGACGCTCCGCCGCATCGCTGGGACCGCGCTCCATGCTCCTGGCCCCCCTGTGGGCCCGCGGGGACTCGCAGAGTGAGCGGCGGTCCGGCCGGTGCTGCCGGTGCTGCCTGGCTGCGCGGCCGGGGCGGGCAAGGGCGCCGAGTGCGTGTCCGCGTCCGCTGGGCCGGGAGCGGCCTCCTCATCAGCGATGTTGCCGCCGTCGGGAGCTACGGAGTCTGGGCCTCCTGGTGCTGAACTACCTCGCTCCGACATCCTGCTGAGGTCGACCACCGCGGCGTGGCAGGGCCCGAATGGAGGGTCCGAGCCCTGCCTACGCCGCGGGCCATCTACAGGGCTCCCCCGGGGCAACCAGAACGCTCAGAGGCCGACGTCGGCTGAGTGGCTCCTGACCCGGCTCAGATACGGCGCACGGTGTGCAGTGTCTTGGCGTATGTCCCCGAGCCGTCGAGCAGAGACTCGCCGCCCAGGTCGGACATGGTGGGCCCGTTGACCGTCTTGTGGCTGGAGAAGAAGCGGCGTTTGCCGCCGTCGTCGAGACCCAGGTAGATGCCGACGTGGTCGACGGTCGGGCTGACCCCGTCGTCACTGGAGTCGGCGTTGAACAGCACCAGGTCGCCGGGCTGGAGGAGGGCCGCGGCGGGCGGGGTGGTCCCGGTGGCGCGGTCGACGACCACGCCCGGCGCGTAGTCGACGATGTGCCGGGACTTGCGCGGGATCCGGGTGCCCGAGGTGTCCTCCGCGGCGGCCGCGATGCCCGGTGACCGCAACGGCGACCAGGAACCCATCTGGTTCGCCGACTCCACACTCGCACCCGACCTGTCCCTGCCCAAGATCCGCAAGCGGTTCACGCACACCGCCACCGAGGCCGAACACCCCACCCCCGCAACGCCCTTCGGCCGGTCGGCGCCCGCCCGGGCCCGCCTGTTCGCCACCGAGGCTACCGAGAACGTCCTGGTGGCGATAGGCTCCGCCGACGACGGGACGGTCGCCGCCCACATGAAGGGGGTCGGCGAGGTCCTCGACGCGCTCGTCCAGACCTCGCCCGCGTACACCCGCACCGAACCGCGAGACGCTGCACGGTATTTCGAGCGTGCCACCCGCTCCCACATCCAGGCCCGTGACGCGCAGATGCAGGGCTTGCGCCGCGCGGCCCGC
The DNA here is from genome assembly GCF_042870385.1 of Streptomyces sp. NPDC006602. Classification (NCBI taxonomy): domain Bacteria; kingdom Bacillati; phylum Actinomycetota; class Actinomycetes; order Kitasatosporales; family Streptomycetaceae; genus Streptomyces; species Streptomyces sp. NPDC006602. The sequence continues at coordinate 51,582 of NZ_JBIAHG010000034.1, read as the reverse complement.
CAGATCATCCACTCCGGCCCCGCCCTCGGTCGCGGCCCAGACGGGACCGCCACCGCCGTGGTCCTGGACGTCCTGCTCCTAGCCGCCATCGCCGCCGCCCGCTGGTACGCCGCGCGCGGCCACGCACAGCAGGCCGAAGCCTCCCAACGCACCGCTGAACACCTCCGTGCCGCCTACAGCGGCGGCCCAGGCGCCCATGGCGGTGATGCACGCGAACGGGCAGCGCCTCCCCGCTCCGCTACAGCGCAGGCACGCGCGGACCGTCCTGTCCGTGCTGCCGCCGGAGGTGGCCCGACGGCTCCAGGACGAGCCGGGCTGGCCCGCCCTGGCAGCCAGTCTCCAGGAGGCGGAACAGGCCGGGCGCAACGCCGCCGCGCTTCTGAAGCAGGCCGTGGACTCGCGGGAACTGTCCACAGCGGGGTCCGTCAGCGAGGTCCTAGTCTGGCGGCTCCGGCGGCTTGCCGACCTTCCCGCTCCGATCGCCGCACCTCGCCAGGCTGCCCAGCGCCCTGGCCCTGCCCCTGCTGCCGAACCCACACCTCCACAGCCGGGTCAGGCGTCAAGGCGCCGGCGGTAGTCACTCCCCGGCAGCGAGCGGCATTCGCAATGTGGCACGAACGTTGCGCGGATGTGGCTGTACGTGACAATCATCGGCAAGATCTTGATCGCTGAAATCCCCTGTGCGACCGTCGGTTCATCCAACGAGCAAGGGCTTTCCGGCAGCAATCCACCCTCCTTCACAGGGAGTTAGGAGTGAAGCGTTGGCACGTGGGACGGAAGTATCCGAATCGGTCCTCGGCGAAACTCTCGAAAAACGTGTTGAAGACGCTTTGTTGGTGGGCCGGAGTGTCGGCGGAGTTTCGTCGCGTGTCCTCTACGTGGTTGACCGCCGGGATTCCACCGCGACGCCGGCGGCGCGTCAGCCTGCCTTCGGTACTGTGGACATGTGGGCGAGGGTCTTCGACGAGGCGTACTCCGACGAGCCCGCCGACCTAACGTTCGACACCTCGAGCTGGCGAAGCAAGGTCACCGGCGATTCCTTCAGCACCGAGGAGATGAAGGACTGGGTCGAGTGCACGGTGGCCCGGATCCGGGCTCTCCGCGGACGCCGGATCCACGAGATCGGTTGCGGGACCGGGCTCCTCCTGTGGCATCTGATCGAGGAGTGCGATCACTACAGCGGTTCCGACATCTCGTCGGTCGCCGTCCGACGTCTGCGGGCCGAACTGAAACGCCGGGGAGCCCGGGTCCACGTCACCTGCCGTGAGGCCACCGACCTCGGTGACCTGCGCGGCGGTGAGATCGATACCGTGGCCCAGTACTTTCCCAGCCAGGACTATCTGCGTCGGGTACTCGACATCACGCTTGACGTCCTCTCGCCCGGAGGGCAGATCTTCGTGGGCGATGTCCGCAACTTCGACCTGCTCGACGCCCTGCACATGGCCGTCGTCCTCGGCCGGGGCCAGGACATCGGCCCCGGTGTTCGCCGTCGGCAACGGCTGAATCACTCGATCGCCACTGAACCGGAATTGCTGTTTTCGCCCCAATGGTTCGTCCGGTACGCGAGGGAGCACGCATTGGACGTCAGTGTCATGCCCAAGATCGGGCGATTCAACAACGAACGCAACCGCTTCCGCTACGACGTCGTCCTTCGCCTGCCGCACGGGAAGGACAGGCCGAGGGATAGTCCGGACTTCGAGCTCTCCGAATGGCCGTCGGACGGAACGGTCCCGAAAGGCTTCGCACTGCCCTCAACAGTGGCCGGCCGACCGTATTCCGCGCCATACCTCATCCGGGCGTGGACGAACTCTCATGGGCCGCGTACGCGACGCTCTACGGACGGCCCGGTGAGGTGTCGGATGAAGGCTCACCGCACGACCCGTGTCGTCCGGACCCCGTCCCGTCGAGATCGCGCGAGCTGCCGCCGAAGAGCGGGACGCTCAGCCGCCTTCAGCTTCGCCCTCGGCCATCCGCACGGCGCGTTGACGTGCTGATAGGGGCGGACGACGCGTTCGGGTCGCCCGCCGTCCGCGGTACCCGGACCTCGGTGTGCACGGTGCCACGGTGACCCAGCGAATACGGCGCCGGACGTGTGGCGGCTGACGTGCTGAGGCTGGCACGGTCGAGGCCGCTGCCGGACAGGCCCGCGGCCGTCGGCGGGGTGTCCTGCCTCGACGAGCCGCTGCCGCTCCTGACCGCCTTGGACGCCGTCGACGCCTACCTACTGGCGAGTTCCAGCCGACAGCGGACGCTGGCGAGAGCCTCGCTGTCGGCGCTGGCGATCGAGCAGGTGGGGGTGCACGACGCCTTCTCGCTTCTCGGCGGCACGAGGCTCACCGCTGGGCAGGTGGTGCAGACCGCCGTCGACAAAGCGTTGACCGTCTCACCGGACGACCTGTTGAGCGGGCGAACCATCGCCGAACTTCTCGGCGAGAGCCTCTCCTGATCTCGGGTCCGACGTTCGTACCAAGAAATCCGCACCGAGAAATCGGCATGGGCGCCGCACGTCTGCGGCCAGATCTGAGGAGCGCGGAATGAGCAGAGCCCCACTGACCCCGGACACCCTCGCCGGGCGCATTCTGGCGCACGGCGCACTCCGGCCGGAGTCGGTCGCCGTGCTTGACGACGGCCGGGACGTCACCTATCGGAGCCTGACTGTACGCTCGGCCCGCCTGGCCGAGGAGTTGCGTCGCGTCACGCGCGGCGAGCGACCCCCGGTGGTGGCAGTGGCCCTGTCCCGTGGCGCCGACCTGCTGACGACGATCCTGGCTGTGCTCCGGCTCGGCGCCGTCTACCTACCAGTCAACCCGGAGCAGCCGCTGTCGCGGCTCAAGTCGATCGTCGACGACGCGCGTCCCGACGTCGTCGTCGCGGCCGGTGCACCGCACCCGGCATTCGCCGACGTGCCGGCGGTGGACCCGCGCGCTGTCGGCGAACAGGACGGCCCGGATGGTGAGTTCGACGCGGATCCTGCGGGTTTCCGCTACCTGCTTTACACGTCGGGATCCACCGGAACCCCGAAGGGCGTGATCAGTGGTCATGCCGGCTTGTTGAACCGACTGGTCTGGATGGAGGAAGAGTTCGGGCTCGGCCCCGCCGACCGGGTCCTCCACAAGACCCCCACTACGTTCGACGTGTCGCTCTGGGAGCTCATCTCCCCGCTTCTTGCCGGGGCCACCGTCGTACTGGCCAAGCCGGGAGGACACCTGGACGGACGCTACCTGCACGACCTGATCGCCGCGCAACAGGTCACCGTCCTGCACTTCGTACCATCCATGCTGGCCGCGTTCGCCCAGGCCAACGAGCAGACGGTCAGGCCGGGTGCCACACGCTCGGTGCGGATCGTGGCCACCAGCGGAGAGGCGCTGGGGGCGGCGTCGGCCGCCACGGCGCGAGAGCTGTTCCCGAGCGCGCGGCTGTACAACCTCTACGGCCCCACCGAGGCGTCCATCGACGTCACCTCCCATCTCGTGCGGGACACGGACCTGGCCGAGGCGACAGTTCCGATCGGGCGCCCCATCACCGGCATCCGTATCCATGTCGTGGATCCGGACGGCCGACCGGTACCGGCCGGAGACCCCGGTGAACTCTGGCTCGCGGGCATCGGGCTGGCGTACGGCTACGTCAACCGCCCGGAGGAGACATCCGCCGCGTTCGTCTCCGCTCCGCCGCACCTGCCCGAAGAGCGCGTCTACCGGACCGGCGACCTGGTCCGGGAGAACGACCGCGGCGAACTCGAATACCTCGGCCGCAACGACCGACAGGTCAAGTTCCGCGGTGTGCGCATCGAGCTCGCCGAGATCGAGTACGCCCTCGACCGCTACCCCGGTGTGACGACGTCCCGAATCGTGGCGCGTGGTGCGGCCGACCGTCTGGTGGCCGTCGTGCAAACGAGCGACCTGCCGGACGAGCCGACGGACCAACCGGTATTCCGCTGGCCCGAGCTGGCGGCTGAGCTGCACCACCATCTGGCCGCGCTGCTGCCAGCGTCGATGCTGCCGACGCACTTCCTCTTCACCGAGCGCTGGCCGGTGACCGAGCACGGAAAGCTCGACCTGGGCGCGTTGTCGAAGTGGATCGACGAGCAGGAGAAGTCGACGCCGTTTGACCCCGCGGGACGCGATGGCACGGCGTCGGACGGCACGCTCGTCGACCGGGTACTCGCGATCTTCCGCACGGTCCTGGGCATCGAGGACATCGGCGAGAACGACAGCTTCTTCGACGTGGGCGGCGACTCGTTGGCGGCAGCCACCGCCGCATATCGGGTTGAGGAGTACATCCTCGCGGAGTTCTCGCTCGACATATCCGGCGACGCCTCGATCTTCGTCCATCCGACTGCCAAGGAGCTTGCTCATGACATTGAAGCGCGCCTTTCTGGACGGCCGTGATGCGTTCGATCCCGTCGACGCCTACCTGCTGAGAGCCATCGGTGACCGTGCGGAGGGCCGGGCGCCCGGCGAGCCCCCCTGCTCTTGGGACGAGCTGTACGACCGCGCGGAACAGCGCAGGGTGAACCATCTGTTCCGGGTGAACGATCTCGCCCGGACCGGGGCTGAGGCGGCGGCGCCTTACGCGACGGCACGCCGCCTCTCGAAGCTGATCGCGGAGAAGAGCGTCGGGACCTGGGATGAGGTGGCCCGCGCCTTCGACGCGCATGGCCTCCGCATCGCCGGCTTCAGGGGACCGTTCCTGAACACCGTGCTCGGACGGCCGCTCGACGAGGCCCCGACGAGCACCGCCCTGGACCTGATCGTCGATCGCGACACGCTTCCTCAGACCGTTGCGTTGCTGGAATCGCTCGGCTTCGTGAAGGGCCTAGGTATCAGGGACCTGCGGTTCTACCGGCTCGGCCGGCAGGGTATCCGGGACCTGGAGGACCCGCCAGGTTCGTACGGGCGGATCGCCCCGATGGCCCGTCTGTTGGAGCTGCCCGAGCTCGGCAACGTAGGGGACGACCTAGAACGCTGTTTCCCGCAACGCCAGTTCGTCCGCACGGCGAACGGGGTGCGGTCCCTGTCGAGCATCAACCTGCATGTCGACCTCGGGTACGTGGACGAGGAAGGCGAGCACAGCATCCCGACCCGGGACATTCTGGACCACGCGGTGAGTTCTGGCCATCCGGGTACGGAGTTCAGGACCGTCGACCTCCTGACTCACACCTGGCTGCTCGCTAACCACGCCTTCCTGGACTCGGCCCTGTTCGGCGGGCGATGGTTCGAACTCTTCGCGGACGTCGCCGTGTTGCTGCGGCAGGGTGGCTGGTCACGGACCGGGGTCGAGGAGGCATACCGCAGATATCCCTTCATCGAGGGCCCTATCGCAGCGACCTTTGAGTTCCTCGCCACGGAGTGCGGTGTCGAGCCTCTGGACACCGCACCTGCGAGGTTCGCCCGGACCACCCCCGGGCAGCAGACCGCGCTGGAGCGCGCCCCGGGCGGTGCGGCACACCCGGATGCGGTGAACCCCCGCGGACTCATCCTGGTCTGCCACGGCTGGGGCACCCCCCTCCACTCGTCCCCTCTGCTGCGCAGGCTGCGCGCCAAGGAGGCCGGGAAGCGCGTGGACGTCGTCGAGGTCGCCCCGTTCACGGATCCCGACCCCACGGACGTCAGCCGGGTCGCCGCGCGGCTCGCGGAGCACATCAGTGCCGCGCGACGCAGTGCCCCGGACCTGCCCATCGCCCTGCTCGGCGTGAGCCTCGGCAGCAGTGCTGCGATCAGCGCCGTGCTCGCCGGAGCGGAGGCGGACGTCCTCGTGACCATCGGTACCTGCCTCAGCGCGGACGTCGCCATGCCGGAGAGCCCGGAGCGGATCCTCGAACGGCATCCGGAGGCCGACGACAGCACGCTGGTGCCGTTTCTGTCCCGCACGGCCCGGCTGGGATTTTTGCGGGACCTGGTCGACAGCGCCCCGCTGCACCGCCTGGCCGACCTGCGTACGCCCACGCTGGTCCTCGAAGGAGGCAAGGACAACCCGTGGCGGCACCGCGACGGTGAGACCCTGCGGGCGCACACGGAGAAGCTGCGGAACGGTTCCCGGTTCCGCAGCTTCCCTGCTGGCGGCCACACGCTGGACGACACGGCGATCGGGGCGGCTGCGGAGATCGTTGACTGGCTCGATGCAGTCGGCTTCCACACGCCTCAACCGCAGGCGAGCGCCTGAGGTCGCCGCCTCAACGGCGACCCGCGCCGGTATGGCGCCCGGCTTCGGCTTCCCGCTGGCTCAGAGAGCGGAAACCCGGTCGCGCCAGCGCTGGACACGGTCGTCGCCGTGATCGGTCTGGTCGGACCAGAACTCGGGCAGACCCACGAAGTCACCGGCGGTGCGTGCCAGTTGTACGCCACCGCCTTCCACCACCGTGCCGAGAACGGTGAAGGCGCTGCCATGACGCCGGAAGACGGCGACGGCGTCGTCCAGATGCTCGGACCGCACCGTGTAGCCATGTGCGTAGGGAAAATCGTAGCCGGGATCCAGGGCGAGCAACCCCGGACGGATGTCCAGCAGTTCCGCCGTACGGCGCACCAGCGGATGGGTGCCGAGCGCGCTCTCGTCCACGACGACCCCCAGCCCGTTGCGGTGGGCGATGGTGTGGCAGAACTCCAACGGGCCGTCACTGAGGTCCATGCCCGAGGTGATGTAGCCGGCTTCGGCGCATTCGAGAATCGCTTCGATCGGGGCTCGCGTCCGGTCGTGATAGCGGTCGGCCTCCTCCGCCAGCTCCGGTGCGATGTCTGCCCGCAACCCGAAACGCTGCATCAGGTGTCCCGCCCAGCCCCGGCCCAGTTCGCAGGTGACCAGTATGCGGTCGCCCACGGCTGCGCCGCCCCGGCGGATCAGTCGGTCGTGCCGACCGACGCCCCAGGCGATGCCCACGATCTCGAGTGCGTTGGCGTCGACGTTTCCGCCGCTGAGCCGGGCGCCGTAGTCGTCCAGTACCTCGCGCAGCCCTTCGTAGATCGCCTCGACCTTGGTCACCTCCAGGTCGAGTGGAGCCGACAGATCCACCGCGAATCCGGCGGGACGCACCCCCATGCTGATCACATCACCACAGGTGGCGGCCGCCACCCAGCGACCGTAGAACCGGTAGTCCGCCAGATCGCGGAACTTGCCGCGTACATAGGATGGGTGGTCGACGTTGAGCACCACCACCGGCCGGTCAGGAGCGTCTGAGCCGAGCTCGATGACCAGGCAGTCCTCGAACTTGTCCCGCTCGGCGGTCTCCGCGAACCGTGCCAGGACGGAGGAGATGAATTCCTTCTCGGGCAGGTCACCGATGGTGGTTGCGGCTGGTGTCACTGGAAGTCTCCCGTGCTCGAGTCTGTGACGGCCAGGCGGAAGGGCCTGACTGTGGGCACCCGGGGCGATCACCGAATCTAGGTGCGGGTTCGTTCAACTCGCAAGATCAGCCACAGAGTTGCAACAATGCGCTGACACCATGATCCGCATGGATATTGAACCTGGGCGCGTCCTTCGCTGGAACCTGTATCTCGGTGGTCACCTGAGCACCTGCACAGCGGTGCGGGTCGTCGAATCCGGCCCCGAGGGGCTGCTGTTGTGGCTCGCGGTGGGGTCGCCGGCGTGGCATGCCGTACTGCCGTCCGGCGCGCATCTGAGGGACATCCCCCCGGAGGAACGGCCGGCCGGCGGATATCCGCTGCAGGCCGGGCGCTGGCACCGGGGCAACGCTCTCATCCACCAGCCCTCCGGCGCCTCGCACGCGGTGTGGTGGCTCTTCTCCTCGCACGACGGCAGCGGCGGTTTCAGCGGCTGGTACGTCAATCTGGAGCATCGCAGGCGGGACGCGGACGGCATCGACGTACTCGATCTCGAACTCGATGTCACTGTACGGCCGGACCGTACCTGGGAGTGGAAGGACGAGGAGTCCTTCGCGGCCAAGACCGGGCATCCGTCGTACTGGACAGCGCGAGAGGCCGAGGACATCCGAGCCGAGGGGCACCGTGTGGCCCGGCTGGCGGAGAGCGGTGTCTTCCCCTTCGACGGCACCTGGTGCGACTTCACCCCACCGTCCTCCTGGACGCTTCCTGAACTGCCGCCTCGACCCGCCAGCCCCGTACTCCGCGCTCACGAAGGCAATGTGGCGCGAACATTTCGCTGATGTGGCTGTACGTGACAATCATCCACAAGATCTTGATCGCTCAAATCCCGTGTGTCACCGTCGAGTTGACAGGCAAGGGCTTTCCGACAGCAATCCACGCTCCCTGCAATGAGTTTGGAATGACGCGTCGAAAAGCGCGCGAGTGACCATGGGGGATTGGTGGAATTAAGAAGGTTGTTCACGGAAGACAGTGACGGATTCGACGAGCTGGACCGCTTCCTGCTGCGCGCTATCGCGGACCGCGCGCATGGACGCGAGCCCGCAGAGTCGCCGTACACGCGGGACGTCCTGTTTGAACGTGCCGAACAGCGAAGTGTCACTCACCTCTTCTTCGACATGCCCTTCGAAGAGACCGGGATCGAGGCCGCTGGTCCCTCTCCCTTCGAGGCCGCACGTACCCTCGCCCGGGGCGCACTGACCGAGAACGTGCGCAGCTGGGGTGAGATCGCTCGGACGTTCGCTGACGCGGGAGTCCGGGTTGCCGGTTTCAAAGGGCCGTTCCTCAACGCCGTCCTCGGCCGGCCGGTCGAGCGCGCTCCGATGAGCGTGGACCTCGATCTCTTGGTCAGCCGGGACACACTCGACCAGGCCGTCGGCCTGCTGGAGTCGCTGGGGTACGTGAAGGGGCTGGGCATCAAGGACCACCGCTTCTACCGCCTGGGGCAGCACGGGATTCAAGACCTGGAAGACGAACAGGGCTCCTACGGTCAGATCGCGCCGATGGCCCGACTCCTGCCCCTGCCCGAGCTGGCCCCCTGGGCCGACCGGCTGCCCGCCTGGTTCCCGAAGCGCGACCTGGTGCCCGCCTCGGCCGGGGTGCGCTCCCTGACCAGCATCGACCTGCACTTCGACCTGGGGCACACCGACCGTGGCGCAGACCATCCCGTCCCCGCCGACGAGCTGCTCGACGGTGCCGTGACGGCGGACTACCTCGGGGCCGAGCTGACCACCCTGGACCTGCCGACCATGACATGGCTGTTGTCCTACCGGGCCTACTTGGACTCCGCCCTGTTCGGAGAGCGCAGGTTCAAGCTCTTCGCGGACATCGCCGTGACGCTCCGCAGCGGCGGTTGGTCGGACGCCGTCGTGGCGGCAGCCGTCGACCGGTACCCGTTCATCAGAACGCCGATCGAGGAGACGCTGAGCTTTCTCCGCACGGAGCTCGGTGTGGAACCGGCCACGTCCACCTTGTATGCCGGAACCGGGAACGTCCCCGCGGCGAAGAGTTAACCGCCAGGCGAGGGTGTCGGCCGAGGAGACCGCCCGGTCGGTGTGTCCTGGCTTCACCTGCGCCCCTGGTACCCGCGCCTCCCCCCACTCGCTCCGTTCGAGAGGACCGCCCCGTCATGCCCGCAAGTCCAGCCGTCGGTCCGGCCGGCGAAACGCCGCCCGCGGAGCCGGACGAGGAAGCCGCCGAGAAGCTGCCCCATCCCGCTTCGGCGTCGGGAGGGCTGTGGTCGGCACTCAGGTCTCTGAAATACCGGAACTACCGGCTCTTCGTCGTGGGCCAGTGCGTCTCCATCACCGGCACGTGGATGCAGCGTGCCGCCCAGGACTGGCTCGTCCTGAGTCTCACCGGCAGCCCCACGTCCCTCGGCGTCACCATCGCCTGTCAGTTCCTGCCGTATCTGTTGGTGGGCCTGTGGGGCGGAGTGACCGCGGACAGGTATCGCAAGCGTCACCTTCTGATGGTCACGCAGAGCGTCATGGCCGTACTGGCGCTGTTCCTCGCCGTACTGACGCTGACGGGTCAAGTGCGGGTGTGGGAGGTCAACCTCCTGGCTTTCTGCCTGGGTCTGGTGAGTGCGGTGGAGGACCCGGCCCGGGAGACGTTCGCCGCCGAGATGGTGGGCGAGAAGGATCTCGGCAGCGCCGTCAGCCTGAACTCGGCGGTCTTCCAGCTGGCCCGCATCGGCGGCCCGCCGGCCGCGGGTCTGCTGCTGGGTGTGGTTCAGGCGGGATGGATCTTCGCCGGCAACGCCGTGTCGTATCTGGTCGTGTTGCTGGCCCTGCTGCGCATGAACCCCGCCGAACTCGCGCCGCACACCTCGGCGCCGCGCAGTCCCGGGCAGCTGAAGGCCGCTCTACGTCATGCGGCCGGCCGTCCCGAACTACGTTACCCGATTCTCCTGATGGGTTTGATCAGCGTCTTCGCATTCAATTACCCGCTCATTCTGGCGAGTTTGACGAATTACTATTACCATCGAGGTCCCGGAACGTACGGTTTACTCAACACCGTCTTCGCCCTGGGGTGCCTGGGGGCCAGTTTCCTGGTGGCTCCTCTTCAGGAGCGCGGCGGGCTCCGGCTGGTCGTCGCGGCTGCGGTGGGCATAGGCGTTGCACAACTCGTTGCGGCCGCAGCTGCGCCTTCCCTGGTGCTTTTCGCTCTGGTCATCGCCTTGGCGGGAGTGGTGGGGCAGTCCTTCGTCATCAGTGCCAACACCTGGGTCCAGATGAACTGCGAACCCGAGTGGCGCGGCCGGGTCATGGGGATCTACATGCTCGTTTTCATGGGTGGAAATCCCATCGGAAATCCCGCGCTCGGGAAAATAACTGAGGAATTCGGCGGTCGTTGGGCGCTGTTCTTCGGCGGCGGTGCGGCAGCCCTCGGCGCCCTGTGTATCGCGGCTCTTGTCCGGCGGTCACAGCTTACCGTGCCGAACCATCCGTCATCCGTACGCAGCACGTGAAAAGGGAGGCAGCAGAATGGGGAGCCTCGCGATATCCGGCGGAGACCCCGCGATCGCGGGTCCGTACCGGACCTTCGCCCATCCCCGGATCGACGACGGCGACTTCCGACGCCTCGCCGACCTGGAACTGCGGGACCAGGTGGTCTCGTTCGACGGTCTCGGCCTGGTCTCCAGAGTGGAGGACACCTTCCGGGACGTGCTCGGGCTCGGCGGGTACACCATGGCCACCAACAGCGGGACGAGCGCGCTCTACGCCCTGTACTACGCGGCGGGTCTCGGCGAAGGGGATGAGGTCCTCGTCCCGGCATACACGTTCTTCGCCACCGCCATGCCACTGTTCCGCCTCGGCTGCCGCCCGGTCCTTGTGGACAGCACGGACAACGGAAACATCCACCCCGCCGACATACGGCGGAAGATCACCCCCGCGACCAAGGCCGTCGTGATCACCCACATGTGGGGCGTCCCCTGTGACATGGACGAGATCCTCGCCGTCGCCGCCGAGTTCGGCCTGCCTGTTCTGGAAGACGCATCGCACGCCCACGGCGCCACCTATCGGGGCACCGTGGCCGGCGCGTTCGGCAGCGGGGCGGCCTGGAGTCTTGGTGCAAAGAAGATCGTGACGGGGGGACAGGGCGGCATCCTGCACAGCCCCGACGGCGAGTTCCTGGAGCGCGCCTTCCTCGTCAGCCGCGCCAACGACAAGCAACACGACCGGGGGATCACCTCCGCCCACCTCCAGCCCTACGCCGTGACCGGCAGCGGGTTCAACCTCCGGATCCATCCCTTCTCGGCATTCGTGGTGGAGGGACAACTCCGGTCACTGCCACAGCAACTGACCGAGCGTCGCGAATCCGCCGCCTTCCTGGCTCGCGAACTGGGTCGGCTGCCCGGACTATCCGTCCCCAGGGTGCCGGACGGCGCCGAGCCGGCGTGGTACGCCTTCCCGCTCCAGTACGACCCCGAGGCGCTCGGCGGCCTGCCCCGCGAGGACTTCGTCCGCGCCGTCGTCGCCGAAGGGGCGGTGGAGGCCGACATCCCCGGCTCCACCTGCCCACTGACCAGGTTCCGCGCCTTCACCGGCGAGGACGGCACCTACCCGGCCGCGCCGGTCAGCCGAATCACCCACGACGAGGCGGACTTCCCGGGCGCCCACCGCTTCCACGCCGGCATCGTCAAGTTGCCCGTCTGGTACGGCGAGCAGCGTCTGGCGTACGCCCGCGCCTATGTCGACGCCATCACCAAGGTCGTCGAGAACGTCAAGGACCTCCTGTAGCTGCGTACGGCGGCCCGGGAACGGCCGGCCCCTTCCGACGCGGCTTCTCTTCCGCTCGGCAATGCTCAGCAACGAAAGGCGATACGTCATGCCCTCATACGCCATCGTGACCAACGACCTGCAGGTGGCAGCGGCGACCCTGAACGAGGAACGCAAACGGGCCGTCGCGGCCTTCCTGCCCCGGCAGAAGGCATTGCTCGACGGCCTGCGAGCGCTCGACGTCCCCGTCATCCATCTTCAGCTGGTCGTGTCGGACGACGACCCGCGCAACGCCACCACCCCGGACGAACTGCGCTACACCCGCGGCTCCGCCGGCGTCCGGCTCCTCGACGAGACCCTGGCGGAGAGCGACCTGGTGATCGAGAAGCCCAAGGACAGCGGCTTCTTCGAGACGACCCTCGACGAGACGCTCAAGAAGCTTGGGGTGGACACGGTGATCATCAGCGGAATGCAGGCCCAGATCTGTGTCCAGACCACTGCGGCCGACGCCCACTTCCGCGGCTACCGCGTCGTCATCCCGACGGACTGCATCGTCTCGAGCAACCCCGAGGACACCAAGCAGGCCCTGAAGTGGATGTCCGAGTACTTCGCCACTCTGCTGCCGTCGGACGAGATCGAGCAGCTCGTTCGCGCGGGGAGGGACGAGTGACCGCGACCAGTACTCTCCCGATACCCGACACGCTCACCGGGGCCGACTACCACGCACTCAACGCGCAGCTGAACCTCTGGGGACCGAACGGCGAGATCCAGTTCGAACGAGACCGGGAGGCGCTGGAGGCGTATCTGGAACAGCATGTTCTGCCGAACTCGCCGCGCTTCCCGAGCAGGAGGGCGCGACTGGACCATCTCGTGGGGGAGGGCTACTACGAGCGGGACGTCTTCGAGCGGTATTCGCCCGGCTTCGTCGACGCGCTCTTCGAGCGGGCGCATTCCCTCGGGTTCCACTTCGAAAGTTTCCTGGGCGCGCTGAAGTTCTACACGACGTACGCCCTCAAGACCCTGGACGGCCAGCAGTACCTGGAGCACTTCGAGGACCGGGCCGCCGTGATCGCGCTCGCTCTGGGGGACGGCGACGAAGGTCTCGCCACGGCGATCGTCGACGAGATCGTCTCGGGCCGGTTCCAGCTGACCACTCCGACGCTGCTGAACACGGGCAAGGTGCGGCGCGGTGAGTCCATCTCGTGCTTCCTGCTGCGCGTCGAGGACACCATGGAGTCGGTCTCCCGCGCCGTGAACGCCGCTGTCCAGCTCTCCAAACGCAGTGGTGGCGTTGCATTCAGCCTGACCAACATCCGCGAACAGGGCGCACCCATCAAAGGCCTGGAAGGCCAGGCGCCCGGCATACTGCCGATCATGAAACTGCTGGAGGACTCCTTCTCCTACGCCCACCAGCTGGGCAGCAGACAAGGGGCCGGGGCCGTGTATCTGCACGCCCACCATCCCGACATCCTCAGGTTCCTGGACACCAAGCGGGAGAACGCGGACGAGAAGACGCGGATCAAGAGCCTGTCCCTCGGGGTGGTGATTCCGGACATCACGTTCGAACTCGCCAAGAACGACGATGACATGTACCTGTTCTCTCCGTACGACGTGGAGCAGGTCCTGGGGCTGCCCCTCTCTGAGATCAGCGTCACGGAGAAGTACCACGATCTGGTCCGGGACGAGCGCATACGCAAGAACCGGATCAGCGCCAGGGGCTTTCTCCGGACCGTCGCTGAACTCCAGTTTGAATCTGGCTACCCGTACATCCTCTTCGAGGACACGGCGAACAGGGCCAACCCGATCGCCGGCCGGATCACCCACTCCAACCTGTGCTCGGAGATCCTCCAGGTGAGTACGGCATCCGCCTTCGAGGAGGACCTGTCCTACGCACACGTCGGCAAGGACATCACCTGCAACCTGGGGTCGCTCAACATCGTCCGGACCATGGACTCGCCGGACTTCGCCCGCACTGTCGCCATTGCGATCCGGGCGCTGACGGCCGTGTCGGACCAGGCGGCGCTCGACTGCGTGCCCTCCCTCGCCCGGGGGAACGACGAGTCGCACGCCATCGGGCTGGGCCAGATGAACCTGCACGGCTACCTGGCCCGCGAACGCATCCGCTACGGCTCCGACGAGGCCCTCGATTTCACCGATGCCTACTTCCGGACCGTCGCCTACCACGCCATCCGTGAGTCCAACCGCCTGGCGATCGAACGAGGGCGTCACTTCGCGGGGTTCCCCGAGTCCCGGTACGCCTCCGGCGAGTACTTCGAGCCGTACACGCGGCAGCCCTGGGAGCCCGCAACCGAACGCGTACAGGCCCTGTTCGCCGAGGCCGGGGTGTGGCTGCCGACCCAGCGGGACTGGCAGGAACTCAGGGACTCGGTCGTGGCCCACGGCCTCTACAACCAGAACCTCCAGGCCGTCGCCCCCAACGGCTCCATCGCCTACATCAACCACGCGACCGCCAGCATCCACCCCGTGCCCGCCAGGATCGAGATCCGCAAGGAGGGCAGGGTCGGGCGCGTCTGCTTCCCGGCGCCGCACATGACCAACGACAACCTGGAGTTCTTCCAGGATGCCTACGAAATCGGCTACGAGAAGATCATCGACACCTACGCGGCCGCGACCCGCCATGTCGACCAGGGGCTGTCGCTGACGCTCTTCTTCACCGACGACGCCACCACGCGGGACATCAACAGGGCCCACATCTACGCGTGGCGCAAGGGCATCAAGAGTCTCTACTACGTCCGGCTGCGCCAACTGGCGCTGGAGGGCACCGAAGTGGACGGCGTCGTCTCCAGTACGCGGTGACGCTGCCCCGCGTGCCGACCGAAACCCCAGGAACAGGTGACATGACCGAAAAGATCGTGCTTGATCACGGTGCCGGCGGCGGACTGAGCCACGAGCTGATCGCCGACACCATCGCCGGGACACTCGGCGACGTCTACGTCGGCGAGATGGAGGACAGCGCCTCGGTGGAGGTGGAGACCGGCCGCATCGCCGTCACCACCGATTCGTTCGTCGTCGATCCCGTCTTCTTCGGCAACGGAGATATCGGGAAGATTGCCGTGGCCGGAACGGTCAACGACCTCGCGGTCAGCGGCGCGGACCCCCGGTACCTGACGCTGGCCGTGATCCTGGAAGAAGGCTTCGCGGTCGCGGACTTCCAGAGGATCGTCGACTCCGTCCGGCGTACCGCGGAGCAGGCCGGAGTGAAGATCGTCGCCGGAGACACCAAGGTGGTGCGGCGCGGCGAAGCCGACAAGATCTTCCTCAACACCACCGGAGTGGGCCTACTGACCCGGCCGTACCGGCTCTCGAGCCGCTCGCTGCGCGAGGGCGACCACGTCATCGTGACCGGGTTCCTCGGCGACCACAGCATCCACCTCCTCTCCCTGCGGGAGGGGCTCGGGTTCGAGCAGCGAGTGCAGAGCGACTGCGCGGTGCTCAACCACGCCATCTCCGACGTGCTGGACGCCGTAGGACCCGAGGTCCGCACCATCCGCGACATCACCCGCGGCGGACTCGGCACCGTGCTCAACGAGTTCGCGCAGGGCTCCGCACGCACCATCGAACTGTCCGTGACGGCGCTGCCGGTCCGTCGTGAGACCGCGATGGCGGCCGAGATGCTGGGCGTCGACCCGATGTATCTCGCCAACGAGGGCAATCTCTGCATCGTCGTCTCGCCGCAGGCCGCCCCGGATGCCCTGGCGGCGCTGCGCGGGCACCCGGAGACCGAACGCGCCGTGATCGTCGGTGAGGTATCCGGTGCCGACGACAGCCGCGTGTATCTCACGGAGCCCGGCGGCAGACGCCGCACGGTGGACCTGCTCTACGGCGCCCAGCTGCCGAGGCTGTGCTGATGACCGGGCAGCACGCGGTACGGCGTACCCTGCGCGTCGTCGGCCTCGTCCAGGGGGTCGGATTCCGCCCGTTCGTCTACCGGCTGGCCACCGCGCACGCCCTGGGCGGGTGGGTGCGCAACGACGCCCAGGGCGTCACCATCTGCCTGGAAGGCCCGTCGGCGGTGGCCGACCTGTTCGGTGCCGAGCTGCTGGCCGGGCTCCCGGAACTCGCGCGCATCGACTCCTGCACGGTCCTCACCGATCAGCCGATCGCAACCTGGTCGGCCGACTTCGGCATCCGGCACAGCGAGTCCGACGGTGGGTCCGGCGCCCTGGTGACACCCGACAGCCATGTGTGCCGGGACTGCCTGCGGGAGCTGTTCGACCCCGGCGACCATCGCCACGGCTATCCCCTCATCAACTGCACCAACTGCGGGCCGCGCTACAGCATTATCCAACAGCTGCCCTACGACCGCCCGTTCACCACCATGTCCGCTTTTACCATGTGCGAGCGGTGCCGAGCGGAGTACGAGGATCCGGGTGACCGCAGATTCCACGCGCAGCCGGTTTCCTGCTGGGACTGCGGACCCCAGGTTCGGCTGCTGGACCGCGAGGGCCGCCCGGTGGACACCGCGGACCCCGTCGCCGCAGCAGCGCGCCGACTGGCCGACGGCGGCATCCTGGCCGTGAAGGCCATGGGCGGCTACCAGTTGGTGGCCGACCCCACCGTCCCCGAGGCCGTCGCGGAGCTGCGTCGGCGCAAGGAGCGAAGCGCCAAGCCGTTCGCCCTGCTCGCGACCGACACCGCGGCGGTGTCCCGGTACGCCCACGTCGACGACGCCGAACGCCGGCTGCTGGAGTCGACGGCCCGGCCCATCGTGCTGCTCGAAGCCCGCCCCGGGGCCGGTCTGTCTCCCGAAGTGGCTCCCGGTAGCAACACGCTGGGCTTCATGTTGCCCACCACCCCGCTGCAGTACCTGCTGCTGGCGCACGGCGGCGACGTGCTGATCGCCACCAGCGGGAACGCCCCCGACGAGCCGATGGCCCGCACCGAAGACGAGGCGTTCGACCAACTCGCCCCTCTCGTCGACTGGTTCCTCGTCCACGACCGCGAGATCCACATGAGGGTGGACGACTCGATCGCACGGGTCGTCCGTGCCCCGTCCGGCCCCGCCACCACCGTCATCCGGCGAGCTCGCGGCTACACCCCCGACCCGATCACCGCCCCCGTGCCCGTCACTCCGGTCCTGGCGCTCGGCCCGGAGCTCAAGAACACCGTGTGCGTCGGTGAGGACCGGACCCTGCAGCTCAGCCAGCACATCGGCGACCTGAAGACCACCGGGAACCAGCAGTTCTTCGAGCACACCATCAACCACCTGCGCTCCGTCTTCCACCTCACCCCGCGCCGGATCGCGCACGACCTCCACCCCGACTTTCACAGCACCCGGTACGCCGCCAACTGCGCCGACCTGGCGGCGAACGTGGAACTCGTTCCAGTCCAGCACCATCACGCGCACATGGCGGCGTGCATGCTGGACAACGGCCTCGACCGGCCGGTGATCGGAGTCGTCTTCGACGGCACCGGCTATGGCACCGACGGGACCATCTGGGGCGGCGAGTTCCTGGTCGGCGACTACCACGGGTTCGAACGCAGGGGCCATCTGGACCGGTTCCGCCTGCCCGGCGGCGACCGGGCGGTCCGGGAACCCTGGCGGGTGGCCCTCGCCCTGCTCGTCCAGCACTTCGGGCCGCAAGCCACCCAGCTGAGCCTGGACCTCTTCCAAGACCGGGACCCGTTCGAGATCGACGTGCTCACCAAGATGGCCGCCCGCGGCATCAACGCACCCCAAACCTCCAGTATGGGACGGCTCTTCGACGCGGTGTCGGCGCTGCTCGGCGTCTGCGACACGGTCGGCTACGAGGGGCAGGCGGCCATCGAACTGGAGCAACTCATCGCCTGGGACCCCAAACCCTGCGAGCCCTGGCCGTTGCGCCTGCTACGGCAGGACGGGCGACTGGTGATCGACCACGCGCCGTGGCTGCGCGCGGTGGTGGCCGACCTTACGGACCGCCGGTCGACACCGGCACAGCTGAGCCGGTGCTTCCACGAGAGCGTGGTGGGCGCGATCACCGAGGTGAGCGCGCAGCTGAGCAAGGACACAGGCATCCGCGACGTGGTCCTCAGCGGCGGAGTCTTCCTCAACCAGCACCTGCTCGTCCGAGCTGAGCAGGAACTGACCGGAGCCGGCCTACGGGTGCACACCCATCGCTCCATCCCCACCACGGACGGCGGAGTCGCCGCCGGCCAGGCCATGGTCGCGGGCGTCGGCGGGGCATCGTCCCGATCCGCTTCCTGAGCATTCCCGGAAAGGATTCCCTACTTGTCCGAAAAGCCCATCTCCTATGTGGAGGCCGTCAACTGGAACCGCCTGGAGGACGAGAAGGACCTCCAGGTGTGGGACCGGCTCACCGGCAACTTCTGGCTCCCCGAACGGGTGCCGCTCGCCAACGACGTGCCCTCCTGGAACACCCTGTCGGAACCGGAGCGGCAACTCGTCATCAGGGTCTTCGCCGGACTGACCCTGCTGGACACCGTCCAGGGAACCGTCGGCGCGGTCAGTATGATCCCCGACGCGCTGACCCCGCACGAAGAGGCCGTCTACACCAACATCGCCTTCATGGAGTCGGTGCACGCCAAGTCGTACTCCTCGGTGTTCTCCACACTGTGCTCCACCCAGGAGATCGACGACGCCTTCCGGTGGTCGGTGGAGAACGACAACCTCCAGCACAAGGCCAGGATCTTCGTCAGCTACTACCGGGGCGACGAACCGCTCAAGCGCAAGGTCGCCAGTGTGTTCCTGGAGTCCTTCCTCTTCTATTCGGGCTTCTACCTGCCTCTGTACTTCTCCACCCGGGCCAAGCTCACCAACACCGCCGACCTGATCCGGCTGATCATCCGCGACGAGGCAGTGCACGGGCACTACATCGGCTACAAGTTCCAGCGCGGTCTGGAGAAGACCTCGACCGCGCAGCGAACGGAGCTGAAGGACTACGCGTTCTCCCTGCTCGACGATCTGTACGCGAACGAGCTCAATTACACCCGCGACCTCTACGACGGCACCGGCCTCACGGAGGACGTGGAAAGGTTCCTGCGCCACAACGCCAACACGGCACTGTCGAACCTCGGCTACGAGCCCCGCTTCCCGGCCTCGGACACCCGGGCCAACACGGCCGTCCTCGCCGCGCTGTCCCCCAACTCGGGCGAGAACCACGACTTCTTCTCGGGATCGGGCTCCTCCTACGTCATCGGCAGGTCGGTCGGCACCCAGGACGAGGACTGGGACTTCTGAGAAGGGATCCCCGAAATGGCTCGCACTACTACCATTCTGCTCGTCGGAGGCTCCGGACACTGGGCCGGCAGAGAGAACCACGCGCCGGCGCTGCTGGAGATGAAACGTTCCGGCTGGCCGGTCCGCGCCGCGGTCGTCTGCGACCCCCGGGATCCGGAGAAACGCGCCCGCGACGAGGACATGACACCCCTGCGGGAACTGCTGCGGATCGACACACCGGAGTGGCTCAACCCCGACGGACTCGGCCGCGCCGAACTCGAAGCGGTCCTGGACCGCGCTCACGCCACCCACCGGTTCTCCCTTGTGATCATCGCGTGCAACCCCGTCCATCACCGCGACTACCTCCTCTGGGCGATCTCCCGAGGCATCAGCGTGCTGTGCGACAAACCCCTGCTGGTCAGCGAGGGCGCCGCCTACGACCCGGCGGCCGCCGAGCTCATCATTGGCGGATACGCGGAACTCGGCCGTGCGCTCACCCGAGCCCGCACCACGAGCCCTGTCCACCTCGCGATGCCGCTGCGCCGACGGGCCAATGACGTCTACCGGTCGATCGCCTCGGAGATCGCCGAACTGCACGGGGAGCACGGGCAGGGCATCACCTCGATGCAGCTCATCAAGAACGGAGGGCTCTTCCGGCACCCCGAGGAGTACCTCTACGGCGACGCGCACGGCTACCGCAATGGTGTCGGAGCGCTCTCCTTCTCCAGCTATCACTACATCGACCTGCTCGCCTGGTACCTGGAACTGGCCCCCGGAGAGGCAGTCGCCTTACGGATCACCAATCCGTACGTGCGCAGGGTGGGCGAGTTCCTGCACACCCGTCAGGCCACCGCGCTCGCCGACCGCATCGACACCCGGGGCGCCCGGATTCCCGACCTGCCGTCGGAGGTACTGGCAGCCGAAGCCGACTTCGTTTTCCACTTGGAGCTCCTGGGAGCGGCCGGCCAGAAGGCGGGGCTTGTGACGTACGCCTGCCACTCGAACACCTACTCCCACCGCACGGTCGGGCTCCAGGAGTTCGACAGGGCCAACCGGCAACCGTTCCGCGAGAAAGGCAGGATGTCCCAGTTCACCCTGGACATCAACCAGGGCAGCCTCCAGCACATAGGGGTCTTCAAGAACGATGTCGTCGGCGAGGACTACCGGATTCGGGTGCAGCGACGCCGCAACCCGGTCATCAGCCCCGAGCCGTACACCGAGGAGGTCTTCCACAACGCCCACGCGGGGAGCTCGGTGACCCCGCAGGACGTGCTGCGCGCGATGGTCCGCCTGGCAAGCGGTGAGGTCGCCCCCTCACAGGTGGCCGACCGGATCGCCTTCTTCGAGGACCAGCGGCTGAGCCACCACTTGTTCGGCACGTTCTACGAGCTCATCGCCGCCAGGGCCGACGCGGCCGGCCCGGCGGAGCGCGTCGTCGAGCTGGCCGGGTGACCGGGGGGCCTGCCCAGCGGCGAGGGATCCTGGCAGCGCTGCTGCTGGTGATGTTCCTCGCCGCGATGGACAGCTCGGTGACGGCCACAGCCGCCCCGCAGATCGTGATGGACTTGGGCGACGGAGCCGCCTTCAGCTGGCTCCTCGCCGCGTACGTCCTCGCCGTGACCGTGTCCGTGCCCCTGTACGGGAAGCTGGCCGACACCCATGGCCGGCGGCCCGTACTCGTCGGCGGAACGCTCCTGTTCCTGGCGGGCTCCGCGCTGTGCGCCGTCGGCTGGAGCCTGCCGAGCCTCATCGCCTTCCGCTTCGTCCAGGGGCTGGGAGCGGGCGCCATCCAGGGGACCGTACAGACGGTGGCCGGCGATCTGTACGAGCCGCATGAGCGAGGCCGTATCCAGGCAGGGCTCGCCTCGGTCTGGAGCGTGGCGGCTCTGACGGGCCCGGCCGTGGGCGGAGCGCTCGCCCAGTACGGTCACTGGCGGGGGATCTTCCTGCTCAACCTTCCTCCCGGTCTGGCGGCGGTGTGGCTGCTGGTCCGCCGCTTTCCCGGGGAGGACGTCCGGAGCAGCACGCGCGGCCCGATGGACTGGCCCGGCGCCCTCGGCCTTCTGCTGACCTGCGCGACGCTCATGACGCTACTGGTCCAGGGAGGTACCGCATGGCCCTGGAACTCCGTCCAGAGCTGCGCGCTGCTCACCGTCTTCCTGCTGCTCGTCCTGGTCACCGCTCGGATCGAACGGCAGGCCGTCGAGCCCTTCATGCCGGGCTGGGTGTGGCGACGGCGAGAGTTGGCGATACCGAGCCTCGCCCTGGGGCTCCTCGGAGTGATCATGACCGCGCCACTGCTCCTGCTGCCGGTCTACGCGCAGGCGGTCCTGGGACTCGGTCCGGTGGCCGGTGCGGCCGTTCTGGCCGGAATGACCTTCGGCTGGCCGACGGCAGCCGTCTTCAGTAGCCGCCTGTACCTGCGCATCGGATTCCGTGCGGCCGCACTGACCGGCGCCACGACAGTGACCGTCGCTCTCTCGGCCACGGTGTATCTCACTCTCTCCGACGCGCCCACCGTGCTGTTCGTCGCGATGTCGACGCTGCTCGGGGTCGGCCTCGGTCTGCTCCAACCTGCTCTGCTCGTCGGCGTCCAGGCGGCTGTCGGATGGGACGGCCGTGGTGTTGCGACGGCGAACCTGATGTTCTGCAGAGAGACGGGCCAGAGCGTGGGGGCGGCTCTCTTCGGTGCCCTGTTCAATGCCGCCGGAAACAACGGCATCGCGGTGGCCGCCAGCTGTGCGACCGTCTGCGAGGAGCATGTTGCTGCGGGCCTGCGGTACGCGTACCTCGTGGGCGTCGGCTTCGCAGCCGCCATGGTGCTCCTCCTGCTCAGGATGCCGCGTATGTCGCTGAGGTCTCCAGCGAAACTCGGCCAGGAAGCGTGAACGGCCCGAAGCCCCTTCCCAGCTTTTCCCGGTTCGCGTCTGCGTGCGACGGAGGTTGGTCAATGGAGCGTCAGGGAAATCCGGACGCTCACGCTGTGAGTCGCTGTCGGAGGCCAGTGCATCGGCTCCGGCATGGGGAGCTGACCAGCCGGCGGCTGGAGAGTTCCGTGCGGAGCCGGTGCGGGTGTCGGGCATGAAACTGCCTACGGGGTGCGATCCGGGATGCCGGCCCTTCCGTCCACCTCTCTGACGCCATTGCGTCCGTTCGCAGGAGCGGCGTCGGCCTGTCCGCTCGGCTGACAGGCCCACCTGTTCGTCCGGTTCGCTTCGCCTCTGCCTTGGCCTCTGAGTCGGCCCGCGCTCTCCCCTCACCCGAGTTCCCCAGAGGCCAAGGCCGGGGGTCGGTACCGAGCTGGGAGTGTCTCAGGCTCGTCGAGCATCGCCGTAGGCTCTGAGGCTGTGCCTGAGCACCGTGATCCTTCCGTACCGCCGCTGGCATGAGGGCGGCCGTTCAGCCTGGCAGCGCGCAGAGGAACTCGGCTTCCACACCGCGTACACCTACGACCATCTGTCCTGGCGGAGCTTTCGCGACGGACCCTGGTTCGGAGCCGTCCCCACCCTGACTGCTGCAGCCGTCGTCACTGAGCGGATGCGTTTGGGCACCCTCGTCACGTCGCCCAACTTCCGTCACCCTGTGACCCTCGCCAAGGAACTGATCTCGCTCGACGACATCTCCGGCGGGCGCGTGACGCTCGGCATCGGTGCGGGCGGCACTGGCTTCGACGCCACGGCGCTCGGCCAGGAGCCGTGGACGCCGCGCGAGCGGGCCGACCGCTTCGGCGAGTTCGTCCCGCTGCTCGACCGGCTGCTCTCCGAGGGCTCCGTTTCGTACAGCGGCGATCACTATTCGGCGCACGAGGCGCGCAACATCCCGGGATGTGTCCAGCGGCCCCGCCTGCCGTTCGCGGTGGCGGCCACTGGCCCGCGCGGTCTGAAGCTCGCGGCCCGGCACGGGCAGGCATGGGTGACCACGGGCGACCCGAAGCTCTTCGAGACAGGCACGCCTGCGGAGTCCCTGGGGGCGATCCGAGACCAGATCGAGAAGCTGGGCAAGGCGTGCGCCGACATGGGAAGCAACTCCTACGCCATGGAGAAGATCCTGCTCACCGGCTTCACTCCGGACCGTCAGCGCCCGTTGGAGTCCCTTGACGCGTTCGTCGACTTCGCGGGCAGTCACGCGGACCTGGGAATCACGGAGATCGTCATTCACTGGCCCATCCCGGACTCGGACTTCGCGGCCGACGAGAAGGTCTTCGAGCGCATCGCCACCGAGGGGCTTGCCCAGCTGCATTGAGGGTGCAGGAAACCACCCAACCGTGGCGGTCCGGAACCTCTTGCCGCCTGAGTGCCTGGCGCCCAGCGGCGCCATGGTCACCCACGAACGGGCCGAGGACAGGCCGCCCGGCCCCGGGAAGGCCGGCACGTCCGCCTCCGCGGCGGCACGCGCCGGGGCGGCGGCCAGACCCGTGAGCGGGGCAGCGGCGGCAGAGGCCGCGAAGGCGGCGAGGAGTCTTCGTCGAGATGTGTGAGACATGTGTTTCATGATCCTTTGCCATCCATCGACGCGTGGCGGCACCCCCAACTTCGGCCAGACCAAGTGAAATGGGCGGTGCGGCGTGGTATGACACGCGGACTGACACGCGGGTGTCAGCTCAATGAGCCGCCTCTCCCGACGGTCGAGGACACACCCGCGGGTGGGTGTTGGGGTGTGTCTGGTGAGACACATATCGGCTTGGAACGTTGAGCTCGGGTGAGGTCATGGCCCGAAGTCGCACCAGGTCAGTCGGCTCGACGGGCAGCTCGATCCGCGCCTTCCGGCCCGGCTGGATCGTGCCGCGCCGCCGACGCAGGTTGTCCATCCGGCATGCATGACCATGCGCACCGCAGGTCCCGAAACACAGGTCCTCCAGAGGCCGTCTCATGGGGGCACGTGGCGGTGCCTACGAGGCGAGGGCAGGCGATGCGCCCAGATGCAGAGGACGCCCACGAACGGTAGAACGTAAGGGTGAGGGACGAGAACAGCCCTGATGAGGATGCACGGCCACACCGTGAGGCGAGGCCGGGGATCGACTACCAGGCGCTGTTCACGGTCACCCCCAGCCCCTGCATGGTGCTGGGCCCGGACCTGGTGCTCGCCGACGTCAACCAGGCGGCCTGCCGGGTGACCGGCCGTACTCGGGAGGATCTGCTCGGGCGGTACCTCTTCGATGCCTTCCCTGAGAATCCGGCGGACCCGGATGCTGACGGGGTGCGGAATCTGCACGCTTCCCTGCACTGGGTCCTGCGCTCGAAGGAGCCGGACACGATGGCGCCGATGAAGTACGACATTACCGTGGCCGACCGGCCCGGCGTGTTCGAGGAGCGGTGGTGGTCCGCGATCAACACACCGGTACTCGGGCCGGATGGGCAGGTGGAGTGGATCATCCACCGGGGGGAGGACGTGACCTCGTTCATCCTCTCCCACCCTCGTACGCGAGGAGGCGGGGCGCTCAGCGACGTGGAGGCGATGGAGGTCGAACTGTACGCGCGGGCGCGCGAGCTCCATCGGCTGAACGAGGAACTCCGCCAAGCCCACGCCCGGGAACGCCAGATCGCCGTCACCTTGCAGGAGGCCATGCTCCACTCACCCCACCTGGCCCGGCACCTGGACACCGCGGTGCGCTACCTGCCCGCCGCCGGGTCACTGAACGTGTGCGGCGACTGGTACGAGGTGGTCGACCTGCCCGAGAACAGATTCGCCGTCGCGGTCGGCGACGTCGTCGGCCACGGCCTGGAGGCCGCCGCCGTCATGGGCATGCTCCGCAGCGCGTTGTCCGCCGTCGTCCGGGCCGTCGACGGGCCCGCGAGGGCCCTGGACGTCCTGGGCCGGTATGCACGCTACGTGGAGGGCGCGCTGGCCACCACCGTCGTCCAAGCCGTCGTCGACACCCGCGCTCGCCGCATCCTGTACAGCAGCGCCGGCCACCCGCCCCCCATCCTGCTCCACCCGGACGGCACCTGCGATCTTCTCGACCAGGCCACCGACCCTCCGCTGGGGGCCCGCCCCGAACCCGTCCCCCGCATCCAGGCCGACCTGCCCTACGCCCCTGGCGACACCTTCGTGCTCTACACCGACGGTCTCATCGAACGCCGCGGCGAGGACATCGATGCCGGCCTGCAACGCCTCACCGACGCGCTCGCCCGCCACGCCCGCCACAGCCCCGAGCGTCTCGCCGACGCCCTGCTCGCGCGCCTCGGTCTCAGCAGCGGCGCCCGCGACGACATCGCCCTGATCGTCCTCCGCCTATGACCCGCGCGTCGTCAGCCGAGCGCCACAGGTGGCGAACCCGTGCGGGGTGTTCACGGAGGAGGGGGTCAAGGCCGCTGCACCCCCCATCCCGAGATCGACATGGCGTCGGAGATCTGTCTACGCCGCTTTGGCGTTGTCCCGCTCCAGTGCCGCGCGCAGCCAGTCGTCCGCGGAGCCCGGGGTCGGCTCCGGCCGGCCGCCCGGCGGCGTGAGCACCACGGCCGTCAGCTCCCAGTACCGGTCCAGACGCGGGCCGGCCGCGAGCCGCGCGGCCAGCAGGCGGCGGAACTCCCGGGTGTCCCGGCTGCCGTACGCGCTCGCGTACACCGCCACGTAGGCGTCCAGCGCCTCACCCGGGAACGGATCACGTGCTCGGCGCAACTGCGGGCCCGCGAGCTCGAACGCCTCGGCGAGGCCCGCGTACAGCACGGCCGCCCCGCGGGCCCCGGCCACCCGGTGAACCTCCGGCTGGGGCTGCCGGCCGGCCGGACAGGGGGCTGTCGTCATCGCGTGCAGCTGGGCGAAGGCGAGCACCTGCGCCGGGTCCGGCTCGTCGGGCGGCTGCGGAACAGCCACCTCCAGAAACGCCGCTGTCGCCCGTGCCGGCATCCGCGGCGGCAGCCAGCCACGCCAGAACCGGGCCAGCGGTGCCGTGCTCGGCGGGGTGCTCACCGCGCCGAGCAGCCGCAGCCGGTCGGCCCGCTTCGCGGGTGGACAATCCTGCACCAGCCGCAGCGCCGCCTCCCGCCAGCGCAACGCCTTCACCTCGCTGCCCAGCTCGCGCAGGCGGCCCGCGACGGCGTCCTCCAGCACCCGGCCCGCCGCGCCCTCGTCCTCCAGAACCCGGCGCACCTCGGGCAGCGGCAGATCGAGGGCGCGCAAGGAGCGGATGAGCCGCAGCCGCTCCAGCGCCTGGGGGCCGTACCGGCGATGCCCGCCACCGCTGCGGGAGGCTTCGGGCAGCAGACCCCGGTCGGAGTAGAAACGAACGGTCTTCACGGTGACACCCGCCCGCTCGGCGAGCTCGCCGATGCTCCAGAGAACCTCGTGGGACGTGGACAGTTGAACCTCCCTCTGGGGGAGTTCCTACGGTACCGGCGCGGGGGGGGGGGGGGGGGGGGGGGGGGGGGGGGGGGGGGGGGGGGGGGGGGCGGGGGGGCGGGGGGGGGGGGGGGGGGGGGGGGGGGGGGGGCGGGGGTT
>NZ_JBIAHG010000034.1:0-24900 GCF_042870385.1 Streptomyces sp. NPDC006602 | reverse complement strand
CCCTCCCAGCTTCCACGGCTCTGGTGTTGTTGTGTTGACGCTGCCCTGTTCGTGGGGGGGGGGGGGGGGGGCGGGGGGGCGGGGGCCGGCCCCCCCCCCCCCCCCCCGGGACCACGGCGTGCGCGACCGGCGTGACGTCATGTGACGGACCCGAGGAGGGGGCTATGACCGTGTTCATCATGGTGGCGGGCGTGTTCACCGGCACCCATGTGTGGCAGGAGACGGCCGCGCGGCTGATCGCGGCGGGCAGCGAGGTGCACGCGGTCCCGCTCACCGGAGTCGACGCGGGCCGCCCCGCCACGTCAGTCCGCGTCGATCTGGAGACGCACATCGCGGACGTGATTGCGGTGATCGACGCGGTGGACGCGGAGTCCGGGCGGGAGACTGTGCTCGTCGGTCACGATTACGGTATCCACCCGGTGCTCGGTGCCGCCGACCGGCGGCCACAGCGCGTCGCCCGCGTCGTGTACCTGGACTGCGGGATGCCGCAGAACGGCGTCCCGGCCCTGGCCGCCGTACCGGACCAGACCCTGCGCGCGCGGCTGGCTGAAGGGGCCGAACGCGCTGATGCCGAGGGTGAGTTGGCGCCACCGGCCCGTGACGAATGGCAGCGCTGGGGAAGTACCGCCGGCGTCTCAGACGCGGCACTGGACCGGCTCACCGCCCTTGCCGCGCCGCAGCCGCTGGGCACCCTGCTCCAGCCACTGCGGCTGACTGGAGCGGTGGCCGCCGTGCCCACCACCGGGGTGCTGTGCACTCGTAACGGCGTCAGCGTCGACCTGGTGCAGCGGCTCGTCGACTTCGGCGACCCGATGCTGGCGGCTCTGACCGATCCTCAGGTGAGCTTCTTCGAACTGCCCACTGGACACTGGCCGATGCTGTCCTGCCCGGCCGAACTGGCGGACGTCCTGCTGCGCGCCGCTGCTGGCGAGGGGCAGCGGCTGCGACCGGTCGGCGCCGACGCACCGCCCGCCCATCTGCGCCCCTTCCCGCTGGACGTGCCCGAACTACCCCGGGACCGCAAGGGACATGTCGACCTGTACGTCCCCGACGCCGAGGGCCCGCGACCGGCCGTGGTCTTCGTGCACGGCGGCCCGGTCCCCGCCGGGGCCCGGCCGGCCCCGCGCGACTGGCCGACCCTGGTGGGGTACGCCCGCCTGGCGGCCGCCGAGGGCATGGTCGGCGTGACCCTCGACCACCGGCTGCACGACATCGCCGACTACGAGCGCGCCGCCGCGGACGTCACCGCCGCGGTCGAACTGGTGCGCGCCGATCCCCGGGTGGACGCCGACCGGGTCGCCCTGTGGTTCTTCTCCGGTGGCGGCCTGCTCACTGCGCCCTGGCTGACGAAACCCCCGGCCTGGCTGCGCTGCCTGGCCGCCTCCTACCCGGTCATGGCGCCGCTGACCAACTGGGGGCTGACCGGCAGCCGGTTCCGCCCCGCCCGGGCGGTCACGCACGCGGGTCCCCTGCCCATCGTCCTCCTCCGGGCAGGGCGAGAGACACCCGAGATCGCCACCACCGTGGAGGCGTTCGTGACCGCGGCCAACGACTGCGGAGCGCACCTGGAACTGGTCGACGTCCCGAACGGCCACCACGGCTTTGAAACCGTCGACGCGGCGGAGGAGACCCGCCCGGCCCTGCGCCACGCCATGCGCTCCGTGGTGACCCACCTGACCGGCTGACCCGGACACAGCGCGCGGACCCGGGAGTCCGCGCCATCGGCGCCGACCAGCAGGTCATACGATCGCACTGCTGCCATCGGCGAAGTGCAGCAGGCCCTTGTCGGCGGATTCGAACGCGTGCCCCCAGCGCACCGTGGGTTCGGGGACGGAGCCCAGCAGCATGCGCAGATCGGCACGGTCGACCTCGGGTCGCTCGAGCGGGGCGTCGTCGGCCTGTCCTCCTGGGGCGGCAGCGTGCCGTCCGGCTGGAGAAGTCGCAGGTCCTGGCCTTCACGACGGGAGATCGCGTGGTACCGGTCGATCAGGCCGGTACACGCCGCCCGCCTGCGGATTTATTCGCCCCCGCAAGGATCGCCGACGGTTACTGACGATCTTGGCGTGATGTCGCCCGGCCGGTGTACTCCTTCCCAGGCCGGTGGCACTACGGCATCCGACATCACGCCCGGAATCTCAGTAGCCGCGCACGTGCAGTCCGAAACCCGTGCTGCCCGCGGGCTCCAGTCCGTCCTTCAGGTGCAGCGAGGGGATTTCGTAGTCACCGAAGTTCTGCCGCCGGAACGCGATCGGCTCGGTCGACTCGAGGGTGAGCAGGCGCTGTTCCCATGCCTTGGCGACGTCCGAGTAGTCCTCGCCGCTCATCCGGTCGGCGCCGTACAGCACGAACGGCGGCAGCACCTCGAGGCCCGGGTAGTAGAGGATGCCGTGGTGGATGGGGAACAGCAGATCGTCGATGGGGCCGTTGATCCCGCGAGCGGCGTAGTGCGACTCCGGGCCGCCGGCGGTCACCGACAGCAGAGCCTTCCTGCCCGCGAGGGTGCCTTCGCCGAAGCGCTCGCCGTACCTGGTGTCGCTGTGCTCGCCGACGCCGTACGCGAAGTGGTAGGTGAACACCCGGTCCACCCAGCCTTTGAGGATCGCGGGCATCGTGTACCACCACAGCGGGAACTGGAAGATGATCGTGTCGGCCCACAGCAGCTTCTCCTGCTCGGCGAGGACGTCCGGGGTGAGCGTCCCCGCGTCGAAGGCCCGGCCCGAGTCCAGGGCGACCTTCAGCGGAATTGAGGCGTCGGGGCCGTAGTCCGCGGCGTCCACGACCGCCTTCCAGTTCATCGCGTACAGATCGCTCACCCGTACCTCGTGCCCGGCGGTCTCCAATGTGGACACCGCGAGGTCCTTCAGCGAGCTGTTGAGCGACTTCGGCTCCGGATGGGCGTGGACGATGAGCGTCTTCACAGGAACTCCTTCGGATCGGGTGCCTTCGATTCTGGGCGCCGCGGCGCCCGCCGTTCAGGGGCGCCTCTTCCGTCGGACTGGGCTTCCTGGTAATGACAGGACCACCTTCACGGGCACCACCGAGGCCATACTGGGGGCCATGGACGATCTTGCGGGCTTCCTGCGGACCCGGCGTTCCCGGGTCGACCCGGCAGCCGTCGGCATCCCCACCGACAGCCGCCGCCGGGTCGAAGGGCTCCGCCGCGAAGAGGTCGCGCACCTGTCCGGAGTCAGCGTCGACTACTACGTACGCCTGGAGCAGGGCCGCGCGACCCAGCCCTCCGAGCAGGTCCTCGACGCGCTCGCCCGCGTCCTCGGACTCGACGAGACCGAACGCGGGCACCTCTACCGGCTCGCCCGACAGCGCCGCCGCCGCGCGAAGGCGCCGGGCGGGCGCGTCCGGCCGGAGCTGCTGCGCGTCCTCGGCCTGGTCGCCGACGCGCCCGCGCTGATCATGGACAACCGCCTTGACGTGCTCGCCGGGAACCGCCTCGCCGGGCTCCTCTACGGCCGGCCGATGCCGGGCCTGAACACCGCCCGGCACATCTTTCTCGAGGAGGCTGAGCGCGGCCTTTACGCGGACTGGGAGAAATGCACCCTCGACGTGGTCGGGCACCTGCGCCTGGCTGCCGGCAAGTACCCCGAGGACCCCCGCCTGGCCTCCCTCATCGGCGAGCTGGCGATGGGCAGCGAGCGCTTCCGCCGCCTCTGGGCCCGCGCGGACGTGCGTGCCCGCACACATGGCCGCAAGGCGTACCGGCACCCGCTCGTCGGACTGCTGGAACTGCACCAGGAGAACTTCGCACTACCGGACGAATCAGGCATAGAGCTGCTGGTGCTGTCCGCGGCCCCCGGCAGCCCCGCCGAGGACGGGCTGCGCCTGCTCGCGGGCCTGGGCGCGGACTGCGGTGAGGCGCATCCCACAGCGAACGCTCAAGTCCGCGAGTAACTCGACGACGCCCGCCCAAGGCCGGGAACGGAGGCCACGTCGCCGAGCAGCGGCGGGGCCCATCCCAAGCGCTCGAATCCGCCGCTGCCATCCTCGTCCGGCGCGCCGGCTTCACGCCGGGTCCCTGCGTCAATCCGCCGATGTCCCTGGGTCACTCCATCGACAGAAACGTTCGTGACGGTCGTCAGTTTCATGGTCACAATTATCTTCGCGCTGGGGTCGTCGTTCGGTAGGACCGGACTGCGGCGCCGCGTCCGCACTCCACGCTTCGTGCGTCACCCTGCGTGCGGCCGGTGCGCGGTTCGCCCGTGCCCCGGGCATGGCGCGGACCGACATTGCCGGCACCGATCTGTGCGGAGGGGCGGTCGCCTCAGCGAGAGGGACCGGAGAGGTCCTCGTCGGTCGCTGTCGGCCACTCGTACGCCTTCTGGAGCCGGACGATCCGGCGATCATCACCGGCTACAAGGCAACCAAGAACAGGCCCGTCACCGCGGCGCAGAAGCAGGTCAACAAGCTCATCGCCGCCGAACGGGCGGTGTGCGAGCACGCGTTCGCCCATCTGAAGCGCTGGAGGATTCTTACCACGAGCGGCTTGACGTTCGCTACGCGACCGCGCTGGTCCAGGCGCTGATGGTCCTGGACCAGCGCGAAGTCGCCCGCCTGCAGACGGCCTTGACGCAGGAGATGCCGCACCGACCAGCGTGAGCACCCCGGACCGCGACGACACCGGCCTGCGCGTCTCGCCTTGGCCGACCGGCGCCATCGACACAGGCAGTCCGCCTGTTGACCGCAACTAGATACTGAGTGTAGACACTGAGGTATGACTGTTCCTCTGGCACTCCTCGGACTCCTCGAACGGGAGTCGAGCCACGGCTACGACCTCAAGCGCGACTACGACGCCTACTTCGGCCGGGGCAAGCCGCTGCCCGCCGGGCAGGTCTACTCGACCCTGGGCCGCCTCGCCCGCGACGGGAAGGTCGAGGTCGGCGAGACCGAGCCCGGGTCGGGGCCGGACCGCAAGCGCTACGTGATCACCGAGCTGGGGGTCACGCAGGTGGAGACCTGGCTGACCGAGCCGGTCGCGGGTGAACCGCACCTGCAGACGGTGCTGTTCACCAAGGTCGTACTGGCACTGCTGCTGGAGCGCGACCCCCGTGCGTACCTCGACATCCAGCGCGCCGCCCACATGGAACGGATGCGGGAGCTGACCGAACTGCGCCGGACCGGCAGCACGATCGACTCGCTGCTCGCCGACCACGGCATCTACCACCTGGAGGCCGATCTGCGGTGGATCGACCAGACCGTGGCCCGGCTCGCCGCCCTGACAGCAGAGGTGCGCTCATGAGTGCGGACGACGGCTTCCTCGTAGAAGCGCGGAACGCCGTCCTGTCGTTCGGGCAGACGCCCGCGCTGCAGGGTGCGAACCTCTCCGCCCGTGCCGGCGAGATCCTCGCCGTCACCGGCCCGAGCGGCTCCGGCAAGTCCACGCTGCTGCACTGCCTGGCCGGGATCCTCGTACCCGACTCCGGCGAGATCTGGTTCGACGGCCGCCGCGTCGACACCCGGCGCGAGCCCGAGCGCAGCGCGCTGCGCCGGGATCACTTCGGTTTCGTCTTCCAGTTCGGTCAGCTCGTCCCCGAGCTGACCGCCGAGGAGAACGTCGCCCTGCCGCTGCTGCTCGCCAAGTCCCGCAGGGCGAGCGCGCTGGCCGAGGCACGGCCTTGGTTCGGGCGGCTCGGCCTCGACGGTCTCGAGGCGCGCCGATCCGGCGAACTTTCCGGCGGGCAGGCACAGCGTGTCGCCTTGGCCCGCGCCCTGGTCTCCCGCCCCAAGGTGCTGTTCGCCGACGAGCCGACCGGGTCGCTCGACTCGCTCACCGGCGAGCATGTGATGGACCTGCTGGTCGCCTCTGCGCGCGCGGAGGGCACCACCGTCGTCCTCGTCACCCACGAGCCGCGGGTGGCCGCCTTCGCCGGCCGCGAAGTCATCGTCCGCGACGGCAAAGTGACGCCGCTGTCCGTCGGACGGCTCGCCTCGTGATCCGCCTCGGCCTGCGCCTGACCCTGAGCGGCGGCAGGGAGGCCGCCGCCCGCCTCGCCGTCATCGCGGCCGCCGTCGCCCTCGGCGTCGGCCTGCTGTTGAGCATCCTGGCGGCCATCAACGCCACCGCCACCCAGAACAGCCGAAACGCCTGGCTCAACACCGGCACCGGCAAGAGCGCGTCGAGCTCGGCGGCGAAGGCGGACACGGACCCGCTGTGGTGGCTGCTCAGGGCGGACCACTTCGACGGCAATACCATCGGCCGCGTCGACATCGCCGCCACCGGCCCGAACTCCCCGGTCCCACCAGGCCTTTCACGCCTTCCCGGACCGGGCGAGTACTACGCCTCACCGGCCCTCAGCAAGATCCTCCACTCCACCCCGGCCGCCGAACTCGCCGACCGCTACCCCGGCCACCAGGTCGGCACGGTCGGCAAGGCGGCGCTCCCGGGCCCCGACTCCCTGGTCATCGTCATCGGCCACAGCGCCGACCAGCTCGCGAAGCAGCACGACGCCACGCAGGTCACCTCGATCACCACCGCGACCCCCAGCAGCTGCGACGGAACGAACTGTACGGTCAGGACGGGCATCGACAGCAGGGGTGTCAAGCTCATCCTCTCCGTCGCAGGCACCGCCCTGATCTTCCCGGTGCTCATCCTCATCGGCACGGCCACCCGGCTGGCAGCCGCCCGCCGTGAGCAGCGCTTCGCCGCGATGCGCTTGGTGGGCGCCACGCCGCGGCAGATCTCGATGATCTCGGCCGTCGAATCGACGGTCGCCGCGGTCATGGGCACGGCCGTCGGCTTCGCCCTCTTCTACCTGTTCCGTACGCAGCTGGCGGCTGTCAACCTCACGCGTACGCCGTACTTCGCCAGCGACCTCACGCTCCGCACCAGCAACATCCTCCTCGTCTCCGTCGCCGTCCCGGTGGGCGCCGCGATCGCGGCCCGGATCGCCCTACGCCGCGTGCAGGTCTCCCCGCTCGGGGTCACCCGGCGCGTCACGCCGCGCCCGCCGTGGGGCTACCGGGTGATCCCACTGGCCGCCGGCATCGCCGAACTCTCGTACACCATCGGCCGGGTGCCCAGGAGCACCGACGGCCAGATCTGGGTCTTCGTCCCGGGAATCCTGCTGGTCCTGACCGGTCTCGTCATCGCCGGACCCTGGCTGACCATGGCCGGAGCCCGCGTTCTGGCCCGGCTCACCAGCCGGCCCGCGCTGCTCGTCGCGAGCCGGCGGCTCGCGGACGACCCGAAGGCCGGCTTCCGCGCGGTCAGCGGGCTGGTCCTCGCCCTGTGCGTCACCAGCGCGGCCGTCGGGATCATCGGCTCGCTGAACGCCGAGCGCAGCATCCCACAGGCCGGCCGGGCGGTCGCCGGGGCCTTGGACGCCCACTACGTCCAGGGCTTCAACCGCACCACCGGACGTCAGATCGGCAGTGTGCCCCCGCTCTCGAAGGCCGCGCTCGGCGACCTGAACTCCGTACCGGGCGTCAAAGGCGTGCTGATGATCCACACGAACCCGCTCGGCACCACGGACCCGGCCTATCGCGGCCCCCAAGGCTCCGTGACACCGCCAGTGGCCGGCCTGGCCTCCTGCACGGAGCTCGCGAAGATGCCGGCCCACAGCACATGCGCCTCCGGAGCCCAAGCGGCGTCGGTCACCCAGAACTACGGCAGCTTCGGCACCTACTACTGGGAGCACTGGCCCACGGCATGGCCCGCCGCCAGCATCTCCATCCAGCGCCTCGCCCGCCTCCCTGTCCAGGAGATCGTCGTGGCCACCAACGGGTCGGCGTCGGCGATCGAACGCGCGCGCACCATCCTCGCGAACACGTATCCCGACCAGGACGTCCCATGGACCGTCCGCGAGAACCACGCCGAGAGCGGCGCACAGCTCGCCGGATACCAGCAACTGGCCAACGTGGTCGTCCTGGTCAGTTTCCCCATCGCCGGCTGCAGCCTGGCGGTGAGCGTGGCCGGAGGCCTGCGCGACCGCAAGCGCCCCTTCAGCCTGCTGCGGCTGACCGGCACACAACTCGGGGTGCTGCGGCGGGTGGTGCTGCTGGAGAGCGCGGTCCCGCTCCTGGTGGTAGCCGTGGTGGCGATCGGGATGGGATTCCTGGCTGCCCAGCTGTTCGTACAGGCACAGTTCAGGTACTCGATCCACGCGCCGGGGATCACGTACTACGCGATCGTGCTCGCCGGGCTCGTCGCCTCGCTTGGGGTCATCGCGTCCACGATGCCGCTGCTCAGGCGGATCACGGGACCCGAAACGGCACGCAACGAGTAGCAGGCACGACGAGGACCCGGATCGGCCTACCCCGGCCGGTCCGAGTCGTCCCTCGTTCAGGGCCTGTGGATCGCGAGCTCGTAGCCGCGCAGGACGTCCCCGCGCAGGGCACGCCGCCCGACGGGGCCAGCGATCAGCTGACTGCCGCTCCGGCGGAGTCCAAGGGCGGCGGCGCAACCCCACACGGCCTTCACCTCATGCGCCGCCGCTCACGCAACAGCAGGAGGCGGCGCGTCGAGATCGACGAGCCGGGTCGTCATGCGGCCGCGGTGAGAGCGGCGGCTGTGGCGACCGCGATGTCGGCGCGGGCGTGAATGACCAGGCGAGTACCGCGAGTATCGGCGTTCGCCTCGAGCAGTCGGCGTGCGGGGCGCTCTGGGTGGCAACGGACGTCAAGACCCCAAGGGCGTTGCAAAGCTGGCACTCGAACGACCACGCTCACCGCTGCCTCGGTCGCCGCGGGATCGTCGAGGACGATGACGAGGGCGTCCGGCTTGTGCGCCCGGACCAGATCGCTGATCTGCCTCAGCAGGTCGGCTCGCCTGCAGATACCGGGATCGTTGTGCACCGTGATGACGAGCACTCCTTGCTCGAGTGCATGCGAGATCATCACGGACCTGTCCCTTCTGTGGGATCGCCTTCTCGGCTCCCAGTACCCCGTGCCGGTTCCGCAATGCGCCGTCAAAGGCATGCTGAGCTTGGTGGTGAGCACGGCCCCAGCGCGGCCCCTTCCCTTGTACGCCGCAATGCGGGCGGGTTCGGCTGGGATTCGGTGCAGCAGCTGTCGGACAACTTTCCGGTCCACGAACATGCTGCGGGAAAACGGTGGCGGCGGTCGTGCCGTGCTCCGCTGGCGTCATGCCGGGCTGACTCGGCTGTGTGCCGTCTTTGTCTTCGGGCTCACAGGTTCCACGGAGCACAAAGTGGGACTCGTGGAGAAGTAAGGAGGCCACGCCGCGTCGACGACCACACCGACGTCAGGCAGTGGTCGCACTGGAGGTACTCCGTCGGACGTCGGACTCCGTCGCCTCGGTGGCACGACACGATGCCGACCGAGAGGCCACGGGCCTTGCGAAAGAACCCTGATGAGCACCGACGACACGTACAACAGCAGCCACATCACCCAGTGACTGCTGGAGAGCGACTACCTCGAAGACTTCCTGCAGACACTGGCCGACGCGGCCCTCGAACTGTCCCATTCCGAAGGCGCAGGCCTCACACTGCAGCGGGACGGCCGCCCACTGACCGTAGTCAGTGCCGGCACCGCAGCGACAACGCTCGACGAGAAGCAGTACGGCCAGGACGACGGCCCTTGCCTGCACGCCCTGCGCACGGGCGAAGAACTCCGCATCAACGACATGTATGAGGAGACCAGGTGGGACGACTATCCCACCTACGCAACCGCCTGCGGGAACCGTTGGGCGAGTCAGACCGGCGTCGTCCCGTCGCTGAAGGACGGCTTCGTCCAGGCGGCCGGCAGGATCCAGCTCCACGTTCACGGCGCCACACCTCGTCGACGTCAACGTCAGCAAGGACCCGTTCTATGACAGCGTGATGCCGAGTCGCTCCGCCAGCTCATGGGCACTGAGGCCGTACGTCTCCCGGATCCGTACGCCGTCGGGGCCGACGTCGAAGACGCCGCAGTCCGTGTAGACGCGGCTGACGCAGCCGACGCCGGTGAGTGGGTAGGTGCACTGCGGCACGAGCTTCGGCTCACCGGAGCGGGTGAACAGCGTCATCATCACGTAGACGTCCTTGGCGCCGATGGCGAGGTCCATGGCGCCGCCGACTGCGGGGATGTCGTCGGGCTTGCCGGTGGTCCAGTTGGCGAGATCGCCGTCGAAGGCGACCTGGTAGGCCCCGAGGACGCACACGTCGAGGTGCCCGCCGCGCATCATGGCGAACGAGTCGGCGTGGTGGAAGTACGCCGCCCCCGGCAGCTCGGTCACCGGGACCTTGCCGGCGTTCGTCAGGTCGGGGTCGACCGCGTCGCCCTCGGCCTTCGGGCCCATGTTGAGCATGCCGTTCTCGGTGTGCAACACGACCCCGGAGTCGGCCGGGAGGTGGTCGGCGATCTTGGTGGGCTGCCCGATACCGAGATTGACGAAGGCGCCGGCCGGAATGTCGCGTGCGATGACGGCGGCCAGTTCGTCCATCGAGAGCCGGTGTTCGGCGCTCCTCGGCGCCCCGGCGTACGCCTGGCCGCTCGACGTGGTGGTCGACGTGTTGGTTGACCTGGTCGTTGACGTGGTGGTCATCGGGCTCCCTGCACGGTGTAGTGGCGGGCTTCCACCTGGACGACCCGGTCGACGTAGATGGACGGGGTGACGACGGCCTCGGGGTCGAGCGTTCCGGGCTCGACGACCTCGTCGACCTGGACGATGGTCGTCGTCGCGGCCGTGGCCATGACCGGTCCGAAGTTACGGGCGGTCTTGCGGTAGACGAGGTTGCCCAACGCGTCCGCGACGTGCGCGCCGATGAGCGCGTAGTCGCCCTTGATGGGGTACTCCAGCAGGTACTTGCGGCCGTCGATCTCACGCTCCTCCTTGCCCTCGGCGAGCGGTGTGCCGACCGCGGTCGGGCAGTAGAACGCGCCGATGCCGGCACCGGCCGCGCGCATCCGCTCGGCGAGGTTGCCCTGCGGCACGACTTCGAGTTCGATCTTCCCCTCGCGGTAGAGGCCGTCGAAGACCCAGGAGTCGGCCTGGCGCGGAAAGGAGCAGAGCACCTTGCGCACCCGGCCGGCGGCCAGCAGCGCGGCCAGCCCGACCTCACCGTTGCCGGCGTTGTTGGACACGATCGTGAGGTCCTTCGCGCCCTGCCGGATGAGCGCGTCGATCAGATCGAACGGCATTCCCGCCAGGCCGAAGCCTCCGACGAGAATGGTGGAGCCGTCCTCGATCCCGGCGACCGCGGCGTCGGTGCTTTCGAGGATCTCCGCCCGGCTCACTGGGCCGTCTCCGTAACGTCGCAGTTCTCGAGTACGACGGCCAGCCCCTGACCGACCCCGATGCAGATCGCGGCGACGCCGTAGCGCTGCCTCGTCTCGCGCAGCACCTTGGCCAGCGTGGCGAGGATGCGGCCGCCCGAGGCGCCCAGCGGGTGCCCGATCGCGATGGCGCCGCCCTTCTGGTTGACGATGCCGGGGTCGATCTTCCACGCGTCGAGGCAGGCGAGCGACTGCACCGCGAAGGCCTCGTTCAGCTCGACCGCACCCACCTGGTCCCAGCCGATCCCGGCCCGGGCCAGCGCACGGTTCGCGGCCTCGACCGGGGCGTATCCGAAGGCCTGCGGCTCCAGCGCCATCACACCGCGGCCCGCGATGCGGGCGACCGGGTCGGCCCCGATCGCGGCCGCGGCCTTCTCGCTGCCCAGCAGCACCGCGGAGGCACCGTCGTTGAGCGGGCTGGCGTTGCCCGCGGTGATGGTGCCGCCCTGCTCCGCCGTACGGAAGACCGGCCGCAGCCCGGCCAGCACCTCCGGCGTGGATCCGGCCCGGATGCCCTCGTCGCGGGCCAGGTCGACGCCTTCGACCGGCACCACCAGGTCGTCGTAGAAGCCAGACTCCCACGCTGCGTGGGCGAGTTGGTGGGAGCGAGCGGCGAACTCGTCCTGCCGCTCGCGGGAGATCCCGAAGCGCTCATGGAGCTGCTCGTTGGCCTCGCCGAGGCTGACCGTCCACTCCTTGGGCATCCGCGGGTTGACCAGCCGCCAGCCGAGCGTGGTCGAGACCGCGGTGACATCGCCGGCCGGGAACGGCTTCGCCGACTTGGGCAGCACCCATGGCGCACGCGTCATCGACTCCACGCCGCCGGTCAGCACCACCTCGGCATCGCCGGACTCGATCGTCCGGCTGGCCGTCATCGCAGCATCGAGGCTGGAGCCACAGAGCCGGTTGACCGTGGTGCCGGGCACACTCACCGGAAGCCCGGCGAGCAGCGCCGCCATGCGGCCGACGTTGCGGTTCTCCTCACCGGCGCCGTTGGCGTTGCCCCACACCACGTCGTCGATCGCGGCAGGGTCGAAGCCCGGTACCCGGGCGAGCGTCGAGGTGATCGCGGCGGCGGCAAGGTCATCGGGGCGGACGCCGGCCAGCGCGCCGTTGAAGCGGCCGAACGGCGTGCGTGCCGCGGCGTACAGGAAAGCACTCATAGCCGCGACACTAATCCCGGGCCGCGATATTCTGAAGTACGCATGTCTGAGCCAATTGATACGGACGACATATGGATCTGCGTCACCTGCGGTACTTCGTGGCAGTGGCCGAGGAGCGCCACTTCGGTCGCGCCGCCGAGCGGCTCCACATGGCCCAGCCACCGCTCTCCACGCAGATCCGCCAGCTCGAGGCCGAACTCGGCGTCGAACTGCTTCACCGCACCACACGCCGCGTCGACCTCACCGAGGCCGGCCGGGCCTACCTCAAGCGGGCGCGCGCGATCCTCGCCGACGTCGACGAGGCCGCCCATCACGCACGGCTCGTCGCCGCCGGCTCGGTGGGCCACCTCGCGATCGGGTGCGTGGGCTCGGCGACGTACAGCCTCCTGCCCGCGCTCTCGCGGCGGCTTACGGAGGAGCTTCCCGGCGTCGACTTCTCCTTCCGCGGCGAGATGCTTGCGCCCGACCAGGTCGAGGCGCTGCGCAGCGGCGCGATCGACGTCGCGCTGCTGCGCCCTGTGGCGGCCGACCTCTCCCTCACCGTGCACACGCTGCGCCGGGACCGGCTCGTCGTCGCCGTACCGGTCGACCACCCCCTCGCCCGCCGGAAACGGCTACGCACCACAGACCTCGCCGGTGCCGACCTGATCGTGCATTCCGCCGACCGCCGGTCGGTGATGTACGACGTGGTGCTGGGCCTTCTGCGCGACGCCGATGTCGAGCCGCACATCCGCCACGAGGTCGGCGAGACCTCGACGCTGGTCACGCTCGTGGCCGGCGGCCTCGGCGTCGCAGTCGTGCCCGAGCCCGTGACCGCGCTGGCGCTTGACGGCGTCGCCTACCTGCCGCTGGCCGGGCCCGACGCACGCGTGGAGCTGGCCGTCGCCCACCGCGCGGACCGCTCCGAGCCACACCTGGCGCGCACCGTGGGAATCATCCAGGCGATGTTCTGAGACCCCGACGCCGGACAAGGCCGCCCTCCTCGGCGCGACAACCCTGCCTGGTGACGTCGAGCGCCACCGGTTCCCCGGCGACGCGGAGGCCCAGGACTCACAGGGCACCCTGGACTCCGGGGAGACCCTGGCCACCTCAGACCGCGGCGTCGTCATGCTGCGTCGCATGCTTCTCGCCATGGTCGACGACGTCGAGGCCGGACGCGACCCGATCAACATCGTCCGCGACGCGTCGGAGGTCCACCACACCCAGTCCGGCCTCTTCACCATCGGCAAGCGCCCGGGCGACGACGCCGCGGCCACCGCTGCAGTCTGAGCAAGAACGATGAGCAACGAGTGGCTCGACACCATCGTGGTCGCCCGGCGCGAGTAACCGCCCGGATCGTCGTGCTCGACCTGGTCGGTCCCGCCGACCTCGAGCTTCCGGAGTTCGCCGCCGGCGCCCATGTCGACGTACTGGTGTGTACGAGATCAAGGAAGGCGAGAGCGTCCTCGACGTCCTGCTCGCGGGCGGCAGCCCAGCTGACGAGAAGACCGTCACCGCCGCCACGAAATTCCTCGCCGACGGCGATCCCGCGTTCCAGTCCTGGAACGCAGTCGCGCTCCGGCGGCCATGGGCCTTGTCCCGCATACGCCCTCGCCGTCGGCGCTGTCGGCCGCTGTATGGGCTGGTTCAGTGGCCGCCTTGGTCGTGGGCGTAGGCGGCCAGGATTTGCTGCCGGGTGCCCACAGTGTGCAGGAAGCGTTCATCGAGTACGGCGGCGAGGTCATCGAGTGAGGCGGCGAGCACGGCTGCGGCGACCCGGGCGCCCGAGTGGTCGGTCAGCCGTGCCTGCTTGGCGAGGTCGGCGGCGTAGCCGAGGTTGAGCGCCAGCGAGATGTCACTGGGGCCGTCGTGGAAGTAGTACGACTCGGGGTACTGGAGGAAATCCACGCAGGCACGTGCGATGTCGGCGGCGAGTTGGTCGAGGACGGCGCCCCCCGCCTCGGAGGCCAAGTCTCCGGCCGCCGGGTCGGCGCGGCGCAGCTGGGAGATGCGCAGTGCCAGCGCCCGTCGCCGGGCCAGGGCCGGATAGATACCGAGAATCCAGGAGACGGTGGCGGTCAGGAGCGCGAAGCCGACCAGCGCCTCCAGCGGCGCGATGATGCGCAACCAGTCGGCGGAGGGCGCGATGTCGCCCAGGCCGAGCGTTGCGACGGTGACAAGGGAAAGGTACATCGCGTCTACCGGCCCGGAGTGCTCCGACGGCTTCAGCGCGCCGGAGAAGGAGAAGGCTTCCGGCATGTGCGGCCAGTAGATCAGGGCCCAGCCCACGGCCACGGCGCAGGCCCACGTGGCCACCACGGTCACCATGCCGACCGGTCCGGCCAGCCCTGCGGCTCTCCGACTCTTGCGGCCCCGGGTGGACAGCCGCCACAGCAGCGTCATAACGAGCCTGCTCAAACCCCCGTGGCGGGTGGGGTGCCACAGGGTGTGAAACACGTCCCGCAGGATGATCAGCACCAGCGCCGCGCCGATCACTGTGACCAGCCATTCCATCGAACCTCCCCGGCCGCGCCGGCCCCGGATCCATGATGCGGCCGTCCCCGCCCGGAAGCGATCACGCGCCGCGCTCGGTCTGTCGTGCCCGTCCGATTGGGCGCAGGCGGGCGTTCCCCGCCGTCACCGACGCACGCTCAAGCGATACGGGACTGTCAGTGCCGTACTGCACCATCGATGTCGGTGGACACCCGCACGTCACGGTTGCACCGCCGGGCGCGCTCCGCCGCACAGGGCACCTGATTGGTCGATGGCGTCGCAGCACACCTGAGAAACTCGGCTGGCCTCAGGCCGAAAGTCCCGTCCGAGACGCCCACTCGGTCCCGAGCAGCTCTCAGGCCGTCCGAGCCAT
This sequence comes from Streptomyces sp. NPDC006602, assembly GCF_042870385.1. Taxonomy (NCBI): domain Bacteria; kingdom Bacillati; phylum Actinomycetota; class Actinomycetes; order Kitasatosporales; family Streptomycetaceae; genus Streptomyces; species Streptomyces sp. NPDC006602. Next base: position 9,666 of record NZ_JBIAHG010000034.1, on the reverse strand, counting down.
CCTGCTGGGCCATGGTTCCGTGGGCAGATCTGCGCCGGAAGCGTGGTTACAGGTTTGGAAGTTCGAGGCAGCCTCCAAAGGTGACGTGCTCGGTGACCTCCAGTTCGTCCATGACACGCCGCACACCGGGCACGGGCGGGATGTCCCGATCCGAGGCCGAGGCGTCGAGCGGCCCGCTGCTGAACAGGCAGACCGGACGTCGGGCCAGGGACCGGCGGTGACGGCGGACGAAGCGGCGGGCGTCCAGGTGCCAGCGACCGGCGTACAGTCCGCCGCCGACCACCACGGCGTCGTAGGGTGACACGCTCGTCACGGACCGGGCGGGCAGTGCCTCGGCTGCGAGCCCCTGCTTGCGCAGAACCTCGGCGACGGTCTCGGCGATCTGTGCCGTCGACCCGTTCTTCGTTCCGTAGGCGACCAACACTTTCCTCGGCATGCCGCTCCCCCCTCCTCCCTCTCATAGACGGCGCAGCCAGTCGTCGGCCACGCCGTGCAGTGCCTGGTCCTCAGGCTGGAGCCGCGCGTCGTCCAGCCGGTAGGTGAGCTGGTCGACCACGTCGACCACACCGTCGATCTGCCGGGTCATGGACACGGCGATCTCGGTCTCGCTCTTTCGTTCCATCTGGCCGTCCAGGGTGACGACACCTTCCGTCACCGACACGTCGACACTTCGCGGCGCCAGCCACAGGGCACGCACCAACACCTCCTCGATCACCTCCCGCCGGATTTCCGCGTCGGGGCGCAAGAAGACCCGGAGCAGGTCGCGGCGGGTGACGATGCCGACCAGCCGCTCCTCCTCGTCCAGCACCGGCAGCCGTTCCATGTGCCGCTCGGCCATGACCCGTGCGGCCTCCACGATGGAGTCGTCGGCGTGCGCTGTGACGGGCGGCTCGGTCATCAGCTGTCCGGCCGTGCGGGCCCTCGCCTTCGCCGCCCGGCGCTTCGCGCCTGGTGTCAGCGCGGTGAACCGGAAGCGCCGCTTCGGTCCGTACGGGTGCGGAGCCTGCGCCTGGTGCATCATCAGGTCGGTCTCGGAGATGACGCCGATGACACGTTCGTCCTCGTCGACGACGGGCAGTCCGCTGATCCGGTGGCCGGCGAGCAGCCGCGCGACCTCCTTGAACGGGGTTCCGTACTCGGTCCGGACCACGTCGGTGGTCATCACGGACCCGATCTTGTTGTGCTTCATGACGGTTCCTTCCTCAGCGGAGTCGGCGCAGGTAGGGATCCCGCGGCCGGCGCGGCAGCAGGCGTATCCGCGCGTCGAGCACGGTGATCGAACCGGGTGTCGCGAGGACCGGGTTGAAGTCGGCCTCCGCCAGCTGCGGCAGGTCCTGCGCCATGCGGGACAACCGCAGCAGCAGCTGCTCCAGGCCCTTGAGGTCGACGGGCCCGCTGCCGTGCGCACCGAACAGGAGCGGGGCGCAGCGGGGGGCGGTGATGAGATCGTGCACGTCGTGGTCCGTCAACGGGGCGAGGCGGGCCGCGTGGTCGGCGAGCAGCTCCGTGGCCGTACCGCCCAGCCCGAACAGGACCAGAGGTCCGAAGACGTCGTCCTGGACCACTCCGGCGAACAGTTCGGTACCGCGCTCGGCCAGCGGCTGCACCACGGCCCCGGTCATCACGCCGGCGAACCGGGTCTCCAGATCCCTGAACGCGGCCCGCACCTGGGCCTCGCCCCGCAGGTCGAGGTGGACCGCGTGCTGTTCGCTCTTGTGCAGCAGTCCCGGCCAGTGGGCCTTCAGGACGACGCGTCCGTCCGCTCCGCGCAGCCGCTCGGCGGCGAGGACGGCCTCGTCCTCGGTCTCCGCCCAGGCCCAGGGCAGTTGGGGGATGCCGTAGCAGGCCAGCAGGTCCGCGCAGGTGTCCGGCTCGAGCCAGCCGCCTTCCCGATGTGCTGCGAGATAGCTCCCAACGACCTCATGCGCGCGGGCCCAGTCGACTCCCTCCAGAGCCGGTACGGTGCCCGTCGGACGGCCGAGCCAGGCCGCACGACGCGCAGCGCGGGCCAACGCACGTGCCGCCGCACGGGGTTCCGCGTACGAGGGGATCGTGCCGCCGTCCGTCGCGGGCAGCAGACTGACCGGTACCTCCTGCTCCAGGCGTACGACGGCGACCGGCCGGGTCCGCCGCCCCGGTCCCCGAGTGACTGCCCGCACCAGGTCGTCGCCCGTCGCTGCGGCGACCGCGGTGGGGACGAGCGCCACCAGGACGGCGCCGACGCCGGGATGGCGCAGGATCCGGTCCACGCAGGCGCGCAGTTCGTCCTCCGTGACGGCGGCGGTGGCGTCCACCGGGTTGCCGAAGCCGGCACCGGCGGGCAGAACGGCCTGCAGATCGTCGACCAGCTCGGGAGTGAGCCGTGGCAGTACGAGTCCCGCCTCCGCGCAGACGTCGGCGGACAGGACACCCGCACCGCCCGCGTTGGTCACGATCACCACACGCGCACCCGACGGGAGCGGCTGGGAGTGCAGCAGGGCGGCGGTCTCGAGGAGTTCGCCCACGGAGTGGGTGGCGGTGATGCCCGCCTGGGTGAACAACGCCTGCCGGGTCATGGTGCGGGTGGCCGCGGCCGCGGTGTGCGAGGCGGCGGCCCGCCGACCCTCGTCCGTCCGGCCGGCATCGACGGTCAACACTGGCATGCGGCGAGTGACACGACGGGCGGTACGGGAGAACGCCCGCGGATTGCCGAAGGACTCCAAGTGCAGCAGTGCGAGGTCGGTACGGCCGTCGCCCTCCCACCACTGGAGCAGGTCGTTGCCGCTGACGTCGTACTTGTCACCGAGGGAGACGAAGGACGACACGCCGATGCCGAGCCGGGACAGCCCGTCCAGCAACGCGATACCCACTCCTCCGGACTGCACCGCCACACCGGCCGTACCGGGTCGCGGATGGTCGGCGGCGAAGGTCGCGTCCAGGGACAGAGCCGGTTCGGTGTTGGAGATGCCGAGGCAGTTCGGTCCGACGAGGCGCATGCCGTACGTGCGGCACGCGGTCAGCAGCGCCCGCGCATGGGCCCTTTCCAGGCCGGCGGAGACGACGACGAGAGCCCGTACGCCCGCCTTGCCGCACTCCTCCGCGATGCCCGGTACGGCGGCGGCGGGCGCGGCGATCACCACGAGGTCGGGGGCCATGGGCAGGGCGCTGACGGAGGCGTACGCATGAACGCCCAGGATCGCGGAGGCCTTCGGATTCACCGTGAACAGGCGTCCTGTGTAGCCGCCCGCGTGGAGGTGGTGCAGCAGAGCCCGCCCCACCGAACCGGGCTTGCGTCCGGCGCCGACGACAGCGACCGACTTCGGCCGCAGCAGCGGCTCCAGGCTGGCCACGTCGGCCGCCCGGCCGCGGGCCTCCACTGCCGTGAGGTACGTGTCGTCCTCGTCGAGGGCGATGGACCAGCGCACCTCCGGCCCCTCGAAGCGCCGCGTGGCGCGCAGACCGAGGTCGGCGAAGAGCCGGAGGACTTCACGGTTCTCGCTCAGTGCGTCAGCCGCGAAGGTGGTGATGCCGTCCTCCCTGGCCGCCGACACCAGATGTTCCACGAGCAGGGTGCCCACGCCCCGGTGGTGCAGCCCGTCGGCGACGGCGATGGAGATCTCGGCGACGCCCTCCTCCTTGCCGACCTCGTACTCGGCGAGCCCGATCACCTGCCCCGCCGACTCGGCCAGCAGGGCCCGGTAACCGGTCCGCGGCGAGGCGCAGGCCCGGTCGGCGGCCATGGCGGCGGAGCGGCGGCTCATTCCGAAGAACCGCAGGCGCAGGTTCTCCGGGGACATCTCCTGGTACAACCCCTCCAACTGATCGTGGTCGTCATGCAGCACGGGACGGACACATACGGTGGTGCCGTCCGTGAGCAGGGCGTGGACCGGGGAGCGGTTGAGCGTGTCGTCCGACATCACAGATCTCCTCCAACTCTCGACGCCTCGAGCATCCATCTGTTCGCGGCAGCGGCCCATGGGCTGTCCGGGGCCTGTGCGGGGGGCCGGAAGGCCCCAAGTGGCACGGTCGTCATCGTCACTGGCGCGTGGGCGCGCGGCCGAATGGGCCGTCGACGTCCGGCTCGGCACTGATACGTCGGCGATCTCTCCGCTGCCGACTGCCGGGGAGATCGGTGCTGTGATGGTGAAGGTCGGGATCCTGCTGGCGGTGGTGGAAGCTGTTGACGAGCGACCGGGAGTCGATCACCTGCGGAGTTGCCTCCCGGATCACGCGGCGAGCCCGTACCTCAGGCCCGCTGCGGTACGACCGCCACCGTGCAGGCCGAGTGGTGCAGTACCGCGTGGGCGACACGACCGAGCTGCGGCCCCCCGTGCCCGTGGCGGCGCCGGGCGCCGACGACCAGCAGGTCGGCGCCTGCCGCGGCGCCCCGATCGACCGGGCCCCGTCGAGCCGACGTCTGCACAAAGAGCACGGGTAGGCGCCGGGACGACGCCGACCGGTGCGCGGCTGCCCTGCTGGCACCACATCATCCGCCGCTGTGAGGGCTTCCGACCGATACGGCCCCGGACCAGGCACTCCGCGGGATCAGGCTCCCCTCTCGACCAGCCGTCTCCATCCCCGCCCCGGCGTGGCAAGGGACCGTTCGGCATCCGTGCTGAGCCTCTCGGCTCACGCCGCGCCCTCCCCGTTCGAGGCACCGTGTGACAGGAAGTCACCCGGAGGAGGAGGCTGCCATGACCGAACTCTCCGCCGGCAAGAGCATCGTGGTGGGCGTCGACGGGTCCGAGGCGTCCATGGCGGCGTTGCGCTGGGCGACCGAAACGGCCCATACGCTGCACGCGGATGTCGTCGCCGTACACGCCTGGGAGCCGACCGGAGCCTGGTTGGCGCCCTATGCTCCCACCTCGGCACGTCCGACGGCCGCCGAGCAACGTGACCGAGCCGCCCAACTGGCCGGGTGCTCCCGACGAGAAACGTCATCTGCGCCACCGTCGCCTCACCGGCTCAGGGCCAGCGGCTCGGCGGCTCCGGGTCGAGGACCGTATGTGGGGCGCGCCGCGGGGTGGCGGGGCCTTCCGGACCGTAGCCAAGACGGATCAGCATCTGCGCGTGCCCGGTGTGCTCCGAGGCGGGGCTCAGCTCGCGGCGCAGGTCGGGCCATTCCAGCGGCTGGTGCAGCAGGGACGTACGCAGGCTGTGCGCCGTGGCCACCAGCAGGACGTGTTCGAGTGCCTGCCCGGCGCGCAGCCAGTCGGCGCGGCGGTCGTGGGTGGTCGTCAGCAGGGCGATGACCGGGCCGGTCTCGAAGTCCTTGGCGGGCAGGCACTCGGGATGCCGCTGCGCGGTGAAGTCACGCATGGGGATGCGCTCACGCGCGTCCTGCGGGCCGAGCGCCCCCTGCGGGAGACCACTGTCGGCGGAGTCGTCCGGGTCGAGGTGCACCCATCGGCGGCTCTCCGTACACCGGTCGGAATCGGTGCGGTTGCGGTGCTCGGCCTCCGCGGCGACGCGGAGGAGGCGTGCCGTCTCAGCCGCGTCAGGGAAGACGAGGGAGGCTCCCTCCGTGTGGGCGGCTTCGGCGAGTTCGGCATGTGCGTGCGGTTGCAGCGGCCGGCCGGAAAAGGGAAAGCGGCTGCTGTGCCTGCGCCAGATCGCCGGGTAGAGGTCCGGCCGGTGCCACGTGGGATGCGAGCTGTGGGTCCCCGTGAGCCGGACGGTGGCGAGCATGCCCGTGTCCTGGGGACGCGGCAGCAGGCGTACGACGGGAGACCAGCCGAAGTGGCCCACCGCCACGCGGAGGTTGAAGACGGACGCACCCACCGACAGGTGCAGGGCGCGCGCGACGGGATCGACGTGGCGCAGGCCCCGTTCCGGGGCGGCACGCACCTCGAAGGTGACGGTGTCAGGATCCAGCCTGAAGCGCCACGGCTGGGTGTTGAAGATCGAGGGCGCGGCCACGGCGGCCGAGATGCAGGCTTCCAAGGTGGCGGCGTCGAGCGGCGCGGTGCGCATGGTGGCCTCCTCCCTTACGGACGTCGGTCAGGTACCGGTGTTCTTCGAGGGTGGCGGCGCGGCGTGCCCGGGCGGAGGGGCCGTTGGTCCCTGGCCGGCGGCCGGACAGGGTACGGTCGGCCGCCGCGGCGCAGTGTGGGGTGCGGAGCGCCGCCCTGCGGACTGCGGCGTTCCGAACGGCCCTGCGGCTACCGGGCCGAAGGGCCCCTCGCGGGCACGGACTTGGATCCCGGTCGGCCCCGCGATGCCCTCTGTTCGACCCATGCCGCTGAGTGCTTCCACCTGTCACCTTCCTGACCGTGACTACGAGGAGGTGCGGTCCGATGCGTGGCGGCAAGCGTACGAAGAAGCGGCTGTGGCGGTGGCGGAGCAACCCGCTACGTCGACGCGACGACGTTCTCGAGGCGTGGCTCGTACTGGCCGTATGGGCGCTCATCGCGGTGGGCGGAACGCTCGCCGGGGCGGTGACGGCCCGGGCCGCCGACGATGTCTTCGCGCAACAGCGCGCCGAGCGTACCCACGTGCGAGCCGTACTCCTCGTGGACACCCCGCACGCCGCGCCGAACAGCTACCGGGTCGTGGCGAAGGTCCGCTGGACCGCTCCGGACGGTTTCGTCCACACCGGGAAGACACTTGTGGGCGCCGGGAAGAAAGCCGGGACCGACATCGAGGTCTGGACGGACGCCCAGGACGAGTTGACCACCGCTCCGCCCAGCCGGGACGAGGCAACCCTCGAGACGGGCCTCCTGGGGGCCGCAGCCGCCCTCACCGCGTCGGGCCTCGCGTTCGGCGTCGGCGGGCTCGCCCGGTGGCGGCTGGACCGGCGGCGCGTCGATCAGTGGGGCAGGGAGTGGGATCTGGTCGGTCCGCAGTGGGGACACAAGACCGGCTGATCACGCCCGTAGAACCGGATGATCGTGTCGGGCTGTCGGGCACCGCTCCGGGTCAGGGCGGCATGGCGGTGCTCCCTCCGGGCGCAGACGCATGCCATGGCGAAAACACCATGCGCAAGGCCCTCCCCGTCCCCAGGATCGCCCCTGTGGTCTCTCTTGCCACCGCTGCCACGGAGTGATCCTAGAATCAGGCGCGGACGTCGGCTTCGGCATCCGCGAGGGGTCCCCCGTCCCCACCGGAACGGCGGCCGCGCCAGGGGGACGGCCCTCACAGGGCCGCGGCCGCACCTGGGTCGTCGGCCGAGTGTCCGCGCGGCTTTTACTGCGCGGACACGTCCCCCGCCCAAGTGCACGGCCCGTGGGCCTCGTCCGAGCGGATACCAGCCACCGGCGAACCGGGCATCGCCCCAATGCCACCGGCCGTTCTGTCGCCGGCGCGGCTGCAGCACTGGCATCCGGAGCCCACCACCCTGCCGCCGTCCGGCCCTGCAGATCGCAGCCCATCAGCCCGCCCAGCCGGATGTCGAACTCCCGGGTCCGGCTGACCTGCCGACCTTTCTCGAAGACTGGCTCTCCTGCCGGTCGCCTCGGTCACCCTCCATAGGGCCGTGTCACGGCTCGTCCGTGACCGGCACCCGCCACACCAGAACGGTCCCGCCGCCGGCCGGGCTGTCGAACTCCAGTTCTCCGTCCAACTGCTGGGCGCGTTCGGCCATGTTGCGCAGGCCGCTGCGGCGGCCCTCGGGCGGGATGCCCACACCGTTGTCGGAGACCGTCAGGCGCACTTCGCGACCGTCGGTCTCCAGCGCCACGTCGGCACGGTCGGCACGGGCGTGCCGGGCGATGTTCGTCAGCGCCTCGGACAGGACCGCCACCACCTGGTCCGCGATCCGCCCGGGGACCTCGGTGTCCACCAGGCCTTCCATCCGGACGCTGGGAGCGAAGCCGAGCACTGGAGCGGCCTCGCCGGCCGCGCGCACCACGCGGGCGCGCAGCCCGGATCCGGCGGCCCCGTCGTGCGAACGCAGACCGAAGATGGTCGACCTGATGATCTTGATGGTCTCGTCGAGGTCGTCGACCGCCCGCGTCACGCGGTCGGCGGCCTGCGGATGCTCGATGAACCGGCCCGCGCTCTGCAGGGTCATTCCGGTGGCGAACAGCCGCTGGATCGCCAGGTCGTGCAGGTCCCGGGCGATCCGGTCGCGGTCCTGGAGCATGGCGATGTGTTCGGCGTCGCGCCGACGTTCCGTGAGCTCCATCGCGATCGCGGCCTGGGCGACGAACGCCTGCAGCGGCTCGGTCTCCTTCTGCGTGAACACCGGCCGACCCGCCTCGCGCACCAGCAGGACGACACCGCGCACGCTTGCGGCCGTTCCGACGGGAACGGCCACGGCCGCTCCGAGACCGTTGAAGCGCGGGGCAGTGTCGGACACCCACTCGTCGTGATTGACGTCCGCGCTCGTGACCGGAGAAGCCGTGGAGAAGGCCCGGCCGATCAGGCCGCCACCCACGGGAAGCACCAGGCCGCGATGTTCCTCCGCGCCCTGCCCGATGGCCAGTTCCACCGTGAGCGAGTCGGTGTCCTCCATGGGCATCGCGACCACGGCCAGGGCGGCATCGGTGATCTCCCTGGCCCGCTCGGCGATCAATCCGAGCGCCTCTGCGCGCTCACTGCCGGACATCAGGCTGTGGGTGATCTCCGCGTTCGCCGTCAGCCAGCGCTCGCGCAGCCGGGACTCCTCGTACAAGCGGGCGTTGTCGATGGCGACGCCGGCGGCCACGGCGAGAGTGGACAGGACCGACTCGTCCTCCTCGTCGAACTCCGTTCCTCCCTGCTTCTCCGTCAGGTACAGATTGCCGAAGACCTGGTCCCGCACCCGGATCGGGACGCCGAGGAAGGTGTTCATCGGCGGGTGGTGGGCTGGGAAGCCGTACGAGGCGGCGTGCTCGGAGAGCTTCGTCAACCGCAGCGGCTCAGGGTGCCGGATCAGCTCTCCCAAGATGCCGTGGCCCTCCGGATAGTTGCCGATCTGCGCGATCTGGTCCTCGGTGACCCCCACGGTGAGGAAGGCGGACAGCCGTTTGCCGTCCGGTCCGATCACGCCGAGGGCCGCGTACTGCGCGTCGACCAGCACGGCCGCCGCCTCGACGATGCTGTACAGCGCCTGTTCGAGGTCAAGTTCCCGGCCGACCGAGAGCACGGCTTCCAGCAGGCTGTGCACCCGGTCGCGGGTGCCCCGGGCGGCGTCAATGCGGGCCTGCAGCTCCTCCAGTAGCTCGTCCAGCTTCAGCTGCGGCAGCCGTACACGGGCCTCCTCAGGGCTTCCCACAAGTGCTCCTCACCCTCTCGGCCGCCGACGGCCGACCGTTTCAGTCACGTGCCACCGTAACGGTGCGAGAGAAGCGCGGGTAAGGAATCGGCCCTGGTCATCCTCGGAAAGACCGGCTTCCCGGTCAGCCTGGCCGCCATGTACTCGGTGAGGAGTCGACGGGCACGGGCAGGTTGAGCACCAGGGTCAGGTGGATCGACGGTGCGGCTGAAGCTGTTGACGCCCGCGCGCACGCTCATGTCCGTCGCCCCACCGATCGGCTGTCCGGTGTGTACAGCACGGCTTGCGAACGCCCGGGACAGGAGGGGCCCGGGCCGTACACGGGCGGCCCCGGGGCGCGTTCCGACCCGGTCCCGCACCGGGGTCGTCGACGCGGGGCTTTCAGCGTCCTTCGTTCTTCAGCCGGTCCTGTGCCTGGGTGGCGATCACCGCGGCCTGGATGCGGCGCTCCACGCCGAGCTTGGCGAGCAGACGGGAGATATGGTTCTTGA
>NZ_JBIAHG010000033.1:0-76413 GCF_042870385.1 Streptomyces sp. NPDC006602 | reverse complement strand
GGGGCGCGCCCCCTCAAACATCCGGGCGGGCGGCGGCCCCCCCCCGGGCTCCAGCTCATGCCCCCCCCCCGCCGGGTGTAAACCTCGGGGGGGGGGGGGGGCGCGGTTTCCCCGCCCCCACCGCCCTCGGCTTCTTTACGCGTCGCTTCTCTTACGCCTCGCTGCTATACGCGTGGCTTCTCCTACGCGTGGCTTCTTTACGCGCGGCGCGCTCGCCCCATGGTCGCCGTGAACGTCGAGGGGTCGTCCTCGAAGGCGTGGATGCCGGGGTGGAAGTCCCAGCTGCCGGACCCCTCGCGCACGAACTCCGCGACCGTCGCCGCGTTCGCGGCGAGCACGTCGCCGAAGTTGTCCTCGGCCAGGACGGTGTAGCCCTCACGTATGCGGAGCGCCGGATTGATCACACTGACGAAGGTCCGGTGCTCGGAGCGCTGCTGGATGACGACGCCGACCACCACGCGCGCGTAGCGGGCGTCCAGCCGGTCCAGCTCGACCGTCATGACCTCGTCCCAGCCGAAGCCCTTGCCGTCCTTGCTGTCGCGGTTGAGGTAGATGGTGCCGTCGGGGGAGCGGCTGTCGAAGTGCACTACGTAGGCGGGATCCCCATACGGGTCGCTCGCGAGATAGGTAGCGGCGACGACGTCCAGATCAGTGGGCGGCTGTCCCGCCGGACTCGGGTCCCACTTGAGGGCGATCTCGACCTTGCGGATGCCCTTCTTGAGGCCGTTCAACAGACTTCCCCTTCCCCCAGTAGCGCCGCCCGAACTGCCGGGCAGGCGCGGCAGGTTGTCCATCCTGCCACGCGGGCTCGTGCACTTGGGTGCGAGCTCTCCGGCCGAGGGTGACCGGCGCCACGCCCCGTGGCCTTACGATGGCGCGGTGCTGGTCAAGTGGATTCGCTGCACCGTGGTGGACCGCCGCGGTTTCGAGCGGGGACAGCGAAAGTGGGCGGGGCTTCTGGGGGAGCCGGGGTTTCGGGGGCAGGGTGGTGGCTGGAGCCGGGGGCGGCAGGGCGTGGCACACATCTTCGCCTTCTGGGAGAGCCGTGCCTTCTACGACTCCTTCATGGCTCGCTCCCACGACCGCCTGGCGGCGGCACAGTCGGGCACCTTCAAGGACAGCCAGGTCAAGCTGTTCGACTACCGCTTCGACGTGAAGACCGGCTTCGAACCGCGGTTCTCGGACGCCGACCTGGTACGAGTCGCCCACTGCCGTGTCCACGAGGAGCGCGCCGAGCACTTCACGCTGATGCAGGAGAAAGTCTGGAACCCGGCGATGGCCGGTTCCCCCGGCATGATCCGCGGACTGTTCGGCGAAGCGCCGGGAAACGAGTTCCTGGTGCTGTCGATGTGGCTGTCGTCCGCCGAACACGGCAAGTACCGCGCCGAGCGAGTGGAGCGCCTCGCCCTGCGGGCCCAGATCGAGGCAGACGTGGCCGCCCTCACGGGCGACATCGTGGAGCTCGAACCGACCTGGACGGTTTGACCGTCCGGAACGTGCTAGTCGTGCGTCCTGCCGTGGCTCGTGGTGCGGAAAGTGTGTGACCTACGCTGTATGCAGGCCGTAGGAGTGCTCGATCGGCCCTCAACCGATCTAGGGTTTTGGCATGGCACGACCACGGCGCATCGTCCTTGTCCGGCACGGCGAGTCAAGGGGCAACGTTGATGACACCGTGTACGAGCGCGAACCCGACCACGCCCTGGCCCTGACAGACAAGGGCTGGCAGCAGGCCGAGGAGACGGGCAAACGGTTGCGCGAGGTGTTCGGTCGCGAGCGCGTCAGCGTGTACGTCTCCCCGTACCGTCGTACGCACGAGACCCTGCGTGCCTTCCATTTGGACCCCGATCTCATACGCGTCCGCGAGGAGCCCCGGCTGCGCGAGCAGGACTGGGGAAACTGGCAGGACCGTGACGATGTCCGGCTCCAGAAGGCCTACCGGGACGCGTACGGACACTTCTTCTACCGCTTCGCCCAGGGCGAGTCCGGCGCTGACGTGTACGACAGGGTCGGTGGCTTCCTGGAGAGCCTGTACCGCAGCTTCGAGGCGCCCGACCATCCGTCGAACGTGCTGCTGGTCACCCACGGCCTTGCCATGCGGCTGTTCTGCATGCGCTGGTTCCACTGGACGGTCGCGGAGTTCGAGTCGCTGGCGAATCCGGGGAACGCGGAGATGCGGATGCTCGTTCTCGGAGACGACGGCAAGTATGTGCTCGACCGGCCCTTCGAACGGTGGCGGGATCCGGAGCCGTACGGGATCACCGGATAGAGTGGCAGGGCGATGACCGCTGACTCCTCTCCCGACGGGCGCCTGGGCCGCGCCCTGGCCAGCCTGCGCGGACTGGCAGTGGGGGACGCGCTGGGCTCGCAGTTCTTCGTGCCTGTGAACTACCCGCTGCTGAAGCATCGCGAGCTGCCGCCCGGCCCGTGGCAGTGGACGGACGACACGGAGATGACCTGCTCCGTGGTCGCGGTCCTGGCCGCCCACCACCGCATCGACCAGGACGCACTCGCCCACTCCTTCGCCAACCATCACGACTTCGACCGCGGCTACGGCCCCGCGGTCAACCGCCTGTTGCGACTCGTCCGGGAAGGCGGCGACTGGCGAGAGCTCGCCGCCCAGCTCTTCAACGGCCAGGGGTCCTGGGGCAACGGCGCCGCGATGCGGATCGCGCCCCTGGGCGCCTGGTACGCGGACGACCCGGAGCAGGCGACCCACCAGGCCGAGATCTCCGCGTACCCCACCCACCAGCACCGCGAGGCCGTGGTCGGCGCCATGGCAGTCGCCGCGGCCGCCGCACTTGCCGCCGCTCCCGGCGGCCCGCCCAGCCCCGAGGCGCTCCTGGACGGCGTCGTCGCACTCGTTCCGAAAAGCGCCGTCGGCGCGGGCCTGCGGCGAGCCCGGGACATGCTCGACTATGCCGATGCCGGCACCGTCGCGGCCGTGCTCGGCTGCGGGCGGCGTACGACAGCCCACGACACCGTGCCCTTCGCGCTCTGGTCGGCCGCCAGAGCCCTGGGCGACTACGAGCAGGCGTTCTGGACGACCGCGCAGGTTGGCGGCGACGTGGATACGACCTGTGCCATCGTGGGCGGGGTGATCGCCTCCGGCAAGGCAGGAGCGCCGCCTGCCGCCTGGGTGGAGCAGACGGAGGCCTTGCCCGACTGGGTGCCCTCCTCCATCTGACGGGACCTTCCACAGCGGCTCATGTGCGTTCGCCGTCCTCGACGGAATACCGGCTACCGATTCGCCCAAACTCTCCGTGCGCATCGGGAACTCTCTGTAACCGATAGGGCGTTCTCGCATTAACCGTGTGATGAATGAGTTCACACAGGCAGCTGACACGCGAGGGCCACAAGGGGTGATCATGCGTTTCGCAGGGGCTTTGCTGACGCTTTTGGTCCTGTTGGCCGTGTCGGCCAGAGCGCGCCGCGGGCGAATGGCCGGACCGTGGTCCTCGCCGTCGGTCTCACGGACCGGGGCCGGCCATTCGCAGCGCTGTACGGAGCCGGTCGGCTCAGCCGATGCCCGGGCCCGCCGTGCCGGCGAGGGCATCCAGGTCGCTCTTTCGAACTCTGATCACCAACCAGGCGGTGACCAGGGCGAGTACGGCCATGGCCGCGGCCGCGATGAAGCCCGTAGAGATGCCCTGAGCGAGCACCTCATGCCCCCACGGGGCGGGCAGTTGGTGCGTCTGACCGAACTCCGCCTTCTGTTCTGCCGAGCCTTCGGCGAGGAACTTCGGCAGTTGCTTCTCCGCCTCGTCCTTGCTGGCCGAGCCGAACACCGTCGTCAGGATGGACAGGCCGAGCGAACCGCCCACCTGCTGCGTGGCGTTGAGCAGTCCGGACGCCGCGCCCGCCTCGTGCTGGGCGACGCCGGAGACAGCGGTGAGCGTGAGCGTCACGAAGTTCAGACCCATGCCGAAGCCGAACATCAGCATCGGCCCGAGCACGCCGCCGACGTAAGAACTGTCGGAGCTGATGAGGGCCTGCCAGCCCAGTCCGGTCGCCGCGAGCGCCGAGCCGATGATCATGAACGGCTTGGGTCCGAACACAGGCAGGAACCGCTGGGACAGGCCTGCCCCCAGTGCGATCACGACTGTCACCGGCAGGAAGGCGAGACCCGCCTGGATCGGGCTGTACCCCAGCACGTTCTGCACGAAGAGCACGATGTAGAAGAACATGCCGAACATCGCCGCGGCGAGGCTCAGCATGATCACGTACGTGCCCGAGCGATTTCGGTCGGCGAACATCCTGAGCGGGGTGATCGGTTCCTTTGCGCGGGACTCGATGAACGCGAAGGCCAGCAGCAGAGCCACGGCGGCGCCGAAGGAGCCGATGGTCAGGTTGTCCCGCCATCCCTCGTCCGCGGCACGGATGAAGCCATAGACGAGGAGCGCCATGCCCGCCGTCGAGGTCAGTGCGCCCGCGATGTCGAAGCGCCCGGTGTGCCGCTCGGAATCGCTGATGTACAGCGGTGTGAGGACGGCGATCAGCACGCCGATCGGCACGTTGACGAAGAGCACCCACCGCCAGTCGAGCCACTCCGTGAGCATGCCGCCCGCGAGCAGGCCGATGGCACCGCCGCCCGCGGAGACCGCGGCGAAGACGCCGAAGGCCCGGTTCCGTTCCGGCCCTTCGGGGAACGTCGTGGTGATGAGCGCAAGCGACGTGGGCGACGCGATCGCGCCTCCCACTCCTTGCAGGACTCGTGCGGCCAGCAACTGCCAGGGCTCCTGGGCAAGGCCGCCGAGCAGCGAGGCGAAGGTGAACAGCAGGATCCCGGTCATGAAGACCCGGCGGCGGCCGAGGATGTCGCCGGCCCGGCCCCCGAGGAGCAGGAGCCCGCCGAAGGTCAGGGTGTAGGAACTGACGACCCATGTGAGGTCGGTCGTACTGAACTTGAGCGCGTCTTGAATGTGCGGGAGCGCGATATTCACAATCGTCGCGTCGAGTACCACCATGAGTTGGCAGGCCGCGATGACGGTGAGCGCTATGCCGGGATGCCCCTCCCGGCGGGCCGCACCTGGTTTCTGGTCCTGAATCAACTGAGAGGTTGTCACTATGGGTCCCCCACAAGTGCCCTAGTGAACGGTTGCGTTCACTGTCGCGTCAACGGTAGTGAGTCCCAAGTAGTGAACGCAAGCGTTCACTTGGTTTGTCGTCGCGTGGCACGTCCCCCGTTGTTGCCGCGTGATGTTCCCCCCTGTTACGGAATCTCCGGTTCCCCTGTCCGTTGGAGACGCTCAGATGGTTACCTCGCGCTGGACGGCCGCCCCCGCTCGGACGGCGTCCCTTCGCCGGCGCGGCGCCGTACTCGAACGCGCGATCCTTGATGCCGCCCTGGATCAGCTCAGTACCGTCGGCTGGAAAGGCCTCACGATGGAAGGCGTCGCCGCCAGCGCCCAGACCGGGAAAGCTGCGGTCTACCGCCGCTGGCCGTCCAAGGAGGATCTCGTCGCGGACGCGCTCAAGGCGGGGCTGCCGTCTTTTGAGGAGGCACCCGATCTGGGGAGCGTGCGGGAGGATCTGCTCACGTTGTGTCGGCGGGCGCGTGACGCGATGTTCTCGCGGCCCGGGTTCGCTCTCCGTGCGGTGATTCACGAATGCGACCCCGTCCAGGCAGAGCGCTTCCATGGCGTGATCTTCGGAGGGGTCGTGGAGCCGACCGTCAGGCTGCTACGCGAGACCATTACCCGCGGAATAGAGCGGAAAGAGGTGCGCGGTGATGCGGCGAACAGCTACGTTTTCGATGCCATCCCGGCCATGATGATGTACCGATCCAAGGTGTGCTCCAGCGAATGGAATGATCAGGATCTCGAAGAGATGGTCGACCAGTTGATGGTCCCGCTGTTGCGGCCAACCGATGGGTGACCGACGTCTGCGGCGCCCGTGAAGCCGTTCGGGGAACCGGGGTGTCGGACGGTGAACCGGGCGGCGTACGCTAAGGGCGCCATGCCGTACGAACCGCCTACTCACACCGTCGAGCGCTCCCTCCGCGCCACGACCGGAGCGAAGATCATTGCCGGTGTCGACGAGGTGGGGCGCGGCGCGTGGGCCGGCCCCGTCACCGTCTGCGCGGCGATCACCGGACTGCGCCGGCCTCCCGAAGGTCTCACCGACTCCAAGCTGCTCAGCATCAAGCGGCGCACGGAGCTCGCCCAGGAGCTGCGGAAGTGGGTCACGTCTTACGCCGTGGGGCATGCCTCCCCGGAGGAGATCGACCGGGTGGGCATGACGGCCGCTCTGCGGCTTGCGGCGGTGCGTGCCCTGGATGCTCTGCCGATCCGTCCCGACGCGGTGATCCTCGACGGGAAACACGACTATCTCGGGACGCCATGGAAGGTCCGTATGGTGATCAAGGGTGATCAGTCGTGCGTGTCCGTCGCGGCGGCGTCCGTGATCGCCAAGGTTCAGCGCGACAAAATGATGGCCGAACTGGGCATCGACCATGCAGACTTCGATTTTGCGGCCAACGCCGGGTATCCGTCGCCCGTGCACAAGGCCGCACTGGAGGAGCGGGGCCCCACCCCGTACCACCGGTTGTCGTGGGCGTATCTTGATGCGCTGCCCCAGTGGCGGCACCTCAAGAAGGCCCGCAGCTGGGCGGTTGGAAGCGTTCCGGAGATCGAGGGGCAGCTCGGCTTCGATTTCTGACGGTTCTGCTCGCACTCATGTGCCACCCGCCGACGCGGGCCGTACCAACGTTTGATAAAAATCAGCTCATGCCTCTCATTCCCGAGGAGCCTCAGATTCACGAGAGTGCCCAGGGTCCCCGCGCCACTCCGGCCAGCGGCCGTAGCGCGCCGACCCCTCGTCCTGTACCCGGCCCCCGCCCCGCGGCTCACCCGCGCCCCGGTCGCCCCGGCCCGCTTCGGCCCGCGCCGCCGGTGCAACGTACGCCGCACGACGTGGCCGTGGACAAGCCCGGACCGTCGGGCCCTGCCACCGTTGTTGCCGCCGCTCCGGCTGCGGTGACCCCGCAGATCCAGCTGATCCCGGCCTCCGCCGAGGGTGCGCTCGATGCTGCCGAAGAAGCCGTCGACCTGCTGTTGGACTCCGGTCGCGCCCCCGGTGACGTGCTGGTGATCACCACCGGCGAACAGCACCCGTGGGCCGTCCATGAACTGTCCTTCGGTGAAGCGTCGTACTGGGCGCAGCACGACGCTGCCGACGACGTCTTCTACACGGACGCCGCCGTGGCTTCCCGCGCCGCATCCCGTCCCGTGGTCGTGGTCGCCGTCAATGGCGGCCCCGACTCGGCGGCCGCCGACGCCCTGCCGCTCGCCCATGCCCGGGCCGGTGCCCTGCTGATCGTCTGCGGCGACCCGCAGCAGATCAACACGATGCTGGGCACCGGCGTCTGAGCCGCGTCCGGCAGGTCCGGCGGACGCGGGGCTGACGAAAGGCGCCGCTTCGGCGGCACCTGCACGGCGACTGCTTTGGCGTGCCCGCATCCTGCGGCGGTGCCGCGCCTGTTCTACGCAGTGCGGGCCTGGCCACGCCGTAGCCGTCCATCGTGCCGTCGGGCTGTTCGCCGTACGGGTGCTCCGAGCTGTCGTACGGACTCGGCTGAGTGCGGCGAATGCCCACGACGATGTACGAGCAGGGCACGAGTGCGCGGCCCGCGCGCCAAGCGCTCGGCGCTTGTCAGCGGGCCGCGGCGCGGCGCAGGACCTCCGAGACGGCTCCGCCCGTGCGCGGCGGCGGGGGTGGTGCCTCGGAGGTGGCGAAGGGCTCTGGTGCCGAGTCCACGCTCGGGCGGCGCCCGCCTCGGCCCTCGCCGAGGACCTGCCAACCGTCCCGGGTCAGCGTGATGTACGCGCCGCAGCGCAGCCCGTGGAGGGTGCAGGCGTCACGCAGTCCCCACATCCACGCGCCGTCCTCCTGCGTCCAACGGGCGTCGCCCTCGCGGCAGTAGAGCAGCACGGCGGTGCGCACCGGCGTGCGGCGCCGCAGGTCGTGCGGGATCACCCGGCGAAGCTGGGCCAGCAGCACGTTGCGGGACATCCAGCCGTCCGCCGGTGCCTGGTGGCGGGTGAACGAGGCGCTCGCCCGTAGTCGCTCGTCCGGGTCGAGGACCGCCACGATCGCGGTCATCGGTTTGGGGAGGTGCCGTGTGTGGAGCCCGCTGACCACCTCACGGGGATTGCGCAGCAGGGGGATTCCCGCGGCGGCCCACTCCGCGGGTTCGAGCATGCGGGCCAGAGGATTGGCGGATGCGGCGGACAGGTCGGCAGGCGACGATGTCGACGCCGCGGAGGACGGAGCGAATCCGAAGGTCACGGTCCTCCCTTCGGCTACGCGCCCATACTGAGGGCGGGGTCGGATTCGGGGGCGCGCACACCGCAGCAGAGCCCTACCTGATCACGAACGAGCCGTGCGGGGAGCGGACTTCAATTCTTCCTGTCGAACTTGGTTGCGGCAACGAGCAATTGGGCCTCCCTAACCTTTTCGGGCGGTTGGCGTCATATATCCCTACCCGGTGTTCTGAGGGGCGACGCACGGGACGTTCGAGCACGACACGTTCGTACGCCATCGGTTCATGGGAGGGCGTTCATCACGTCGTCGGGCACGGTGGCGTCCGGGGTGTCGGGTGCGAGTTGCCGCCGATGGCAGCGAGTCCGGTCGGCCACATTCCAATCCCAGCTGGAATTGGTCCCTGACCTGCCCAAACGCGTCGAACCAGGTGAGCCCTGGCCTAGCGTTGTCTTCGGTCGGGGTGGGTCGGTGGACTGTTTGTGAGCGTTGTGTCACTTGTGGTAAGTGGCCGATTGTCCTTGTCATCGGGTTGCATGGGGGCATGGACAACCTGGAGCTCCGCACTGAAGCCGATGCCATCCTCGCTGAGCTCGTCGGTGGCTCCGGGGGCTCGGCGCGGCTGCGGGAGGATCAGTGGCAGGCGGTGGCTGCTCTGGTGGAGGATCGTCGGCGTGCACTGGTGGTGCAGCGCACCGGCTGGGGCAAGTCGGCGGTGTACTTCGTCGCTACTGCTCTGCTGCGTCGGCGTGGCTCCGGCCCCACGGTGATCGTCTCGCCGCTGCTGGCGCTGATGCGCAACCAGGTCGAGTCGGCGGCGCGGGCCGGCATCCAGGCACGAACCATCAACTCGGCCAACCCGGAGGAGTGGGACACCATCTACGAGGAGGTCGAGCGCGGCGAGACCGACGTGCTCCTCGTCAGTCCGGAACGTCTCAATTCTGTCGATTTCCGCGATCAGGTGCTGCCCAAGCTTGCGGCCACGACCGGTCTGCTCGTGGTCGACGAGGCGCACTGTATCTCCGACTGGGGGCACGACTTCCGCCCTGACTACCGGCGGTTGCGGGCGATGCTCGCCGAGCTGGCCCCCGGAGTGCCGGTGCTGGCCACCACCGCGACCGCCAACGCGCGGGTCACCGCCGATGTGGCCGAGCAGTTGGGTACCGGCGCCGGCGAGGCCCTGGTGCTGCGCGGCCCGCTGGAGCGCGAGAGCCTGCGGCTGGGTGTCGTCCGACTGCCGGATGCCGCGCACCGCCTGGCCTGGCTCGCCGAGCACCTGGACGAGCTGCCGGGCTCCGGGATCATCTACGCCCTCACCGTCGCCGCGGCCGAGGAGGCCACCGCCTTCTTGCGGCAGCGCGGGTTCCGGGTGGCCTCCTACACGGGGCGTACGGAGAACGCCGACCGGCTGCAGGCCGAGGTCGACCTGCAGGAGAACCGGGTCAAGGCGCTGGTCGCGACGTCGGCGCTGGGCATGGGCTTCGACAAGCCGGATCTGGGCTTCGTGGTCCATCTCGGCTCGCCGTCCTCGCCGATCGCCTACTACCAGCAGGTGGGACGAGCGGGTCGCGGTGTCGAGCACGCCGATGTGCTGCTGCTGCCGGGCAAGGAGGACGAGGCCATCTGGCGCTACTTCGCCGATACGGCCTTTCCGCCCGAGGCGCAGGTTCGGCAGACGCTCTCGGCCCTCGCCGGGGCCGGGCGGCCGCTGTCCGTGCCGGCCCTGGAGGCGGTGGTGGATCTTCGGCGCAGCCGGCTGGAGACGATGCTGAAGGTGCTGGATGTCGACGGCGCGGTCAAGCGGGTGAAGGGCGGCTGGACGGCCACGGGAGCCGACTGGGTGTACGACGCCGAGCGCTATGCGTGGGTGGCGCGACAGCGGGCGGCCGAGCAGCAGGCCATGCGCGATTACGTGAGCACGTCGCAGTGCCGGATGGAGTTCCTGCGCCGGCAGCTGGACGACGAGGGGGCGACGTCGTGCGGCCGTTGCGACAACTGCGCGGGAGCCTGGACCGATTCCTCTGTTTCGCCGGAGACGTTGACCGGGGCGGCGAAGGAACTGGACCGCCCGGGGGTGGAGGTCGAGCCGCGCCGGATGTGGCCGACGGGGATGCCCGCACTGGGTATCGACCTCAAGGGACGTATCCCGGCCAAGGAGCAGTGCTCCACCGGGCGTGCCCTGGGGCGGCTCTCGGACATCGGCTGGGGCAACCGGCTGCGCCCGCTGCTGGCTGAGAACGCGCCGGACGGGCCGGTGCCCGACGACGTCCTGCGTGCCGCGGTGGCGGTCCTCGCCGACTGGGCGCGCTCTCCGGGGGGCTGGGCGTCGAGTGTCCCGGACGCCTCTGCCCGGCCGGTGGGAGTCGTAGCGGTACCGTCGCTGGCCCGCCCGCAACTGGTCGGGTCCCTCGCCCAGGGCATCGCGACCATCGGCCGCCTCCCCTTCCTGGGCAGCCTGACGTACACCGGTCCGGGCGGCACGCACGCGGCGCGCCGCAGCAACTCGGCCCAACGCCTCAGGGCGCTCTCCGGCGCCTTCACCGTCTCTGAGGAGCTGGCTGGTGCGCTGGCCCGCTCTCCCGGCCCCGTCCTGCTCGTGGACGACTACACCGACTCCGGCTGGACCCTCGCGGTCGCGGCCCGCCTGCTCCGCCGGGCAGGCAGCGCACAGGTTCTTCCGTTGGTACTGGCTGCGGCAGGCTGACGTGTCTCATGCTCGTTCCCAGCGGTACGGACGTTTCCCGCTGCCCAGGCGTTCCCCGCTGTCCAGTCGCAGGAACTGAGAGGGGGCGGAGCGGGGCATGCCGGTCCGGTCGTCGGCTGTATGAAGGTCGAGGGTCGGTGTTGGCGTGTCCCTGATTGGACTTATCCACAGGCCAGAGCGGAGTCTGGCGATCCGCGAGATCGTCTGGGCATGACGAATCACAGCGAAACGACCGGATCCTCCGAGAACGGCGACATCGGCGGACGAGACGGATATGAGAGGCACGAAGTCCCTGGCTCGGACGGTGGGCATCCCGGGGCCGCGGCCGGCGAGCACGTCGAGTGCGTGACGTACGACGCTCATGGAGGCGAACATCAGGTCACCCTGCGCACGCCGGCCGAACTGGCCGACGCGCTGCCGTACCTGCTCGGATACCGCCCGGAAGACAGCATCGTCCTGGTCGCGCTGAACGACCGGGGCGGTCGCGGCCGGTTCGGGGGACGTGCCCGGCTCGGCATTCCGGCGAGCGGGGACGACTGGGAGTCCGCGGCCCGGCAGTTGGCCCACGGCCTGATCACGGGCAGCGAGCGCAGGGGCGCCAAGCCCGAACAGATGGTGGCCTATCTGTGCCAGGAACCGGCCAAGGGCGAGACTGGGCAGCAGGTCAGGGGGCGGCTGGCCCGGCTCGCCGGGTTGCTGCGCACGGAGTGCGGCCGACTCGACGTGCCCGTCATCGAGGCGCTGTGCATCTCCGACGGTCGTTTCTGGTCGTACTGCTGCCCGAGCGAGGGATGCTGTCCCCCCGAAGGGCTGCCGATGGGGCTGCCCGGGACCTCTGTGCTGTCTGCCGCGGCGACCTATGCCGGGCTCCAAGTACGCGGAACGCTCCGCGAGTTGCGGGCCAGGCTACTGCCCTGGGAGACCGCCGCCGCACTCGAGCAGGAGGTCGTCCTGGACGCCACGAGCATGGCGCAGATCCCCAGGATGCTCGACGAGGCGAGCCGGGCGGACGTGGCCGAGGCGACGACGGCGCTCGCCGAGCGGGTGATGGCACGGCTCGCCGAGGCGCCACCCGTCTCCGACACCCTCCAGTCGGACCTGCGTGACGACGAACTGCTCGGACACGAGGAAGCGGCCATGCTGATCCTCGGCCTGCAGGACCGCTCGACCCGCGACCGTGCGGCCGAGTGGATGGAGGGCCACGAAGCCGGCCCGGCGCTGCGCCTCTGGCGAGCCCTGGCCCGCCGTTGCGTCGGGCCGTACAGCGAGCATGCGGCTGCCCCGCTCACCCTTGTCGGCTGGGTCGCCTGGTCGGCCGGCGACGACATCGAGGCCCGCGAAGCCATGGCCATGGCCCTGGGTGCCGATCCCGGTTACCTCTTCGCCCGCCTTCTGCACCAGGCCTGCAACGAGGGCCTGGACCCGGAGTCCATCCGTCGTTGTCTGCGCGCGGAACGCGAGGCGCGCATGGCGCGTGCGGCGGCGGGAGCCGGGGGCGGCGAGAGGGGATCCGAGCTCTCGACGCGGCAGGAAGTCGTGGCGCCTACGCAGGACGACGTGACAGGTGTCGGTGGAACTCCGCCGCTGCAGGACGTGACCGGTGCCGGAGAACCTCCGCCGAACGGGGTGGGTGTCGCCGGAGTCGGCGCGGTGACTTCCCGTCGCCGTCGGCGGACCAGGGCCGGCGGTGGCGCGGACGGCCACGCTCACCTCTCGGGCGCGGGAGGACGACCGTCGGGGACGGACGAATCCCCCGCCCACGCCCGCACACGGCCGACGGGCGCTGCGCGCGCTGGTGCTACGGGGACAGCCGGTACGCGTCCACGGCCGTCGGAGAAGGAGAACGTGCGCCCGCACCCCACGGGCCAGGACAGCACACGTCGGCGCGGCAGCCGACCAGGAGTCGTGCTTCCGGGAGGCGATGCGGCCGAGGGGGAGGAATGAGCGACCGCGGGGAAAGGGGTTGCGGCCGTTTCCGTGGCCTGGCCGGTCGGCTGCGCGAGGGCGGCGCGCGGGTGTGGCATGCCCTCCGCCGCCGGGTGGCGGGCGAGCCGACCTGGGGCGGGACGAGGCGAGGTTGGCCCGGGGACGGTGGTACTGGGCGAGGCCGGACGGACCACGGCGGGACGGGGCGAGGCCGGACTGGGAACCCACGGGTAACTGGGCCGGCGTTCGGCCGTCGCGGCGCCTGCTCTCCACGCCCCCGCCGCCATTCGGTCGGCTTCCGTGGCCACGGGCGTGACCTCGAAGAGGTCCGTCCCGTTCACCTGAGTGGCGGAACGCCTGGATGGCGCGCCCGCTGTACCGCCCTTGTCCCTCAGGAGCCCCACACCCGGCGCCGAACACGACCCAGGCGCACAGAGCGCAGAGGAAGCCGCCCCTTGCACCAGCCGACTCCGCCCTCCGCCGCCGACAAAAGCTCTGTTCTCGGCAGTCCCGCGCCGCCCCCGGGCGGAGGCACAGCGGACCCACCGACGCAGGTGGCGCCATCGAACACGTGCAAGCCGACGTTCGCGAGCTGTGCCGAGCGCGCCGCAAGGGTGACAGGGCACGACCCGCGCCTGACTTCAGGGCCGAATCCGGGCGGGCCCTCTCCCTTATCGACCGGGGAGAAGCACCTCCCCACGGGCAAGGACCAACGACTGCCCCCATGGGTCGCTCCAGGGCCTCTGTCCACGTCCGCGGGGCAGCATCCGAGGCCGAACCCAGAGGCGGACCCTGGCAGGCGTCCGTCTCCGTCGATGGGGCAAGCCGACCGTTGGCCGTCGCCAGGAGAGGCTCCGGAGCGGCGCTCACCCGCGCCGGCGGACCAGAACCCGCCCACGCCGACGGCCCTGCCACGACGCCCCACTCCGCCGGCCCAGCAAGGCTCCACATCCCCGACCGTCTCCCGCCCGCATCGGCCGACCACGTCACAGAGTCACCTGCCGTTGTCCCCGAGCCCGCTGCCGCCTCCTCGCCGCTCCGCCGACCTGCCGCCGGTCCACACCGCCCTGATCTGCGTCGCGCTCCCGGGTCTCGCCATCTCCTCGGATCAGGGGCAGTTGACCGGGCACGGGCTGGAGGGCTTCTACCGCGCTGGCCGGCGCGTGCTCTCCCGCTGCCAGGTTCGGGTCGCCGGTCGCGAACCGGTCGCGGTCCAGGCCCGGACGCCCGCGGCGGACCACGTACGTTTCGTGGGGACGCTGCGCGCATCTCCCGGCGCCGGTCCGGACCCGGACGTCGTGGTCGAACGCACGCGTCACGCGGACGGCACGGAGCGCATCACGCTCTACAGCTCGGCCCCCCGCCCGCTCCGTCTGCCGGTGGAGGTGGCCCTCGGCACGGACCTGGCCGACCTGGCCGCCATCGCGTCGGGACGGGCGGGGCCCGAACTGCCTGCCAGCGTCCACGACTCCGGCCTGCGCTGGTCCTGTGCCGACGGGTGTGCATCGGTCACGGCCGATCCGCCACCCGCCGATGCCCTGGCTTCGGCAGGCCTGCTGCGCTGGGAGTTCCAACTGCCCCCGGGTGGCACGGCGAGCGTGGAACTGCGGGTACGGCAGGACGGTGCGGGACCCGTCAGGTCCGTGGGGCGTGCGGCGACGAGCCCGCTGGCTTCCGCGCGGGCGACAGGCGACCACTCCGGAGTCCCGGCTCTGCTGCACACGGCCATCGAGGACCTCCAGGCCCTGCTGCTGCGCGACCCGGCGCACCCCACCGACACCCACCTGGCGGCAGGAGCGCCTTGGCGCTGCGGAATGGCACCGGCCGACGCGCTCGCCGCGGCCCGGATGACACTGCCACTTGGTACCAGGCTCGCCGCAGGCACCCTGCGCACCCTCGCACGCACCCAACTCCCGGGCGCGGGAGCACAGTCCGGCATGATCCCAGGGCCGATGCGGGACGCGGGGACGCATCTGCCGCCCAGTTGTACGGGCACGGAGGCCACGCTGCTCTTCCCGGTTCTCCTCGCGGAGGCCAGGAGATGGGGGCTTACCCGACATGAGACGGAAGAACTGCTGCCGGCGGCCGAGCGGTGTCTGTCCTGGCTGCGGACGACGGTGGGCGACGGTGCGTATCTGTGCGATCCGCAGCCCGGCGGACCCGTCCGCTGCGAGACACAGGCCTATGCCCACCGCGCGGCCCTCCTCGGCGCCGAGCTGCTCGACGCGTGCGGCAGACCGGGCGGCACCGAGCTGCGGCAGTGGGCCCGTCAGCTGCGTACGGCGTTCCGCGCGGATTTCTGGGTCGAGGACCGCGGTGGTGGTCGACCGGCGACCGCCCGCGCCCCGGACGGGCGCCTCGTTCCGCAGTTCGCTGCCACGGCCGTCCATCTGCTCGACACCGGGCTGCTGGGCGCGGGAGAGCAGGCACCCGGGCTGCTCGACCGGGTACAGACCGAACAACTGGCCAGACTGTTCGGGAGCCCGGCCATGGACTCCGGCTGGGGCCTGCGTGGGCTGGGCGCGAAGGAGGCGGGCTACAACCCCTTCGGTCATCGCGCCGGTGCCGTACGGGTCCACGAGACGGCGGTCGCCGTCGCGGGCCTGGCCGCGGCCGGTTACGAGAAGGAGGCCGGTTCGCTGCTGCGGGGCGTACTGGCGGCGGCCGAGACCTTCGAACACCGGCTCCCCGAGATGTACGCGGGGGCGCAGCGCACCGACGGGGGCGCGCCGCTTCCCCATCCGGCGGCCTGCCGACCCTCGGCGACGGCAGCGGCCGCCGGGGTCCTCCTGCTGACCACCCTCGCGGGGATCCGCCCGGACGTCCCGGCCGGGACGGTCACGCTGCGCCCGATGCGCAGCGCGCCCCTCGGAGAGATCAACCTGACCGGGCTGCGGGTCGCCGGCGCCCCCTTCTCCGTGCGGGTCAGTCGGCTCGGCCTCGCCATGGTCGAGGAGGCGGCCGACGGACTACAACTGGGAGCGTGACCTCGTACGACACGGCATTGCACAGCTATCGGGAGCGGACCGTGATCCCCGGCCGGACCCACGCGGACCAGCTGCCGATGCGGCCGACGGAGGGAGTGTTTATCGTCAGGCAGACGACTATGATCGCCGCATGCCCTACGACCCGTCAGCCTTTCCGCCCTTCGCCGTCACCGTGGACCTGGTCGTGCTGACCGTGCGCCGCCACGCCCTGTGCGCGTTGACGGTGCGCAGGGGTGAGCCGCCGTTCCAGGGGCGCTGGGCGCTTCCCGGCGGCTTCGTGCGGGCCGACGAGGATCTGGCCCAGGCCGCGGCGCGAGAGCTGGCCGAGGAGACGGGGCTTCGCGCGCACGACCCGGCCGTCCCCGTGCAGGACAATGGCGCACATCTGGAACAGCTCGCCACCTATGGCGACCCCAAGCGCGATCCCCGGATGCGCGTGGTCAGCGTCGCCCACCTCGCCCTCGCTCCCGATCTGCCCGCTCCCCGCGCGGGTGGCGATGCCAGTAACGCACGCTGGGCGCCCGTCGAGGAACTGCTGCAGCAGGGTTGTTACGGCCGTGACGGCGAACCGGTCGCGCCGCTCGCCTTCGACCATGCCCAGATCCTGGCGGACGGCGTGGAGCGCGCCCGCTCCAAGATCGAGTACTCGTCGCTGGCCACCGCGTTCTGCCCGCCCGAGTTCACCGTCGGAGAGCTGCGCCGCGTCTACGAGGCGGTGTGGGGCGTCGCGCTCGACCCTCGCAACTTCCACCGCAAGGTGACGGGCACCCCCGGCTTCCTCGTGCCCACCGGGGGGACGACCACCCGCCAGGGCGGCCGTCCCGCCCAACTCTTCCGCGCGGGCGGCGCCACCCTGCTCAACCCGCCGATGCTGCGCCCCGAGGTGTGACACCGAGGAGGAGGGCACCGACGGCCGGCCGTCGTGACCGAACCGCGAACCGGCCTCCGTTGCAACCGGCCTCCGTTGCCAACAGTGAACAGGGAGCCGATCGGGACTGTCGGCAGGATGCGGGCGGACTGCCCGGCCGACTGCGGAACGGGCCGTGCGATGCCCGAAAAAACGGACATAGCGCGCTATCTTGCTGCAGGTGATCCAGGCCCTCGGACTGACCAGCAACTCGCGCAAGGATCTTCCGCCCGCAGTCGACGACGTCTCCTTCGAAGCGCGCGCGGGCAGTGTCACCGCGCTCCTCGGAGCGGCGGGCGCAGGCAAGACGACCTCGCTCAGGCTGATGCTCGAACTCCAACAGGGCCGGGGCATCACCTACTTCAGAGGCCGGCCCCTACACCGCATCGCGCACCCCTCGCGCGAGGTCGGCGTACTCCTGGGTGATGTGCCGGGCCATCCCGCCCGCACCGTGCGCGGTCACCTGCGCATGCTGTGCGCCGCGGCGGGCGTCCCGGTCCGGCGTGCCGACGAAGTCCTCGAGGTGGTCGGCCTCGTCAGCCTGCGCGACGAACGGCTCGGCACCCTCTCGCGCGGCATGGACCGCCGCCTTGGGCTGGCCTGCGCCCTGCTGGCCGATCCTCACACCCTCCTGCTCGACGATCCCACCGACGGCCTCTCCACCCGCGAGAACCAGTGGCTGCACGGAATGCTGCGGGCGCACGCCACCCAGGGCGGCACGGTCCTGTTCACCACGGCCGACCCCAAGGAGGCAGCCCGCGCCGCCGACCAGGTGGTCACGCTCGACGCCGGCAGACTCGTCGCCGACCAGGAGGCCGCGGAGTTCGCCCGCACCCGCCTGCGCCCCAGGGTCGCTGTGCGCAGCCCCCACGCCGCTCGTCTCGCGGCCCTGCTCGCCAAGGAGGCCCGCAAAGCCCAGCGCTCCGTGGAAGTCGTACGAGAGGGCGGCAATCGTCTGTCCGTGTACGGCAGTACGTGTGCCGACATCGGCGAGACCGCCTTCCGCCACGGTGTCCTGGTCCACCAACTCGCCGACGAGGTCGGCGACATGGGCCCAGGTGCGGTGCCAGGCCCCTCGGAAGCGGCACACGCGCCCGACGGGACCCGGACGGACGGTGTGGAGCGGGAATCCGGCCCCTCCGAGGTGTCCGGTCCGGCGGCAACACACGCCGATGCGAGCGACGGAGAAGGACTCCCTCGAGCGACCGCTCGCTCCACCGAAGCCCTCAAAGCCATCGACCCCCTGTCCCCCCTACCACCTCCCATCTCCGTCCGCCCTGCGCCCAGCCCCATGCGGCCACTGCGCTACGAACTGCGTCGCACCGTCGGGGTCGGGACCGGGTTCCTCACCGTCGTCGCCGTCCTCGTTGCATCTGTCCTCACCGCCGTGGTCCTGGCGCGTGTCGGACACACCCCGCAGCCCCGTCTGCTGGCCGCGTGGCCGCGGGAACTTCCGCTGCCGCCCGCGGCGCTCGGAGCAGGGCTGCTCGGGGCGCTCGCCTTCGGTGACGAGTTCCGCCACCCCGCCCTGGCGGCGGACCGCGGCACGGTGCCCCGCCGGCTGGGGTTGCTCGCCGCGAAACTCGTTGTCGCCGCGGCCACCGCGCTGGTGCTGGCCTTCCTCACGGTGGGCTGCGACGCCGAAGTGCTCTACCTCTTCTACGGACGGGAGCTCACAGAAGTTCCGGCCGACTGGTTGTCGCTGGGCGCCAGTTGGATCGGGCTCGTGGTCGGGTGTGCGTGGGCCGGTGTACTGGCCGCGGGAACCTTCCGCTCCACCACGGCCGGGCTGGCTGCGGTGGTCGCCGTGCCGGTTCTCGTCGTACCTCTCGTACACAAGGCCTTGGAGGGGGCGTCCGTGCGGGCGGCGGCCGGATTTCCGGCGCGGCTGCGCGAGGTGTTCCTGTTGCAGTGGCCCTTCGGCGGAGAGCGCTATCTGTCGGCGGCGCTGCGCGTGCTCGTCCAACCTGTCGGCGGAGCGCTGACGTTGTCGCTGACCGCTCTGCTCTGCGCATATGTGCTCACGACCCTGCGGAGCAGGGTCCGATGACGACCGTCCGCGCCCTTACCGATCCGCCCTGCACACAACTCCCCGGGGAAAGCCCATTTCTTTCCGATAAGGCGTCAATTGCGACGGGGTGAGCGATCACCCTTTCGTGTGCTTTTCACCAAAGACCTCAAGGGAGTTGGAGACGGCGCCGACAAAGGATCCGTGAGTACCCTTGCGCACACCATGATGACCGCCGCCCGCTCCGCAGACTCCGGTCTCGCCGGCCCGGGCGAACTCGACCGCTACCCCTACGCCGAGGCGCCGGTCGCCGACCGCCTCGGCGTCCCCTCCTGGGACGGCGCGGAGCCCGAGCTGGGCCGCGTGGGCCGACGCGCCGCAGGCAACCGCGGGCGCGGGCTGCACGGCCAACTCGTCCAGCAACTTGGCCAGATGATCGTCTCCGGTGACCTGGGCGCCGACCGTCCGCTGGTCCCCGAGGAGATCGGCCAGCGATTCGAGGTCTCCCGCACCGTCGTCCGCGAGTCGCTGCGCGTCCTGGAGGCCAAGGGCCTGGTCAGCGCCCGCCCGAACGTGGGCACGCGCGTGCGTCCCGTCAGCGACTGGAACCTCCTCGATCCGGACATCATCGAGTGGCGAGCCTTCGGGCCCCAGCGCGACGACCAGCGCCGCGAGCTGAGCGAATTGCGCTGGACGATCGAGCCGCTCGCGGCCTGCCTCGCCGCCGGGCACGGACGCGAGGATGTCCAGCAGCGGCTCGCCGACATGGTCGAGATCATGGGCCACGCCATGGCGCAGGGTGACGCGCTCACCTTCTCCCGTGCCGACGCCGAGTTCCACTCCCTGCTCATCCAGCTCGCGGGCAACCGCATGCTGGAGCATCTTTCCGGGATCGTGTCGGCCGCCCTTCAGGTCTCCGGCAACCCGGTCACCGGCTGTGACCGGCCGACCGAGACCTCGCTGGCGCACCACGGCCGGATCGCGGACGCACTCGCCACCGGCGACGGTTCGGCGGCCGAGGCGGCCATGCGCCAACTTCTCACGGTCCACCCCGAGGTGGAGCGCGTGGTGCCCGCCCCGCGCGAGCACTGACCGCGCACCGCGAGCGGGCGCGGCCGGCGGTGCCCCCTCCTGTGGCATCGCCCGGCCCGCGAACCGCCTCTTCCGTCGGACCCCGCAGGATCCTCAGGGGATCCTGCGGGGTCCGACGGTGTGACGTGGCGGCCGACCTGCCGGAGCAGCCAGGTCGAGGCCACGGCTGACCCTCTTTGTTCGTGTCTGGCAGATTTTGAGCGCTTACGGGGTGTGACTCGGGCCACGCAGATTGGGCGTAACGCTCGTGGAGGCAGCGCGATGACCTAAGAGGTGACAGCCGCGGAAGGAATACGGACGCCGTTCAAGGCGCTGTGCATCTTCCCGGCCCCCGCCCGCGCCGTCGGCCCATCCCCAAGGCCGGTGGTCGGCTCCTGTCCGTCATGGACGGGGCCGGAAGCCGTTTTCCAACGTTCCGAGAGGTTGTTCGTGTCGGCCAGCACATCCCGTACGCTCCCGCCGGAGATCGCCGAGTCCGTCTCTGTCATGGCGCTCATTGAGCGGGGAAAGGCTGAGGGGCAGATCGCCGGCGATGACGTGCGTCGGGCCTTCGAAGCTGACCAGATTCCGGCCACTCAGTGGAAGAACGTACTGCGCAGCCTCAACCAGATCCTCGAGGAAGAGGGTGTGACGCTGATGGTCAGTGCCGCGGAGCCCAAGCGCACCCGAAAGAGCGTCGCAGCGAAGAGTCCGGCCAAGCGCACCGCCACCAAGACGGTC
This sequence comes from Streptomyces sp. NPDC006602, assembly GCF_042870385.1. NCBI lineage: Bacteria > Bacillati > Actinomycetota > Actinomycetes > Kitasatosporales > Streptomycetaceae > Streptomyces > Streptomyces sp. NPDC006602. The sequence goes on along the minus strand of NZ_JBIAHG010000033.1, from coordinate 55,810 downwards.
GCGGCGAAGACGGTGACCGCCAATAAGGCCACTGCCACCGCCACGCCGGCGGCACCCGCCGCCGAGCCCGCCGTCGAGGACGAGGCGCCCGCGAAGAAGGCCGCCGCCAAGAAGACGACGACCGCCAAGAAGGCGGCCGCGAAGAAGACCGTCGCCACCAAGAAGACAGCGGCCAAGAAGACGACCGCCGGCAAGGACGACGCCGAGGCCGTCGAGGACGAGGTCATCGAGGAAGTCAAGCCCGGCGAAGAGGAAGAGGAGGGAGCCGAGAACAAGGGGTTCGTCCTCTCCGACGACGACGAGGACGACGCGCCGGCCCAGCAGGTCGCCGTGGCGGGCGCCACCGCCGACCCCGTCAAGGACTACCTCAAGCAGATCGGCAAGGTCCCGCTGCTCAACGCCGAGCAGGAGGTCGAACTCGCCAAGCGCATCGAGGCCGGTCTGTTCGCCGAGGACAAGCTGGCCAACGCCGACAAGCTCGCTCCGAAGCTCAAGCGCGAGCTGGAGATCATCGCCGAGGACGGCCGCCGCGCCAAGAACCACCTTCTGGAGGCCAACCTCCGTCTGGTGGTCTCCCTGGCCAAGCGCTACACCGGCCGCGGCATGCTCTTCCTGGACCTCATCCAGGAGGGCAACCTCGGTCTGATCCGCGCGGTCGAGAAGTTCGACTACACCAAGGGCTACAAGTTCTCCACGTACGCCACCTGGTGGATCCGTCAGGCGATTACCCGCGCGATGGCCGACCAGGCCCGCACCATCCGTATCCCGGTGCACATGGTCGAGGTCATCAACAAGCTCGCGCGCGTGCAGCGCCAGATGCTCCAGGACCTGGGCCGCGAGCCCACCCCGGAGGAGCTGGCCAAGGAACTCGACATGACCCCCGAGAAGGTCATCGAGGTCCAGAAGTACGGCCGTGAGCCCATCTCGCTGCACACACCGCTCGGCGAGGACGGAGACAGCGAGTTCGGTGACCTCATCGAGGACTCCGAGGCCGTCGTCCCGGCCGACGCGGTGAGCTTCACGCTCCTCCAGGAACAGCTGCACTCTGTCCTCGACACCCTGTCCGAGCGCGAGGCGGGCGTCGTCTCCATGCGCTTCGGTCTCACCGACGGTCAGCCGAAGACCCTCGACGAGATCGGCAAGGTGTACGGCGTGACGCGCGAGCGCATCCGCCAGATCGAGTCCAAGACCATGTCGAAGCTGCGCCACCCGTCGCGTTCCCAGGTGCTGCGCGACTACCTCGACTAGGTCGCGGTCGTACGACATCGAAGGCCCGGATCACCGAGAGGGATCCGGGCCTTCGTGCTGCGAGACGCGACGCTGTGCATGACTCTAGGTGTCCGATCAACACCCTGGAGTGAGGAGCAGGCATGTGGTGTCGCATTGCCCGGGCGCTGACCCGGCCGTTGGTTGTGGCGGCCGCGGCGGCAGCCATACCACTGGCGTCCGCCGCCCCTGTGGCCGCCGACAGCATCGTCGTCGGCGGTTTCCCGGTCGACGTGTCCGAGAGTCCGTGGACGGTGGCACTGTCCAGCCGTGACCGGTTCGGGGGTACGCGGGCGGGGCAGTTCTGCGGCGGTGTGGCGGTCGGCCGGACCACCGTGCTCACCGCGGCCCATTGCCTGGGCGAAGACGTCCTGGGCGCCCCACCGGACCGCATCGGCGACCTCAAGGTGTTCGCGGGTCGAACGGACCTTCTCTCGGACCAGGGCCGGGAGATCCGCGTACGGGACACGTGGGTGAATCCGGGCTACGACGCGGCCAGCAACGCGGGGGACTTCGCCGTACTCGGTCTCACCGAGCCGCTGCCGCAGGAGTCGGTCGTCGGAATGGCGGCTGCCGGTGATCCGGCGTATCGGCCGGGGACGAGTGCCCTGGTCTACGGCTGGGGTGACATCACGGGTGCCGGTGACTACACACTCAACCTGCGGGCGGCACGCGTGCGTGTGCAGCCCGACAATCTGTGCCAGGCGGCATATCCGGGCAGTGCCGACGGTACGTACCTCGCGCAGAGCATGCTGTGCGCCGGGGAGGAGGCAGGTGGCCGAGACGCCTGCCAGGGAGACAGCGGCGGGCCGCTGATCGCCCAGGGGAAACTCATCGGGCTCGTGTCCTGGGGAAGTGGCTGCGGTCGTGCTGGCAGTCCAGGTGTCTACACGCGCGTGTCCGACGCCATGAGGACCCTGGAGTGGGGTCGGAGTGGGGCGGAGTCAGAGCGCCGCGAACGGGCGCCTGACGGGGCCTGAGGGCCTCGCTGGGCATGAAGCAAGGGCGGCTGCCCCTGGTAAGCAGGGGCTGCCGCCCTTGGCCGGCCTGAGCCGGTGCTGGCTCGTCGTGGACGCGAGTGTCAGCGCTCTTCTTCGGAGGCGGATGCAGGAACGGCCGTGAGCCGCTCCGTCTCGTCCTGTATCTCAGCGGCGATCTTCTTGAGTTCCGGCTCGAACTTGCGACCGTGGTGGGCGCAGAAGAGCAGTTCTCCGCCGCTGAGCAGGACGACGCGCACGTACGCCTGGGCTCCGCAGCGGTCGCAGCGGTCAGCGGCCGTCATCGGGCTCGCGGGGGTCAGAACAGTAGTCACGTCGCCTCTTCTCTAGCTCGACGAGCTGTCGTACCAGGGTCAACATCCAACCAGCCCGAAAACGTTCCCGCTCGGGGCTTTTCCTCGAAAAATCTCTCCGGGGCGGCTGTCTGCTGCCGGTTGGCGGCGAATGTGCCGTATTGCGTGTCTTCGATGCTTACGGGTTCGCGCTGTCGGTCGGTGTCAGTCCTCCCGGCTGGCTTGCCGGTTGTTCATGAGGACGTGCCCGGAGCCTAAATGGTTCATGCCTGGAAGGGAACGTGATATGTACTTCACTCCATCGAGGGATCGAACACGCATGCGACGCTGGACTAGTGTGAGTTCGGACGAGGGTGGCGTTACATCGGCTCTACCAGGCCTCGGTACCCTCGGAGCGGCAACCGAGCCGCGCCCTTACCCACAAGGGCCCCATTTGAAATTCAGCGAGGAGCGAACCGCGTGACCGCCGAAACGTCCGTGCCGTCCACAGCTCTGCTGGCAGGAGCCGACCGGGACGGTTCCAACTACACCGCGCGGCACCTGCTCGTCCTCGAGGGGCTCGAGGCCGTGCGCAAGCGCCCGGGAATGTATATCGGCTCGACCGACAGCCGTGGCCTGATGCACTGCCTGTGGGAGATCATCGACAACTCCGTCGACGAGGCCCTCGGGGGCCACTGCGACCACATCGAGGTGATCCTCCACGACGACGCCTCGGTGGAGGTCCGCGACAACGGCCGCGGCATCCCGGTCGACGTCGAGCCCAAGACCGGCCTCTCCGGCGTCGAGGTCGTCATGACCAAGCTGCACGCCGGCGGCAAGTTCGGCGGCGGTTCGTACGCCGCGTCCGGCGGTCTGCACGGCGTCGGCGCCTCCGTGGTGAACGCCCTGTCCGCGCGGCTGGACGTCGAGGTGGACCGCAGCGGCCACACCCACGCCATCAGCTTCCGGCGCGGCGTCCCCGGTGCCTTCGCCGGCATCGGGCCGGATGCCAAGTTCGAGCCGGGTGGCCTGCGCAAGGCCAAGAAGATCCCCAGGACCCGCACCGGCACGCGCGTGCGGTACTGGGCCGACCGCCAGATCTTCCTCAAGGACGCCAAGCTCTCTCTGGAGAACCTGCACCAGCGCGCCCGCCAGACCGCCTTCCTGGTTCCCGGCCTGACCATCGTCGTCCGCGACGAGTACGGGCTGGGCGAGGGTGGCAGCAAGGGCGAGGAGTCCTTCCGCTTCGACGGTGGTATCAGCGAGTTCTGCGAGTACCTGGCCACCGACAAGCCGGTGTGCGATGTCCTCCGTTTCTCCGGTCAGGGCACCTTCAAGGAGACCGTCCCCGTCCTGGACGACCACGGCCAGATGACGCCCACCGAGGTCACCCGTGAGCTCGGCGTGGACGTCGCGATGCGCTGGGGAACCGGTTACGACACGACCCTGAAGTCGTTCGTCAACATCATCGCCACCCCCAAGGGCGGCACCCACGTCGCGGGCTTCGAGCAGGCCATCGTGAAGACCATGAACGAGGTCCTCCGCGCCAAGAAGCTGCTGCGCGTCGCCGAGGACGACATCGTCAAGGACGACGCCCTGGAGGGCCTCACCGCGGTCGTCACGGTCCGTCTCGCGGAGCCGCAGTTCGAGGGGCAGACCAAGGAGGTCCTCGGCACCTCGGCGGCCCGCCGCATTGTGAACACCGTGATCTCCAAGGAGCTCAAGGCGTTCCTGACCTCTCCGAAGCGTGACGCGGCGGCCCAGGCCCGTGTCGTCATGGAGAAGGCTGTCGCAGCCGCCCGTACGCGGATCGCCGCACGTCAGCACAAGGACGCACAGCGCCGGAAGACGGCCCTGGAGTCCTCGTCGCTGCCTGCCAAGCTCGCCGACTGCCGCAGCGACGATGTGGAGCGCAGCGAGCTGTTCATCGTCGAGGGCGACTCCGCGCTCGGTACCGCCAAGCTCGCCCGGAACTCCGAGTTCCAGGCGCTGCTGCCGATCCGCGGCAAGATCCTCAACGTTCAGAAGTCCTCCGTCACGGACATGCTCAAGAACGCCGAGTGCGGCGCGATCATCCAGGTCATAGGAGCGGGTTCGGGTCGGACGTTCGACATCGACGCGGCCCGCTACGGCAAGATCATCATGATGACCGACGCAGATGTGGACGGTTCCCACATCCGGACGCTGCTGCTGACGTTGTTCCACCGCTACATGCGGCCCATGGTCGAGGCGGGCCGGGTGTTCGCGGCAGTGCCGCCCCTGCACCGCGTCGAGCTGATCCAGCCGAAGAAGGGCCAGGACAAGTACGTCTACACGTACTCGGACCGCGAGCTGCGCGACAAGCTCCTGGAGTTCCAGAGCAAGGGGATCCGGTACAAGGACTCCATCCAGCGGTACAAGGGCCTAGGCGAGATGGATGCCGACCAGTTGGCCGAGACCACCATGGATCCGCGGCACCGCACCCTGCGCCGGATCAACCTCTCCGACCTGGACTCCGCCGAGCGGGTCTTCGACCTGTTGATGGGCAACGACGTGGCACCGCGCAAGGAGTTCATCTCCAGCTCGGCGGCGACGTTGGACCGGTCGCGCATCGACGCGTAGCCGCTGCGCTGGACTCGGGCCGGTGAGATGCGGACCGGGCCCAGGGGCAGGCAGGGGTGGTGGCCGGGCCGGCGTGACGTGCACGGGCCCGGCCGGGGCCGGCGGGTCCGGGTGGAGCGCGTGGTGGCGTGCGGCCTGGGGCGCCGGGGTGACGAGTGTGGACCGAGCGCGGTCTCGCGGCCTCAGCCGGTGCAGTCTGCGGCTCTGGTCCGGTCGGCCGTGTTTTTTGGTCGGAGCGACGCGGGCGGTGTCAAGGCCGGCTGGGGGACATGTCCGTTCGGGTCTGGCCGGGTGAGATGTTCCGTTCGGATCGGGCGGGCGGGAGCGCGCGGAGGCGCGAGGGCTTGGAGCGGATGTGGCGCCTGTGTCGGGCAGCTGCGCGGCTCACGGCTCCGGCCGTAGGTGTATCGAGCCCTGTGAGCCGGTCGGCCGCGGACCGGAGGTGCCCGTCTCGGTTCATTTTCGAGGCACCTCGGTCCACGCACCGTGAGCAGTGACGGCGCGGCCAGAGCGGCGGGACGGTGACCACGGCTCTGCTGGTCGCATCGGCTCGCAGCGGCCACGTGAGTGCGGCGGGCCACGCGAATGCTCCGGCGGCCGCGCAAGTCATCCGTCGGCCGCGCGAGTCCACGCACCGGATCCATGCATCCTCCGGGCTCGTATGCCCTTCGGATTTGGTCCGTATCGTGTGCCAGGTCCGGTGCGTGTGCCAGAGGTGCCTCCACCCTCGGGTGGAGGCCGACGGCCGTCGTGGTTCCACCCATGATCCACCCCGGCTCCGATCTGCCGGCCTGCGCATGTGCGTAGCGTCGAAGGCGTTGGCAGCGCTCGCTGTCGATCTCGCCCGTCCTCGCTACGGAGTCTCTGATGCCCGGGTTCGTCGACGCATTGATGATCGTGGCCGTGGTCGTCCTGGTGGTCGTCCGGCAGTTCCGCCCCAGCCGGATCGACACCGAGCGGCGCTGGTGGCTCCTGCCCGCGGTTCTGGCCGTCGTCGCGCTCCGCGAGCCGCACCTGGTCGACGACCACCACCACACGGCATCGGTGGCCCTGCTCGTCGCCGAGTTGCTCACGGGACTCGCCATCGGAGCCGGTTGGGCCTGGACCACCCGAATATGGGCGGAGCCCGGTGGTGCGGTGTGGAGCAGGAGCACCAAGGCGAGCGGAGCGGTCTGGGTCGTGGGCATCGGAGTGCGGGTCGGCCTCTTCGCGCTCGGCGCGGCGCTCGGCCTCCACCAGGATTCCGCCGCCCTGCTCCTTGGCCTGGCGGCGACACTTCTCGTCCGCTCCGGGACGCTCGCCCGGCGGGCCCGATCCCCGTACCCGGCTGCTCTTCCCGGCACGGCTTACGGTGACCGCATGTCCCAGCCCGCTTGGAAGGAACAGGTGTGACGGAGAACGTCTGGATACGCTGGCCCTCCCGGGAGGCGCTTGGACGCGGGGGGACCTCGGGCCCCAGGCGCCTGATCGGGTGGGTGGTGCGGGGCCTGGTGCTGGGCATGCTCCTGTGGGGCGTCTTCACCAGCAGCAAGGTGCACGGCTGGGCGGCGTTCGGGGCCGCGGCGGCCGTCCTGCTGGCAGCGTTCGTGGCCTGGGTCCTCTATCGCACCACGCTCGCGCACCGGCTCTGGTCCTCCCTGGCCCTCACCACCGTGCACCTGGGAATCGCGGTGGCCGCCCAGACCGCCGACTTCAGGGTTCCCGCCCTTGTCCTGTGGTGCGGGTGTGCCATCACCGCACTGGAGCGGCTGCCCCTCGTGGCCGCCTTGCCGGTGACCGCGGTCGCCCTCACGTCGTACGCCGCGGTCAATGACGACCCCTGGCTGACCACCGCGGTCACGACGGCGGGGCTCGCCCTTTCCGGATACGTCCTGCGGCTGGATGCCGAGGCCCGCGGCAACGCCCAGCGGCTGCTCGCCCAGGAGCGTGCCGCGCGGGCGGCCGAGGCGGAGTCGGCGGCACTCGCGGAGCGGGCGCGTATCGCACGGGAGATCCATGACGTGCTGGCCCACAGTCTCTCGGCGCAGCTCGTGCACCTGGAGGCGGCCCGCTTGCTCATCGAGGGCGGGGCCGACCGGGAGCAGATCCTCGAGAGGGTGGTGGCGGCACGGGGCATGGCCCGCGACGGCCTCGCCGAGACCCGGCAGTCGCTGTCGGCCCTGCGCGGTGAACTGACTCCGCTGGAGGACTTCCTGTCCCAGCTCGTCGGCACGGCCGACGGTGCCGAGGCCACCATTTCGGGTGAGCGCAGACCTCTGCCGGCCGAGGCGTCACAGGCGGTGCGCAGGGTCGCCCAGGAGGCCCTGACCAACGTCCGCAAGCATGCGCCGGGGGCGAAGGTGCAGGTGAGGCTCGAGTACGGCGACCATCAAGTGACGCTGGCCGTGCGGGACTCGGGCGGTTCGCCGGGCGAGCTCGGCGGGAGCGGTGCCGGGTACGGTCTTCTGGGCATGCGGGAGCGTGCCGAGTTGCTGGGCGGTTCGCTGGAGGCCGGGCCGGACAAGGAGGGGTTCGTGGTGACGTTGCAGGTGCCCGTATGACAGAGGGGCCGGGGGACGAGGCGGCGCGGGTGCTGGTCGTTGACGACCAGACGGTGGTCCGAGAGGGCATCGTGATGTTGCTGGGGCTGCTGCCCGGAATCGAGGTCGTCGGAGCCGCGGGGGACGGGTACGAGGCGGTGAAGCTCGTTGCCGAACTCGCTCCGGACGTGGTGCTGATGGATCTGCGCATGCCCCGCTGCGACGGGGTGGAGGCGACCCGCCGTATCCGGGCGGAGCATCCCGGGACGCAGGTGGTGGTGCTGACGACGTACGCGGACGACGATTCGCTGTTCCCGGCCCTGCGGGCGGGGGCGCGCGGCTACCTGACCAAGGACGCGGGAGGTGACGAGATCGTGCGGGCCGTGCGGAGTGTGCTGTCCGGGGACGCGGGCCTGTCGCCGAGCATCCAACGGCGGCTGCTGGAGAGACTGTCGGAACCCGAGCTGGTGTCGGCTGCGCCCGCCGAGGCACCGGACGGGCTCACCGTCCGGGAGACCGAGGTGGTGGTGCTGATCGCCGACGGCCTCAGCAATCAGGAGATCGCCCGTCGGTTGCACGTCTCCACGGCGACGGTGAAGACCCACATCAACAACCTCTTCGCCAAGACGGGCCTCAAGGATCGTGCCCAGGCGGTGCGTTACGCGTACGGGAAGGGGCTTGTACGGCCACCGAGGGGGTGAGTCACCTGATGGGGTGAAGAGCGCGGGGAAGAAGAGTCAGGGATCTTCCCGTTCTGTCCATCCTTGGGCATGCAGTCAAGCAACGGTCGCCCCCGCGGAGGCGGCGGTGGTGTCGAGAGTTCGGTCGACAACCACGACGGTCATGAGCCGGCGCCCACCGAGGGGCACGGACAGGTGAGGTACGACGACCCCTGGTACGACGCACTGGCCGCCGGCTGGGGAGAGTCGGGTGGTGCCGGCGCGCCCGAGCCCGGGGCGCCGCCGGTGCGGCGGGAGCAGGAGGCATCCGCTGTCGCCGCAGCCGAGGTGTACCTGGAGGTGCAGCGCAGCGCGGCTTTTCAGGAGGTGCGCGGTCGGTATCGGAGGTTCGTGGTGCCGGCGGTCGTCGTGTTCTTCGTCTGGTACGTCGCCTATGTCGTGACCGCGACGACGGCGCCCGGGCTGATGGCGCGCCCCGTGGCGGGTGCCGTGAACGTGGCGATGCTGGCAGGGCTGGGGCAGTTCCTCACGACCTTCCTGTTCACCTGGGCGTACGCGCGGCACGCGCGGCTACGCCGGGACCGGGCCGCGCTCGAACTGCGATGGGACACCCAGGAACTGACGCGTGGCATCCGGGGTGGTGTGTCATGACTGAGGACCATCAGACGCTGGCGTTGCTTCTGTTCAGTGTGTTCGTCGCCGTCACACTGGGAATCACGACATGGGTGAGCCGTCACCGGCACGGTTCGGCTGAGGAGTTCTACGCGGGCGGTCGGCTCTTCTCGCCGATGGAGAATGGTTTTGCCATCGCGGGTGACTACATGTCGGCCGCCTCCTTCCTCGGTATCTCCGGACTGATCGCCCTCTACGGCTACGACGGGCTGCTGTACTCGGTGGGCTTCCTCGTGGCCTGGCTCGTCGTGCTGTTCCTCGTCGCCGAACTGGTGCGCAACTGCGGGCGCTTCACGCTCGCCGACGTGGTCGCGGCCCGGATGAGCGAGCGGCCTGTGCGGATCGCGGCGGGAACCTCCTCGGTCACGGTGTCCGTTCTGTATCTGGTGGCGCAGATGGTGGGAGCGGGCAGTCTGGTCGCGCTGCTGCTCGGAGGCACCAGCGGGGCGGCGCAGACCTGGACGGTCGTCGGGGTCGGCGCGCTCATGGTGATCTATGTGTCGTTGGGAGGGATGCGGGCCACCACCTGGATCCAGATCGTGAAGGCGGTCCTGCTGCTGGCGGGCACCGTCACGCTGACCGTGCTCGTCCTGGTGCGGTTCCACGGTGACTTCGACCAGCTGCTGCTCACGGCGGCGGAGCGCAGCGGTCACGGTGAATCGTTCCTGGCACCCGGCCTGAAGTACGGCGGGGACTGGACCGCCCGCCTCGACTTCATCAGCCTGGGCCTCGCGCTGGTGCTGGGCACGGCCGGGCTGCCGCACATTCTGTCCCGCTTCTACACCGTGCCCACCGCGCGGGCCGCCCGCCGCTCGGTCGTGTGGTCGATCGGACTCATCGGCGGCTTCTACCTGATGACGATCGTCCTCGGGTTCGGCGCGGCGGCGATCGTGGGGCCGGAGGCGGTACGGGGATCGAACGCGGCCGGGAACACTGCGGTTCCGCTACTGGCACTCGACCTGGGCGGCGGCACGGACTCCACGGGAGGAACGGTTCTCTTCGCGATCGTCGCCGCTGTCGCCTTCGCCACGATCCTCGCTGTGGTCGCCGGGATCACGCTTGCATCCTCAGCGTCCGTCGCCCATGACCTGTACGCCTCACTCCGTCGCCCACACGCCAAGCCACGCAGCGAAGTGGCCGTCGCCCGCGCCGCCGCCGTCGGCATCGGGGTGGTCGCGATCGCCCTGGGTCTGCTGGCGCGCGATCTGAACGTGGCGTTCCTCGTGGGCCTCGCCTTCGCCGTAGCCGCGTCCGCCAATCTGCCCGTGCTGCTCTACTCGCTGTTCTGGCGCGGCTTCACCACCCGCGGCGCCGTGTGGGCCGTCTACGGCGGGCTGATCCCGGCCCTCGTGCTCGTGGTGCTGTCGCCGGTGGTGTCGGGCAGCCCCGCATCACTGCTCCCGGGCGTCGACTTCCAGTATTTCCCGCTGGAGAACCCCGGCCTCGTCTCGATCCCGCTGGGCTTCGTCGCGGGCTGGCTCGGTACGGTCACCTCGGCCGAACTACCCGACGAGGCCAAACACGCGGAGACCGAGGTGCGGTCGCTGACGGGGGCGGGGGCCGTGTGAGGGGCGGCGCCGTCAGCGTCGTACGACATGGGCCTCATCCGCACACAGCGGCGGCCCACCGGTCCGTGCACTCAGGTGCGGGTCGCCCACACGTAGCGGTGTTCCGGGCGGCCCGCGTCGCCGTACTTGAGGGTGAGTCTGGCCCGTCCCGTGCGTTCCAGGAGCTTCAGATAGCGCTGGGCGGTCTGGCGGCTCACTCCGGTGCGTTCGGCGATCTCCTGGGCCGACAGGGGGCCTTCGGCGTTCATGAGGGAGCGGCGCACGAGTTCCGCGGTGGTGGGGGAGTGGCCCTTGGGAAGTGCGGGATCCGACGGTGTGGACAGGGCGCCGAAGATGCGGTCCACCTCGGCCTGTTCCGCCTCGCCGCCGCCGTCCAGGGTGCGGCGCAACTGTGCGTACGCCTCCAGCTTGGCGCGCAGGCCCGCGAACGCGAACGGCTTCACCAGGTACTGCAGCGCGCCCTGCCGCATCGCCGCCTGCACGGTTGAGACGTCCCGCGCCGCCGTCACCATGATCACGTCGGTCTGGTGGCCGCGTCGGCGCATCTCCTGGACGACCGTGAGACCGGTCGCATCGGGCAGGTAGTGGTCCAGGAGGATCAGGTCGACCTGGGGCAGCGCCTCCAACTGGCTCAGCGCCTCCGCCGCGGTGTGCGCCTCGCCGGCCACATGGAAGCCCGGCACCTTCTCGACGTAGGCGGCGTTGACCCGCGCGACCCGGAGGTCGTCGTCCACGACCAGGACCTCGATCATCGGGACTCCTCCTCGGTGGCGGACGGATGGGCCTGCGGGGCGGTGAGGGCCGGTTCCGGCTCGGCCAGGGCGTCGGGCAGGACGACAGTGAACTCCGCGCCCCCGCCGCCCGCCTCGCCGACCGTGGCGCTGCCACCCTGGCGCTCGGCGAGCCTGCGCACCAGGGAGAGTCCGATGCCGCGGTTCCGGTGGGCCGGCGGCTTCTTCGTGGACCAGCCGTCGGTGAAGACCAGCTCGCGGTGCTCCACCGGGATTCCGGGCCCTGTGTCTCGCACCCTGAGAACCGCGGTGCGCCCCTCCGCGCGCAATTCGACCTCCACGCGCGCGTGCGGTGTGCCCGCGACGGCGTCCAGCGCGTTGTCCACCAGGTTGCCGAGGATCGTGACCAGCCCACCGGGGTCGACCAGCCGGTCCGGCAGCCGGGTCCGGTCAGAGACCCACAGGGCAACCCCGCGCTCGGCCGCGACGGTCGCCTTGCCGACCAGCAGGGCGGCGAGCAGGGGGTCCTGGATCTTCTCGGTGACCTGCTCGGCGGTGGCACGGTGGTCGCCGACCACCTCGCCGACGAACTCCACGGCGTCGTCGTACATCTCCAGTTCGAGGAGTCCGAGGAGCGTGTGCATGCGGTTGGCGTGCTCATGATCCTGGGCGCGCAGGGCGTCGATCAGGCCGCGCGTGGAGTCGAGTTCGCGGCCCAGCTGCTCCAGTTCGGTGCGGTCGCGCAGGGTGGCGACGGCACCGCCGTCGTCGGTGGGCATGCGGTTGGCGACCAGGACACGCTGGCCGCGCACGGTGAGCAGGTCGGTGCCCGTCACCCGGCCCGCGAGGACGTCGGCCGTACGGCCCTCGCCGAGCGCCTCGTCGGGGGAGCGGCCGACCACCTCGTCCCCGATGCCCAGCAGGCGCTGCGCCTCGTCGTTGAGCAGGCGGACGCGGCCGGTGCGGTCCAGGGCGACGACGCCCTCCCGGATGCCGTGCAGCATGGCCTCGCGCTCGGCGAGCAGGCCCGAGATGTCCGAGAAGGCAAGGTCCCGGGTCTGGCGGTGGACTCGGCGGGAGATCAGCCAGGCGGCCAGGGCGCCGACGGCCAGCGCGCCGCCGGCGTATGCGAACAGCCCCGGGATCGCGTGGATCAGCCGCGCCCGCACGCTGTCGTAGGCGATGCCGACCGAGACCGCGCCGACGATGTCGCCGTCGCTGTCCCGCAGCGGCACCTTGCCGCGGGCGGAGCGGCCCAGGGTGCCGCTGTCGATCTCCATGACCTCCTTGCCGGCGAGGGCCTGGCCGGGGTCGGTCGAGACGATCCTGCCGACCTGGTCGGCGGTCGGGTGCGACCAGCGCACGCCCCGCCAGTCCATCACGACGACGTACTCGGCCCTGGTGGTCTCGCGGATCCGCTCCGCAGCCCTCTGGACCGGCCCGTCGGCCGTCGGAGGCGTGTTCTTGACCTCATCGGCGATCCGCGGCTCGGCGGCGGTGGTCTGCGCGATCGCGAGCGCGCGGCGCATCGCCTGGTCGTCCAGCTGGTCGCCGAGCGGGGCGAGGAACAGTCCGGTCGCGAGCACCGCGACTCCCGCGGCGATCGCCAGCTGCATCAGCAGCACCTGCGAGAACACGCGTCGCGGCAGGCCGAGACGCAGGCGGCGGGCGGGGGGAGTGCGGCTCATACCCATGACGGTACGTGGATGCGCCTCGGCTGCCGCAGGGGGTGTCCGTGGATTACTTGATCAATATGTGAGATGTGTGGATGACGCCTGGCCGGAGGAGACGCTGTCAAGCCGATGCGTGAGCCTCAGCTCGCGAGCGCCGTCGTCCCCGTCACCTCGCGCACCGCCACCACGTCCATCCGCGCGGGTGAGCCGAGCACCGACGCTCCGCAGCTCTCGGCGCGGGGCGTCGGGGACGCGCCCTGGGCCACGACGACACGCCAGCTCCGTCCGTCGGCGTGCGCGACGGTCACCTCCCAGCGCGGCGCCACGCCCACCGTGCGGACGACGGCGAGGGCCTGTGCCGCGTACTCGCCGCTGGCCGTGCGCACGGCCAGCTCGGCCGCCTGGCCGGGCCGCTCCCAGGCCGAGTTCCCGCGGCACCCCTCCACGACGATCCGTCCCTCCTTGACGCTGTGCAGGACCTCCTTGACGGCATGGGCCTCGGCCCGGCCGTAGGCGTATCCGTACGGCAGGACGAGCAGCGTCGGGGAGAAGCGATGACCACCCAGATGGGTGACTTCCCAGGCGCCCCCGACGCCGGACGCGTCCAACTCGGCGGCGAGCGGGCGGCCCAGGAGTGCGCAGCAGCGGTCGCGCTTGCCGTTGGTGCAGACGAGGGCGAGCGGCTCGCCGGTATGGGGTCGCCCGTCGAGCGCCGTGTCGAAGCTGCTGTGGTCGCCCCTGCCGAGCGCGGCGAAGTCGAGGTCGAGCAGCTGTCGCGGGTCGCAGGTGGTGGCGGCGTGCAGCCATGCGTTGCCGGGCAGGGTGTGCGCGGCATACACGTGCCGGGTGGTGGGTGTGCCGCTGTCGGCGTGCCGCCCCGGGCGGCGGATCAGCGCGACGCGTACGTCGGTGCCTTTCGCGGCCGCCTCGAGGGCGCGGCCCAGCGCGGGGTCCAGGTGGCTCGAAGTGAGCGCCTTGGCACCCCAGGGACCGGGCTGCTCCAGCAGCAACCAGGTCCTCGCCGTGGCCGCGGTCCCGGAAGTGGGCTCGTCGAGCTCCTGGGAGACGGTTGAGCACGTACTCACAGAGGTGAGCCTAACCTGACTTTGGCAGGGCGACTTCCGGCCGGGCCCATGTTCCTACTCCGGGAGGGGCTGCGGCGGCCGCGGACCGACATAGTGGCCGCTCGGACGCATGCGCAGGGGACGCTCCCCGTACTCCTCCAGGGCGTGGGCGATCCAGCCCGCCGTACGGGCCACCGCGAAGATCGTCTCGCCCGCCGTGGCGGGCATGCCGGAGGAGGCGGTGAGGACGGCGAGGGCCAGGTCGACGTTGGCGTGCAGGGGAGCGTGGCGGGCGGCGGTGGCCGCGATGTCGTGGGCCGCGGCCAAGGCGGGTTCGGCCTTGGGGATCTGTTCCAGGAGGCCGAACAGGGCACGCGCGCGTGGGTCCTCGGCGGGGTAGAGGCGATGGCCGAGCCCCGGGATGCGGCGGCCGGCCCGCAGTTCGTCCGCGATGACGGGGACCGCGCTGCCTTGGTCGAGCACGTCGAGCAGCAGCTTGTGGGCGAGCCCGCTGGCTGCGCCGTGCAGGGGGCCCTCGATCACGCCGAGCCCGGCGGAGACGGCCGCGTAGGCATGCGCACGGGCCGACGCGGCGACGCGCACGGCGAGGGTCGAGGCGGCGAGGTCGTGGTCGACGAGCAGAGCGAGCGCGGTGTCCAGGGCGCGCAGAGAGGCCTCGTCGGCGGGCCGGCCGCTGAGCCGCGTCCACAGCCGGTGGGCCAGGGGCCCGCCGTCGCCCTGGTCGTGCAGGACCGGCGGCAGGGCGGCGACCAACGTGGGGATGAGCACGCGCGCGGTGCCCAGCACGGCCTCCTCGGAGAGGTCGAAGCGCAGCGGATCCGCGGCTGCGGCGGCGATCGCCGCGACCCGCAACCGGTCGGTGGGAGCGGCGTGTTCGGGCAGCGCGTCCACGGCACGCCGGGCGACGGCGACCGCGGCCTCGGGCGCCGTGAAAGTGGCACCGGGGCGGGACCGTCCGGTCCACAGCCACTCGGCGACCTCTTCGTAGGAGTGCCGTGCGGCCAGTTCGGTCGCGTCGACGCCCCGGAAGTAGTACCGGTCCGCCTCGATCAACGTGATGCGCGTCCGCACGGAGAGTTCGCCTCCGGAGCCGGAACTCCCGCCGTTGTCCCTCCTGTTGCGCCGGGCCAGCGCCTCGACCTCTTTGGCGTCGAAGGTGCTGCCCCGGCCGCCGGGCACGCGGCGGCTGGTGAGCTGACCGCGGCTCACGTAGGCGTACACGGTCTCGGGCTTCACGCCCAGCAGCTCGGCGGCCTCCTTGGTGCTCAGCCGCTGTCCCGCGTGGTCGGGGAGGGGTTCTTGATCGCGCATAAGACGTCACCGTATCCGCAGCTCGGTTCATTGATCTGAGGTTGATTCCCTTGTATTGACTCAATCAATATTGACAGCAAATCAGTCAATCATAGACAGTCGAATCAAGTCGAGGGAGGAAATCATGACTGTCAACAGTTCCGCGACCGCTCTGGTCGACGTACCGCGGGGACTCGCGGGCGTCGTCGTCACCGACACCGAGATCGGTGACGTGCGGGGACGCGAGGGCTTTTATCACTACCGCCAGTACTCGGCCGTCGAACTCGCGCAGACCCGGAGCTTCGAGGACGTCTGGCATCTCCTGATCCACGGCCAACTGCCCGACGCCACACGCGGGGCCGACTTCGCCGCCGAGACCGCCGCACTGCGACGGCTGCCCGCCGAGGTGCGGGCCGCGCTGCCCGCCATCGCCGCGGCCGGCGCGGGCTCCGGTCCGCTCGCCGGGATGCGCACCGCGCTGTCGCTGCTCGGCTCGGCGAAGGGCTTCCGCCCGGTGTACGACCTCGACGCGGACCGGCGTCGCGAGGACACCGTCGTCGCGGCGGCGGCCGTACCGACGCTGCTCACGGCGCTGTACCGGCTGGGTGTGGGGCTCGAGCCGGTGGAGCCGCGCGATGACCTGTCGTACGCGGCGAACTACCTCTACATGCTGACGGGTTCGCAGCCGGAGCCGGCGCGGGCCCGGGCGGTCGAGCAGTACTTGATTTCGACCATTGATCACGGCTTCAATGCATCAACCTTCACGGCCCGGGTCGTCGCATCGACCGGTGCCGATGTGGCCGCGTGTCTCGTGGGGGCGGTGGGGGCGTTGTCCGGACCGCTGCACGGGGGTGCGCCCAGTCGTGCGCTGGACACTCTGGACGCGATCGGGACGCCCGACCGCATTGACTCCTGGATTCGCGAGCGGGTCCTGGCCGGTGACCGCATCATGGGCTTCGGTCATGCGATCTACCGCACGGAGGATCCCCGATCCCGGATGCTCCGCGAGGTCGCGCAGCGGTTCGGCGGTCCGCGCGTCGACTTCGCCGTCGAGGTCGAGCGCCACGTCGAGCGGATCCTCAGCGAACTGAAGCCGGGCCGGGAACTGCACACCAACGTCGAGTTCTACGCGGGCGTGGTCATGGAACTGTGCGGCCTTCCACGCCAGATGTTCACGCCGACGTTCGCGGCGGCGCGCGTGGTGGGCTGGAGCGCCAACATCCTGGAACAGGCGGCGGACTCGAAGATCATCAGGCCGGTGGCACGGTATGTGGGGCCGGGGGCGCCGGTGGCGGTGCCGAGCGTGGCGTGAGTGTCGGGCGTTGTGTCACCGTGTGGCTGGAGGCGCACTCGGGTCACGCTCGGCCAGAGCCTGCTCGAAGAGGCGGAACACGCGCCCCTCCGAACTCTCCGGAGGCAGGTTGACCTTGCTGGGGCGGGTCGTGTTCCAGTAGCGCCGGAACGCCGGGCTGCGCAACAGGCTGTCCCCGTAGGCAAGGAGTTCTGCCTCGGACAGGGCGCCCCAGCTGTACAGCAGGACGTAGTGGCTGAAGGTGAGATTGGCGAACAGGTCCTGCCGCAGTGTGGTGGGGGAGTCGGTCGGTAGGTCGTTCCACACTTCCGCCAGTGAGGGGTCGGCCATTGCCATCTGGGTCATCTGCAGGTGGAGCCCGCGCAGATCCGCCTCCGCAGCGCGGCGGAGTTCGTCGCGTGATGCCGTCAACTCTTCTCGTTGCAGCATAAGTTCCTCGCGCTGGAGGCGTAGCTCGCGCTGTTGGAACAGCAGCGTGGCGACGAGCAGCAAGAGCGCCAGTCCGGAGAACAAGGTGCTGACGCCGCTGAAGTAGTCTCCGATGGAACTGCGTTCCGCGGCTGACCGCCTGCTGCCTTCGACCCACTCGACACCATCGATCAGCCAGCCGGCGACGACTATCGAAGCGGCGCCGACCAGTACCGTTCCGAGTGCCGCAGCGGCTGACAGCTTGGCGACAGAGTGGCGAGTGGAGGCAGGCGGCATCACGTACTCCCGGGGTGGGCGAATGCTCGGGCGAAAGAGAAAGCGGGCTCGGTACCAAGTGTGACCGAGCCCGCGTGGGGCGTAATGGCGAGACGTCTGAGTGGCTGCGTTTTACCGCTATACGTCGGGAATGTCGCTCTTGGCCTTGATCAGGGTTTCGCGAGTGATGACGACAATGCGCTCGTAGTTGGCGCGAGCGGCATCGGCGGGCAGTTGTGCATCCAGTGAGTCAGTCGCATCTGTTCCGATAATGGCAAAGTTTCCATCCGCCAATTCGAAGATATCCGGGCAAGTCGCACTGGATGTGCTGCCTCTCTCACAGGGAGGCACGCCGAGGCGGCGGGTGATCTGACCCACTGTCGATTTCCTTTGGTCTCAAGGCGCGAGCGCCTGCGCACTTCTGCGGCCCGGTGCGTCGGCGTCCCTGTAGGGCAGGCTTCGATCGTCGGGCGGCTTCGAGCGACGGTTCCTTGCGGTGGTCGACTCCTCGCGCGGTCGCGCAGCGGCCAACCCCCTGACACCTGGAAGAACGCGCCGGTTCTTGATCCGTAACGCCCGCAGGTGCGATCCCTGCCTGGGGGTGATCAGGGGGTGGGAGTTTACGTCATGCGTCTGGCGGCTCTCCTATCACCCACCACTCCTCGGTGTCCGCTTCCTCCATTTGACGCAGGAGCTCGTCGACCATCAGTCCGAGCTCCGCCTCATCGGTATCGGAGATGCTTGCGCGCTGTTGCCGAGTGGAGTACCAGTACTCCCTCACGATCGGACTCTGGAAGATGCCTCGGGCGTGCTTGAAGAACTCGTCGCGACTGAGGTTGCCGATGCGGTAGTAGAAAAGCAGGTTCGTGTACAGGGCGTTGGCGAAGATGTATTGGCGTCGCTGCTTGGGCGACACCGGCACCTCGTACAGATCGAGGACTTCGGCAAGTTGGGAATCGTCCATGGCTTTGCTCAGCAGTTCCCAGTGCATACGCTGCTGATTGGCCAGGTTGGTGTGTTGCTGGGCACGTGCGGCCCTCTCTACGTGTTCCAGGCGTACGCACAGGGACGCGACTGCCTGGCGATGTGCGGCCATGGCGACGAGGGCACCGGCCGCCATGCCGAGCCCCGCCGCAACAGCGGATCGAAGTCCGCGTACCCCAAAGGCTTGTGTGGCCATGTCAACCCCCGAATCAGGCGGCCGTCCGCCGGTCGTCGGAGTGCGGGTCGACTGGAGGGGACCGGCGAGCGGAGGGCGGCGCTTGCCGCCTCCCAGAGTGCCGAGCGGCTCTGATCGGCGGGGAGGCGGAGAGGAGGCGCACGGAGGGAAGCGAGGGTCGCACAGTCCGGCGCCTTCCCCAACGTCTGCCCCGCAAGTGCTGCTGACAATCGTTCACTTCACCGCGATTCTTCCGGCTCGTATCCTGGGTCGGCATTCAATCCTCGTACGTGCGCCGGGCCGTGAGCCGGTGCGCGCGTCGGCGTGAGAGAGGTCGCACGTTGAGCCAGCCGAGCCCGCAGACCAGCGCAGGCACGCGTCCGGGTCCGAGTCCGACCGGGAGAACTGGGCCGCGCCAGATCCCGGTCGTCGTGCTCGCCGGCTTCCTGGGCTCCGGCAAGACCACGCTGCTCAACCACCTCCTCCACCGCAGCGGAGGCAGCCGTATCGGCGCCGTCGTCAACGACTTCGGGGCCGTCGAGATCGACGCGATGGCCGTCGCCGGCGCTCTCGGCGACTCCACGGTCTCCCTCGGCAACGGGTGTCTGTGCTGTGCCGTGGACGCCAGTGAGCTGGACGAGTACCTGGAGCGGCTCGCGCGGCCGTCCCTCGGTATCGACGTCATCGTGATCGAGGCCAGCGGGCTCGCCGAACCCCAGGAACTCGTGCGCATGGTGCTCGCCAGCGAGCATCCGGGGATCGTGTACGGCGGGCTGGTCGAGGTCGTCGACGCCGCCGAGTTCGGTGACACCCGCGCGCGGCATCCCGAGATCGACCGGCACCTCGGCCTCGCCGACCTCGTCGTCGTCAACAAGCTCGACCGGGCCGCCGACGGCGAGGGAGTCCTCGATCTGGTCCGGTCCCTCGTCGACCGGGCCGCCGTCGTGCCCGCCCGCCACGGCCGCGTCGACCCCGAGTTCCTCTTCGACTGCCGGCCCGGGGAGGAGCGCCTCGGGCAGCTGTCCTTCGACGACCTGCACGATCACGCGGAGGGCGACAGCCACGACCAGCACCTGCACAGCGGCTACGACAGCCTGTCCTTCGTCTCCGAAGTGCCCCTCGACCCGCGGCCGTTGATGCAGTTCCTCGACAGCAGGCCCGATGGCCTGTACCGGATCAAGGGGTACGTCGACTTCGGGCCGAACGACTCCGGGAACCGTTACGGCGTGCATGCCGTCGGGCGGTTCCTGCGCTTCTACCCGGAGCCCTGGACATCCGCCGACGCCCGCCTCACCCAGCTGGTGCTCATCGGCTCCGGCATCGACGCGCCCGCCCTCGGCAAGGAGCTTCAGGCGTGCAAGAGCGACGCCCCACACGCCGACGAGCACGGCATGTGGGGCGTTCTGCGCTACGTACGGGAACCGGACGAAGAGAACCCGGAGGAGGCTTAGACCGGACCCGCCACCACCGACACCGTCTTCGGCAGCGACACGCCCGAGCCGTCGCGGCGCGGGTCCATCTCCGGGAGGTCGGCCGGGGTGCCGTTCTTCTGCGCCGCCTTCGCCGGGACGGGGCCCGCCCAGGCCAGGGACAGACAGTCCTCGCCCTTGAGGAAGCGCTGGCAGCGGACGCCGCCGGTGGCGCGGCCCTTGCGTGGATACTGGTCGAACGGGGTGAGCTTGGCCGTGGTCTGGACGGAGTCGTCCAGCGTGCCGCGCGAGCCAGCGACCGTGAACACCACCGCTTCCGCGGCAGGGTCGACGGCCGTGAAGGAGATCACCTTCGCGCCCTCGGTGAGCTTGACGCCCGTCATGCCGCCGGCCGGGCGGCCCTGGGGGCGGACCTGGGAGGCCTGGTAACGCAGCAGCTGCGCGTCGTCCGTGATGAAGACCAGGTCTTCCTCGCCGGTGCGCAGCTCCACGGCGCCGACGATCCGGTCGCCCTCCTTGAGGCTGATGACCTCCAGCTCGCCCTTGTTGGTCGGATAGTCGGGGACCACGCGCTTGACGACGCCCTGCTCGGTGCCGATCGCCAGACCGGGGGAGGACTCGTCGAGCGTGGTCAGACAGATCACCGTCTCGTCGCCCTCCAGAGGGACGAACTCCGCCACCGGTGCGCCGCCCGAGAGGTTCGGCGCGGACGCGGTGTCCGGGAGCTGGGGCAGGTCGACGACGTTCACCCGGAGCAGGCGCCCGGAGGACGTGACCACGCCCACCTCGCCGCGCGCGGTGGCCGGCACCGCCGAGACGATCACGTCGTGCTTGGTGCGCCGGGCGTCGGCGTCCTCCGGGAACGGCTCGCCGTTCGCCGTGCGGGCCAGCAGCCCCGTGGAGGACAGGAGCACGCGGCAGGGGTCGTCGGCCACCTGGAGCGGCACGGCGGCCGCCGGGGCACCCGCCGACTCCAGCAGGACCGTACGCCGCTCGGTGCCGAACTTCTTCGACACCGCGGCCAGTTCGGCGGAGACCAGCTTGCGCAGCTCGGAGTCCGAGTCGAGGATCCGGGTCAGCTCCGCGATCTCCGCGTTCAGCCGGTCCTTCTCCGACTCCAGCTCGATGCGGTCGAACCTGGTCAGGCGGCGCAGCGGCGTGTCCAGGATGTACTGGGTCTGGATCTCGCTCAGCGAGAAGCGCTCGATCAGGCGCTGCTTGGCCTCGGCGGAGTTGTCGCTGGAGCGGATGAGGCGGATGACCTCGTCGATGTCGATCAGGGCGGTGAGCAGGCCCTCGACCAGGTGCAGACGGTCGCGCTTCTTGGTGCGGCGGAACTCGCTGCGGCGGCGCACGACCTCGAAGCGGTGGTCGAGGTAGACCTCCAGGAGTTCCTTGAGGCCGAGGGTGAGGGGCTGGCCGTCCACCAGTGCCACGTTGTTGACGCCGAAGGACTCTTCCATGGGCGTCAGCTTGTAGAGCTGCTCCAGGACCGCCTCCGGCACGAAGCCGTTCTTGATCTCGATGACCAGGCGCAGGCCGTGCGCCCGGTCGGTGAGGTCCTTGACGTCGGCGATGCCCTGCAGCTTCTTCGAGCCGACCAGGTCCTTGATCTTGGCGATGACCTTCTCGGGGCCGACCGTGAAGGGCAGCTCGGTGACGACCAGGCCCTTGCGGCGCGCCGTCACGTTGTCCACGGCCACCGTCGCGCGGATCTTGAAGGTGCCGCGGCCGGTCTCGTACGCGTCCCGGATGCCGGAGAGGCCGACGATGCGGCCGCCGGTGGGCAGGTCGGGGCCCGGGACGTGCCGCATCAGGGCCTCGAGGTCCGCGTTCGGGTAGCGGATCAGGTGGCGGGCGGCCGCGATGACCTCGGCCAGGTTGTGCGGCGGCATGTTCGTGGCCATGCCGACCGCGATGCCCGACGCCCCGTTCACCAGGAGGTTCGGGAAGGCGGCCGGCAGCGCCACCGGCTCCTGCTCCTGGCCGTCGTAGTTGGGGTTGAAGTCGACCGTGTCCTCGTCGATCGACTCGGTCATCAGGCTCGTCGCCTCGGCCTGGCGGCACTCGGTGTACCGCATGGCGGCCGGCGGGTCGTCATTGCCCAGCGAGCCGAAGTTGCCGTGGCCGTCGACCAGCGGGACACGCATCGAGAAGGGCTGGGCCATGCGCACCAGGGCGTCGTAGATCGACGCGTCGCCGTGCGGGTGCAGCTTGCCCATCACCTCGCCGACGACACGGGCGCACTTCACGTAGCCGCGGTCGGGGCGCAGCCCCATCTCGTTCATCTGGTAGACGATGCGGCGGTGCACCGGCTTGAGGCCGTCACGGGCGTCCGGCAGGGCGCGGGAGTAGATGACCGAGTACGCGTACTCGAGGAAGGAGCCCTGCATCTCGTCGACGACGTCGATGTCGAGGATCTTCTCCTCGTACGAGTCGTCGGGCGGCGGGGTCTTCGTGCTGCGGCGGGCCATCGCTGCCGGCTCCTCCTGTTTCTGGTAGTTCGCCTACGGGGCGTTCGCGTCGGTGACGAGAGCCCGGCCGTGCTCAGCCCTTCGGGCCTTGGCGTGCTCGACCTCTCGACACCGACGCGTCCCTTCGGCTCACTCGTGCTGAAGCGTGAACGGGACTGACGCGGACCATTGTGGACCGCGGGACTGACAGTGCGGGCCAGGGGCCGCTGTCGGCCGCCCCCGCCGGGTGCGGGCGGGCGCCTGACCGCGGTTGCCCGCAGGCTACGCGATCTCGCTCACGGCGTACGTCGTCCGGGAACTTCGCCGACCGCCCGCACGCTTGCATACAGTGGCAGGACCGGCAGGAAAACCGCGGTTTCAGCGACCGCGACCGCGATCGAAGGGACGTACATGCCCATGGGTCACACGGCCACAGCCCAGGCAGGCTCCGGCGGACTGACAGCGACCGAGCACCGCCTGGCCAACGGCCTGCGCGTGGTGCTCTCCGAGGACCATCTGACCCCCGTCGCGGCGGTGTGCCTCTGGTACGACGTCGGCTCGCGCCACGAAGTCAAGGGTCGTACCGGCCTGGCTCACCTCTTCGAGCACCTTATGTTCCAGGGATCCGGCCAGGTCAAGGGCAACGGCCACTTCGAGCTGGTCCAGGGCGCAGGCGGGTCGCTCAACGGCACGACCAGCTTCGAGCGCACCAACTACTTCGAGACCATGCCCACCCACCAGCTGGAGCTCGCACTCTGGCTGGAGGCCGACCGCATGGGCTCGCTGCTGGCCGCCCTCGACGACGAGTCCATGGAGAACCAGCGGGACGTCGTCAAGAACGAGCGCCGGCAGCGCTACGACAACGTCCCCTACGGCACGGCGTTCGAGAAACTGACCGCCCTGGCTTACCCGGAGGGCCACCCCTACCACCACACCCCGATCGGCTCGATGGCCGACCTGGACGCGGCCACCCTGGAGGACGCGCGCGCGTTCTTCCGCACGTACTACGCGCCGGGCAACGCCGTCCTGTCGGTCGTCGGCGACATCGACCCGGAGCAGACGCTCGCCTGGATCGAGAAGTACTTCGGGTCCATCGCGCCGCACGACGGGAAGCCCGTGCCCCGCGACGGCTCGCTGCCCGAGATCATCGGTGAGCAGCTGCGGGAGATCGTCGAGGAGGAGGTGCCCGCGCGCGCCTTGATGGCCGCCTACCGGCTCCCGGAGGACGGCACGCGCGCGTGCGACGCGGTCGACCTGGCGCTCACCGTCCTCGGCGGCGGCGAGTCGTCCCGCCTCTACAACCGGCTCGTACGGCGCGACCGTACGGCGGTGGCGGCCGGCTTCGGTCTGCTGCGGCTGGCCGGAGCGCCCTCCCTGGGCTGGCTGGACGTGAAGACCTCCGGTGACGTCAAGGTGCCGGTCATCGAGGCCGCCATCGACGAGGAGCTCGCCCGGTTCGCCGAGGAGGGCCCCACGGCAGAGGAAATGGAGCGCGCCCAGGCCCAGTTGGAGCGCGAATGGCTGGACCGGCTCGGCACGGTCGCGGGCCGCGCCGACGAACTGTGCCGGTACGCGGTGCTGTTCGGCGACCCGCAGCTCGCCCTGACCGCCGTACAGCGCGTCCTTGACGTGACGGCCGAGGAGGTCCAGGAGATCGCCAAGGCCCGCCTGCGCCCCGACAACCGCGCGGTGCTCGTCTACGAGCCGATCGCCCCCGAAACCCCCGCCGACCAGGACGAGAACGAGGAGGCGGCCCGGTGACCGAGCTCGCCACGATGGAATTCCACCCCCAGCCCCAGGCGGGAGAGGCCAGGCCCTGGGCCTTCCCGGCGCCCGAGCGCGGGACGCTCGACAACGGCCTGACCGTGCTGCGCTGCCACCGGCCCGGCCAGCAGGTCGTCGCCGTGGAGGTGCTCCTGGACGCACCGCTGGAGGCCGAACCGGCCGGCCTGGACGGCGTCGCCACGATCATGGCGCGGGCCTTCTCCGAGGGCACCGACAAGCACTCCGCCGAGGAGTTCGCCGCCGAGCTGGAGCGCTGCGGCGCCACCCTCGACTCGCACGCCGACCACCCCGGCGTACGGCTGTCCCTGGAGGTCCCGGTCTCGCGCCTGGCCAAGGCGCTGGGCCTGCTGTCCGACGCCCTCAGGGCGCCCGCGTTCGCGGACAGCGAGGTCGAGCGACTGGTGCGCAACCGCCTGGACGAGATCCCGCACGAGCTGGCCAACCCGTCCCGGCGTGCCGCCAAGGAGCTCTCCAAGGAGCTCTTCCCGGCCACCTCGCGCATGTCGCGCCCGCGCCAGGGCACCGAGGAGACGGTCGAGAACATCGACTCCTCGGCCGTGCGCGGCTTCTACGAGAAGCACGTCCGCCCCGCCACCGCCACCGTGGTGGTCGTCGGCGACCTCACCGGCATCGACCTCGACGCGCTGCTCGGAGACACGCTCGGCTCCTGGACCGGTTCCGCGGCCCAGCCCCGTCCCGTGCCGCCGGTGACCGCCGACGACACCGGCAGGGTCGTCATCGTGGACCGCCCCGGAGCCGTCCAGACGCAGCTGCTGATCGGCCGTATCGGCCCAGACCGGCACGACCGCGTGTGGCCCGCGCAGGTGCTCGGCACCTACTGTCTGGGCGGCACCCTCACCTCCCGCCTGGACCGCGTCCTGCGGGAGGAGAAGGGTTACACCTACGGCGTGCGGGCGTTCGGGCAGGTCATGCGCTCCGCGCCGGACGGCACCGGCGCCGCGATGCTCGCCATCAGCGGCTCCGTCGACACCCCGAACACCGGTCCAGCACTCGACGACCTGTGGACAGTGCTGCGCACCCTCGCCGCCGGAGGGCTCACCGACGCCGAGCGTGACATCGCCGTGCAGAACCTCGTCGGGGTGGCACCGCTGAAGTACGAGACCGCGGCGGCCGTGGCGAGCACGCTGGCCGACCAGGTCGAGCAGCACCTGCCGGACGACTTCCAGGCGACGCTGTACCAGCAGCTCGCCGCGACCGGCACCGTGGAGGCCACCGCGGCGGTCGTGAGCGCCTTCCCGGTCGACCGGCTGGTGACGATCCTCGTCGGGGACGCGGCGCAGATCAGGGAGCCCGTCGAGGCCCTCGGCATCGGCGAAGTCACCGTCGTCTCGGCGGAGTAGGCGCACGCGCGCGTAGCGCGGTGGGCGTAGGCGCGCCCAGGGGCCCTGGTGACCGGAGAGTCACCAGGGCCCCTCCATGTCCGAATTGAGGGAGAGGTTGCCTGTCTGCCCTGTGGCATGCGCTACAAAAGCCGTGATCCGTTTGGGGATTGAAAGTTGCCGCGTTTAGCGTCATGCGGGCTGTTCGTCAGGCAGTGCGCCGCACCCGCGGCACCGGACAGTCATCGCCGAGTCCCCACATGGCGCGAGCCAGGGGAGCCGGGGACCCACACCACAAGTCCCTGGGGTGAATCGGACGCCCGCGCGCACCGCGAGGGGGCCCGTAGGAGACCTTCCTGCTCCGAACCCGTCAGCTAACCCGGTAGGCGAGAAGGAAGGAAAGGACCAGCCACCACATGGCGTTCACCTGCGCCACCGGGAAGCACCGTCGTCCCAGCCGGATGAAGCGCACCACCGCCCGTGCGGCGGGCGTGGCGGCGCTGACCACCACCGGCGTCATCGGCACCCTGGCCGCCCCGGCGCTCGCCGCCGAACCGGCCGCCGAGCAGACCGGTCTCATCCCCGTCATCAGCACCGACAACTCGATCGCCGACCAGATCGACGCCCAGGCCGCCGCCCAGAAGCAGGCCGCCGAGCAGGCCGAGGCGCGGAAGAAGGCCGAGGAGGCCGCGCGCAAGCAGGCTGCCGCCGAGGCCAAGAAGGCGGTCGCCGAGGCCAAGCAGGCCCGCGAGGCCAAGGAGCGCGCCGCCCGGGAGGCCGAGCGCAAGATCCTCAACGCCTTCGTCGCCCCCGTCTCCGGCTCGTACATCTCGACCGGCTACAAGTCCGGCGGCGCCGTCTGGTCCTCCGGCAGCCACACCGGCGTCGACTTCCACGCAGCGAGCGGCACCTCCGTCCACGCGGTCGGCTCCGGCACGGTCGTCGAGGCCGGCTGGGGCGGGTCGTACGGGAACAACGTCGTGATCAAGATGAACGACGGCACGTACACCCAGTACGGCCACCTGTCCTCCATCGGCGTCTCCGTCGGCCAGACGGTCACCCCGGGGCAGCAGATAGGCCTCTCCGGCGCCACCGGCAACGTCACCGGGCCGCACCTCCACTTCGAGGCCCGCACCACCGCGGAGTACGGCTCGGACATCGACCCCGTCGCCTACCTCCGCTCGCACGGTGTGAACGTCTGACGCTCGCGCCCGCGAACGACCCACGCGTGCGTCCCGGCATCGTCTGACGACAGACGGCTCCGCATCCCGAAGCCCCGGCTCCCCCAGCCGGGGCTTTCGGCGTTTGGGACGACCGTCTGTCCAAAAAATATCCATGGATTCCGGCCCGCCATCGGAAATTCCCGCTGATTGCAATAGAGTCACTGAACACACGTCAATCGTCGACGTTTCACGGGGATTAAAGCGGAGGTCGGTCATGCGTATTCCGGCGCACTCGGTATGCACGGCGATCCGGGACGACATCGTCGCGGGTGTCTACGAGCGCGGCAGCCGACTCACCGAGGAACTGCTCGCGCGCCGCTACGGCGTCTCGCGCGTCCCCGTCCGGGAGGCCCTGCGCACGCTGGAGGCGGAGGGCTTCGTGGTGACCCGGCGGCACGCGGGCGCGTGCGTCGCGGAACCCACCGAACAGGAGGGCGCCGACCTGCTGGAGATGCGCATGCTCCTGGAGCCGCTCGGCGCCTCCCGGGCCGCCCAGCGGCGGACCGAGGCCCATCTCAAGGTGCTGCGCGGCCTGGTCCGGCTGGGCCAGGAGCGTGCCAGGCGGGGCAACAGTGAGGATCTGCGCTCCCTGGGGGCATGGTTCCACGAGACGCTCGCGCAGGCCTCGGGCAGTGCCGCGATGACCTCGATGCTGACCCAGCTGCGCCACAAGATCGCATGGATGTACGCGGTGGAGGCGCCGGCCAACCCCGTGGAGTCGTGGGCGGAGCACGGCGGGATCGTGGACGCGGTGGCGCGCGGCGACGGCGAACGCGCGCGGGCGCTCACGGCGCTGCACACGGAGCGCGCGACGGCGGCGCACCGGCTGCGATTCACCGGCGGCGGGGATCGGCCGGACCGTGTGAGGAACTCGCAACATCCCGTAAACATGACGGGCCTGCGGCATTAACACAGGCACCGTATACAAAGAGGGGATAATTCGCGGGGGATTATTTCTGCTGCCCGTGAGCGGGAAATGCGAAGGGCTCGCCCGATAATTCGGGCGAGCCCTTCGCGGCAAACGTCAATTGCGTGCTCAGACGGTTTCGGGGAGTTCCTCGAGACCCTCGGAGACCAGCTTCGCCAGACGGTCGAGGGCCACGTCGGCGCCCTCGGCCTCGGAGGCGAGGACGATCTCCTCGCCGCCCTGGGCGCCCAGACCGAGGACGGCCAGCATGGAGGCCGCGTTGACGGGGTTGCCGTCGGCCTTGGAGATCGTCACCGGGATGCCTGCGGCCGTGGCGGCCCGGACGAAGATGGAAGCGGGGCGGGCGTGGAGACCCTCGGCCCAGCCGACGTTGACGCGGCGCTCAGCCATGTGATGCTGCCCTTCGATGTATCAGGTTGTCTAGACCAGTTTCCCATATCATGAAGCATGCCCGGAGCGGTCCTTCGTCCCGCCCCGCGCTGCCGCCGAACCGCGGCCTCGGTCCGGCTGACGTCCTCCACAGACTGCCTCGCGCCGTTGTCGTACGCGAGCCGTACTCTGGGGCCCATGCAGACCTCGTCGGACCGGCACGAGTACCCCGCCCACTGGGAAGCCGACGTGGTGCTGCGCGACGGGGGTACCGCGCGCATCCGGCCCATCACCGTTGATGACGCCGATCGCCTCGTCAGCTTCTACGAGCAGGTCTCGGACGAGTCGAAGTACTACCGCTTCTTCGCGCCCTACCCTCGTCTGTCCGCCAAGGACGTCCACCGCTTCACGCACCACGACTTTGTGGACCGGGTGGGACTCGCGGCCACCATCGGCGGCGAGTTCATCGCCACCGTACGCTACGACCGCATCGGCCCCGATGGCGTGCCCGCCTCGTCCCCCGCCGACGAGGCGGAGGTCGCCTTCCTCGTGCAGGACGCCCACCAGGGACGCGGAGTGGCCTCCGCCCTCCTCGAACACATCGGGGCCGTCGCGCGCGAGCGGGGTATCCGGCGGTTCGCCGCCGAGGTACTGCCCGCCAACAACAAGATGATCAAGGTGTTCACGGACGCCGGGTACACCCAGAAGCGCAGCTTCGAGGACGGCGTCGTACGCCTGGAGTTCGACCTGGAACCGACGGACCGTTCGCTCGCCGTGCAGTACGCGCGCGAACAGCGCGCCGAGGCGCGGTCCGTGCAGCGGCTGCTCATGCCCGGGTCCGTCGCCGTGATCGGGGCCGGCCGCACCCCCGGCGGCGTGGGCCGCAGCGTCCTCGAGAACATCAGGGACGCCGGGTTCACCGGCCGGCTCCATGCCGTGAACAAGGCCCTCCCCGAGGCGCAGAAGGAACTCGGCGGGGTGCCCGCCCACCGGTCGGTGCGGGACATCGACGGGCCCGTCGACCTTGCGGTGGTCGCCGTCCCCGTGGAGCACGTCCCCGAGGTCGTCGAGGAATGCGGCCTGCACGGGGTGCAGGGTCTGGTCGTGCTCTCCGCCGGGTACGCCGAGGGCGGGCCCGAGGGACGCGAGCGCCAGCGTGAACTCGTCCGCCACGCGCGCGCGTACGGCATGCGGATCATCGGGCCGAACGCGTTCGGGATCATCAACACCTCCCCGGAGGTCCGGCTGAACGCCTCGCTCGCGCCCGAGGCGCCCCGGCCCGGCCGGATCGGCCTGTTCGCCCAGTCCGGCGCGATCGGCATCGCCCTGCTGTCCCGGCTGCACCGGCGCGGAGGCGGGGTCACCGGGGTGACCGGCGTGTCCACGTTCGTCTCCTCCGGCAACCGGGCGGACGTCTCCGGCAACGACGTACTCCAGTACTGGTACGACGACCCCGACACCGACGTCGTGCTGATGTACCTGGAGTCCATCGGCAATCCGCGCAAGTTCACGCGGCTCGCACGCCGTACGGCGGCCGCGAAGCCGCTGGTCGTCGTACAGGGGGCGCGGCACGGGGGTGCGGCGCCGCAGGGGCATGCCGTACGGGCGACGCGGCTGCCGCACGCCACCGTGTCCGCGCTGCTGCGGCAGGCCGGGGTGATCCGGGTCGACACGATCACCGAGCTGGTCGACGCGGGGCTGCTGCTCGCGCGCCAGCCGCTGCCGGCGGGGCCGCGGGTGGCGATCCTCGGCAACTCCGAGTCGCTGGGGCTGCTGACGTACGACGCGTGTCTCGCCGAGGGGCTCAGGCCGCTGCCGCCGCTGGACCTGACGACGGCGGCGTCGCCGGAGGACTTCCACGGGGCGTTGTCCCGGGCGTTGGCCGACGACGCGTGCGACGCCGTCGTGGTCACCGCGATTCCGGCGGTGGGGGAGGGGTATCCCGGGGACGCGGCGTTGGCGGAGGCGTTGAGATCGGCGGCGGAGCGAGTACCGGGAAAGCCCGTCCTGGTGGTGCACGTGGAGCTCGGAGGGCTGGCGGCGGCGTTGTCGGCCGCGGCGAGCACCGCACCCCAGGCGAGTTCGCCGACGTCCGCCGCTGTCGGCCGCGACCACCCGTTCCGCGCGTTGGACCGACTGGCCACGAAGGCGGCGGACGACGCGTCCGCCCCCGAGAACTGCTCCCGTCTCATCCCCGCCTATCCGGCCGCCGAACGAGCTGTCCGCGCCCTCGGCGAAGCCGTCAAGTACGCCCAGTGGCGGCGGGACGCCACCGAGCCCGGCAGGGTCCCCGAGTACGAGGACATCGACGAGAAGGGGGCCGCCGAGCTGATCGGAGGGCTCCTCGCGCGCGGGCAGGGCCTCACCCTCGGCACCGAGGAGACCTGCGAGCTGCTCGCGAGGTACGGCGTCGACGTCCACCGTGCGCTGCCCGCGGCCACCCCCGAGGACGCCGTCGCCGCCGCCCGCACCCTCGGCTACCCGGTCGCCCTCAAGGCCACCGCCCCGCACCTGCGCCACCGCGCCGACCTGGGCGGCGTCCGCCTGGATCTCGCGGACGAGGAGCAACTGCGCCGCGCGTACGCCGAGTTGACCGAGCTGTTCGGGAAGCCGGAGGAGCTGCGGCCGGTGGTGCAGGGAATGGCACCCCGCGGTGTGGACACCGTTGTCAGGGCCGTCATCGACCCGGCGGCGGGCGCCGTACTGTCGTTCGGGCTCGCCGGAGCCGCCTCGCAGCTGCTCGGGGACATGGCGCACCGGCTGGTTCCGGTCACCGACCGGGAGGCGACCTCGCTGGTCCGGTCGATCCGGACGGCTCCGCTCCTGTTCGGCTGGCGCGGCTCGACC
This sequence comes from Streptomyces sp. NPDC006602, assembly GCF_042870385.1. NCBI lineage: Bacteria > Bacillati > Actinomycetota > Actinomycetes > Kitasatosporales > Streptomycetaceae > Streptomyces > Streptomyces sp. NPDC006602. The sequence continues at coordinate 24,925 of NZ_JBIAHG010000033.1, read as the reverse complement.
CCCGTCGACACCCCGGCGCTGGAGGAGCTGCTGCTGCGCGTGTCGCGGCTGGTCGACGACCACCCGGAGGTCGTCGCGGTCACCCTGGAGCCGGTCGTCGTCGCCCCACGCGGTCTGAGCGTCCTCGGCGCATCCGTGCGGCTCGCGCCGCCGCCGGCCCGCGACGACCTCGGTCCGAGGACGCTTCCGGCGTACTGAGGTCGTACTGAGGTGCACCGCGACAGACGGAGACCGCCGTGAGCGTGCCTCGCAGTCAGTAGGTCCCCGTAGGATGGACGTCATGGCCAAGACCAGTACGACGACCCAGGGGCTGCGAGCGGCGATCGAGCGCAGCGGCTACTACCCGGCCCTCGTGGCCGAGGCGGTGGAGGCCGCCGTGGGCGGCGACACCATCCGGTCGTACCTGGTCCATCAGGAGACCACGTTCGACCAGAACGAGGTGCGGCGGCATGTGACCGTCCTCGTCCTCACCGACAGCCGCTTCATCGTCAGCCACACCGACGAGCAGGCCGCGGACACCACCTCCCCGACGCCCTACGCCACCACCTCCACCGAATCCGTGAAGCTCGGCCGGATCTCCTCGGTCGTGATCAGCCGCGTGGTCGCCAACCCGGAGCAGTACGTGCCGGGCACCCCGCCCCGCGAGGTTGTGCTGACCATCGGCTGGGGCGCCGTCTCCCGCCTCGACCTGGAGCCCGCCGCCTGCGGCGACCCCAACTGCGAGGCCGATCACGGCTACACCGGCAGCTCGACGGCGGACGACCTGAGCCTGCGTGTGAGCGAGGCCGGAGACGGCCCGGAGACGGTGCGCCAGGCCCTCGTCTTCGCGCAGGCCATCTCCGAGGCGACCGCGGACGTCACCCGCTGATGGCACAGCCCGCCTCGGCCTGGGACCACCACCCGCAGCCGCTCGCCCCCGCCTCCGCGCCCGCCCCCGAGTACGGCACCGGCTCTCTCGCCGACCTGCTGCCCACGCTGGCCGCGGGCATGGCCGTACCCGGCATGACCGCCGCCATCCCGGAGCTGACGGCCGCCGACCGGAACTGCGTGTTCCTGATCGACGGCCTCGGCTGGGAACAGCTGAGGGCGCACCCGGACGAGGCGCCCTTCATGACCGCGCTCCTCGGCACCTCGCGCGGCGGCACCGGCCGGCCCCTCACCGCCGCGTTCCCCGCCACCACCGCCACCTCCCTCGCCTCCGTCGGCACCGGCCGCCCGCCCGGCACCCACGGCCTGCCCGGCTACACCGTGCGCAATCCGGACACCGGCGAGCTGATGAACCAGCTGCGCTGGCAGCCCTGGACCTCGCCGAAGGTCTGGCAGCCGTACCCGACGGTCTTCCAGTTGGCCCACGAGGCGGGGGTGCACGCCGCCCAGGTGTCGTCCCCGACCTTCGAGAACACCCCGCTGACCAAGGTCGCGCTCAGCGGCGGCAGCTTCCTCGGGCGCCTGTCCGGCGAGGACCGGGTGGATCTGGCGGCCCAGCAACTGGCTGCCGCCGACCGCTCCCTGGTCTACACGTACTATGCCGAACTCGACGGTGCCGGCCACCGCTTCGGTCTCGACTCGGACAACTGGCGCGGCCAGCTCATGTACGTCGACCGGCTGGTCCAGCGGCTCGCCGAGCAACTGCCGCCGAACACGACCCTCTACGTCACCGCCGACCACGGCATGATCGACGTCCCCTTCGACGAGCAGCACCGCATCGATTTCGATGATGACTGGGAGCTGCGCGCCGGGGTCGCCCTGCTGGGCGGCGAGGGCCGCGCCCGCCATGTCTATGCGGTGCCGGGCGCCGAGAACGACGTCCTGACCTGCTGGCGCGAGGTCCTCGGCGAGCAGTTCTGGATCGCCTCCCGGGACGAGGCGATCGAGGCGGGCTGGTTCGGCCGGCCCGACCAGATCGACCCGCGGGTGTACGGCCGTCTCGGCGACGTGGTCGCCGCCGCCCGTGACGACGTGCTCATCATCGCCTCGCAGCGGGAGCCCAAGGAGTCGGCGATGGTCGGCAACCACGGTTCGATGACCGCTGCCGAGCAGCTGGTCCCGCTGCTCGAAGTACGCTCTTGAGGCTTCACCCACCCCTGTTTTCCCCTGTGCTGAAAGGTGCCGACTCGCCATGCCCGAGCTGGTGTTCTTCTCCGGAACGATGGACTGCGGGAAGTCCACGCTGGCTCTCCAGATCGAGCACAACCGCTCGGCCCGCGGCCTCCAGGGCGTGATCTTCACCCGCGACGACCGTGCGGGTGAGGGGAAGTTGTCCTCACGGCTCGGTCTGGTGACGGAGGCGGTCGAGGCCGGACCGGACATGGATCTGTTCGGCTATGTCGTGGCCGAGATCGAGCAGGGCTGCAAGGTCGACTACCTGATCGTCGACGAGGCGCAGTTCCTCTCGTCCCAGCAGATCGACCAACTGGCGTGCGTGGTGGACGACCTGGGCCTGGACGTCTACGCCTTCGGCATCACCACCGACTTCCGCACCAAGCTGTTCCCCGGCTCGCAGCGCCTGATCGAGTTGGCGGACCGCATAGAGGCGCTCCAGGTGGAAGCCATGTGCTGGTGCGGGGCGCGCGCCACGCACAACGCCCGCACCGTGGACGGCGAGATGGTCGTCGAGGGCGAGCAGGTCGTCGTAGGCGATGTGAACGGCCCGGCGGCGGAGGTCGGTTACGAGGTCCTGTGCCGACGTCATCACCGCCGCCGGATGACCAGTTCCTCGGTGGCCCTCGCCCACTAGGGTCTTCGCGGTCGGTGTACGCCCCGTTCGCCGGCGAGGACTTCACTGATCAGGGCCATCAGGGCCATCAGGGCCATCAGGGTCATCAGGGCCATCAGGGCCATCAGGGCCATCAGGACCGAAACGGCCAACAGGGATGGTCGGCCCCGAGCCTCAGCGGACCACCTGGATCAGCGAGAACCGTGCGCCCTCGGGATCCGCCACCGTGGCCACCCTTCCGTGCGCGCTGTCATGCGGCGGCCTGAGTACGTGGCCGCCCAGGTCGACGACGAGGGCGACCGCGTCGTCCGTGTCGGCAACCTCGAAGTACGTCATCCAGTGCGGCCCCCGGTCGTGGGGCAGGGCGCCTCCCGCGCCGTGGATGCCGGCGACGGGGCGGCCGGCGATGTGCAGGGTGACGTAGTCGAAGTCGGCGGACACCACCGGCTCCTCGAAACCGAACACCGTCTCGTAGAACTTGACGACGCTCGTGGACTCGAAGGTCAGCAGTTCGTGCCAGGCCGGGGTGCCCGGGACACCGTCGATCGACGTGCCGAGGTGGGCCGCCGCCTGCCACACGCCGAAGATCGCGCCCGCCGGGTCGGAGCCGATCACCAGCCGCCCGGCGTCACCCGCCTCCAGCGGCCCCACGCCGACCGTGCCGCCGCACAGCCGTACCGTTTCGGCCGTCAGGTCCACGTCGTCCGAGGCGAGGTAGGGCGTCCAGGCGATGGGAAGGTGGCGGTCGGACGGCAGTTGGCCGATGCCGGCCACCTCGTGTCCGTCGAGCAGCGCCCGGACGTAGGGGCCGAGCTGTTGCGGGCCCGGTTGGAACTCCCAGCCGAACAGCGAACTGTAGAACTCCTCGGTCGCCGCCAGCCCGTGCACCATCAGACTCACCCAGCAGGGCGCGCCGGGCACATGGCGGGCGTGTGTCTCGCCATTCGGGCCGGCCGACCCCCTTGCCTCGGTCATCGTCACTCTCTCCTCGGCCCCTCGCGGTGCCGTGTCGCTTCCGCTCTGACGGACCCCGTGCCGATGCTCGCACTCGCCCTGGTGCCACGGGCTCCGGGCGCGCCGCCGTGCGCCGGTCCGTGCCCGGACAATGCCCGCCGCGCGGTCCCGTGTAGGTTTCGCGCGATGACCGACGGGTGGCGATCGGCTGTACAGCATGTGCCTGATCCCGTACGCCACGTGATCGGGCCTGTCCGGCCGAGCAGAGTAGCCGGACATGAACGGTGCGGCCACCCCGTGCGCAAGGATGGTGGCCATGGACGCCATCATCTCCGCAACCGAACTCGCGAGCGACCTGGCGGCGGGCACCCCGCCGGTCCTGCTCGATGTCCGCTGGCAGTTGAGCCTGGCCAAGGCGGCTGGAGAGCCGTCGTTCGACGGCCGTGCCGAGTACGCGGCCGGGCACATTCCGGGCGCCGTCTACGTCGACCTGGACTCGGAGCTCGCCTCCGCGCCCGGCGGGCGCGGCCGACACCCGCTGCCCGACCTCGCCGCGTTCGGCGCGGTCATGCGCCGGGCGGGCGTCTCGTCCCGGACGCCGGTGGTCGTCTACGACGGCGGACAGGGCTGGGCGGCCGCCCGCGCCTGGTGGCTGCTGCGCTGGACGGGTCACCCGGACGTGCGAGTCCTGGATGGCGGGTTGCCGACCTGGCAGGGCGAGATGTCGACGGCCACGCCTGAGCCGGCCGCGGGCGACTTCCAGCCTGCGCCGGGCCCAACCGGCCTGCTCGACGCGGACGAGGCGGCGGCGCTGGCGCGTTCAGGCGTACTCCTGGACGCACGGGCAGGCGAGCGTTACCGGGGTGACGTGGAGCCGATCGACCGGGTCGGCGGGCACATTCCGGGCGCCGTCTCAGCGCCCACCACGGACAACGTGACAGCGGACGGACGCTTCCTGCCCGCTGCGGAGCTGGCCGAACGCTTCAAGGCCCTGGGCGCCACCGACGGTTCGGAGGTCGGCGTCTACTGCGGCTCCGGAGTCTCCGCCGCGCACCAGGTGCTGGCACTGGCGGTGGCGGGCATCCCGGCCGAGCTGTACGTCGGCTCCTGGTCCGAGTGGTCGTCGGACCCGTCGCGCCCGGTCGCCGTGGGCCCCGACCCGCAGTAGGCATACGACAGGTGGGGCCCGCACCGACCGGCGCGGGCCCCACCTGATGTCCTACGGCCTGATGTCGTACGGGCGCTACTCCTGCTTCTTGCGCCGCGTCCCGAACACGATCTCGTCCCAGCTCGGCACCGCCGCCCGGCGTCCCGGGCGGACGCCGTCCGCCTCGGCCTGGCGGTCGGTGGAGCCGATGAGACGGTCGCGATGGCTGCCGACGGACCGGGGCATGAGGACGTCCGCGTAGGCGGAACCGGCCGAGGCCGCGGGGGCCGGGGGTTCCTCGGCATCGGGCTCCGGGGCGGGTTCCTCTTCCGCCTCAGGGGTCTCCGACGGGCGCTCCGGGACCACCAGGTCGCCCCGGAAGCTCGGCACCGCCTCCAGCAGGCTGGTCAGCGAGTCCCGTTCGCTCGCACTCGCGGTCGCGGCCGTGCCCTCCTCTGGGGGCTCGGGCGGCGGCGCCGGCAGGCTCGGCCGCTCCCTGTCGAGGGAACGGTCCAGTGGACGGTCGCGCGGCAGCCGTGCGATGCGCGGTACGAAGGGAAAGCTGGGCTCAGGCGAGGTGGCGAGGTCCTCGGACTCGCCGATCAGCGAGCGCGCCTCCTCGTCGACGGCCTGGACGAGCCGCCGGGGCGGGTCGTAGGTCCAGCTCGCCGAGTGCGGTTCGCCCGCGACCCGATAGACCAGCAGGACCTCCCAGGTGCCGTCGTCGCGGCGCCACGAGTCCCACTGGACGGTGTCCTTCTCGGCGCCGCGCAGTGTCAGCCGCTCCTGGACGGCCTCGCCCAGCTGTGGGCCCGCGTTCTCGCCGGGGCGGCGGACCGGAGTCTTCCGGGCCCGCTCGGCCATGAACGCGCGCTCGGCCAGCACGGGACCCTCGAAGCGCCGTACGCGATCGACGGGGATGCCGGCCATCTGTGCGACCTCTTCCGCGGTCGCACCGGCACGTATACGTGCCTGGATGTCGCGGGGGCGGAGATGGCTCTCCACCTCGATCTCGATCTGGCCGAGGCGGGGACGGTCGCCGCGTACCGCGGCGCGCAGACGCTCGTCAATCGGAAGCGTGTACTCCGTGCTGTCCGCAGCCTTCAGCACCAGCCGTGTGCCGTCATTCGAGACGGCCACGACACGCAGTTCGGGCATGGGGACCTCCCGGGTGGTGCCTGCCGACGTCACGTGCGTCGCTGCTTCCGCTAGTCGAGTGTGGCCTGCCCGGGTGCAGCCTGCCACAACCTTGCCGAGTTGCCCGGCGTGTCGGGCACGGGCCCTGGGCCGCCGTTATGGCACGGTTACCTATTCGCAACGCTAAGTGACCAACTCCGTCACCCTGTGCAACTAGCCCCCTCCGGGCGGTCCTTGAAGGCCACGGACGCCCAGGCGGGAGACCTGACCCAGGGCTCGCAACAGTACTCCATTCGGGCCACGTGCGTGGATTGGCGCGCCGCCCAACTTCTGGCAACGGACGGGACATGGCCGCCGTGGCGCGATTTTCCGGATCTTGAACGTGGCGTACGTCACGTGATCACCGGAAACGGAACCATGGGTTTCGTCCGTGCGGGGTGCCGCCCTCGAGCGGCACCCCGGCTACGACCCCAACACCCGCCGCAGGTAGTCGTTCTGGAACCGGCGTTCAGGATCGAGTCGATCCCGCAACGCGGTGAACTCGCCGAAGCGGGGGTAGATCCCGGCGAAGTAGTCGGCATCGCGCGTGTGCACCTTGCCCCAGTGCGGCCGGCCCTCGTGCGCGATGAGGATCCGCTCCGCGGCGGTGAAGTACGCCTGGTACGGCGTGCCCTTGACCATGTGGACGGCGATGTACGCACTGTCGCGGCCCGATGCCGTGGACAGCGTGATGTCGTCGGCCGGTGCGGTCCGCACCTCGACCGGGAAGCTGACCCGCAGGCCCGACCGGTCGACCATCGTCCGAAGCTCGCGCAGCGCTTCGGTCACGGCCGCGCGCGGGACGGCGTACTCCATCTCCACGAAGCGCACCCGGCGCGGCGAGGTGAAGACCTTGTAGGGAATGTCCGTGTAAGTCCTCGCGGACAGTGCCTTGCTGGAGATCTGCGCGATCGACGGGATCGTGGCGGGAACCGCGCGGCCGACCCACTGGGCGGCCTGGAAGACGCCGTTGGAGAGGAACTCGTCCTCGAACCAGCCCGCGAGCTGCCCCACCGGCTTCTCCGGGCCCGCGCTGCGGTTGTTGCGCTTGGTGTTGGTGCTGCCGGTGTGCGGGAACCAGTAGAACTCGAAGTGCTCGTTCTCGGCCCACAGTTCGTCGAAATCGGCGAGGACCCGGTCGAAGGGCATCGGTTCCTCGCGGGCCGTGAGCAGGAAGATCGGCTCCACGGCGAAGGTGATCGCGGTGACGATGCCGAGCGCCCCCAGCCCTATTCGGGCGGCCGCGAAGACCGCGCGTTCTTCATCGGTCCCCTTCTCGGAACAGGTGAGCACCGACCCGTCGGCCGTGACCAGTTCCAGGGCCCTGATCTGGGCGGCGAGCGAGGCCGACTCGCGGCCCGTGCCGTGAGTGCCGGTGCTGGTGGCCCCGGAGACCGTCTGCTCCATGATGTCGCCCATGTTGGTGAGCGACAGGCCCTCGCGGGCCAGGGCCACATTGAGTCTCTTGAGCGGGGTGCCGGCCTCGACCGTGACCGTCATGGCTTCCCGGTCGATGGTGCGGATACCGGTCAACAGTTGAGGGCGGATCAACACACCGTCGGTGGCCGCGATCGACGTGAAGGAGTGCCCGGTACCGACGGCCTTCACCTTCAGGCCGTCCTCGGCCGCCCTGCGCACCGCCTCGGACAGCTCCTCGACAGAGGCAGGAACGACCTCCCGCGCGGGCCGGGCGGCGACGTTGCCTCCCCAGTTACGCCACGTGCCGTTCTTCCCGCTCGCTGTGCTGCTCAACGGTGCCTCCCCGATGCGGAACCGGCCTGCTGAGCCGGCGATACCCGAGGAAACCGACCGCGACCGCGACGGCCCCGGACACCGCCGGAACCCCGTACCCGGCCCGCGCACCGGCGGCGTCGATCACCCAGCCGGCCACCGAGGAGCCGAGCGCTACACCGACCGCGAGCCCGGTGCTCACCCAGGTCATGCCCTCGGTCAGTTGCGCGCGTGGTACGTGCTGTTCGATCAGGGACATCGTCGTGATCATCGTGGGAGCGATGGACAGGCCCGCAACGAACAGCGCCACGGCCAGAAACGGCAAGTTTCCGACCAGTAGGAGGGGGATCATACTCACGGCCATCGCGCATACGCCCAGCAACCAGCGAGGTTCGGGCGCACCCCTGAAGCGCAGCAGCCCGAACACGAGCCCCGCGAGACAGGATCCCGCCGCGTACAGCGCGAGGACCACGCTCGCGGCCCCCTTGTGGCCCTGCTCGTCGGCGAAGGCCACGGTGACCACGTCGACCGCCCCGAAGATCGCGCCGGTCGCCACGAAGGTCCCCACCAGGACCTGGAGACCGGGGGCGCGCATGGCCGTGCCACCGCCCTGGTGGGCCCGTGGATGCGGGGCCGGCTCGGTGGCGCGCTGCGCGGTCAGCCAGAAGACGCCGACCGCCAGGAAGCAGGCGGCGAGCAGCGGCCCGGCCTCCGGGAACCAGACCGTGGACAGGCCGATGGAGATGATCGGCCCGAAGATGAAGCAGACCTCGTCGATCACGGACTCGAAGGAGTACGCGGTGTGCAGCTGCGGGGTGTCCCGGTACAGGGCCGCCCACCGCGCCCGGATCATCGCGCCGATGCTCGGGACACAGCCGATGCCGGCGCTGAACACGTACAGCGTCCAGTCCGGCCATCCGTAGTGCGCGGCGAACAGCAGTCCGGCCGCCGCTACGAGCGAGATCAGCGTCGCCGGACGCAGCACCCGCCGCTGCCCGTGCTGGTCCACCAGCCGCGAGACCTGCGGACCCGCCACCGCGGCGGCGAGCGCGATGGTGGCCGACAGCGCGCCGGCCAGGCCGTACCGCCCGGTCAGCTGGGAGATCATCGTGACCACGCCGATGCCCATCATCGACAGCGGCATACGGCCCAAGAGGCCCGCGGTCGAGAAGCCCTTGGAGCCGGGGGCGGCGAACAGGGCGCGGTAGGGGCTGGGCACGGGGTCTCCGGTCGGGCGGGAGCGGGGCGGCTCGGTGAGATGTGAAGCTGAGGCGTGAAAGTGAACTGTGAAGGTGAAGCGTGAACACTGCGGCTCAGTAAGGTGCGAAGCTCACTGATACAGCTTACGAGTGAGGTGACCCTAACGCACCCCTGTCAGTAGCGGGTGGCAGGATCGACTCATGCCAGACGTGCTCGATGCCACCCCCTACGACGCCCTGCTCCTGCTCTCGTTCGGCGGCCCCGAAGGACCCGACGACGTGGTCCCCTTCCTGGAGAACGTGACGCGGGGGCGCGGTATCCCCAAGGAACGCCTCAAAGAAGTCGGTCAGCACTACTTCCTGTTCGGCGGGGTCAGCCCGATCAACGACCAGAACCGCGCTCTCCTGGACGCCCTCCGCAAGGACTTCGCGGACCACGGCCTGGACCTGCCGATCTACTGGGGCAACCGCAACTGGGCGCCCTACCTGACGGACACGCTGCGCGAGATGGTCGCCGACGGCCGTCGCCGCATCCTGGTCCTCGCCACCAGCGCCTACGCCTCCTACTCGGGCTGCCGCCAGTACCGCGAGAACCTCGCCGACTCGCTGGCCGCCCTGGAGGCCGAGGGCCTGGAGCTGCCGAAGATCGACAAGCTGCGGCACTACTTCAACCACCCGGGCTTCCTGGAGCCCATGACCGACGGCGTGATCGAGTCCCTCGCCGAGCTCCCCGAGGATGTTCGGGACGGCGCCCACATCGCCTTCTCGACCCACTCGATCCCGACGGCCTCCGCCGACACCTCCGGGCCGGTCGAGGGCCACGGCGACGGCGGCGCGTACGTCAGGCAGCACCTTGACGTCGCGCAGTTGATCGCCGACGCCGTCCGTGAGCGCACCGGCGTCGACCACCCATGGCAGCTCGTCTACCAGTCCCGTTCCGGCGCCCCGCACATCCCGTGGCTGGAGCCCGACATCTGCGACCACCTGGAGGAGCGGCACGCGGCCGGCGTCCCGGCGGTCGTCATGGCGCCCATCGGCTTCGTCTCCGACCACATGGAGGTCCTGTACGACCTCGACACGGAGGCCAAGGCCAAGGGCGAGGAGCTGGGCCTGCCGGTGCGCCGCTCCGCCACCGTCGGCGCCGATCCCCGGTTCGCCGCCGCCATCCGCGACCTCGTCCTGGAGCGGGCCGCCGTCGAGCGCGGGCAGGTGGTCACCCCGTGCGCCCTGGGCGCGCTCGGCGCCGACCACAACGTCTGCCCGGTGGGCTGCTGCCCGGCCCGCGCCTCCCGCCCCGCCGCCGCGGGCGCCGACAGCCCCTACGCGTGAGGAACCCCGTGACCGACCCCCTGCACGCGGAACTGCTGAAGCTGGCACAGGAGGCCGCCCGCCGCGCCGGTGCGCTGCTGCGGGACGGCCGCCCGGCCGACCTGGCGGTCGCCGCCACCAAGTCGAGCCCCATCGACGTGGTCACCGAGATGGACATCGCGGCGGAGAAGCTGATCACGGACCTGATCTCCGAGCACCGCCCGCACGACGGCTTCCTCGGCGAGGAGGGCGCCGCAACCGAGGGCACCAGCGGCGTCCGCTGGGTGATCGACCCGCTCGACGGCACGGTCAACTACCTGTACGGACTGCCCACTTGGGCCGTCTCCATCGCCGCCGAGCAGGACGGCGAGACCGTTGTCGGGGTCGTCGCGGCTCCGACGCGCGGCGAGACGTACCACTCGGTACGCGGCGGCGGGGCCTGGGCGACCGGCGCCTGGGACGGCGAACGCAAGCTCGCCTGCCGCCCCGCGCCGCCCCTGGAGCAGGCTCTGGTCTCGACGGGCTTCAACTACGTCACCGACGTCCGCGTCCACCAGGCCGAGGTCGCCCGCAAGCTCATCCCGCTGCTGCGCGACATCCGACGCGGGGGCTCGGCCGCCGTCGACCTGTGCGACCTCGCCGCCGGCCGCCTCGACGGCTACTACGAACGCGGCCTGCACCCCTGGGACCTCGCCGCAGGCGACCTGATCGCCCGAGAGGCAGGCGCGCTGACCGGTGGTCGCCCCGGAGAGCGCCCCGCACACGGTCTGACGGTCGCGGCCACCCCGGGGGTCTTCGAGCCCCTCCAGCGCCTCTTGGAGGACTTCGGCGCCTGGCACGACTGAACAATGGCTCGTTCGCCTGCGGGGCGCCTCAGCCGGGGGGGGGGGGGGGGGGGGGGGGGGGGGGGGGGGGGGGGGGGGGGGGGGGGGGGCGCGGCCCGCCGGCCCCCCCCCCCCCCCGCCCCCCCCCCCCCCCCCCCCCCCCCCCCCCCCCCCCCCCCCCCCCCCCCCCCGCGCCCCTACGGCTCTCTCGCGGCCGGCGCGTGGGGACAGTCGGCCTTGGTGGGCCCTGACCGTCGGTCTGCCTCGGTGCTGACCGTCTGCCTGTGTGGGCGCTGACCGTCGGGTCTGGGTGCGCCCCGTGGGCGAACTCGCGCAGCAACGAACCCCCGGCGCTGGATTCGCCGGGGGTTCGTCGCTGTGCGCTGCGAGCTCGTCAGACGCTGGTCGCGCCGACTTCCACACCGTGTTCGGCGGCGAGGCGGCGCAGGTCGTCGAGTTCGGCCTGTTCCACCTCGACGAGGAAGTCGTCGCCCTCGTCGCGAGCCCGCGTCAGGTCGGACTCGGTCGCCCTTATGCGCTGCCGAAGTCCTGCGGTGAATGCGTCCATGCTGCGCCCCCTCGTCCTGGGTCGTGGGTCGATGGCACGGGGGTGTGCCGTTCGGAAGGGGCGATCACGTCTCCAGTAGGTGCCCAGCGCTGCCCGGTGCTGGGCGGCGACGGTGCCGGACACCCACGCCCACTCTGCGGAAAGCGGATCGCGGCGTGCCACATGGTGGTGCGGCACATGCAGAGCGTGATCGCGGGGTGTAAAGCCGTCCTCCCCCCGCTCCCTTCCACGGAAACCTCAACCCGTCGGGAAAATCTCGCATTCCCCGGTCTCATACCTGTCCTTCGGACTGCGCTCACCCGCCTTACCGCCGACTTATGACCGAAAAGGGCAGGATGGACGTCAACACACTCACCAAGCCCCCTGCCCGCGTGCCTGAGAAGCGCTACGCGGGTGGACACAGGAAGGACAAGCGACGTGCGCGTACTCGTCGTCGAGGACGAGCAGCTGCTCGCCGATGCGGTGGCCACCGGACTGCGCCGGGAGGCCATGGCCGTCGACGTCGTGTACGACGGTGCGGCCGCCCTGGAACGCATCGGCGTGAACGACTACGACGTGGTCGTCCTCGACCGTGACCTCCCTCTCGTGCACGGCGACGACGTCTGCCGCAAGATCGTCGAACTCGGTATGCCCACCCGCGTGCTGATGCTGACGGCGTCCGGCGACGTCAGTGACCGTGTCGAGGGCCTGGAGATCGGCGCCGACGACTATCTGCCCAAGCCCTTCGCGTTCAGCGAGCTGACGGCACGCGTGCGTGCCCTCGGCCGGCGCACCAGCGTGCCCCTGCCGCCCGTCCTGGAGCGCGCCGGGATCAAGCTCGACCCGAACCGCCGCGAGGTCTTCCGCGACGGCAAGGAAGTCCAGCTGGCGCCCAAGGAGTTCGCCGTGCTGGAGGTGCTGATGCGCAGCGAGGGCGCGGTCGTCTCGGCCGAGCAACTCCTGGAGAAGGCGTGGGACGAGAACACCGACCCGTTCACCAACGTCGTGCGGGTGACCGTCATGACCCTGCGCCGCAAGCTCGGCGAGCCGCCCGTCATCGTGACCGTCCCCGGCTCCGGCTACCGGATCTGATCGGCCGTGGCCGCTACCCCGGCGCCGCCCCAGGCGCCCCCGAAGCCCACCTGGGACCCCCGGAGGCCGGAGCCGCCCTTCCCATGGCTGCGCCCGACCATCCGGATAAGGCTCACGCTGCTGTACGGCGGCATGTTCCTGATCGCCGGCATCCTGCTGCTGTCGATCATCTACCTGCTCGCCGCCAACGCGCTGAACGTGGGCAGTGACCTGCCCTTCAAGGTCGTTTCCGGCCAGGTGTCCAGCGACAACTGCAGCATCGGCTCCAGCACGCTGCCGGCGGCCGAGCTCAACCACGCGCTGAACGAATGCGTCAACGAACAGCGCCAGCACGCCCTGGACAACCTGCTCAGCCGCTCCCTGCTGGCCCTGCTCGGTCTCGCCGTGATCGCCTTCGCCTTCGGCTATGCCATGGCGGGCCGGGTCCTGTCGCCGCTCGGCCGGATCACCCGCACCGCGCGCGCGGTGGCGGGCTCGGACCTCTCCCGCCGGATCGAGCTGGACGGCCCGGACGACGAGCTGAAGGAGCTGGCGGACACCTTCGACGAGATGCTGGAGCGGCTGCAGCGCGCCTTCACGGCCCAGCAGCGCTTCGTCGGCAACGCCTCGCACGAACTGAGGACACCGCTCGCGATCAACCGCACGCTTCTCGAGGTGCATCTGTCCGATCCGAACGCGCCGGTGGAGCTGCAGCAGCTCGGCAAGACACTGCTGGCCACCAACGAGCGCAGTGAGCAGCTCGTCGAGGGACTGCTGCTGCTGGCCCGCAGCGACAACCAGATCGTCGAGCGCAAGCCGGTCGACCTCGCCGAGGTGGCCGAGCAGGCGATCGACCAGGTGCACGGTGAGGCGGAGGCCAAGGGCGTGGTGATCCGCGGGGAGCAGAAGCCCGCGGTCGTCCAGGGCAACGGCGTGCTGCTGGAGCGGATCGCCCTGAACCTTCTGCAGAACGCCGTGCGGTACAACGTGTCCGAGGGAGGCTGGGTCGAGGTGACCACGGAGGTCCAGCACGGCCAGGCGGTGCTCGTCGTGTCCAACACGGGCCCGATGGTGCCGGCGTACGAGATCGACAACCTCTTCGAGCCGTTCCGGCGGCTGCGTACGGAGCGCACGGGCAGCGACAAGGGCGTCGGACTCGGTCTGTCCATCGTCCGGTCCGTGGCCCGGGCGCACGGCGGCCACATCTCGGCCCAGCCGCGCGAGGGAGGTGGACTCGTGATGCGGGTGACCCTTCCCGTCTGAGATCATGGCCCCCGCACTTGATCCGACACGCGGTGATGTTCGCTTTGCGCGGAATTTTCTGGGCACCTTCCGGACAACTCCGTGTGTGATCGATCACATGGGCGAATTTCCGGCCATCCACTCTCCGTGATCATGCACCCTGTCGGAAAGCCGGGAAAGTCCGGGTTTTCAGGGGTCCTGATCACGGGAAGTACACGGTGGGACGCCTTTGAAGTGCGGTATCCGGACCGTGTACGGTCCCGATCGCCATCCAAGCCGATCACTCATGAAGAGTCCGGTTGGGTGTCGATTGAGTAACAGACCTTGATGTGAGGCAAAATCTCCGCCTCAGGTCGGGCACAAGTCCGGCCTCTCACGCGTTACGTGCGCTGGAGACACCGCAGACACCCAGAGGGGGAGAGCGACATGGCAACCGACTACGACACCCCACGCAAGACCGACGACGACGTCGACTCGGACAGCCTTGAAGAACTGAAGGCTCGCCGGAACGACAAGTCGACCTCCGCAGTGGACGTCGACGAGTTCGAGGCCGCCGAAGGCCTCGAACTGCCCGGCGCGGACCTCTCGAACGAAGAGCTGGCCGTCCGGGTGCTGCCCAAGCAGCAGGACGAGTTCACTTGCATGAGCTGCTTCCTGGTGCACCACCGCAGCCAGCTGGCCCGCGAGAAGAACGGTCAGCCGATCTGCCGCGACTGCGACTGAGGGCGGGTCGGCCGTGACTGGCTCGACCCCACCTCGGAAGCGCCGCTTCCACCTACCGGGAGCGGACCAGGAGCCGTCCGAAGGACGGCTCGGCGCGCGTGACGACGAGCGGGGCTCATCCGAACAGGGATCGGCCTCGCTCGAACCGGCGGCAGGCCGGGCCGACCTCCCGGCGCCGGCCGAGACCCCGGCGCCGGCCGAGACCCCGGCGCCCGTCGCCGGGCGACGGGCCGCGGTGATCCGGGACAAGGCCCGGGAAGGCGTCCGCAAGGGCGGCAGCCGGGCCAGGGCGGGTCTGGCGTACCTCGCCGACCGGATCATCGACAACGCCCCGCGGATCCCCGTACGGGACCTCGAGACGCTACGCAGACAGTTCCCCGGGCTGGGGCCCGAGGAGCTCGCCGACAAGCTCGTGGCGGGTGCTTCCAGCGCCACCGCCACTGTCGGGGCGGGCATCGGAGCGGCGGCCATGCTGCCCGTGCCGCCCGCCATGCCGACGGAACTGGCCGCCGAGATCACCGGGGTCGCCGCGATCGAGCTCAAGCTGATCGCCGAACTCCACGAGGTCTACGGAGTGCGGCCGCCCGGCAATCTCAAGCAGCGCAGCACCGCGTATCTCGATTCCTGGTCGGGAGAGCGCGGCGTCGACATGTCCAAGCCGTCCACCGTGAGTACGGCGCTCAACAGCCCTATGAAGCGTCAGCTGCGGCAGCAGATCATGAAGCGCATGGTGCGTGACCTGCCGAATCTGATGCCGTTCATGATCGGCGCGGCCGTGGGAGCGGTCATGAACCGCCGGGACACGAGAAAACTCGCGGAGCGGATCCGGGCGGATCTACGGAAGATCCAGGTGCCTTGGAGCGCGCTTCCCGAACTGCCCCCGCTTGAGTCCCCCGAGAATCCGATCGAAATGGGAGACATTCCGAAGGGACTCGGGCTCGGTCACAAGGAAATCGAGCCCTGACGAATTTTTTGCGTGGCGGAGAAAGAGATTTTGAACCGCCTTGTCAGGCGGCCGCGCGTGCCGACTTCAGTGCCTCCGCCAGCCGCTCCGGCTCACGCGTCGACA
Source organism: Streptomyces sp. NPDC006602 (assembly GCF_042870385.1). Lineage (NCBI taxonomy): Bacteria > Bacillati > Actinomycetota > Actinomycetes > Kitasatosporales > Streptomycetaceae > Streptomyces > Streptomyces sp. NPDC006602. The sequence goes on along the minus strand of NZ_JBIAHG010000033.1, from coordinate 9,218 downwards.
GATACAGGTACGGCGTCGGGTCGGCCGGGTCCGTGACGTCCACGCGCAGCGCGGTGGGGATGTAGGCGCGCAGCAGCAGGAACGCGCGGGTGTCGGCCTTGTACGTGCGCCAGGCGCGCGCTTCCTCCGGGTCCAGGACCTCTGCCTCACCCAGGGCCGACACGGGGATCTTCGCCTCGCCCGCGATCAGGAAACCGCCCACGACCCGGATCCGCGGCGAACCGTACGAACTGGCCACGACCGCCGCCCCGGCCGTCCCGCCGACCAGGCCGCCGAGCAGCGGCAACGTGCCGAAGGGCAGCAGGATCAACGCCATCGAGACCCCGACGAGCAAGGAGATCAGCCACCAGGAGCGGGGTGCGGTGAGGCGTTCTTCGTACGGGGCCGCGGAGAGCTGCATGACGCCAAGCTTGGCACGGTGTCGGGAACGGCCGACTGGCAGGGGGAGTCGGCGCGCAGCGCTGTCAGGCAGGGGGGCGGTGGGTGACGGGCGGGCGGGTAAGGTCTGCGGCTGTGAGTGGTACTGCCGCGGCTCTCAAGCCTCCCGCCGACGCCGTGAAACCGGTGCGTCATCCTGACGCTCCCGCGCCCGGGGAGCTTCTCGGGCCGCACTATGAACAGTGCTTCGGCTGCGGCGACGAGCAGCCGCACGGGCTGCACCTTCAGGCACGGGCCGGCGAGGGTGTCACCATCACGGCCGAGTTCACCGTGCAGCCCGCCCATCAGGGGGCTCCGGGCCTCGCACACGGCGGAGTGCTCACCTCCGCCCTCGACGAGAGCCTCGGCTCGCTGAACTGGCTGCTGCGGACGATCGCGGTGACCGGGCGGCTGGAGACGGACTTCGTGCGGCCGGTGCCGGTCGGCACGACACTGCACCTGGCGGCCGAGGTGACGGCGGTGGCCGGACGGAAGATCTACTCGACCGCCACCGGACGCATCGGCGGCCCCGACGGGCCGGTCGCCGTCCGCGCCGACGCCCTCTTCGTCGAGGTGAAGGTCGACCACTTCGTCGAGAACGGCCGCCCGGAGGAGATCCTGGCGGCCATGAACGACCCGGACCAGGTCCGGCGTGCCCGTGCCTTCGAGGTGAACCCGTGAGTCGTGACCCCGTGAACGTGCTGATCCGCCGCGTTGATCCCGACGTACCGCTTCCGGCGTACGCACATCCCGGTGACGCGGGAGCCGATCTGCGCACCACCGAGAGCCGTGAACTGAAGCCGGGCGAGCGGGCCGTGCTGCCCACGGGAGTGTCTGTGGCGCTGCCGGAGGGGTACGCGGCCTTCGTGCACCCACGATCCGGCCTGGCTGCCCGCTGCGGTGTCGCTCTCGTGAATGCCCCGGGGACGGTTGATGCCGGGTACCGTGGGGAGATCAAGGTGATCGTGGTGAATCTCGACCCGCGCGAATCCGTGCGGTTCGAGCGCTTCGACCGGATTGCCCAACTGGTCGTCCAGCAGGTCGAGAAGGTCCGCTTCCAAGAGGTCGCGGAGCTTCCCGGGTCGGCTCGGGCCGAGGGGGGCTTCGGGTCCACCGGCGGCCATGCGGCTGTGGGCGGCTCGAGCAGCACGAACAGCGCAAGCGGTCAGGCCGCCTACGGCGGCGCAACGGGTGGGAATCGATACGCTTCGGTCGTATCCGACCGGGAAGGACAGTGACGTGTTCGGACGTCGCAAGAAGAAGGGTGCCGCCGAGGACGCGGCCGGCGAGCCCGGGCAGGTCGTCGACGGTGTCGACACTGAGGCGGACGACAAGGTCGAGGACGAGGGCGGACGCCCGCGTGTGAGGCTGGAGCCGGAGCCGCGGCCCGACGGGCCGTGGGACGACTCCGAGGTGCGTGACCCGGCCGAGGGCCGGGTGGACCTGGGCGGTCTGCTCGTGCCCGGCGTCGACGGCATGGAGCTGCGGGTCGAGGTCGCGGGCGACGCGATCGTCGCGGCGACTGTCGTCCTGCGGGACAGCGCCATCCAGTTGCAGGCCTTCGCCGCCCCCAAGCGCGAGGGCATCTGGGGCGAGGTGCGCGAGGAGATCGCGTCGGGCATCACCCAGCAGGGCGGGATCGTCGACGAGGTCGAGGGTCCGCTGGGCTGGGAGCTGCGCGCCCAGGTGCCGGTACAGCTGCCGGACGGCACGGGCGGCTACCAGGTGGTGCGGTTCGTCGGTGTGGACGGCCCCCGCTGGTTCCTGCGCGGTGTCATCTCGGGCCAGGGCGCGGTACAGCCGCAGGCAGCGGGCCTGCTGGAGCAGATCTTCCGGGACACGGTCGTGGTCCGCGGCGAGGGCCCGATGGCGCCCCGCGACCCGATCGTCCTCAAGCTGCCGAACGACGCGCAGATGGTGCCCGAGGGCGTCCAGCAGGACGACGGGACCTCCCGCTTCTCCGGCGGCATGGGCCAGTTGCAGCGTGGACCGGAGATCACCGAGGTCCGCTAGACAGACACCGAAAGGGCCGCATCCCGCTGGGGTGCGGCTCTTTGTCCGGAGTCGGGCGAACTGCGGCCGCTCCACGACCACGCCGCGCAGCGGCCGGGCGAGCTGTCCGGCGGTCAGCAGGAGCGGGTCGCCATCGCCCGCGCCCTCGCCAACGGCCCCTCGCTCCTCGTCGCCGACGAGCCGACCGGCCGGCTGGACGCGGAGACCGGTCAGCCGTGATGGAGCTGCTGTGTGCCGCCGTACGCAGTGAGCAGGTCACCGCGCTCGTCGCCACGCACGACGCGGAACCTGCTGGAACTGGCGGACCGGGTGCTGGAGCTGAGCGACGGGGAGATCGTCGAGACGTGACGGCCTCGTGCTGTCTCCGGCGCGTCAGAGTTGCGTCAAAGAGGCCCCACGGACCGCGCCCGACCCCATTTGTCGCGATTATTGGCCGTAAGGTCGACGCTGCGCAGGCAGCGGTGACCGGAAGACAGTGAGGCCATGGGACGCGGCAAGCTTCGGATCCACCTCGGTGCGGCACCGGGCGTCGGCAAGACGTACGCGATGCTGTCCGAGGCGCACCGGCGCGTCGAGCGCGGCACGGACTGCGTGGTGGCCTTCGTGGAGCACCATGACCGGCCGCGCACCGAGGTGCTGCTGGACGGCCTGGAGCAGGTGCCGCGCCGGGAACTGGAGTACCGGGGCGGCGTGTTCACGGAGATGGACGTCGATGCCGTGCTCCTCAGGGCCCCCGCCGTCGCCCTGGTGGACGAACTGGCCCACACCAACGTCCCCGGCTCCCGGAACGCCAAGCGTTGGCAGGACGTGGAGGAGCTGCTGGCGGCCGGGATCAATGTGGTCTCGACGGTCGACATCCAGCATCTGGAGTCGCTGGGCGACGTGGTCGAGGCGATCACGGGGGTGCGGCAGCGGGAGACGGTGCCGGACGAGATGGTGCGCCGCGCGGACCAGATCGAGCTGGTCGACATGTCGCCACAGGCGCTGCGGCGGCGGATGGCGCACGGCAACATCTACCAGCCCGACAAGGTGGACGCGGCCCTCTCGAACTACTTCCGGCCCGGCAACCTGACCGCGCTGCGGGAGCTCGCGCTGCTGTGGGTGGCCGACCGGGTGGACGAGTACCTCAAGCAGTACCGCAGCGATCACCGGGTGTCGAAGATCTGGGGGTCGCGGGAGCGGATCGTGGTCGGACTGACCGGCGGCCCGGAGGGGCGGACGCTGATCCGCCGGGCGGCGCGGCTGGCGGAGAAGGGCGCCGGGGGTGAGGTGCTGGCGGTCTACATAGCCCGCAGTGATGGACTGACCTCGGCTTCCCCGAAGGAACTGGCCGTGCAGCGGACGCTGGTCGAGGACCTGGGCGGCACCTTCCACCACGTGGTGGGCGACGACATACCGGTCGCGTTGCTGGACTTCGCGCGCGGGGTGAACGCCACCCAGATCGTCCTCGGCTCCTCGCGCCGCAAGACCTGGCAGTACGTCTTCGGCCCCGGTGTCGGTACGACCGTGGCCCGGGAGTCGGGGCCCGACCTCGACGTGCACATCGTCACCCACGAGGAGGTCGCCAAGGGGCGCGGCCTGCCGGTGGCCCGGGGCGCGCGGCTCGGCCGGGCCCGGATCATCTGGGGCTGGCTGGTCGGCGTGTCCGGCCCGGTGATCATGGCGGTCCTGCTCGGCACCGTCCACCTCGGCCTCGCCAACGACATGCTGCTGTTCCTGACCATGGTGGTCGCAGCGGCCCTGCTCGGCGGGCTGCTGCCCGCGCTGGCCTCGGCCGCGGTGGGCTCCCTGCTGCTGAACTACTTCTACACACCGCCCCTGCACCACTGGACCATCGCCGACCCGAAGAACATCGTCGCCATCGCGATATTCGTCGGCGTCGGTGTGTCGGTGGCGTCCGTCGTCGACCTGGCGGCCCGCCGCACCCACCAGGCCGCCCGGCTGCGGGCCGAGTCGGAGATCCTGTCCTTCCTCGCGGGCAACGTGCTGCGCGGCGAGACCGGCCTGGAGGAGCTCCTGGAGCGGGTCCGCGAGACCTTCGGCATGGACTCGGCCGCCCTGTTGGAACGGAAGAGCGACGTCGACCCGTGGACCTGCGCGGGCCGGGTCGGCCTCGGACGGCCCGTGGAACGGCCCGAGGACGCGGACGTCGACATGCCGGTCGGGGACCACATGGCACTCGCGATGACCGGCCGGGTACTGCCCGCCGAGGACCGCCGGGTACTGGCCGCCTTCGCCGCCCAGGCCGCCGTGGTGCTGGACCGGCGGCGCCTCCAGGAGGAGGCCGACCAGGCCCGCGCACTCGCCGAGGGCAACCGGATCCGCACCGCGCTGCTGGCCGCCGTCAGCCATGACCTCCGTACGCCACTGGCCGGGATCAAGGCGGCCGTCTCGTCGCTGCGGTCCGACGACGTGGCATGGTCCGAGGAGGACCGGGCGGAGCTCTTGGCCGGCATCGAGGAGGGCGCCGACCGGCTCGACCATCTGGTGGGGAACCTCCTCGACATGTCCCGGCTGCAGACCGGCACGGTCACCCCGCTGATCCGGGAGATCGACCTCGACGAGGTGGTGCCGGTGGCGCTCGGCGGGGTGCCAGAGGGCAGCGCCGACCTGGACATCCCGGAGACGCTGCCCATCGTGGCCGTGGACCCCGGGCTGCTGGAGCGGTCGGTGGCCAACCTGGTCGAGAACGCCGTCAAGTACAGCCCGGCCGGCAAGGCCGTCCTGGTGTCCGCCAGCGCGATCGCGGACCGGGTGGAGGTGCGGGTGGTCGACCGGGGGCCCGGCGTCCCCGACGAGGCCAAGGAACGCATCTTCGAGCCCTTCCAGCGCTACGGCGACGCCCCGCGCGGCGCCGGCGTCGGCCTCGGACTCGCGGTCGCCCGCGGTTTCGCCGAGGCGATGGGCGGCACCCTCAACGCCGAGGACACACCCGGCGGCGGCCTCACCATGGTCCTCACGCTTCGGGCGGCGGCAGGATCGGGCCCCGAGCGGCCGCTTCACTCCGAGGAGCTTCTTCACCCCGGACGACCCGGAGCCCGCCCCGAAGCCCGATTTGAACGACACGAACGACCGGAACGACCTGAACGACCTGAAGTACGACCCGAAAGGCAGGTCACATGACCCGGGTGCTGGTGATCGAGGACGAGCCGCAGATCGTGCGCGCCCTCGAGATCAACCTCAGGGCGCGCAAGTACGAGGTCGACTCGGCGCACGACGGTGCCACCGCCCTCGAACTCGCCGCCGCCCGCCACCCGGACGTGGTGGTCCTCGACCTGGGCCTGCCCGACATGGACGGCGTCGAGGTGATCAAGGGGCTGCGCGGCTGGACCCGCGTGCCGATCCTGGTGCTGTCCGCCCGGCACTCCTCCGACGAGAAGGTCGAGGCACTGGACGCCGGCGCCGACGACTACGTCACCAAGCCCTTCGGCATGGACGAGCTGCTCGCCCGGCTGCGCGCCGCCGTCCGCCGCGCGGAACCGACCGGGGGCGGCGAGGACGACGTGCTGGTGGAGACCGACGAGTTCACCGTCGACCTGGCCGCGAAGAAGGTCCAGCGACACGGGAAGGACGTACGGCTGACACCCACGGAGTGGCATCTGCTGGAGGTCCTGGTGCGCAACAGCGGCCGCCTGGTCAGCCAGAAGCAACTGCTCCAGGAGGTGTGGGGGCCGTCCTACGGGACGGAGACGAACTACCTGCGGGTCTACATGGCCCAGCTGAGGCGCAAGCTGGAGGCGGACCCTTCGCATCCGAAACACTTCATCACTGAGCCAGGGATGGGCTATCGGTTCGAGAAGTGAGCTGAGGGGCGGCCGGGGGTCCGGGAGTCGTCCCAGGGGGACGCAGCATGACGGAGCCTGGCACGGGGGCCGGTTCGAGCGCGGGCACCGGGGGTACGTAGCTGTCGGTGGGCCCCGGTACGCTTCAGATATGAGTGCTGTTCCTCGTTCCGAGAAGCCGGTCGGCCGGTTCAGGCGCATGCTGGACCGGCTGTCCTCGTCGCAGGAGGAGCTGGAGTCCGAGGAGCTGCGGGAGGACACCGCGACCGCCGGCTGCACGCGCATCGGTGACTGTCACGACCGCCAGGTCGTCACTGTTACTGGTACCTTGCGCACGGTCACCCTGCGCCCGCGCGCGGGAGTCCCGGCCCTGGAGGCCGAGCTGTTCGACGGCTCCGCCGCGCTGGAAGTGGTGTGGCTCGGCAGGCGCTCCATCGTGGGGATAGAGCCGGGCCGCAAGCTGATCGCATCGGGCCGGATCTCGATGAGCCGGGGCCGCCGGGTGCTGTTCAACCCGAAATACGAACTGAGACCCCTCGGACGGGAGTAGCCGGTGACGTCGCTCGACAAGCCGACCCAAGACACCGAAGTCACTGAGCAGCCGGACGCCCGGGCGGTGACCGAGGCCGCGCTCTTCGAAGCCTTCGGCGGCGTGCGCGGCATGGTCGAGACCGTCCTGCCCGGCCTCCTGTTCGTCACGATCTACACGATCAACAAGGACCTGCACCTGTCGGCGATCGCGGCCCTCGGTGTGTCCCTGCTGCTGGTCGTGGTCCGTCTGGTGATGCGGGACACCGTCAAGCACGCCTTCAGCGGCGTCTTCGGCGTCGCCTTCGGTGTCGTCTTCGCGATGATGACCGGCAACGCCAAGGACTTCTACCTCCCCGGCATGCTCTACACGCTGGGCCTGGGCCTCGCCTACATCATCACGACCCTCTGCGGCGTCCCGCTGATCGGCCTGATCCTCGGCCCGGTCTTCAAGGAGAACCTCTCCTGGCGCACCCGCAACCCGGGCCGCAAGAAGGCGTACGCCAAGGCCAGCTGGGCCTGGGGCCTGATCCTGCTCGCCAAGTGCGCGATCCTCTTCCCGCTGTACTGGTGGGCCAACACCGCCCAGCTGGGCTGGGTCCTGGTAGCCCTGAAGATCCCGCCGTTCCTGCTGGCCGTCTATCTGACGTGGGTGTTCCTGGCGAAGGCGCCGGCTCCCATCGACGTCTTCGCCGAGATGGAGGCGCAGGAGCGCGCGGAGAAGGAACGGCAGGCGGGACTGGCGCAGGAGCACGACGAGTCGACCGCGGGCCGCCACCGCCGAGAGGCGTAGCCGCCGGTACGACGACGAAGGGCGCCCCGAGTGTTCGGGGCGCCCTTTCTCGTCGCCATCCTCGTGGGGATCAGCTCACCGTGTCGTCCCGGCGTACCGACAGCAGGTCCTCCAGCTGCTCCTCACGGGCCGGGGCGGCCACGAAGAGGAGCTCGTCGCCCGCCTCCAGGGAGTCCTCCTGGGACGGGGTCAGGACGCGGGTGCCGCGGATGATCGTCACCAGGGACGTGTCCTCGGGCCACTCGACGTCACTGACCTGGGTGCCGGCCAGGGCCGACTCCTCGGGCAGGGTCAGTTCGACGAGGTTGGCGTCGCCGTGGCTGAAGCGGAGCAGACGGACCAGGTCGCCGACGCTCACCGCCTCCTCGACCAGGGCCGACATCAGACGCGGAGTGGAGACGGCGACGTCCACGCCCCAGGACTCGTTGAACAGCCACTCGTTCTTCGGGTTGTTCACCCGGGCGACGACACGCGGAACGCCGTACTCCGTCTTCGCCAGCAGCGAGACGACCAGGTTGACCTTGTCGTCACCGGTCGCGGCGATCACGACGTTGCAGCGCTGGAGCGCCGCCTCGTCAAGGGACGTGATCTCACAGGCGTCGGCCAGCAGCCACTCCGCCTGCGGGACGCGCTCGACCGAGATGGCCGTCGGCGCCTTGTCGACGAGGAGAACCTCGTGGCCGTTCTCCAGCAGTTCGCCCGCGATCGAGCGGCCGACCGCGCCGGCACCGGCAATGGCGACCCTCATCAGTGACCGCCCTCCTCTTCGGGACCCTTGGCGAACGCCGCCTCGACCTTGTCGACCTCGTCGGTCCGCATCATCACGTGCACCAGATCGCCCTCCTGCAAGACCGTCTGCGAGGAGGGCAGGATCGCCTCGCCGAGCCGGGTCAGGAACGCCACACGCACCCCGGTCTCCTCTTGGAGACGGCTGATCCGCTGGCCCACCCACGACGTGGCGGTGTGCACCTCGGCGAGCTGCACACCGCCGGTGGGGTCGCGCCACAGCGGCTCGGCGCCCGACGGCAGCAGGCGACGCAGCATCTGGTCGGCCGTCCAGCGGACGGTTGCCACGGTCGGGATGCCCAGACGCTGGTAGACCTCGGCACGGCGGGGGTCGTAGATACGGGCCGCGACGTTCTCGATGCCGAACATCTCGCGGGCGACGCGCGCGGCGATGATGTTCGAGTTGTCCCCGCTGGAGACCGCGGCGAAGGCGCCGGCCTCCTCGATGCCCGCCTCGCGCAGGGTGTCCTGGTCGAAGCCGACGCCGGTGACCCGGCGGCCGCCGAATCCGGAGCCCAGCCGGCGGAAGGCGGTGGGGTCCTGGTCGATCACGGCGACCGTGTGCCCCTGCTGCTCCAGGGTCTGGGCGAGAGCGGAACCCACTCGCCCGCAGCCCATGATGACGATGTGCACTGAAGCCCTACCCCGCAGTCCTGGTCATCCCGATGACCTGCGAAAACACCCTGATCACTCTTCTCTCTCAGTCTGCCGGGCAACGACGGGCAACAGCATCCGGCGTTGCCCGAGCACGAGCTTATGCCGCAACTCCGTCCATGCCCTCATCCACGGAGGGCGAGGGTTTCGTCAGCGTGCGTTGAAGTATTTGGCTTCGGGGTGGTGGATGACGATGGCGTCGGTGGACTGTTCGGGGTGGAGTTGGAATTCCTCGGAGAGGTGGA